>JAJCXO010000238.1 GCA_029263395.1 Acidobacteriota bacterium | reverse complement strand
GTCCCCTGCGATCGGTGACCCGCACCTCCAAGTTGATCACCCGGACCTCAATCGCTTCGCCGAATACCTCGCGCTCTTGCGCTACCGCGTCTGTCACAACCACCGGATCAAACCAGCAGACCATCATCAAACCCATCAGAATCTGCTGCCATCGCCGGTTGTCAGCACGCTTTGGATGCTTCATCGGAGCGTCCTCCTAAGCACAGTTCTCTTGCTCAACACGTCTCTAGGCCACATTTGGTATGAGATACCTGATTCTTCAAGCAAACAGCATACCGGACCGAAAACTCATTGGTATAGGCTTTGTTAAGCTACGGGGTCTGCCAATGTCCAGTTGAGAGGACAGTGCGTCCCTATCGACGGCCTAGTCCGCACCTTCGTCGATGGCGGGAAGGTCGAATCGAGGCTCGTTCGGGAGTTCTCTAGACGAGTGCCAGAGTTCCTGAAGGCTGGAACACGTCTGTGACCTAGCGCACTCGAGTCCCGTTCGGCACCGGAGCGGACGGCTTCAGCAGGACTGGCAGGCCACCCTCTTCGGCCGCCAGGACCATGCCGTTCGACTCGATCCCCATCAACTTGGCGGGGGCCAGGTTGGCGACGATGACGACTTGGCGACCGACCATCTCCTCCGGCTTGTAGGCTTTTGCCATGCCGGCGACAATTGTTCGTGGGGACTCTTCACCAACGTCGACGGTCAACTTGAGAAGCTTGTTCGACTTCTTCACTGCTTCGGCAGCCTTCACCTCGGCGACCCGGAGTTCAACATCGAAGAATTGATCAATCTTGATTCTGCCATCCTCGGCGGGGGCTGACGCCTTCTGATCTTTGGCCTTCTTGTCGCCAGATGGCTGGCCCTTGCCCTTCTTGGCTGGCGCCTGCTCCGCCTTACCTTGCGCGGCCTCGTCACCGGCGGCCAGGTAGGCTTTTTTGTCGATGCGCGGAAAGATGGGTTGGATGGCCGGGAGTTCGGCGCCGTTCGGCAGGCCTCCCCACTGCAAGGTCGAATCGTCACTCGGAACCTCGGCACCAATTGCCTTCAACACCTCGGGGGCCTTTTCGGGCAGGAACGGCAACAAGGCCACCGACACCAGCCGAACCGCCTCTAGCGCATCCCATAGGACGCCGCCGACACTTTCCGCCGCTTCTGGGTCCTTGAGCTTCTTCCACGGCTCCTCCGCCACCAGGAAACTGTTGGTCACGGACAGCAGCTTCCAAAGGCTCTCGAGGGCGCGACTGAAGGCAAAGGCGTCCATTGCAGAACGATAGTCCGCCAAGGCTGTTACCGCAGCCTCGCGTAGCGGACCATCCCCGCGGTTCGGAGGCAGGTGACCATCGCCAAGGCGCCGCGCTAGGGTGACCAAGCGGCTGGCGGTGTTGCCGAGATCGTTCGCCAGGTCGCTGTTGTAACGATCGATGAAAGCTTCGTCGGAGAAGCTCGCGTCCTGGCCGAACACCATCTCCCGCAGCAGGAAGTAGCGCAGGCTGTCGGTACCGAACTTCTCCAACAGATCGTCAGGGCGCACGACGTTGCCGACCGACTTGGAGATCTTGTGCTCGTCGCGCAACCACCAACCGTGGGCCCAGACGGTGGTCGGCAAAGGCAATCCGGCCGACATCAGGAACGCCGGCCAGTAGACCGCGTGGAAGCGCAGGATGTCTTTCCCCACTAAGTGAAGGCGTGCTCCGTCGCCGTTCCAGAACGACTCGTAGAGCTCGCCATCACCACCGTCCTTGCCATAGCCCAGGGCGGTCACATAGTTGACGAGGGCGTCGAGCCAGACATAAACCGTATGCCCGGGATGCTCGGGAAACGGCACCGCCCAGTTGACACTTGTGCGACTGACCGAGAGGTCACGTAAGCCTTCGGCCACGAAGCTCCGTACTTCGTTGGCGCGGGTCGCCGGCAGCACCGGAGAAGGCTCGCTGTCGTACCAGGCGAGCAATTGCTCTTGGTACTTGGAGAGACGGAAGAACACGTTCTCTTCCGACTTCCGTTCAGCTGGGCTCTCGTGAATCGGGCAGCGTTCGCCATCGAGTAATTCTTTTTCGGTGTAGTAGGTCTCGCAGCCAGCGCAGTACCAAC
Source organism: Acidobacteriota bacterium (assembly GCA_029263395.1). GTDB lineage: Bacteria > Acidobacteriota > Thermoanaerobaculia > Multivoradales > J023 > JAAELT01. Next base: position 71,031 of record JAJCXO010000238.1, on the reverse strand, counting down.
CCTCGTGCTTGGCGACGTAGAAGTCATCCGATTTTGCAATGCGCTCGATGATCGCTTCGACACCCCGGATATGACGAGGCTCGCTGGTCCGGATGAAATCGTCGTGCGAGATGCCGAGCTGATCCCACAGCTTGTGATACCGCGAGACAACCTCGTCACTGAGCGCAATCGGCTCGACGCCGCGCTCAGCAGCGGCACGCTCGATCTTCTGACCGTGCTCGTCGGTACCGGTCAGGAAGTAAACCTCGTCGCCACACAGCCGGCGGTACCGCGCAATCGTGTCGGCCACGATCGTCGTGTAAATATGCCCTACGTGGGGATGATCGTTGACATAATAAATCGGAGTGGTGACGTAATATCGGCTCATCTCAGGTGCCTCGAATCGGTAGGTCTCGAATCAGTAGGACGCGAATCAGTCGTCGTCAATCAGTGGACGTCAATCAGTGGACGGTCAGGTCCTCTCGGCTGATTTCGTAGCGAGCTCCACAAAAGGCACACACCGCCACGATCCGCCCCGCGTCGTCTACCAGGGAATCGACTTCATCACTGGACATCTGCTGGATCGGCGCCAGCACACTGTCACGCCGACACCGACAGCTGTGGCTCAGCGGGTACCTCTCCAGGTCCTCGCGATCAAATCCTGCCAACACAGCGTCGCACAACGCCTTCGGGCCACCATCCGCCAAGTAGGTACTGACGCCGTCGAGCCGTGCGATGTTGGCTTCCAAACGTTCCAGTGTGTTGTCGGGAGCTCCAGGAAAGGCTTCGATCAACAAGCCCCCTGCGGCTCCGATACCGGTCGGCAAGGGCAGTACACCGAGCAAGGCTGCTGAGTGGATCTGCTGGCTTTGCTCCAAGAAGTGCACCAGATCTGCGCCGAGCTCACCGCTGACCAGCTCGACTTGGCTGCTGTACCGCCCGTGATCGGACTCCTGAGTGACACGCAACGTGCCCTGCCCGATCGCCCAGCGGATCGAGGTGACCTGGCTGTCGTCGTCTGCGGCTAGTTGCGGCGTCCCGACCAGACCACGCAGATGCCCGTCGAAGTCGACGTCGGCGACAATTTTGCCCAACGGGCCATCACCTAGGACCTCGAGTAGCACCTGGCCCGGCTCCTTGGTGGTAAAACGCAACACCAGAGCCGCCGCTGTCAAAGCGCGCCCCAAGGCCACCGCGGCTACTGGCGACAGGTCGAGCGCTCGCCGGATCGACTCCAACGGCCCGGTGACGTCGGCAACTGCCCAACGCAAGTCGCCGTTGCATGCCACACCAAGCTGCAACGAACCCTGTAGAGACTCAGACGTTGGATCGACGTTGGACATATTCAGAACTCAATCGAGTGGGATAGGCAGAACCGACAGAGGATTGGGACTATGGCTGAGACAGCCTCGGGTAGAAGGCGCAGAAGCTTACCAGCTTGCGATCACGACGACTATGCTCTCCCGAACCCCAACCCGGTCACAACGTGCTGCCGGCCTACCACGCACCTCTTCGACCGAGAGAAATCCAACGTCCTGAACTGCCGAGAATCAAGTGATCAACCAAGCGAATACCCAGCAGCTCCCCGGCGTCCGATAGACGACGGGTGAAGGACAAATCCTGGGCACTCGGCGATGGATCACCGCTCGGATGGGTGTGGAACAGAATGAAGCTGGAGGCCGAGCGCAACAACGCTTCCTTGAGAATCACTCGCGGTTCGACCGCCGCTCGACTGACGGTTCCGCGGTAGATATCCCGTTCGGCAATCAGTCGGTTGCGGACGTCGAGGTAAAGTGCCCCCATCACCTCCTGATCTTGCTGGACGTACCGCAGAGACAAGTAGTTGGCGACAAGGTCGGGGCGATCGAGCAGGTCTCGTCGCGGCACCTGGGTGCGCGCCAGACGTCGGCTGAGTTCAATCGCCGCCAACAGGGTCGCCGCCTTGGCCGGCCCCAAGCCAGGACGTTTCAGTGCCGCACCGTCCGACATCAACAAACCGTTCAAACCGCCCTGCTCGGCCAGAACCTCGTGCCCGAGCTCGATCGCCGACGTCCCAGGTATGCCGGTCCGCAACAACACCGCAAGCAATTCGGCATCGGATAGCGCGGCCCCACCCAAACGCAACAAACGTTCTCGCGGCAGCTCGTCGGGGGCCATCTTCTTGAGCAGGCTGGTGCTGACAGCCGGCTTGGGTTTCTGAACAGCGTGCGGCATCGGGTTCGATCTCCTTGGGCAGTCAACGAGCGGAATCCATTCAACAGTCACCCATATAAGACGGAAAAACTCCGTCCGATCTTTCGGCGACAAGAACATTCGTCCGCTGCGTTCCTTCTGCCCAAGGGCCGACGCCTGGATTGTCTGATCGGGGTCGGCTAAACCATCGCAACGGCTCGCACCACATACCGGAGAGGGCCACCCGGCGTGATGACGTCGAAGGGATAACAGGTGACCAGGGTCAGCACCGCTCGTGATGCCGGTTCCAGGACGCCAACATCCGTTTCGTCGACGATGGACGTCGCCTCGACTTGGTACCGATGCTCGACACCCGCAGAATCGATGACAATGACCTCGTCGCCCTGTTGGAGATGACGCAGGAAGCTAAAATGGGTGTCCCGATGTCCAGCCAGGGCAACATTGCCAACCTCTGACCCGAGTCGAGCGCTGCCTGCCACCTGGCCCGGCGCCCAGGCCAGGCTTTCGCCTTCGGCACCGGCCAGGACGACTTGATCAATCCCATAAGCTGGAACGCGGAGACGGGCGACTGGCCAGGTGTCGGCCCATGGCCAGGGTCTATGACCATTGCCGACGTCTGGAGTCTGGTGCTCGAGGGTCTGCTGCCAAGCGAACTGAAGCAGGACCTGGCCAACCCTGGCCTTGGCCGGCAAGTAGAAGCCCCAGGCCAGGCACAGGACACCTGCGATCACCAGGCACCGCGTGACCAAGCTGCCTGCAACCGACCTCAAGAACACAATCGTCTTCCCAAGAGCCGTGTCAACAAAGCAGCCCCCAACAACAACAAGCCGATGACCTGGAGCAGCTCACTCGCAGTGCCTGTACTCGGCAAAACCTTCGGCCCGGAAACCTGGAACGCGGTCACCGGTGTCGGTAAACCTTCCCGCACACTGAGCGCGATGATCTGCTGCTTCAACTCAAGGTCGTGATGACGGCGATACGTCGCCATCCACTCGTCGAGCCGCAGACCGTAAGCTTGGCGCCTCACGGCGGCTGCCCGTGGATCGTCCGGAAGCATCGGCATCACATCAACTTGCACACGTCGCGGGACGCCAGCGACAGTCAGCTCTAAGTCGAGTGGTTCCTGAGAGTAAGTAAACCCGGACAGCCTGAGATAACCACCGGAGGCAACTTGCAAACGTTGCCCCGGCAGGAGTTCGAGGGTACCGCCGCGTTGCTCGAGACCCTCCACAACCAAAGCGGGACGCACCAACTCATCCACCAACGCTGCAAGCTTGCCTCGCGCCTCGGAACCGGTGTCGCAGGTCATCGCATGGGGCCCGAGCTGAGTCGCAAAGTAGGCCAATTCATCCGAGTCAGCCAAGAACAGAGGCACAAACGGCGCCTCGCGCACCGTCTCCGTCCCCAGGACTTGCGGATCCGTCAACACGATGCAGCGTCGGCCACCGAGCTCACATCCCTGCTCGGCAGCGGCTGCCATCAGATCGTTCCAAGATACGCCAAAGGCACCACGACCGATGGCAAGCTCGGCAATGATTGCAGCCGCATCCCCTGTGAGCTCGCGCACCCCGGCACCAACCTCGACCACACGCACTGGACTCGCAGATCGGGCCAACATGTGCTCGATGGCTTCGGCCACCACAGCACCTCGTCGCCGCAACGAGCTCGACCCATCTACAAGGACAACCAACTCCTCCTCAGGACGCTCGCTAGCGTCGGCACGAAATGCCAGGCGCAGCTGCCAAGCGAGCACTCCATCATCTACCGCCACGGCCTCGGCACGGGCCAAAAACGCCGGCATCTTCTCCGCCCACCAGATTTCGACTGCACGATCAACCGCCAATGTCATGGTGGCGGACGTCGAAGCCAGTTCGGTGACTTGAAACGACCTTGCGTCCATGACCGGCGAGACTCCGAGATCTTGAATCGGTTCGGCCGTCTCGAGATGAACCACAACCGTCGACGACACTGGCGAGCGGCCGAGAAAACGCTCAATCGGCAACCGCAGATGGTTTCGGCCGTCCTCACTCACGACCGGTAGCCGCAACGTCATCTCAACCTGCTTCAGCTCACCGGCAAGCACCGGGTAAACCGAAAAACTCTGCGTAAGACCGCGATGACTGCGCGACAACCCGGTCGCCTTACCTTCACTGGCCGCCGCTTGATGTGCGGCAACCGCTTGGGCCTTTCCCTTGAGCTCGGCGGCGAGGAATTCGTCACCCTGCCAAAAGCCATACCCTAGAACCGTGGCGCCTTCCGGCAGCGGCAGTCGATAGTCTGCCTGGCCAATGTCCGGGCCGTCGTTGGCAAAAACCTGAACAAGGTCGACTAAGGCCTCGTGATCGGTGATTGTTACAACCAGCGATTGGGACACCAGCGGCAGGTCCCGGGCAGTCGTGAAGAGACCTGCAGCCTTGTCGTTCTGCGCCATGAGCGGGACACCGGCCCAGAATAAGAGCACCGCCAGCACGGCCGTCTTGGATTTGTGGTTGCGCAACATGACTCAGCCCTCCCCTAAGGTCACCCGAACCGGTGTCGAAAGTGCCGCGCAGCGCTCCATCGAATAAAGATCGACGCTACCGATACTCACCGGGTCGGACGCGATAGAAAGCGCAACATTCAGCACGTCCGCACCCAATCCGACCTCCGGCGGATCCGTGAGTGCCATGCCCGGTGGCACCCGGACCTCCAGCACACAACCGTCGAGAGCTCGGGTGCTGCCCTGAGGGCCACGGCTGTCGCCGCCATGGCGAACCAGCAGGGCGGTGCCAGCACCACCCTCGCGATGCAACCGCGGCGTAACCGCAACCGGATCCCCGGCCGAGCGGACCTCGGTCGATGGCGCCGCGGCACGCAGCAGAGCACTGGCAAGCTCCGGCTCAGCCGCCCGGACTGCCCCGATATGTTGATAGCTACCCTCAGTGGCGTACGCCAGACGACGGAAGAATCGAATCCCATGCGTCGGCAAGGATCGACAACCGATGGTGTGAATCGCGATGCGCTCGCGGAGGGCTTCGTCGACGAGTTCCTGCGGTTTCGGACCGTCCCCGTAGTCGAGGTGAGGCGGCGCGTCGCCGACCAGAAACAACATCCGCTCGGCCCCTGGACTCCAGCCCGTTTCCCGAATCCCAGCAGCAATCCCGCCTAAAACATCCTCGGGCCCGTCGCCGCCGCCGTCCGCCTGTAAGCTCTTCAAGAATTCCAACGGCCCCGACACGTCTTCCGACAACTCCTGCACCCGGGTGACATAAGCGTCTCCCCGATCGCGGTAGGCTACGACACCGAAACGTAACGTCTCGCCCGGCCGAGCCTCACCGACCGAACGCGCCAGATCCACCACCCGGTTTTTGGCCTCATCGAGCTCGCGCTGCATCGAGCCGGTGGTGTCGAGAACAAAAACAATGTCGAGGTCAGCGATTGCCGGCGCAGTGATCAGCAAAACGACTGCGGCCATGGCAGTGATCAGTACTTGGCGACGACGGCTCGAAGTTTCTCTGGCGGACGGGCTCATAATGTCTCCTTCTGCGCGGTGGGTTGAGGGCTCCGCGCCGTAGGAGCATGAGAACGCAGCCGTCCGTCAACGGTCCGCTGTTCTTGGGGCGCATCGTCGGCAGATCGTGGCGAAAACATGGCGTGGGCTTTGGCGCTTGATCGCCAAGACACACCATATCGGCAAGACTCTGCGTAGGGGCGCACGGCTGTGCGCCCTAGTGCCGAAACCGAACCCGCACGCGGGACTGAAGTCCCGCGCTCAGTGATAACGTCCCTAGCGGGACGAAGATAAAGGAGGCGGTAGCAATCTTGTTTCTTGGAAAGCACCCCGGTTGTCCGGTCGCCCCCTGTGGACTGCGCGCACAGCTGCGTCACTCGGCGTCGAGCGTCTTTCCCATCTTGACCCTGCCGCTTTGTCGTCAAAAGGACGTCGTAACCAAGAGCCAACTAGCGTTCCAACGGCGGCAGGACGCCTCTACCGTCTTCTGACTCCCGCTCCGCGCCCGGAAGGAGACGTGTGCCAACGGCCGAAGGGTCTTCTCCCGCTCGCAGGCCTCTTGCCGTGACGAACGACACCCGTTCTCCCACGGTGGGACTCGACTAGCAACGTTCGAAAGGTCTTCTCCCGGCGGTTGGGTGCCTGTTTGGATCGTCGAAAGGTCTTCTCCTGGGCACTTTTTCCAGGCACTGTCGACCGAATCACCCAAATGGGGTCGCACTTTGACCAATTTGTCCAAATAGAGAGCGGAATAGAGGGTGTTGCGGCTCCGTAACAGCACCCAGCAGCACAAGCAGCAGCACTCAAAGCACTAGCAGCACCCAGCAGCACGCCAGCAGCAGCACCCTCGACAGGCATTAGCGGACTAGGTTTCGTCACCAAGGCGCACAACCGCTCCCGTCGTCTCGCTCAGACTCCTGACGCTGCGGATGGATTACGTTCGACCACAATCTCGACTCGACGATTGAGTTGCCGCCCGTCCGCCGTGTCGTTGGTGGCCATTGGCTGGGTTTCGCCATGCCCAAGCTGTTGCCTTTGGGCAGCTCCAACCCCGGCGCCAACCAGCCACTCGGCGACGGCGCGAGCTCTCGCAAGAGCCAGCGTCTGATTGTAGGCATCGCTGCCGATCGCGTCGGTAGGCCGTTTCGGCCGTCTTGGCGTAAACTCAGAACATGAAACTCTCCACTCGCTCGTTCGCGACCGTAGTCTTGATCTCCGCCATCACCGGGTCGACGGTCGGGCCCGCGGCCCAGGCTCAATGGTCCGACGACCCAGCGACCAATCTAGTGATCGCCGATCGGGCCAACGAACAAGTGCAGACCAAACTGGCATCAACCGCCGATGGTGGTTGTTACATCAGTTGGTTCGACAACGCCGCTAGCGGTTACGACCTGTATCTCCAACGTCTCGATGCCGCCGGCAACGAGCAATGGGCACACAACGGCGTGCTGGTGGCAGACCGAGGCTTTAGCTCAACCCAGGACTACGGCCTCGCCGTCGACACCGCGGGCAACGCCCTGTTGGCGTTTCGTAGTGATACCGGCGTCAATGTCCAGATTGCGGCGGCCAGGGTTGCCCCCGACGGCACTCTGCTTTGGGGTGCGGGTGGAATCGACGTCACCAACACTGCTGACTTCGTGGCAGCTCCCAAAATCGCTGGCACCAGCGACGGCAACGTTGTGGTCGCCTGGACGCAAGACGTCAACGTTGTCGCTCACAAGCTCAATCCCAGTGGCGCCGCGTTTTGGGGCGCAGCGGTGGTGCTGGCTCCAGCCAGTGGTAGCTTCGCCTTCAGCGATCTCCAAGCATCCGATGCTGGCAACGTGGTCCTGGCATGGGTCCAATCCAGCGGTGGTGCTGGGCCACGCCACCTATGGGCCCAGAAACTGGCTTCGGCCGACGGCGCCAGCTTATGGGGCACCGCACACGTCCAGGTCTACGACGACGCCTCCGGCTCACTCCAATTCGGCAACTTCCCGTCCTTTCTCGACGACGGCAGCGGTGGTGCTGTTTTTGCCTGGTACACCAGCAGCCCCAGCCTGCAATGCCGCGCCCAACGCATCCTAGCCAATGGCACCGAGGCGTTTGCCCACAACGGCGTACCGACCTCAACCGACGGCAGCCGGCTACGAGTCAGCCCCTCCGTCGCTTGGAGCCCGGTTGCTGAGGAGATGTTTCTCTTCTGGACCGAGCTCAATGGCGCCCAGAGCCAGTTCGGCCTCTATGGCCAAAAGCTCGATGCCAGCGGCGTGCGCCAATGGAGTGACAACGGTCAGGAAGTGATCCCCCTGGGCGCAGAAGAGATTGGCCAAGTTCGAGCTCTACCGTGGAATGACGGCGCGGTCGTGGCCTGGGCTGAGACCATCGGGTTCGGTAACCAACCGATTCGCGCTACCCGCCTCGACGGCACCGGTGCCTCCGTCTGGTCCCCGGCTATCGTCGATCTCGCCTCTTCTGCCACCGGCACCTCTCGCCTGGCGACGACCGAAAGCACAAGTGGTTTCGCCATTTTCGGTTGGTCCGACGGCGATTCTGGCTCCCGTGACGTCCTAGCGCAAAATCTCAATGCCGACGGCAGCCTCGGTGGTGGAACTATCTTCCAGGATAACTTCGAATCAGGCGACACCTCCGCGTGGAATTGACGAGCCGGCACCTTCTGCAGCCGGCACCTTCTGCAGCCGGTACCTTCTGCAGCCGATAACGCCTGCAAGATCGTGCGAAGACGAGTCTCCTGATAGTCTTCGTCACTTCCTGGGATGAGTACACTCGTGTTCGACTTTCTGACGCTGTTCACCTTGTTCGCCGTGCTGGTGCTCGCTGCCGAGCGCATCGGCAAAGCGGCAAGTCGATTCAAGCTGCCGCTGATCACCGGCTTCTTACTCGCCGGGGTCTTGATCGGCCCCTACGTGCTGAAAATCCTGTCAGCCGAACAGGTTCTGCAGCTGCGTATCGTCGACGAGCTGGCCCTTGCGTTTATCGCCTTCGCGGCCGGCGCCGAGCTGCACTATCGCGAGATCCGGCACCAGCTGCATCGGATCTGGTGGATCACCCTCGGGATCGTCACAGCCTCGTACCTGTTAGCGGTACCAACGATTCTGTGGATGGCAGACTCGGCACCCTTCCTCGATGGCATGGGCAGCCAAGCTCGCTTGGCAGTCGGCTTGGTGACCGGCGCAATTTTGGTCTCGCGCTCGCCATCGTCGTTGATCGCATTGGTTGCTGAGCTACGCGCCCGTGGTCCGTTTACTCGCATGCTGCTCGGGGTCACCGTTGCGCTCGACGTTGCGGTCATCATGCTGTTTGCAGTCAGCACTTCGGTCGCCGATGTCCTGCTCCGCGACTCCGAGTTCCGTATCAGCCTCGTTTTCCTGGTTCTCGGTGAAATTCTGATGGCTGCCCTAGTGGGGGTTGCGGTAGCGGGAATCCTTCAGCTGGTGCTGCAATTCGGACGGCGGCTCCAGGTGCAGAGCGTGCTGGTGCTGGCCACCGGAGTGGGCGTTTATGCGGCCAGCGGCTGGTTGCGGGAGACAACCCACACCACTGGCCCGTTCGAGATCTTTCTGGAGCCGCTGTTGGTGTGTATGGTGGCGGGTTTTGTGGTCGGCAATCTTTCCAGCTACCGTGCAGACTTCGAGCGCATCTTGAAAGTCACCGGGCCGACGGTTTACCTGGCATTTTTTACACTGGCCGGCGCCTCCCTCGACCTAGTGTCATTGCGGGTGGCATGGCGCATCGCTCTGATACTCCTGGTTGTACGTCTGCTGGCAATTATTACGGGCTCCTACCTCGGTGGTCTGGCGGCCGGAGCGCCGCCCAGAATTCGACGCCTGACCTGGCTCGGCATGCTGACCCAGGCCGGCATCGGCCTCGGTCTGGCGAAGGAGGTGTCGGTCGACTTCCCGGAATGGGGCGGTAGCTTCGCCACCACCATGATTGCGGTCATCGTCGTCAACCAGCTCATTGGCCCACCGGCTGCCAAATGGGTCCTCAAGACGATGGGAGAAGCCCGGGTAGACCTCGCCGATGGCCTTCGCCGTGCCCCCAGGGTTCTGATCTTCGGTCTCGACGGCCAGTCCTGGGCACTGGCCCGCCAACTCGCAGACCACGGCTGGCGGCCCTCTCTGATCAGTCGCCGACCTATCTCAGAAGACGAACCAAGCGACATCGACCTGATCCACATCGACGAGTTGTCCGGTGCCGCCCTGAGTCGGATCGGCGCCGACAAGGCACGAACCCTAGTCGGTTTGATGGGTGAAGACGCCAACATCGATCTCTGCCGGCTGGCTCATGATGAGCTCGGCGTGTCCAATGTCGTGGCAAGGGTGGCGAGCCAGGAAGCGGCAGCGCGTTGCCAACAGTACGGTGCCACCGCCATCGATCCCAGTGTAGCCCTGGTCAACGTGCTCGACCACTTCGTACGCTCGCCGTCATTAACCGGCATGGTTGTCGGCATGGACGTCGAACGCGACGTCATCGAAATCGAGATGTCGAACCGCGACCTTGATGGCGCATCTCTACGCGAGCTCCAGCTGCCCCTCGACGTGCTGGTCCTGTCGGTGGAGCGCGACGGCGCGTCGCTGATCTCCCACGGCTACACCCGATTGCAACGCGGCGACCGGGTGACCGTGATGGGTCAAACGACGAGCCTGGATCAGGTCGAGACTCGGTTGACCGAGTGAGCGGATAATCGTCAGTGAGCCGGTTTCACTGGTCGACGTCAACCGAGTCCCGGGGCGATTCGTCGCGTCGGCCACTACTGTAATGGCCAACAATCCGGTCGGGGCGACCCTCGGCGTCCATCACAAACTCCAACTTGAAATAGTCGAGATCTCGCATCATGAACTGGTGGTTGCCTAATGGAATCAATGTTTGTGGAGGATTCGACCCGCGATAGTAGGCTAGCTGGCCCTCACTCACCACGATGTGGCGTGGGCCGTAGTCGCCGACATACCGTGTCATCTCTGGCTCACTCAGGGTTACGGCCTCGCCCTTCCAACGGTCTCGAATCCACATCCGTTCGATCACCGTTTGTTCGACGGCTGGATTTGCCTCGATGGCACGATCCATAACCTCAATAGCACGGGGCGCGTCGCCGGTGGCCCAGAGAGCACGGGCCAGGGTCGCCTGTGCCGTCGCCGATTTCGGAAGATGTCGGGCGGCATGTTTGGCGACAAGCGTGGCGTGCTGGGGTGAGTCTGCGAGCCATCCCTCAGCAGTTCCCAACAACCAGCGATAGGCGTCAGATGATCCGATGTCGGCGGCCAGGCGATCAAACGCTGCCAGCGCTGGCTGGACCTGCCCAGCATCGAACTGCGACGACACAGCGGCCAGCGCTTTCACCCGCGCTTCGGCTTGACGTTTGGTCTTCTGGACTTGCGCCTCGTCGCCCGCAACCGCGTAGGCTTCGGCGAGCATTTCTTGCGCTTCCTGATCCAACGGAAAACGTTTGGCCACATACGTGCGGACTTCGATCCCCGACTTCAGCTGGTCCTTGTCGTGCAGTCCGAACCGGCGAGCGGTGAAGCGCATCAGGCCGGGATCGAGATCCGATTGTTCGTCCCATTTGGACATCGCACCGTTGATGTCGCCAGCCTCGATGTACTCCAACGGCAAAAGGTTGTTCTTGTCGAGTCGCGGCATGACGTATTCGGTGCCGACGCGACGCATCGCACTCACGTTGCCACTCTTGTCGGTTTCGAACACTAGTTCCGCGCGGCTGCCCAGCGAATTGTTACCCGATACCAATTGAAAGTGCCCGTTGGTCAGCGGCAGCATCTCGGTCACACGGGAGCCCCAATAACATTCCCGGTAGGTCATTTGGCTGCCGTCTCGCACAACGGTGATGACGTCGTTGGCGCCCAACTGGTAGCGGCCGGAGATGGCGCGAGCTACCTTTCGGTCCAACTTGCCCGTCGCGACGACTTCTGCGTCCCAGGTGTCTTCTGGCCATCCATAAACGGTATCCGCTGCACGCGCCACTTCCTGCTGCAGTTCGTCGCCCACGTCGCTGTTGACGATCGTCACGATCCCCTGGCCTGTTGCCGGTAGACCCATCACGTAGGCGTGGAAGCCCGTATTGTCCCCGCCGTGGCCAAAGGACAACGCGCCGTTGTGGTCTTCGAGAAAAAATCCGAGGCCGGCATCACCAGAAACTCGGGTGAGCATCTCCTGCGCCGTCTTCTGCGAAATGATGGTGCCCTCATCGCCACGGTACGCCTTCATGATTTCGATCATCAGCCGCGCCAGGTCCGTAGGGGTGGACCACAGACCGGCAGCACCCTGCGCAATAAAAACCTCGGTCCCCATGAATGACGGATTATCAGCATAACCAACGGCACGCTCACCGAGGTCTACGCCATCCACTGGCTGCCTGTAAGTCGTATGCTCCATGCCGAGCGGCTCAAGCACCAACTCGCGCGCCGCGTCCTCGAACGACTTGCCCGTCACATCCATGATCGCTAACTGGACTACGGTCGTACCCCCGCCAGAGTACCGGTAGCCCTCCCCCGGAACACGATCCACCCGAATCGGATCGGTATTGGCGGGATCTTCACCGTTGAGGACTTGCTGAATCGAGGGCAACTCGGCGTCCGGCCGGTAACCGGGGAAGCCGTGTACGGTGGTGCCGGCACTATGACTCAGAAGCAGTCGAAGCGTCACTGGGTTGTCTTTAGTGAACTCGTTCTCGGGCAGCTGCCAAGACTTGAGGTAGCGATTGATCGGCTCATCGAGCGCGAGCTTGCCGGCTTCGACCAATCGCATTGCGGTCATCGCGCACACCGTCTTTGAAACCGACCCGACGTTATGGCGCGTCTGGGTCGTCAGCTGGCGGCCGGTGGTGGTGTCTGCTTTACCGTAGGCTCTTGCCCAGTCCAGCTCGAAGTCTTCGATGACCGCAATCGTGATGCCCGGCGCGTCGTGTGCTCGGATCCGCTCCTCGAGCTCGTAGCCGGTCTCGACACTGGGAACGATGGCAGTCTGTAGCGATTGTTCGACCCGCTGCCGGCGCGTCTTCGACGCCTCTGCCTGCACTCCTGTGTCTGCCAGAGTCTCCGGTGCAACGGCAGCCAGAACAACAGCAGCTAAAACGACTGTAACTAGAACGACGGTAGAAAAACCTGCGAAGTCGAGTGTACGGGTGGAATCTAAACGATTCATGAAGTCTCCATTGGCTGATAGGGCTCTCCCCATTAAACGCAACTTTCGCTCGAGAGTTACCCAGAACCACCGACCTACCAGGAAATGTGATCAGAACTGAAGTCAACACAGGGTCATGAGCATCCGTCAGTAACCGAGCAGAGACGACCAGTCGATGGTTGCCTTACCCTGACGCTTGAGTTGCTCTAGGTTGGCCCACATCTGCTTGTGGTGGCGCTGCTCGTGAGCCGCCAAAAACCGCAAAAAATCCATCACCGAAGGGGTACCCAAGATCGGATGTTCTAAACGGATCTCTTGGAAATCGACATGTGGATGCTGTCGAAAGAAGACCTCGATTTCTTTCAACGACTGTTCGAGCTCGGTAGCCAACTGCGAAGAGGGAGTCAATCCCTGCGGAACCGTGGCCGGCGGTGCATCAATCTCGACCACACGGTTGCGCGCCATAACTTCCCGCAGCATCGGCGGTGCGACCCGGGTCATGAACGAGAACGGCATCACGATGTAGGGTTCGAGAGCATCCGGAACGAGCCGAAAGGAGAGCGGGAAATCCTCCAAAGATCGGCGAAGCGTGGGCTCCTGACCAGCCTGCACTTGCTTGACTATGGTGCGCAATTCCCTGAGGAAATAACGATCGGTCAGCAGCAAATGTTCAGCCACTTCGGCGATGCTCCATCGTCCAGGGCCAGGGCTGTGCTCGAGCGCCGACTCGCCGCCAGCAAACTCGTTCAGGATCGTCAACGTAGTCTGCCGCGATTGACGGCAAAGCATCAAGTTCTTGCCAAACTGGACGGTCTCGGTCAACGGCTCGATCGCCATCTGGATCGACTTGGCAATGCGAACCAATCGCCGATCGAGTTCAGCACCTGCAAAATCGCACAAAGGCTGCGCGGGATCACACACCGCCTGGTAGCGACTGATCGGCGTCGCCTCGACCAGGCAAGGCCGGATCGGAATCCACAGGATCAGAAGACCATCCTCTTCCGCCGCCTGTAGAAACGGCCCCAGCTCTTCTTCGTGGATGAAATCCGAATTGAGAAAGTTGTCACTGACGAGCAGGATCGCAACCCGAGCCGCAGCCATCGCCTGTCGGATCTGGTCGTACCAGCGATCCCCGGCCCCTATCTTGTGGTCGTCCCAGAGGTTGAGTCGACCGTGGCGCTCGAGCGGCCGTAAGTGGCGCCGCAGATGCTCCAGATACTCGGTATCTTTGTGACTGTAGCTTATGAAAGCGTCAATTTTGGCTGCCATGGGTCGCCTCTCCGGTTCAGCTGTCTTATCCGTGGTCCTGTGTTCAGCGTCTACCGCAGTCTCGAGGAGATTCTACACGGGTGCCGATGTCACACTCGAGTGCACTATTCAACTCTTCATGGCACATCGCCTGAGCCGCCAAAGAAGCACCCCTGCAGCTTGAATCGCTTGTTAGGCGGCGGCCTGTTTAGCTGAAGTTTTACTACCAGGCTTTCTTTAGCATCAGCTCCTGCATCCTGTATGTGTGAAGCATCTCGTGCAATAGCAGGTCCCTGAACATGATGAATACGGAGTAGTGGCCGTACCCTTCATGCCTCGCCGTCCTTTGCCAGTCCCCTTCGGACAGCTCCCTCAAACGCACTACCAGCCGTGCACGCTCTCTCACGTAGAGGTCAAGTGCTTCGTCCAGGTCGGCGTTTAGTAGTGACCCAGCCTCCTCATCTGCGGATGGCAGCATAGACTTTATGTAGGGCTCGGGATCAGACAGCATCAACTCTAGCCGTGATAGGTAGGCCGCGTCTGCTGTAGATATATGGCAAGCATGTTCGTGCGCGGACCACTTAGTTGGGCTGGGGCGTCGCTTTAGATTCTGCGGCGGAATCTCGCGAACGAGGCCGATGATAATAGGAGGAGCGGATTGTAAAGTAGTTATCAAAGTCGACGCATCAGCCATGACATCCTCCAAGATTGCTAAGCCGCCTGACGGATCGGTGTTGAGTGACGGACGAATTCTTGCTCACTATCTCAGCCCGCGCTGCTATCGCCAAGACCATTTCGGCCGAAATCCCAGCTCAGCCCGCCAATGGCGGGTTCTTGCTTGGAAAATCGCGACGCCACGTCGCGGAACGCCACTGAAGTAGGACACCGGATCAAAGCCGTGGATCGCCAGCGGCCCGCCGGCGGCGGTCAGGCCATTCGACGTGCTAGCCGCTTCGCTGGCGTAAATCGGAGTAACGATCACCAGACTGACCGCCAGGGCGAGAGCATACGTGACATAAGTACGAAGATGTTGCGAAGCCTTCAGTCGCAAATTCAAAAACTTCTCGGGTAGCGGCCCCCGGGCCTATCGGCGGGCCCACCAGCCTCGCTCTGGCGATGCCTGGCGCAGCCCACCGACACCTCCCGACAGCTAGCCAGGTTGTCGCCGCTAAGAATCTATGCCATACTGCGGCACGTTCGTGATCCGAGCGAGCCATTCATGGCGTTGCTTCTCACGCACACCCCACCTAGACCAGCGGCGGCCTCCCCGGCTTAGTCCTCCGTTAGCATTTTCTTGAATCAGCCGGAACGTCCGAGCGACGCGGCCTCGCTGCCCGTGGGAAACACAGCCCTGTAGTCGTCTTTGTAGAGTTTTCTACTCTGCCCCAGATTACTTGCGGCTCCCAGTCCGACAGCATTCGTGCGTTCTCAGAAAGAGATACGTTCTCTATGAGTTTTTCTGCATCCAATCTCCATCCGGCCCTACTGCAGGGCCTCGATGACATGGGATTTGTTGACCCGACCCCGATCCAACGCGACGCCATCCCCCCGGCTCTCGAAGGCCGCGACTTGCTGGCTTGCGCCATGACCGGCAGCGGTAAAACGGCAGCTTTTGTGCTGCCGATCTTGCAGCGTTTGATCAACACCAAACGCGGCACCACCCGCGCTTTGATTATCACCCCGACCCGCGAGCTCGCTGCTCAAATCGTCGAACACTTCAACGCTTTGGCCAAGCACACCCGGTTGCGTGCCGCGGCGGTTTACGGCGGTGTCGGCTTCGGGCCGCAAGAGAAGTCCTTCCGCCAGGGCATCGACGTCATTGTCGCTTGTCCAGGCCGTTTGCTCGATCATTTCAGGCAACCCTATGCTCGCCTGTCAGGCCTCGAGGTCCTAGTACTCGACGAAGCGGATCGCATGTTGGACATGGGATTCCTACCCGACATTCGTCGCGTGTTGAAACATCTGCCGCCACGCAACCAGACGCTCTTCTTCTCGGCTACCATGCCGCCGCCGATCGTCACGTTGTCGCGGGAGCTGCTACAGAATCCGGTCCGGATCAACGTCGAACGCCGTTCGGCGCCAGCCACCGGGATCGAGCAAGCCATCTTCTTGGTGCGCCAAGACCTCAAATCGCTGTTGCTCTTCAAGCTGCTGGAGCAGGGCGAAATCGACAACGTGCTGGTGTTCACACGCACTAAACATCGAGCCAATCGCCTCGCCCAATACCTGGGCAAACGAGGCGTCAACTGCGACCGGATTCATGGCAACCGCAGCCAGGCACAACGTACCCGCGCTCTTGCCGACTTCAAGAACCACAAGATCAAAGTTTTGGTGGCCACCGACATCGCAGCCCGCGGTATCGACGTCGAAGCCCTCTCCCATGTGGTGAATTTTGACGTCCCTCACCTGCCCGAGGATTACATCCATCGGGTCGGACGGACCGCCCGCGCCCAGGCGACTGGAGAGGCCTTCACCTTTTGCTCGCAGCAGGAGAAGAACGACCTCAACGCTATCGAGCGTGCCGTCGGCAAACGCTTGCCACGACGCCAACTCGAAGGGTTTGACAACAACGCGGCGGGCGGCGAGCAGCTCGAAATCCCAATCGCGGACCGCATTGCGGCCATCCGTGCTCGCAAGGCTGAAGAGCGGGCCCGGGCTCGCGCCAAGGCGGAGCGCAAAGCCCAGCATGGTGCCCCGCAGGCCAAAAGTGGCCAACCCAAAGCTGAGGGTCGTGGCAACAAACCCCACCGCGGCAAGGGGCGTGGCCCGGCAACCAGCCAAGGTAGGCCTGCTGCCGGACCGGGAAGACCCGCTGCCAGGCCAGGACGGCCTGCCACCGGGCAAGGTCGGCCTGCTGCCGGACAAGGTCGGCCTGCTGCCGGACAAAGTCGGCCTGCTGCCGGACAACCCGCAGGACAACCCGGTGGTCGTAAGGACCACTCCGAGCGTCCCGCAGGCACCGAGGGAGGCCAAGGCCCACGCCGCCGCCGTCGGGGTGGACGGCGTCGTCGGCCTGCAAGCGCCGCCCGCAGCTAAAGACTGCGACTAGTGCGCCAAGTTGAGTGCCGCGCCCTCAGCGGCACTCAACTGAGTTCGAGACGCTCGTCGAGTTGATCGAAACTCGAATAAGAGGGATGAGAGCTGTCGTCGGCTACCGGCTTGTTTCCTGGGCGCCGCAACAATGCCGTCTCCATGCCGGCCTCAGTGGCAGCATCCAACTCCGCTACCACGTCGCTCAGGAAAAGCACGGCAGCCGGATCGAGCGCATAAGCGCGTGCGATCTCGCGGTACGACTCGGCAACCATCTTGGGCCCAGTAGTGGTGTCATGGTAACCCTCGAAACAGCCCGTCAGGTCGCCATATTCAGTGTGGGCAAACAGGAGTTTCTGTGCCAACACACTGCCTGAGGAGTAGATTCGGAGACGCATTCCGGCTTGCTGCCAGGTGTTGAGAGCAGTGGGAACGTCCGGAAAAACTTGAGCTCGTAGGCTGCCATTACGGTAACCTTCTTCCCAAATCAACCCCTGGAGCATCTTGAGTCCGGTGGACTTGCGATCCTCACTCATCAACCAACGGGCGTAGGCAGAGCCCGCACCAAACTCGGGATGGCAAGCCCCGGCGGGTTCCGCTTGGTGTTCCTTGGCCAACTGGTCAACTGCCGAACGAATCGCCGGATTTGAAGCAGCCCGCTCACAAGCGGCTTCGAGCCGCGCCTCGGCATACGGAAAAAGGACCTCGTAAACGAATGAGATTGGGGTGGTCGTTCCCTCGATATCGCTGAGGATGGCGCGAATCTGTCCCATCAGAAACGGCGGGTGACCTGCTGAGTCGGCACGTAACCGGGACCAAAACACAGCGGCTGGTATTGTGCATCGGTTCCAGAGTCCGTGTAGTGGGGCGTCCAGCCGGCGGGATCTTGGAACAAGCGGATAGCGCGGATCTGCCGATCCTGACAGAGATCGAACCAGTGGCGCGTGCCCACCGGTACCTTGATCATGTCCCCGGCCTCGACCTCAATCGAGAACACCGGTCCATCCTTGGGGTGGATGTGGAACAGCCCACGGCCCTGGACAATAAAACGCACTTCGTCTTCATCATGCCAATGTTCAACGTTGAACTTGGCGAGCATGGCGTCGAGATTTGGGGTTTCGGGCTGGATGTCGATGACATCAGCGGTGATGTAGCCACCTTCCGCTTTGAGCTCCGTAATCGGAGCCTCGTATGCAGCCAAAATCTCTTCGTGAGTCGCCGACGCATCCAGCGTGTCAGAGCCCTCGAATCGGCGGTACCAGATACCGAACGGCGAGAGAAACTGAGAGATCGCTTCGGGCTCTTCCAAGACTCGATCTTCGTCACGGATGTTGACGGTAGCCATGGGATGTCCTCCAATCGTGAGCAGTGAATCGTTCTAGCCCAGCCCCATGCCTCGTACCTGCCTCCACTCTTCAGGCAATAGACTTGAAGCCGGTCTTCCGGGCCTGGCATTCCAACAGAAACTCGAAGATCTCGACGTGGCGCTGCGCTTGTTCGAGGTTAACACCCCAGGTGTAGAGCCCATGGCCAGCCATCAGGAAACCATGCAGCCCAGGACGCTCGGCGAGTAACGCATCAACTCGGTGACTGAACGCAGACATATCTTGAGCGTTTGGCAAAACCGGGACAAAAACCTCAGCGCGATGGGTTGTGATCCCTTCGAGCCCCTTCAACATTTCGTATCCGGTCAGAGTGAAGCCGGCCTCGGAGCAGAAATGCTCAGACAAGAGTGTTGCAGCGACCGAATGGGTGTGGAGCGTGGCACCAGCACCGGTTGCCGAGACGATGCTCGAATGCACCAAGGTCTCGGCTGACGGACGCCCGGCGCCAGCGGTTACTGGCGCCCCGTCCCGGCCCACCAACACAAAATCATCCGTCGTCAGGCGGCGCTTGTCCCGTCCCGACTGAGTGATCAGTAACCGTAACGGGTTTCGGCTCAGGGTGACGCTGAAGTTGCCACCGGTACCCCAACACCAGCCCTCGGCATGGAATTCGTGGATGACTCGGCAGAGACCCAAAGCTGCTTGCTCAGGGTCCTGCAATGGATGCTCGTCGGTGGTCGTCATGATCGCTGTGCCGTCCCGGGGTTGCTTCAGCCTGCCGAGGCCATTTGCCTTGACTATTGTAACGGAAGCAGGCCCCGAGTGGCCCCACCGAGTGACCCCGCCGAGTGACCCCGCCGAGTGACGCTGGGTCAAGACATGGCGGTGACCGCGTGACCGATAGAACACCGCTCTGCGTCATGCCGCACGGCGGCGGCACTGGTAGCATCCAAGGCCCGCTCGAGATCGGCAATGATGTCACTCGCTCGCTCGATGCCGATCGCCAATCGGATGCCTCCGGGATCGATCCCGGCTTCGAGCTGACGCTCCACAGGCAGCGGAGCGTGGGTCATGGAGGCCGGATGCTCAACCAGGGTCCGAATCTGTCCCAACGAGACCGCAAGCGTCACGGTCAGGGCATCCGTCGCCAGCGAGTCCATCAGACGTTGACCTTCAGTCCGGGCAGCCTCCGGGCTGCCGGCGAGCCGGAAATAGACCACACTGCCGGGAGCAAACTCACCATCGAAATCTCGCATCTGGCGACGGGCGAGTTCCGCTTGCGGAAAGCTATCAAGTCCTGGAAACAAGACTCGATCAATGGCCGGATGGGATTCGAGATAGGTTGCAACTTCGAGCGCCGTGTCCATCTGGCGGCGGGTCCTCAACGCCAGGGTCGGCAAGCCATGAACCAACGCCGGCCAGGCGGCTTTGGGAGCTAGGGCTCCGCCGAAATCCTTGCGATAGAGCAGCAGATCTGGCTCCAACAGTTTGGGCGCGATCACGGCGCCTCCCATGTCGGTTCCGAAACCGCCGATACCCTTGGTCAGACTGTGCACAACAACGTCGATTCCGTGGGTCAGTGGGCGTTGGCAAAACGGCGTTGCGAACGTATTGTCGACCAGGGTGAAGATCCGGCGTTCCGGTGGACGCTCGCGGTTGATCGCCTCGACTCGTGCTGCAATCGCTTCGAGATCGAGCAACTCTAAGTTGGGATTAGACGGCGTCTCGCCATAAACCACCTTGACGGTTGGATGTGCGGCGAGCACTGCGTCCAGTTGCTCGAGGTCGGTAAAGTCACCGAACACCACCTCGATCCCCAGGCGTGGAAACCAGTTGACGAACAGCGAATAGGTGCAGCCGTAAATGTTGCGATGGGACGCAACCGTGTCGCCCACCTTCACCAAGACTCCCAGGGCGGCTGAAATTGCTGCCATACCGGTCGCAAACGTCACGCAGGACTCACCGCCTTCGGCCACGGCCAAATTGTCCTCCAACATACCGCGACTGGGCTCGTCTAGCCGATCGTAGATGTAAATCGGTGGCCGCTCGTCGTCGTTGAACTCGGGATTAGCGAACTCGACAAACCCTTCGGCACCGCGCTGCGAGCTCTCCAGCCGGTAGGCGCTCGAAGCACTGATCGGCGGCACGATGTGGTCTTGATAGTTCCAGTGACGATTCACCATCTTGCCATGGATGAGTCGGCTCTCTAAGTGATAGCGGTCGGATCGGTCGCGCATGGTCACCTCCTGGGTTGATCAACGGTCTGTCTGCTACTCCTGGTGTTAAGAACAAGATTCTTCAACCTAGAATCAATGCTAGAGTTAATTCTGTTGATCTAACGCTTCATCGAATTAATCACCGAAAGGGAACCGATCTATGCAGCTTGATCGAACAGACTGCGACATGATCGCCGCTTTACAGAAGAATGGTCGGCTCTCCAACAAAGAGCTCGCAGCACGGGTTGGCATCGCCCCCTCAACCTGTGTCGTCCGTTTGCGCAGGCTGGTCGAGGGCGGTGCGTTGCGCGGCTTCCACGCCGAAGTAGATGCCCACTCTCTCGGCGTTGGGCTCCAAGCGGTGGTCGCGGTGCGTCTACAGCAACACTCGAAAGAGATCGTCGAGAGCTTTCGCGCCCACGCCCTGAGACAACCGGAAGTTGTCGCGCTCTACCACATGGCCGGTGCCGACGACTTCCTCATCCACGTCGCGGTGCGGGATCCCGAGCACCTCCGCGAGATGGCGATGACCGCCTTCACCACCCGCAAAGAGGTGGCTCACCTCCAGACCTCACTGATCTTCGAGCACGTCGACAGTCACCGGATGCCAACTTATGTGGATGCGGACGACAGCTGATCTGTCACACCGACCATCGGTGCTTTCCCGGGTCAATTCTCGCCAGAGACCGGCAATGGCTGGTGGATCGGGATGTGGTCTGGATCCGACCCCGGCCTCAGCCACGCTTGGTGCCACCCGATTCGATCGAACCCGAAACTCAGCCCTTCAAGGTTCGCGAATCGCCAGCTTGCCCGAGAAAAGCTGAATCGGCAAATGGCTACGCGCCGCCCATGCGGCTTCGTGATGTTGGGCCAGCGGGAAGGCGAAGTGCAGGAACTGGCGCCCGAACTCGAAACCGGCTTCTTTGAGGGCGTGGGCCATGCCGAGGGTCGCTTGAAAGTTGTCCCGGGGCCAGCCGCTATCCAAATAGAACCGTTGGCTCTCGTGAGTAGATAGTGATTCGCTCCGCACTCGATGGATCAAGTCGTCCCGAAAACCAAAGCTCGACGACAGACAGGCCGCATTGCCGAAGACGTGCGGCCACTGCCACGCGAGGTAGAACGACGCCACCCCACCGAGTGAAGATCCCAACACCGCGGTCCAACGTGCCTCGGAGAGGGTACGGAACTCCGAATCAATGACTGGCTTGATCTCTTCGACCAGTGCTCGACCAAACGGCTCGTAACCCGGCTGCGTGTAGTCCTGCATGCGCGAGGTGGTATGCAAGCCGACGACAATCACCTGATCGATGATGTTCATGGTGTCGAGACGGTCGAGGGTTTCGTCGATCTGCCACTCTCGACCCAAGTAGGCTTCTTCGGGAAAGAAGAGGTTACGCCCGTCGTGCATGTAGATCACCGGAAAGCGCTTGAGCGTATTCTCGTCATAACCTGGGGGTAGGTAGATTCGGGTTTCGAGATTGCGTCCCAAGGTCTGGGCATAGAACGACCGCCGAGGTGTGATCCGGCTGCGGCCAGCTCGGTTGAAATAGGGGTAGATATCTCGCGGCTGGCTGGTCGAGAGGATCACCAACTTGTTGGGGCCCTCGGACCACAGAAGGCGACCACCATCGCGGATACACGGCTTGAGCTCCAAGGAGCTGTGCGCACCAGTGACGTCGAAGTCGTAGCAACCGGCTTCTGGCGCGACAGCCACCGGCTCGAGATCGCGCTGCCAATTGTTGGCAGTGCGCAGCACTATGGCGCCAGATCTGAGGGGATAAAAAACTCGAAGCCTGCGTCGAAACATCAAACCTCCGCCGATGCACATAAGTGCCGTCCGGTCTTACCACCGGTAGTGTAGCTGCTGGCACAACCGTCTCCCAGATCTGAGCAAGGCTGTTGCGCAGCATCTTCAAATGAGGCCACGTCAACTCTATTCGCCTCAACCCATCCCATCCAATAACGACCGCAGACCGCACATCGTTTCCGCGCCAGGGGTAGCCGACCGCGATGTCACTCCAAGATGAACTTGGCTTTGACCATGCTCAAGTCGGTCAACTTGCCTCGGCTAGGACGCATCGTCGGGGGCCGTTGTTGATACGAAAACCCCGGCAGCTCAGGGAGTCCATATTCACGGTCGACAACCAGGACTTCCAGCGGATCGTCTCCGTCCACCGTCACTTCGACGCTGAAACCCTGGCGAGGCATGCCATAGAACATGGCCCGCCACAGTCCCGGCGGCGACCCATCCGGTGGATCAAATCCGCTGACCTCCGCCGCTCGGTTGTCGATCACCAACGAGCTCAATGCCGACATCGACCGCAACTCGAGCGCCATGGCAGGCGCACCACGTGGCGACTCGACCCAGAACTTCAGTCGTCGGGGGCCGCTCTCGTTCACCGGCGTCGAAGGCGACACTTCTAGCTCAGCAGGCGATGCGTCCGACTCCGCTGTCGTACCAGCTGGATCACCTTCCGGGACATCCATTCCCGCCGCAGACTCCGCTGTTGACTGGCCAGGATCCGCAAGAGGATAGGTCACGACGGGGGCTGGAAGAGAACCCAAGAGAGCTTTGTTCGCCAGCGCCTTGCGCGGCCGAAGGAAGAAGCCCGAAAGGCTCTGCTTTTCGCCATCGTCCGTCAAAAACTGAGAGGTCCAGGCATCCGCTGAGCCATCAAAACTCGCCCATACCGCAATCTTCTCGTTGCTATCCTGGGCATAAAATACACTGTTGGGGTCGGGCCTCTCGAGGTCGTAACGTGCGTCGCTCGCAACTTTCAGTACCAACCCGAGACCCAAGGCCAGCAGAACGGTCGGCACCAGCCACCCCCGATGGTTTGTCGTCATCAACGTGAGTTGGGGGATCAACAGACTCAGAACCATACCGATCACCAATGCAACCACGGATCCGCCATCCAAGCCCAAAACGTAGGAAACCAACGAGATCACCGGCGACCACAGCATCAGTACTGGCGCTGCACACAACAACAGCCCCACGACGAGAGTCCAAGGTGGGAGTTGATCCTCGGAGTGTCTGAGGAAGATCGCCAGGCTCAGCACGGCGCAAAGCAACGGCCAGGCCAGCAGATAGCTGCTGGAAGGCAAGTAGATTCCCGCTGCAATCAGCGCCAACAGCCAGCCGAACGCAGCACCGGCGCTCAGATGGACGACGCTGAGCTTCCTACCCACCAGTCGCCAAAATCCGATAAACACAGCGATCGCAACAAAGCCCAATCCACAATGGTAGAGCGGCACGCTCTGGACCTCGTCCTCGACGAACCCAAGGCCTTCGGTCGCAGCCATATGAAGCAACGAGACGGCGACCGTGACCACAACCAAGCCCATCGGCAACGCGAGCATACCCAGCAGTAGCCGCGATATCGCCAGTCGTTGCTGACGTCGGCCGAAAGCGATCACCGCCAATAACAATAACCCAGCCAAACCGGTTATTGGGCCAACCCAAC
Source organism: Acidobacteriota bacterium (assembly GCA_029263395.1). Classification (GTDB taxonomy): domain Bacteria; phylum Acidobacteriota; class Thermoanaerobaculia; order Multivoradales; family J023; genus JAAELT01. The sequence continues at coordinate 46,949 of JAJCXO010000238.1, read as the reverse complement.
TGCTCGAATAGGTGATCAGCCCTAGGAGTGGCAGGTTGAAATAGACCGCATCAGCTCCCGTCTCCAGGTTGTCGAGATCCACCGAGCCGAAGGCTCGAGTCAGCGCCAAGGCATTCGAGCCGTGGTGCTGCAAGCTACGAAGATCCAGCCGATCAACAGTGTCCAAACGCGAGTGGTAAGCTTTGAAGTCGCGGATAAAGGCAAAGTTGAATCCGGGCTTCCCGGCCTGCTTGAAGACGGAGAAGTCGGTATCATTCGGCAGATAACGATAGATGTCGTAAATGTACGACCCCGCCGTCGGCCGTGGTGCAGCACTGGCGAACGTGCTCACCAGCGGGCCGGTCCCCGGCCCGGTTTCGAACATGTGGGATGGCCCGTGGGTGCCCCGGGCCTCGAAGTTGAGCACCAATCGAACATCCTTGGCCCAGGGATGATGCTGTTGGAAGGCCAACGCTCCAAGCAACGCCACCTCTTCACCATCGCTGAACAAGAAAATGACGTCCTCTTGCAGTGGCGGGCCGGCCTTCAACGCCCGCAGGGTCTCCAACAGCGTGACCACTCCGGCACCATCGTCACTCGCTCCAGGACTACCCACCGCAGTATCGTAATGTGCCACCAGCATGACTGCGCTATCCCTGGAGCCGGTGCCCTCGAGGCGAGCGACGACGTTGTCGATCCACGCCACACTCGGACGGCCGCCGCGATTCGTGATCACGGATTCGTTTTGGACCTCGGGTGATACTCCGAGTTCCTCGAGTCGTCGGATGAGATGATCGCGCACCCGGTCGTGCGCCACCGTTCCGATGGGATGGGGCTCTCGAGAGATGGTTTCGAGATCTACCAACGCTCGCATAGCTGAAAACGCCTCAGCGGGTGCATCCCCTGCTTCAACCTGTGGCGGCCGCAACGGCAGCAGACTCAGCGCTATTAAAGCACCCACTGCAGTGATCGCGCCTAACGGCAGAAATCGATGCCAGCCGGAAGCGCGTCCGAGAGCCAGTTCGTCTGCCGCAGAACCTGCATCGTCGGTCACCTGCTGCCCGTCACCTAACTCCTGCTGCCCTAGCTCCTGCCGCCCATCATGTGGATCTCTCGAACTTGGGTTCTCTCCCTCTCGGCTGGTGGATTTCTGCATCGTCAGGGCTGCCTCGTGGTTTGATTGCTTCGTCACTAATAGATCTTGGCGTGAGTTCGGCTGCAAGGCGTCTGGATCGGTCTCGATCATTCCCTCTCCGCCGCCGGCCAACTCACCCCAGGCGCCTGCAAAGCGCAAACGTCCGTCCTCGAGCTTGAAGATCCGGTCGGCGAGGTTGAAGTAGCGATCGTCATGGCTGATGACAATCACGGTTTTACCCCGACGCTTGAGCTCTGCCAGGATTTGCTCATAAAAGATCGCTTTGAACACGGGGTCCTGATCCGCAGCCCACTCATCAAAGAGATAAATCGGTCGATCTTCCAAATATGCGGTCAGCAACGCTAAACGCTTCTTCTGTCCCTTCGAAAGATCGGTCGTCGAAAACTCTCCACCGTGGATGTCCACCTTGTGCGAAATACGGAGATCGTCGAGATACTGCTGTGCCCGCTCATCGACGTTGTCGAATCCCAAGAGTCGATCGAAGAGATAGAAGTCGTCGAAGACGACCGAGAACAACTGGCGATAAGCGTCACGTTTGGACTCTGTGATCGCTTCACCATCAAGTTGCACCTCGCCACCGTCAGGAGAATAGAGACCCACCAGAAGCCTCGCCAGGGAGGTTTTACCACTGCCATTGCCGCCGATCAGGAATACAACCTCGCCCGGCGTCAGCTGCAGATCGATCGGCCCGAGGGTGAACTCTCGTTCTTCAGACTCTTGGCTGTAGCTGTAGGTCACCCCCTTCATTTCCAGACGCCGCCACGGCACCGGTAGTGACTCCTCGTCGGCCACCCGGCCTATGTCTCCCCCACTTTGACCAAGCGAAAAACCGAGCCGATCCAGCTTGCCGATTGCAACGTTGCCATCACCCAATTGCGGTATCGCATCCAGCAGGATCTGCAATGGAGTCATCATGTAAACCAAGACGACGATATAACCCATCAGGGTTGCTTGATCGGTGCTGATAAACGGCGGCCTCAGGTAAAGCAGCACGCCGATAATGAAGAAAAACAATAGGTGGCCCCAAGCGGCGGCGGCGGCATAAATCAACATCGCGTTGACACGCAGGCGCTGCATCACACGGACCGTAGTCTCCAGAAGATCAATGAAGGCACCGCGACGTTGGCGGTGCAGCTTTAATTCTTTGATGCCCTCGTTCAGCGATCTAAAGTGGCCGAAGAGAATATCTTGCTGCTCCCTGGCGTCCCGGAAACGTCGCATACCGAGCTTGTTGGGCAGCACATAGGTCACGATGCCCAGGCCAAGCACCGCAACCAACATCAAAAACAGATCGACGTCGAGCCATGCAAGATAAGCGAAACAACCCGCGACGACGGCCCCGTTGGTGCAGACCGTGGGGATGTTGAGCAGGGCCGAGGCCAACGTGTTGATATCACCGGTCAACGCCGCCAGCAGACGCGGTGCGCCCAAGCGCTCCAAGTCAGGCAATGGGGTCGTCAAAATCTGCTTGCTGATCCGGAGACGCAGGTCCGCAACCAAACCCTGTCCCAGATTCACCAACAAATAGTTAGCGCCGACTCGCGCAACGCTGGAGACGACGCAGGCGGCGGCAAAAAGTAAGCCGAGGTGGACAAGCGATGCCCCTTCCGGAAGCTCCAGCGTCTCCTGGATCAACGCAAGCAAGGCAACGCTAGCGGAACCGCTGATCAGACCCACGACAACCGCCCCTGCCATCGTCCACTTGGCACGCGGCGAGCGGTCCAGCACAAACTTGAAAAATTTCATCGCATATCACCTTGTGCGCAGCATTCCTCTGCGCCCGGCGAACCCTTGTGTCAGATAAGGCCAGGCAGTAAAAAAGCCCCTCGAATAAGGTTACTACACTACCTCGAATTAGCTTCGAAACCTATGTCTACGAGCCACGAGACTCGACCACTGAGATTTATCGACAATTTCGCAAGTCCATGAAATATTTTGGTTTGCGAATCGTTTCATCACTAGATCGAGGGCTTCGATCCCAGAATACGAGCGGTTCGTCCTGTACGACGTACCAAGGCATCACAAGGAATCTTGGATTCGATGGATCCACGATAGATCTTTCCGATCATCTCAACAAAAAAATATCAAAAACTCTCTTGACTTTGAGCCTATTGGTGGTAAATTTTTCCTATATAGAGCTTTGGTGAGCTCAGCAAACCAGCCTCGACGGTTCTGAACAACACCACGCTCCTCAACACAGAGTCGTCAACGCTGAGTCAAGTCATCAACACAGAAGTCACCGCAACCCGAGAGCAGGGAGCCCAGAGCAGCATGGCACCAGCACCGCATCAGAGCCTGAGCCGGCGCGAGCGACAGATCCTCGACACCATCTATCGACTGGGAAAGGCCTCGGCCATCGATGTCCGAGATTGCCTCGCTGATCCACCCTCGTTGACTTCCGTCCGAAAACTCATCCGGATTCTGGAAGCCAAGGGGCATCTCACCCACACGCAGCAGGGTCGGCACTACATCTATAAGCCGACAACCTCCTGGAAGGAGGCTAGCCACTCGGCGATCGAGCACCTGCTGGATACCTTCTTCGGCGGTTCAGCGCCCCGTGCAGTCGCGGCTCTGCTGAACAGCGCTGACACCAGAATGTCCCGAGAAGATTTAGAAGAGCTGTCGGCTCAGGTCGAGAGAGCTGCCGAGAGGGGCCTGTGATGATCGATCTTTTGCTCCAGGGTATTGTCTTTCTGGAAGGCATCGTGCCAGAACAGGCGGCCAGAATCCTCCTCGACTCGCTGTTCAACGGTGCGCTGTTGTTAGCCGTCGCAACGTTGTCGACCACCGCGCTCAGGAAGTCTCCCGCAGGCGTCCGGCATCAGATCTGGGCTCTTGCCTTAGTTGCAGTGTTCCTGCAACCGATGTTAGTTGCCTGTCTGCCAGGGTGGAGCCTCGTGCGCATCAACCTCGACTTACCCGAGCCTCTGTCGAGTGCCCTGGTAACGTCCACAGCCGAACCTGTTGGCAGCGCCAGACGAACTGCAGAGCCGGCCGCGGGCACTCCGCTCGCTGACTCCAATCTGTTGGCAACCATGGCCCCGAACGGGACCTCCACCATGACCGAACCGAACTCGCTGGCGCCTACGCCAAGCCGGACACCTGCCCGAAGCATCACGTTGACGAGTTTGTGGGCACCCTTCGTGCTTGGGATCTGGGCGGCGGGGCTGGTCCTGATCACAGGTTGGCAGCTGTTGTGTTTAGCCGGCGTCTGGTGGATGGCGCGGCGGGGTCAGGACTTGCGAGATCCCGCATGGACAGATACTGCGGCTCGTGTCTCACGTCTGCAAGGACTAGAACAACCGATTCGCCTAGTGGCTCACCCGCGGGTTCCGGTGCCCCTGGTTTGGGGGTTTCACAACCCGACTTTGCTGCTACCAGCAGACGCCGAGAAGTGGGCGCCAAACGTTCAAGAATTGGTCCTCCACCATGAGTTGGCCCATATTCGACGCCGGGACCACCTAACCCTTCTGCTGGCCCAGTTTTCGTGTGCCCTGCATTGGGTCAACCCACTGGTCTGGCTCGCTGCCAACCGGCTGGCAATGGAGCGTGAGCGTTCCTGCGACGATGCCGTGCTGGCAGCCGGGGCGCGCGCCTCAGACTACGCACGGCAGTTGCTGAACTTTGGACGCCGGTTGAGCTGGCCGGCACTTGCCGCTCCCCGTCTCGCTCTTGCCCGGCCTTCTCAATTGCGGGGCCGCATCCAAGCCATTCTCGATCCGAGACAACAGCGGGAGATACCGGGCCGCATGACTCGCGCCACCATCATGGTGCTCTGCCTCGGCATCGCACTGCCCCTGGCCGCGGTGAAGATCCGCGCCCAATCCCCGACCGAGCCGCAAGCCACCTCGACGGAAACCACCCGCGAGTCGATCCTCGAAACTTTGGAAGCCATCGAAGACCCCGGAATCCAAACCCTAGCCAACGCGATCCGACATCAGACCTGGAAAGCTCGCCACGCCCACGGAGGTACCTCAAAGCCACTCACCGACCAGCGGGCGGTCGAGCCTTTGATCGCTGCGCTGACGGATCCAGAACCGGTGATTCGACAGCTAGCAGCATGGGGTTTAGGCGAACTTCGAGCAGCTCAGGCAATCGAGCCGCTGCGTCTAAGACTGGCCGACAATGACATGCAAGTCCGGCGACAAGCCGCCCAATCCTTGGGAGACATCGGGCGCGATGAACCGGTAGCAGATTTGGTGCTGCTGCTGACCCATAAAGACCGCGGAGTCAGACTGCGGACAGCCCACGCGCTGGGGGACATCCAGGATCCGAGTGCCCTGCCCGCACTGGCCGCGGCGCTCGAGGATCCAGCTACAGCAGTGCAGGAAAAAGCGGACTGGGCAATCCGCCAGATCATTGAAGAAATGAATCTCGACCAAGTGGTCGAGCTGCTGTCCAGCGACACCGCCGTTGCCCGGTGGCATGCCGCCCATGTACTGGGAGACCGCCAAATACACAGTGCCGTAGAGGCTTTGAGCAAGGCTTTGAGTGACGCGGACGCGGGGGTGCGCGCCAAAGTGGCTTGGGCGTTGGGCGAACTTCAAGATGAGGCTGCGATTCAAGCGCTCCTGCGGGTTGCCAACAACGAAACCGAGAGCCTGCCGGTTCGAACCTCCGCGGTGCGTGGCCTTGGAGAGATCGGCAGTGATGCGGTCGTCAAAGACCTCGTCAACCTATTGCGAAGCCCAGACTGGCAAGTGCGATCCCAAGCCGCGGATGCCCTCGGCGATATCGGTGATCAAGCCGCACTCCAGCCTTTGACGGCCTCACTCCAAGATCACCATGGTGAGGTGCGAGCCAACGCTCGACGCTCCCTGAACAGAATACGTTGAGCGTCTCTTGCAGGCTACGGCAAAAGTCAGGCCACGGTGAGAACGGTCCTTTCCGCCAACTCTGCGTAACAAAGTCTTTAGAGATCACCTGTTTCCATGCGATTACAAGCCTTGATTCGACGCTAGATTCCTCGCTCTCCGCGCGGAGAACCTTCACCACGGCCTGCTGCACTCCGATGTCGACACACTCCAAACCCAGGTAGCCAACCCATTATGAGTAAAGTCACTCGAGACCTCAGGAACGGTTTCCGCGTCCTGAGAAGAAATCCTCGTTTTGCCATCATGGCCATACTGATTCTCGCTATCGGAATCGGCAGCAGCAGCGCAATCTTTACCGTTGTCAATTCCGTCTTGTTGAAGCCGTTGCCGTTCGAGGAATCCGACCGCTTGGTCAAGGTCTGGGGACAATTCACACAACAAGACGAACTCCGCACTCACATGTCGGAGCCCGAGTTGTTCGATCTCCGGGAAGAAAGCAATAGCCTCGAAGGCCCGGTCGGTTACGCCTGTGACGCAGCGGCTCTCACCGGCATCGAGGAGCCAGAACAAGTGACGGTTTGCGGCGTGACCGCCGACTTGTTCTCCATCCTCCGGGTTGAGCCGGTGGTCGGCCGATACTTTCTGCCTGGGGAAGGTAATCCAGGAACCAGTATGGCGTTGATCCTGAGCCACAGCCTCTGGCAACGCCTGTTCGGCGGTGACCCGGGGATCGTCGGCCAGACACTCAAGCTCCATGGCTGGAGCGCGACGGTGGTCGGCATCATGCCCGCTGGGTTCAATTTCCCGCGCAGCCAGGTTGACCTGTGGATGCCGTTTCCTCTCGATCCTGCCAGCTTGGCTCCTCGCGGCACCCGCTACAATGATGTCATTGCGCGCTTGAAGCCTGGTGTCACGTTGGAACAGGCCCGCGCAGAAGTTGGTGCCTTGGCGCGCCGATTACAAGAGCAACATCCGGACGACTATCCGGCCAACAGTGGTTGGAATATCGAACTCGTGCCGTTGCTGGACGAAGAGATTGGGGAGATTCGCCCCGCCCTGTTCACCCTGCTCGGAGCCGGAGTTCTCGTCTTGCTGATCACTTCTGCAAATCTGGCCAACTTGTTGTTGGCTCGAACGCAGCGCCGCAAGAAAGAATTTGCGCTTCGAACAGCACTGGGCGCCAAGCGTTGGGACATCTCTCGCCAAATGCTCATCGAAAGCCTTTACCTTTCTGTTTTCAGCGGCCTCATTGGTCTCTGGCTAGGTCACCAGGGGCTGCAGTTGTTATTGTCGTTGGCACCAACTGAGATACCCCGCCTAAACGACATTCGCCTGGACGGCTCGGTCCTGGTGTTTACTCTGGTGATCTCACTTCTCGCCGGCTGCCTCTCGGTACTGGGACCAACGTTACAAGCGTCCAAAACCAGTCTCGAGCAATCTTTGCGAGAGAGTCGCGATCAATCGCTGGGCCTATCGGGTTATCGCTTTCGCGGCGCCCTCGCCGTCTTCGAGATCACCTTGGCCCTGCTAGTAGTCATCGGTGCCGGCCTGCTGATGAAAAGCTTTCTCAACTTGAGTCGTACCGATCCCGGATTCCTCCCCGGCAACCTGCTGACCATGTCGATCACCTTGTCGGCAGACTACGAGGAAAAGCAACAGAAGATCAGTTTCTTCGACGAAGTGCTACAACGCGTCCGAGCATTGCCGGAAGTTGAATCGGCCGCTATCGGCTCGAACCTGCCGCTGAGTGGCGACAACTTTCTTGGCGGTTTTTCCATCGAAGGACAAGAGTATGGGGCGGATGAGCGCACACACGATGCCGAGCGTCGTCAGGTCAGCCCCGGATATTTCAAGACGATGGGTATTTCGCTGCTCAGCGGGCGGGTCTTCACGGACCAAGACCAGACAGACACCCAGGGTGTTGTTGTGGTCGACGAGACGTTGGCCAAACGTTATTGGCCCGGCGACGACGCGGTCGGCAAACGCTTGCGCCGTGGAAGAGACAGCGATCGTCCGTGGCTAACCGTGGTCGGTGTGGTCGAACACATCAAGAGCGAACGCCTGGATGGCGACTCGCGGGTCCAAATGTACTTTCCATATCAGCAATACCCTTCGGAATCGGCATTTCTGGTGATCCGCAACCGCCTGGAGGACCCCACTAGCCTGGTCCCGAGAGTGCGCCATGAGGTACTCGAGGTTGACCCCAACCAGCCAATCTCGGACGTCCGTACGATGTCGGCCCGGCTCTCCAGTTCGCTATCGCGCCCACGGTTTTCGATGGTGCTGTTGAGCTTCTTCGCGGCCACGGCACTGATCCTTGCGGGCGTCGGCATCTACGGTGTCTTCGCTTCGCTGACCGCCGATCGTAGTCATGACATCGGCATCCACATGGCGCTCGGCGCGCGGCGGATCGATGTCTTCAAGATGGTGCTGCTTCAAGGCCTGATGTTGGCGGCGATCGGGCTCGCGATCGGAGGCTTGGCAGCCTTCCTCCTGACTCGAGTTTTGGGTAGTCAGCTCCATGGCCTGACCGCCACCGATCCAGTAACGTTTATCCTCGCCGCCGTCGTGCTCGTCGCGGTCTCCCTGCTATCCGTGCTGATCCCCGCGCGCAAGGCTACCCGCGTCAACCCGATGATCGCCCTCAGAGCCGACTGAGCCAAGAGGCCCAAGCCTCAGCAAGATGGTCGGCGAGTTCCCCCGCGAGCACCCGAACATGTGGTGCGCGGATCATCGACTCGTGGTTACCCGGGACCGTTTTGACATCCACGGCTCGCTGGACAATCTTGTCCCAGCCATAGGTCGGATCGAGGGCAGCTTTTTCAAATACCTTCTGAGCTTCTGCCAACGGGGCATCGCGATTAACTTCAGCGGCCCGAAACAGAGTCATGGGACCAGCATAGGTTTGGGGTTGATACCGTCGTATGGCCAGAATCCTGGCCATTCTGATCTCGAGGTATCGACGCACCATCTGAGGATCGATGTCGCGAGGCATGAGGTTCCTATTGGTGATGGTGCCGAGAATCCGTTCGAGTTGCTCCTCGGGCTCGAGGCCTTGCAGGTCGTAGGCTGAGATCTCGAGTTCCTCGCCCGAGGCTTCCACCACATTACGGGCGTGTTCGAGCAACATCGACGCCTTGATCAACTCCGGTTTGATACGGGTCATCTCAGCAGCCGTCACGGGCAGTCGGCAATCCAGCAAGCACAACGATGCCAACACCTGGCCGCTGCGCTGAAGTTGCTGCGCGATTTCGAAGGCCACCATACCGCCGAAAGACCAGCCCGCCAGGAAATACGGTCCCTCGGGCTGCTGTTCGCGAATGGCCATACAATAGCGGGCTGCCATCTCTTCGATGCTCACGTACGGATCACCCTCCTGGTCGAGATCCGGAGCCTGCAGACCATAAACTGGCTGCTCCGGCCCGAGTTGGCGAGCGAGATCCAAGTAGCACACGATGTTGCCGTGTCCAGGGTGAACACAATAGACCGGTGGCCTCTCTCCTCGCGGCTGAATCGTGACCAGAAACGTCTGCTTCGGCAGCTCTTCGGCATCGATGGCCATCGCCATACGCTCGACCGTACGGGCATCGAGCACCGTGGCAAGCGGGAGATTCCGGCCGAGCTCACTGCGGATCCTCGCCATCAGCCGTACCGCCAAGAACGAGTCGCCGCCCAACTCGAAAAAATCGTCCGTCACACCGACGGCTGGAACATCCAGGAGCTCCTCCCAGATGTGGAGGACCTGCACCTCGGTGGGAGTTTTGGGTTCGATCAGCTGACCGATCGTGTCTGACCGCTTATCATTCGGGTCCGGAAGTGCCTTCAAATCGACCTTGCCGTTTGGCGTTAACGGCAAGCGGTCCAATTTGACGAAAACTGCCGGGATCATCGTCTCCGGCAGCCGCTCAGCCAAGAATGAGCTGAGCTCCTTGGGTCGTGGTGCCTGACCTCCCTGAGCCACGACGTAAGCCACCAGGCGTGGGTAGCCGTTCTTCCCTGGGCGAGCAAGGACCAGGCTCGTCTGCACTGCTGTATGCGCTTCGAGGGCGCTCTCGATCTCTCCCAATTCAACTCTGAATCCGCGGATCTTCACCTGATGATCGACGCGACCCAGGAACTCGAGACGGCCATCCTCTAGATGGCGCCCCAGGTCTCCGGTTCGGTAGAAGCGCGCTCCACGCTCACTGCTGAACGGATCTGGCCGGAAAGCCTCCGCAGTGAGCCGCGCGCGACTGACATAACCACGGGCCAAGCCGGCACCGCCGATATAAAGCTCGCCTGGAACCCCGGCCGGCAGCGGCTGCCCCAAACCATCAAGCACATAAATCGTGCTGTTGGGGAGGGGGCGCCCGAGGGGTGGTGCCGATAGGCGATCAAGATCCTCTGCGATCATCAACTGATGTGCGATGACGCCCACCGTCGCCTCAGTGGGACCATAATGATTGAAGATCCGACAGTCTGGCCGGTGGGATTGAACCCGCTTGACCAACGCCCAAGTACATGCTTCTCCACCGAGAACGAGCCGTCGCTGTGGCAAAACTTGCTCTGGATGCTCGCTGTTGAGCAACAGGGCGAGATGCGAAGGAACAAGCTTGAGACAATCCACCGGATGGCGAGAGAGATACTCAGCCAAGCCCTGGGGATCTGCTGTGCGGTGCTCAGCGATGACATGCAGACACCCGCCGAAGCACAGGGCTGGAAAGATCATGGTATTGCCAAGATCCGCAGCAAATGTCGACACGATGGCGTAACTACCACCCGCAGGCAAGGAGAGCCGCTCGTTGGCACCTTGGACGTAATTCACCAATTGGCGATGCTCGACTGCCACTCCTTTGGGTTTGCCAGTGGAGCCGGACGTATAGATTGCATAGGCGACGTTGTCATGACTGCTCTGGTCGTGCCACCGCGGGGTGCCCGGATCTTCGTGATCCATGAGACCCGTTGTCGGTGGTGCTACCACCGCAGTGACGCCATCAAATACCGAAGCCCACGGATCTCGAGTCACGACCGCAGACAAACCAGCATCGCGCGCCAGAAACTCCAACCGCTGCGAAGGGTGCCCTGGATCTAGAGGTACGTAGGCACCGCCGGCTGCCAAAATACCAAACATCGCGACCACGACATCCACTGACCGCTCCAAACAGATGCCGACCCAGGTCTCCCGGCCGACACCCAACGCCTGTAGATCTCGAGCCAAGCAGTCCGAGCGATAGAATAACTCGCCATAAGTCAGCTCCTGGTCTTCGCAACGTACAGCCAACGCCTGCGGGTAACGCCGAGCTTGCTGTTCGAAGAGTTGATGAACACAAAGCGTCCCGGCTGACACCGGTTCACTGCGATTGAACTCGACGAGAACCTCGTGCCTCTCGTGGTCATCCAAAACCTCGAGCGTTTCGACAGCAGCTTGCGGATCGGCCGCAAGCTGCCCCAGCAAACGCTGGTACCGTGCTGCTAGCCGTTGAATGTAGTTCCGCGTCAGAACTTCTGGATCATAAACGAATCGTACCGTCAGCTTCCCTGCTTGCAAGGTGCATGTCAGTTGAACTTTGAATCGATCCACTGCAGCAAGTTCTTGATAGACGGTGAATTCCACCGGCCCTGCCGCGGGCACCGGGTCGGTCTCGCAAAACTCGAAGCCGAAAGACAACGACGCGGCTCCCGGCTCGGGCGAGACATACTCTTGATACTCCCCGGCTTCGGCGAGACTGAGTTCGTTCTGCGCCACGAGCTGTGCGCTCGATAGACCGGTTGCCAACCGACTTCGTACCGGCAGGAACCTCGCCAGTAGGCCCAACGCGACATCCAATCCTTCATAACCCCGGCCGTCGAGGCACACTCCGAGCGTGATGTCCGGCTGAGCGGTGAGACGCCACAGCAAGATCTGCCATCCCGCCAGCAAGAGCCCTGAATATGGCACGTCACACTGACGAGCCGACGTAGCAAGCGCCGTCTGCAGACTTGGCTCGATATCGCACGATAGGACCTGTGGTTGAAAATCAGTCGTTTTCGGAAATTGCGCAAACGGTAACTCGAGGTTTGCAGCTTCGGATGCCAGCTTTTTCCAATACACCTTGCCTTCAGCCGCTTCTTCCGATTCGAGGGTTTCATTCTGCCACTCGGCAAGATCGGCGTATTGCAGATCTTCAGCCGACGGTAGCTGCCTGCCGTCGAGCTCGAGGGCGTAGGCGCGAGCGATCTCCGCCGCCAAAATTCGTCCCCCAGCAAGATCGGCCAAAAGTGCCGGCAGACGAACGATGAGGAGAGACTCGGAGCGCCCGATACGTCGTAACGCAATGCGCAGAGGCAGAGCGTGCTCAATATCGAATGGCTCCGTCCAAGTCTGGTCGAAGAGCTCTTCGAGCCGAGTTCGCCAGTCCGGATTCGGCGAGCTCCAGTCCTCCGAGGTATCGAAGGCCAGCCCACGATCACGAATGACTTGCACGGGAATGGTTGCCCCCGGCAAGCAACAAAAGACCGTACGAAGAATCTCGTGTCGAGCCTCGACCGACTGTAAAGCTTTGTTCAGGATATCCGCATCAAGCTCACCACAAAGGTGCAAGACGAGCCAACTCCAATGTAAGGGTGCGCTGCTTGCGACCTCAGCATTGGCTTGTTGCAATAACCAGAGGCGTCGTTGCTGCGGCGATAACCGGTATCCCTCTAAAACTTCTGCTGACATCTCGACCTCTGCTGTCTGGACCTCTGCTGACATCTAACTAGATTGCATCCAACAACGCCGACAGTCCGGTCGCCCCCTGTTGACTGCGCGTGCAGCTTCGTAACTCGCCTCGGTGCCTCAAAGGCTGACAAATCTATTGTCACAAAACTTTGGAGAGTTAGGGTCTGATCTCTTGCTCATACATACTCGCTGCGTGCTCGCTCCACAGGGGGCTCCCTGGGAGGCGAGAAACGGGTTTCTAGATACAATCCAACTAGTTTTAGAGCACCAAGTCTTCGGCATGCATTGGTTCCGTCATAGCGACTCGAACTTTCCGCTCCCCTTCGAACGGTAACCTGCCATGGGACGTCGCCATGTTGTCCAATAGCAAAATATCGCCTTCCTGCCAGGGGAAGATGACGCGTTGGTCATGATAAATCCGGCGAATCTCTTCCAGATCTGACTCTGCGATCGCAGAACCGTCTCCGTAGTACGTATTGCGAGGAAGATCTTCCTCCTCGCACATCTCGAGCAGTGCCGATCGGACCGCCGGTTCCAGATTCGAGATATGAAACAAATGGGCTTGGTTGAACCAAATCATCTTGCCGGTCTTGGGATGTCTAGCCACTGCTTGACACGTCTGGCGAGTACGTAGGCGTTCACCCTCGAGCCACTCGAATTCGATCCCAGCTTGATTGCAGAAGGTCTCCACTTCGTCCCGACGTTCAGTTTGGAATACCTCCTGCCAGGGAAGATCGATGCCGTGACCGTAGTTGCGGACGTACATCACACCCTTTTCCGCAAATTCTTCCCTGAGCTCAGGGCGAACTTTCTTGTAGACTTCGTAGCTATCAGCAATCGGCGTCATCCCCCCCTGATCAGCAGCCAATTCACAAAAGAAAAACAACTTCATTGGCCAGCTGCGAGCGTAGGCTTCCTCGTTGTGTTGCGGGATCTCCTGATGGGCAGGATACTCAGTTGCGGTATAGACATTGCCGGAGACTTCTTTACGTGGCGTCGAACGGTAGACATATTCCAGCAATTCACCGCTGACAGAGCGGACGAAGGCCTGAAATCGCGCCAAATTTGTGATACCGAAGTCGCGAAACAGCAACGCGCCATGATCCGTCAGATTCGACTCGATGAAGTCTCGGTGCCCTGTTGCCCAGGTCACGAGATCAAGTCCATCGATTGCAGGTTGAACTAAGAGCGGTAAGCGTTGCCCCTGGAGCAAAGGCTCCGACTTGACGGAAGTCTTGTCGGTCGCCGCAATCCGAACTCTTCTGCGCTTGACCGGAACCAGCTTCTTGAGACCGGGTCCTGATGATTCGACCTTGCTGTTCATGTTGATGTCTCCTGTGAGGTTCAAGATGCTGTGATCGGCATCGTCTTGCGGCGAGCCGTTAGGAGGCGTTTACGACGATTCTCCGCGGATTCTCGGCGAGTTTTCGCCTTGGCACGTTCCTGCGCTTCGTCCAGCACTGCTCGGAGCTCGCTGAGCCGCTGGTGCGGACGTTCGACCACTTGACTCAATACAATTTCGAATGATGCGAGCATGCGCCGTGCGGAAGCCGGGACAAACAGATCGGTGCAGAAGCCAAGCGCTACATGAAGACGTTGATCTATTTCTTCAGTCGACAACATCAGATCAAATTTAACCGTGGTATCACCGACATCCAGTGAGCTCAAAGTGAGTCCCGCGAGTTGTGGAAGCTCCCGCGGTACATTGGAATGATTGAACCAAACTTGACAGATCGGGTTGCGACTCGGATCGCGCTGCGGCTGGAGCTCATCCACCAATTGTTCGAACGGAACAGCTTGGATTGCATAAGCGTCCAAAGCCGTCCGGCGCACGCGTCCCAAAATTTCCTGGAACGTCGGATCTCCCGAGAGATCGGTACGCAATGCCAGGGTGTTGAGAAACAGGCCGATGAGCCCCTCCGCTTCGCCGTGCTCGCGTCCACCGGCAACCGGTGACCCCACCACCAGATCCTCTTGCGACGCATTGTGATGCAACAACACCAAGTAGCCACCCAGTAAAGTCATGAAAAGCGTCACACCTTCCTGTTGGCTCAGTGCCTTCAAGGAGTGCGTCAGGCTTGCCGACAACTCACGATTCTCAGTACTTCCACGATAGCTTTGCCGGGGAGGCCGCAGGGTATCGGTCGACAGTTCGAGCACTGGTGCGCCCTGGAGCTGATGCCGCCACCTCTCGATCAAGTCTGCCAGGACTTCTGGATTCAGCCAGCGACGTTGCCAGGCGGCAAAATCGGCATATTGAACTGCCAACTCTGGCAAGGGTGAACTTTTGCCCCGCAAGTATGCTTCATACAGAGTCACCAATTCGCGTACCAAGATTCCGATAGACCAACCGTCGAATGCGATGTGGTGAAGCGTCAGCAGAGCACCGTGGTTCTCTGACTCCACACGGACCAAGAGGAAACGCAGCACCTGGTCTTCGCCCAAATCAAAGGGCCTCCAGGCTTCTGCTTTGGCGATCCGTTCCAATTCCTGTTGCCGGCTCGCTTCTGGCAGCGCCTGCAAGTCGACCACTGGGATCTCGAGGTCAAGGGACTCCGCGACCACTCTCTGGGGAGTTCCGTTGTCGGTCGGGAATCGGGTGCGCAAGACCTCGTGACGCCGCCCTATCTCTTCTAAGCTGCCGGTCATGGCAGCCAGACTCAGAGGACCGGCGAGACGCAGGGCAAAGGGCATGTTGTAAGCCGGCGAGTTGGGTTCCAGTAACTGCAAATACCACAGGCGTTGCTGGCTGAACGAAAGCGGCAACGCGTCACCTTGACCCGCGAGACGCGGCGTGATCGACACCGAATCCGGAGCGTTTGGCTGTCGCCGTTTCATCTCGATTTGCCCAGCCAAACTCGCGATAGTCGGAGCTTCGAGCAGAGCTTCCATCGGAACGTTCACCTTGAACGTTTTGCGTATCTTGGAGACCATCAAAATAGCGTGAATCGAGTCACCGCCGAGATCAAAAAAACTGTCGTAGACACCAATAGACTCAGCATTCAACACGTCGCGCCAGAGTTCGGCAAGCTTTTCTTCGACTGCCGTGCGCGGCTCGATCGCTTCACCGAGACCCTGTCCTCGGTTGCCCAGACCCTGCTGACTCAACGCAACTCGATCCACTTTGCCATTCGGCATCAACGGCAGAGCTGGGAGTGTGGTGACGATGGTCGGTACCATTGGTTCAGGAAGTCTCTCGGCAAGAAACTCGCGCAGTTCCTGACCACTCACAGAGCTTTCCCGATTCGCAACAGCCCACGCTACCAGCTTCGGAGTCGCACCTGCCTCCCGATGCATCAACGCAACAGCCTGACCGACTTCGGGATGCTCTGCCAGCGTCGCCTCAATCTCTCCTAGCTCGACACGGAAGCCGCGAATCTTGATCTGCTGATCAATCCGCCCACCAAATACAACTTCCCCATCCGGTAGGAAACGGCAGCGATCGCCGGTGGCATATAGACGTTCGCCATCGACTCGGCTGAAGGGATTCGGTACGAACCTTTGGGCACATAGGGCAGGCTGGCCGAGATAGCCACGTGTAACCTGCGAGCCCCCAATCCAAAGCTGGCCAGCCGCCCCCCCCGGTAGTGGCCGTAGAGCGGTGTCCAAAACGTAAGCGCGGATCCCATTGAGAGGCCGGCCGATCGGTAACGATGGCACGGCCCCAGATGCGTCAACGTCTCGAAACTCATGGGTCATTACCCCAACCGTCGTTTCAGTTGGGCCGAAATGGTTGAAGACTCGACACTCTGGCGCCAGCTTGGCAAGCCTTTCGACCCACTCCGGATCAGTCGCTTCACCGCCTAGGATCAGCCGCTGGCGAGGCATCGGGCCACCGAACTCCTCGAAATCGACCACCGCTGCCAGGTGGGAAGGAGTGATCTTCAAGCCGTCAATGCCATGCCATCGAAAGTACTCTCGCAACGCCTCGCCGTCTCGCGCCCGTCCGTCTGAGACTAGGTGCAGGGTGCCACCACCACAGAGAGCTGCGAACAGCGAGGTATTACCGAGGTCGGCCGCCAAGGTCGAAACCTGCGCATAGCTGGCACCAGGCGGAAGGTCCAATGCTGTAGTGACCGCCTCCACGTAGGCTGACAATTGACGATGTTCTACCGCGACCCCTTTCGACCGTCCCGTGGAGCCCGACGTGTACAGCACGTATGCCAGATTTTCCGGGTTGACGGCGACCGGGGGATAGAGGCTCCGGCTGTCGATCGGCGGAGCCTCATGATCCACCTCGAGGTCTTCCATATCCAATCGGATCGTCCCGAGACCCGCCAACCGGTCGGCGTAGGACTGTCGACTCAACACCACGGAGACTCCGGCATCCTCGATCAGGAAGGCCAGACGCTCGCGGGGGTGGTCAGGATCCATCGGAACATAGGCAGCACCGGCATCGAGTACTCCCAGGATTCCGATCACCATCTCTGCCGAGCGATCTAAGCACAGTGCTATCCGCGACTCTTGCCCGATAGCCGATGCGCCCAGGTACCGCGCCAAGAGCTGGGCTCGTCGACTCGCCTCATCGTAGGACACATACCGAGGCACCCCGTCTTTGTCCTCGTCGATCAGGCAAATCCGTTCAGGCGTAGCAATCGCATGGCGCTCGAACAAGCGATGAACCGGCGGCCCGGACGCCGTCCCTGGCTCAGCGCTCACTAGACCAGCCGGCTGTCGGGTATCGTTCCACTCCAGCAAAACTTGATGCTTCTCGGCTCGCGACATTGGATAATACGACTCGTAACGAGCGGCGGGATCACGAGCCATCACTTCGAGCGTCTCGAGAAAAAACTGATTGACCGCGGTGATCTGTGACTCACTGAGTACGGACCGATCACAGGTCAAATTCACGATAACGTTGGACTGGGCGTCTTCAACCGGGTGATAAAAAGCCGTCATGATCACAAAATTGGTTTCCTCGATGAGGGTACCGCGATCCACTACCTCGAAGTCTTCGAGACTCGTCAATCCTTCCAAGACATGGAAATTCAAATATACAAACGAGGTCTCGAGTAGGGTTTCTGTTCCCCAGCCTTTCTGGATTTCCGCTAGTGGAAATCTCCGGTAAGGCATCATCGCGATCTCTTCCTCGTGGGCTTGGAGAACCAAGTCTCGCCAGGTGCCGCCGTCGAGATGGGCTCGCAATGGCAAAGTATTCAGAAAGAGACCAAACACATGCTGCCCATCCTCGGTCTCGATCCGTCCATTGGACGAAATACCGGTGGTCACATCAGTTTGGCCGCTGAAGTACCCCATCACATGAAGGTGAGCGGCGAGCAAGACGCTCTTCAATGGGACTGACTGCTGTCGGGCCAGCCGTTGCAATCCTTCGGTGATCTCGTGATCCAACAAGATGTCGTAACGCCGGCAGCGAGCGCCCTCGATTTTTCTGGGGTAGCCAGGCAGCCGCGGCAGGCGCAGCACGTTCACACCATCCAGCTTGAGATCCCAGAACTCACGCGCCTCCGGAGACGCCAAGACTTGACGCTCGAGGCCAATGAAATCTCGGAAGGTTGTGCCGAGGGGCGGGAGTTCAGGTACCTCCTCCCCCTTGAGCATCGCAAAGTAACGTGGCAGGAACTCAGCGTAGAACGTGTGTAGGCTCCAACCATCGATAATGGCGTGATTTTCCGTCAGGGAATACTGGAAATTCTCATCGCTAAAACGGTGGATGTGGATACGTAATTGAGGAACCTGCGTCAAGTCGAAGGGGCGATTTTGCTCCCGATCGAAAAAACGGATCAGCACTTCTTGCTGTTCACTTTCAGAAAGGTGGCGCAGATCCTCGACAATGATCGGAAAGAAAGCCTCCTTGCGTACCAGCTGCAGGGGTTCGGAAAACGTTGTCAAATCGAACGAAGTGCGTAAATTGGCCTGACGTTTGACGCTCTGCAGTACCGCCAACTGAAAGGCTTCCTGTTCGAATGGAGCTTTGATCTGGTAGCTGTTAATGCTGTGAAAAACCGGCGTCTCGTTGAGCTGCTCGATGTGGTAAATCATACCGGCCTGCATCCTGGCGAGCGGATAAGCGTCCTCAACTTCAGCTGGCATGCGGCTTCGATCGTCGTCCGAGATCAAGCTGAACGGCTCGCTTCGGACTTCGAGCTCGTCATCTCCGCGATCGATGCGGATCTCACTCTCGAGTTCCGCGATGGTCGAAAATCTTGCAATCTGTTGAAGGGAGAGGTGCAATCCCCTGTCCCGAGCGAGCGCAACAATTGCCAAACTGCGGATCGAGTCGCCTCCGAGACTAAAATAGTTGTCGTGGATGCCTACTCGGTCGACGCCGAGAACTTCGCCCCAAACCATCGCCAACGTATCTTGAATCAAATTGCTGGGGGCGACGTACTGCTGCTGCAGGTCCGGTCGAGCGGCTCCAGGAGCCGGTAGCGATTTGCGATCGACTTTCCCGCTAGGTGCCAAGGGTAGGGCTTCGAGCATGACGAAGGCCGCCGGAATCATGTGCTCAGGAAGCTCCTCGCTCAAGAACTGGCGCAGCACTTCGATCGATAGCGTCGCTTCTGACGGGGCCACGAGATAAGCCACCAGACGTTTTTCACCGTCGTCTTGGCGTGCCAGGACGACAGCATCGATGACGTCTTTATGTTCCGCTAATCGAGCCTCGATCTCCCCCGGCTCGATGCGGAACCCGTGTAACTTGATCTGATGATCGACACGACCGAGGAACTCCAAACTACCGTCGCTCTGATACCGCGCCAAGTCACCAGTCCGGTAGATCCGTTCGCCCGGTTCGTTGGCAAAACGATCGGGAATGAACTTCTCGGCTGTCAAGGCGGCGCGCCGCAAATAACCCCGAGCCATCTGCCGGCCAGCGATATGTAACTCTCCAGCTATACCAACTGGACAGATGCGAAAACGCCGATCCGCCAGGTAAAGCTTCACATTGGCAATAGGTCGCCCGATGGAGACTTCACCTATGGCGAGATCTTCGTCGCCTACCTCATGGACACAACAACCTACGACCGTCTCTGTCGGACCGTATTCGTTGATCAACCGGGTAGCCGGCGCGTTGGCACGCCACAGCTCCAAACTCCGCGCTGGTAATGCCTCACCGCCGAGAATGAGCGTTCGAGTCGAGGCAGCCATAGCCTCCGGAGCCAAGGTCCGGTTGACCAACTCGAGGTGGGCGGGAGTCATCTTGACCCAACTGAAATTCCTACCCTCACCCAACGCCTTGATCAGCCCTTCGCTCGCCCAATCTTGGGGCAAGAACGAAACCGGTTGACCGGCAACCAGAGGCCCAAACAAGCTGGTCACCGCCAGATCAAAAGCGATCGACGAATAAACCGGCGCCCCGTTACCAAGCTCCGGAGCATAGTCCTCCAACGCCCAGTTCAAGTAGCTGCTCAAACCACGATGGGGCACCATGACCCCTTTGGGACGGCCGGTCGATCCAGACGTGTAGATGATGTAAGCCAGATTCTCAGCTGATACCACCCGATCAGGTCTTTCCCCACTCTGCTCGGCTAACTCCTCGGGAGCGTCATCGAGACACACCATCGGAACCCCGCATTCAGCAAGCGACTCGCGCTGTGACTTCAGGGTCATTAGAACCCGCAGTTGGGCATCTTGGGCGATGAAGGCTACGCGCTCCGCAGGGTTGGACACATCGATGGGGAGGTAGGCCCCTCCAGCCTTGAGCACCCCCAGAATGCCCCAGATGGCTTCGGCACAACCTGGCATTTGGATACCGACGGCAACGTCTGGGCCAACCCCTAGACTCTGTAAGTAGTGGCCGAGTTGGTTGGCATGACGATCGAGCTCATCGAACGTCCACGTCCGGTCGTCCCACAACACGGCAGAATCGCTGCGCGACCGCTCGACTTGTTGCTCGAACAGCTCGATCACATCAACGTCGAGACGGTAACCCGGCCTCTCGGTCCGATTCCAATCGTTGAGTATCTGCCGACGCTCGCCATCGCTCAACAACGGTAGATCCAAAACGTTTTGGCCCGAATCCTCCGTAATCGCTCCGAGCAGGATATCGAATTGGTGGAGAATTCGTTCAGCAGTTTGACCTTCGAAGAGCCCCAGGCTGTAATGTAGCGAGAGCGCTAGCTCGCGCTCGGTTTCTTGAACGTTCAGTAAGAGATCAAATTTGGCTGTCGCTTCTTCGATGATTAGAGGCTCAAAACTGAGGTCTCCAAAATTGTCTTGTTGCTCGTCACTGATCTGTTCGAGATTGAAGAACACCTGAAACAGCGGATTACGACTACGATCTCCTGACAGACCAAATTCCGTAACGAGCCTTTCGAACGGCAGAGCCGCATGTTCGTGGGAACTGAAGGTTGTCTCCCTCACCCGGCCGAGAAGCTCCCGAAATGACGGTTCACCCGACAGATCTACCCGCAACACCAGGGTGTTCAAAAAGAGCCCGATCAACTTCTCGAGCTCAACCTGGTCACGATGGTCAACTGGCGATCCGATGAGGATGTCGTCCTGGTCTGCCAAACGACCCAAGAGCACACCGAGCGCGGAAAGTAGCGCGACATAAAGCGTGACTCCCTCCTGGCGTGCAAGCTGCCGCACACTCTGGGTCTGCTGCTCCGATAGGCGTAGTGCCACTGCCTTGCCTCTCGGATCAAAGACCGTCGGTCGCGGATGATCTGTCGGCAGCTCGAGCTTGCCGTTCGCTCCGGCTAAATTCTGTCGCCAGAAGTCGAGCAACGCTTCGAGCGTTTCTTCTTGCAGTGAGTCCCTTTGCCACTGCGCAAAATCGCCATATTGGATCTCGAGTTCCGGCATCGGGGCTGGATGGCCGGCCACGAAGGATCGGTAGAGCACAGCCAACTCGTGCAGGAAAACCGTCTGCGACCAACCGTCGGTGATGATGTGATGCATCGAGAAGAAAAACACATGTCGTCGGCCATCCAGTTTCAGGAGGGCCTCCCGCAACAACGGACCGCGGACCACATCAAACGGCCGCTGCGCCAAGTCGGCAACCAGCTGATGTGCCGTGGCCTCTCGTCGAGACGCATCGAGTCGAGTCAGATCGACGTACGGTAAGGCGACCGGACGATCCATCACCACAACTTGGACCGGTTCTCCGTCTACTACCGAAAACGTAGTCCGTAGAATCTCATGCCGCTCGACGATTTCTGCGAGACAACGATGCAGGACATGGATCTGCAGTGGCCCATGCAGGATCACCGCATTCGAAATGTTGTAGGCGGAACTCTGGGTGTCAAACTGGGAAAGAAACCACAGCCTCTGCTGCGCAAACGAGACCGGGAGAAGGTAAACCTCCTCGTCTTCGGGCACCGGGGCTACCCCGCCACCGGCCTCGAAGGCTTTAGTTTCCGCATCAGACTCTGTGCCTGAATCAGACTGTGCTTCTGGATGAGACTGTGCTTCTGGATGAGACACTGTCATGAATGTTTCCTTTTCAATCTCAAGCAGGCTTGAGGATCTCTTCCTTGCGAGTCATACGACGTGTCTTACGACCTATCCGGCGCAGAGCCGGTTTCTGGCTCCCAGCTGCCCCGCTACGACGCTGTCGGTCGACCCGGCCAGCAAATTCGGCGATGGTTGGATACTCGAAGACTTGGCGAACCGGAATATCGACGTCCAACGTCTCGCGCACCCGGGCCAGCACCCGAATGGCCAGCAGAGAGTGTCCTCCGAGTTCGAAGAAGTCGGTCTCGACGCCCACTCGCTCGAGCGACAAAACGTCGGACCAGATCGCCACCAACGCTTCTTCTGTCGGCGTCCGAGGAACTGTGAAGGGCCTTTCCAGGATATGCCCGATTTGGTCCAAGGGTGCCGACGCGCGTTGACCCAGAAGGATCCGATCGATCTTGCCACTCGGGGCGATCGGCAACGTATCCAAGACGGAGAACGCCGAAGGCACCATATGGCCGGGCAGCAACTGCTTTAGGTGGTCGCGCAACATCCCAGCTCCAGCCTCGACACCCTCGCGGACTTCGAGAAAGGCAATCAGTTGCTTGTCTTCATGGTCCTCTCGTACAACCACCGCACATTCCACCACCCCAGGAGCTTCCCGCAGTGCGGTCTCAATTTCACCCAATTCCACTCGGAAGCCACGAATTTTGACCTGATGATCAATTCGGCCGAGCAATTCGACGTGCCCGTCTTGCAGCCAGCGTCCTAGATCACCCGTGCGGTAAAGCACGTCCCCTGGACGACGGGCAAACTTATTCGGTACGTAACTCTTGCTTGTTCTTGCTGGCTTCCGCCAATAACCGCTACCGACAGCAATACCGCCAACGCAAATCTCGCCCGGCACCCCGATGGGTACTGGCTGCATCGCCTGATCGACTAGGTAGACCTCACAATTCGCCATCGGGCGGCCAACCGGCACCGACGGCAGGGAGGTTGATAGGAGCTCGTCGACATGCAGTTGTAGGATGTCGTCAGAGGCTTCGGTCGGCCCATAAGAATTGGTCAGTCGCAAGCCTGGACACAAGGTCAACCAACCATTGATCAGATCCACCGAGACCGCCTCACTGGAGGCCATCAGGCATCGTAAGGCAGGCAGCGTGCGGCCGACGGAATCACTCGCCACCAAATGGTCCAGCAGGTACCTCAACACCAACGGTACGAGCTCAGCCAAGGTAATGCGTTGGTCTCGCATCGTTCGGGCCAGCACTTCCGGATCGCTCACTGTGTCGAGACTAACGATTACAGTGCGTCCCCCCAAAATCAGGGGAGCGAGGAGTTGCCAAACAGAAATATCGGAAGATGACGGCGCACTCTGCAAGAAGCGCAGCTCGTCATCCAGCTGTAGCGCCTCGAATTGCGCGTACATATGATTCACCGCCCCTGCATGATCGATGACCGCTCCCTTGGGCATCCCGGTCGAGCCTGAGGTGTAGAGCATGTATGCCGGGTCGCTGGCTTCACCATGCCGTTGGCTGCCGCCGGCCACCAACGTTATGGGCACGTCCTCAGGGCCATAAAGGTTGACGCCAGGACCTGTTGGAAGGGATAAGTCGACGGCGTCGAGACAAACCAAAGATTGGAGTTGCCCTGAGCAACTCATCACCGACGGCAGGCTCTCAACCCAGCTCGCCTCGGTGATCAGAACCGAGATACCGCTGTCGGTGACCATGTAGGACAACCGCTCCTCGGGATATGTCGGTTCGAAAGGCACATAGGCCCCACCGGCTTCGAGAATCGCCAGGATGGCGACCAAGAATCCGCCGTCCCGAGACTTCAACACGCCTACGAAGTCACCACGCTGCAACCCGATCTGTAGTAGCAAGGCCGCCAGATGCCTAGCGCGATGATCAAGTTCGCCGAAGGTAACCAAGTGATCGTCCCACACCGCCGCGATGCGGTCCGGCGTCGCCTCCGCCTGTGCTCGGAAAAGGTGCTGGAAGGTGTGCTCTGTCGGGTACGAACATAATTCTCCGTTCCACTCGACGAGGACCTCGAAGCTCTCCGCGGCACCGAGCATCGACAACTCCGAAATACTCCCTTCAGGAGCTTCGATGACGCTCACCAGGAGGTGTTCGAGATGACTCAGCATCCGGCCGAGGGTTGTCGAATCCATCAAGTCGGTGTTGTATTCGACGGACAGCACAATCTCGTCCCGAGTATCGTCCGCCATCATGGTGAGATCAAACTTGGCCGTACCCTCGGACGGAGCAAGGGGTGCGATAGTGAGCCCAGGCAACTCAAAGTCCTGCATCGTATCGACCTGAATCATGTCGAACAGGACTTGAAACACCGGAGTAGTACTCAAGTCTCGACGTGGCTGAAGTTCTTCGACCAAACGATCGAACGGTAGGTCTTGGTGAGCAAAGGCCCCTAACACAGTCTCTCGAACTCGGGCCAAAGCTTCGCGGAAGCTCGGCTCCCCCGTCAGTCGAGTCCGCAGTACCAAGGCATTGACCAAGAAGCCGATCAACCCCTCAACTTCCGGCTGTGTCCGGTTGGCAATGTTGGTCCCTACAACAATGTCCTTGCCTGCGCCGTACCGTCCCAGGCAGATCTTGAAGGCACACAGCAGGGTCATATACAGCGTTGCCGCATGCTGTTGACTGAGCTGTCTCAGGGCGTGGCTCGTGGTCGCCGGTAATTCCCGACGGACCACAGCTCCTCGGTCGGTCTGCGGTACTGGATGCGGCCGGTCAGTGGTTAGACCGATCACCTCCGGCGCCCCAGCGAGCTGCTTCCTCCAATAGCCAAGCAGTGAATCCAGCGCTGGGCCGCGGAGCCAATCGCGCTGCCAACAAGCAAAATCCGCATATTGAATAGGCAACTCGGGCAAGACCACTGGCTCGGCATGGACGTAGCCAGCATAAAGGGAAGCGAGTTCCCGGACCAGCAGCTCCGCCGACCAGCCATCTGAGATGATGTGATGCATGTTCAGGAACAATAGGTGTTCGTGATCGTGGTCGCGGATCAACAGCAACCGCAACAGGGGCCCCCGGCCGAGATCAAAAGGCCGAACAGCTTCGGTAGTCAGCAAACGCTCGGTCCAAGCGATCCGATCGACGGCGCCAAGACATTCCAAGTCGATCACCGGCAATTCGATCGGCCGCATACCGTGGACGTACTGCACTGCCTCGCCATGTTCTTGTCCGAACGTCGTCCGCAAGGTCTCGTGGCGCCTCGTGAGTTCGGAAAAACTCTGCTCGAGAGCAAGCAGGTGGAGACGGCCCGTCAACCGCAAGGCACCGGGCACACAATAGGCAGCGCTCTCTGGCTCCAACTGTTGCAAGAACCACAAACGCTGTTGGCCAAACGACAGTGGCAATGGGCGATCACGCGCCACGGGTTGAATCGGTGGCGCCTGCGAAGCGCTGGCGTCTCGTAGGTTGCTGTCCACTACCGCCGCCAGACCGGCGACCGTCGGGGATTCGAAAAGCGACCGAATTCGTAGGTCGACATCGAAGACCTGGCGAACCCGGTTGACCATGCGAATCGCACTCAACGAGTGTCCACCCAGCTCAAAAAAACTATCGTGGATGCTGATCCCGTCAACGCCCAGAAGTTCTGCCCAAATGACCGCCAACACCTCTTCGGTAGGTGAACGGGGCGCCACTGGCAGCGTTGCTTGTTCGAGTCTTCGCGAGACGGCAAGTTCCTTTGCACGACGATCGAGAGCCGCCCTGTCCACCTTGCTGTTGGGCAGTCGCGGCAGTTCGTCGACTACCAGGAAGATTGTCGGGATCATGTAGTCCGGCAATCGACCTGCCAAAATTCGCGACAGCATCTGCGGTAAGACTTCATGGTCGCCAATACCGGCCTCTGGGACCACACAAGCGACTAGACTGGGTCCACCCGACAGGCCCGTGTCGCTGGCCTGTTGCAGAATCACGACCCCGTCCCGGACCGTTTCTTGTTCCCGCAAACAAGCCTCGATCTCGCCGAGCTCGATACGGAAACCGCGCAATTTGACTTGATGATCGATACGACCCAGAAATTCGAATTTGCGAAGCGTTGGGTTGTAGCGGACCAAATCGCCGGTTCGATAGAGTCGCCCACCACCGTCTGGACTGGAAACTCCTGAACTCGAAGTCTCCGGGATAAAACGCTCAGCACTCAGCGCTGGTTTACCGATATACCCTCGCGCCAAGCCAGAACCTCCGATCGCTAATTCACCTGCCAATCCTGGGGGAAGGTGGTACCCCCGGGAATCCAGGACGCACAACGTCACGTTTTCAAGAGATTGACCAATCGGCGTAATGGCACGGGTGGTACGAGTCGGATCGCAGACCTCAAACGTCGCGTCGATCGAATTCTCGGTCGGACCGTAGAGATTGCACAGTGTGCAGTCGAGCCGCCTGAAGAAGCGTCGAACCGTTTCGCCAGGCAGGGCTTCACCACCACAGAAGAACCAGCGCAAGCTGCGACCACGCTCCGCCAGATCAGGCTGTTCGAGAAACGCTGGTACCAAGGACGGGACCAACTGCAAGATTGTCACGCTGTGCGCCGCGATTGTGTCGAGCAGGTAGGTGAGGTCTTGGTGGCCTTCGGGCTCAGCGACAACCACGGTAGCGCCAACCATCCATGGCACGAAGATCTCCCAAATCGATGCATCAAAACTGTAGGACGTCTTGTGCAATAACCGGTCGCCGTCAGTAAATGGGAATGCCCGTATCATCCAAGACAATCGATGGGTGATCGCGCCGTGGCTACCCATTACACCTTTTGGCCGGCCCGTGGAACCCGAGGTATAAATGACATACGCGAGGTTTGCAGGCGTCGCCAACAGCGGCAGATTCTGCCTACTATTGCGAGCAATCTCTGGCCCATCTCGATCTACGCACAAAGCAGAGATCGATAAGGTAGGCAAGGCAGCAGCCTGCGTCGTCGACGTGACCAGAATCGAGGCTTGAGAATCTTCGAGAATCGTCACTTGCCGATGCACTGGGTAACTCGGATCAAGCGGCACATAGGCGCCCCCCGCCTTGAGGATTCCCAGCATGGCCACCAACATGTCCAGAGACCGCTCGAGGCACAAGCCAACCATGGCATCGGGACCAACACCTAGTGCCCGCAAGTGCCAAGCCAGTCGATTGGCTCGTTCGTTGAGCTCAAAATAACTCAGCTCCTGGTCTCGAAAGCTGGCAGCTATGTGCCGAGGACTCTGCTGAACGCGGGCTTCGAAAAGCTCCGACAGGGTCGCTGCAGGCGTCGCGATCTGAGGGCCGGCACATTCCGCTAACAATTGAGCATGCTCTGCCGCGGTCATCAGCGGCAGCTCGGAAAGGCGCTGGTTCGGATTCCTCACGGCACTGCTGAGCAAGGTTCCCAACTGACTCAACAGCCGTTGGACCGTAGCCGCTTCGAACAGATCACGGTCGTATTTTACAACCTGACTCAGGCCGTCTTCAGTCTCCTCGAGAATCAACGTCAGATCGAACTGAGCACTCGCGCCTAGCCAATCCAAGTGGCTCATCGTCAACCCAGGCAGCTCCATCGGCTTCGCTGGCACGTTTTGCATTACCAGCAGCACCTGAAAGAGCGGTGAATAGCTCAGACTGCGCTCGGGCTCGAGCTCCTCGACCAATTTCTCGAACGGCACCTGCTGATGTGCATAAGCTCCGAGAGCTGTATTGCGAATCTCACCAAGATGCTGGCGGAAGCTCGGGTCTTCGGACATCTCGGACCGCAGGACCAGAGTGTTGACAAAACATCCGATCAATGCCTCGAGCTCGACATGGAGACGCCCAGCGATCGGAGTACCGACGCTGACGTCGCTCTGCCCACTATGACGAGCCAGCAAGACCTGGAATCCAGCCAGCAAGGTCATAAACAGCGTCGCACCCTGCTGACGACTTACGCTCAACAACGGCTCATTGAGCTCCGGTGATAACCGTGCACTCGCAATCGCTCCACGAAAGGCTTGCTTCTCGGGCCGTGGCCAATCGGTCGGGAGCTCGAGCAACGCCGGGGCTCCGGCAAGCTGCTGGCGCCAATAGGTGATCTCGCTGGCGAGAATATCGCTTCCCAACCATTCGCGTTGCCAATGAGCAAAGTCGGCGTATTGAATCCGCAACTCTCCCAACGGTGACGTTTCGCTGGACAGGAACGCGGTATAGAGCACCGTCAGCTGTTGTACCAACAGCTCGATCGACCAACCATCACTGACAATGTGGTGCATGTTGACGACCAACACATATCGGCAGTCCTCAAGCATCAACAGCCGACACCGAATCAGAGGCCCTGCTTCCAAATCGAAGGGGCGCTCACATTCTGCCGCCGCTTCCTGGCGAGCCCTTTGGTCGCGTACTTCGGCGGGAAGTGTCCTCAGATCGATACACGGGAGCGGCATCGGCGCCGATGGCAGCACTCGCTGAACGGCTTCACTCGTTCCACTCTCAAAAACTGAACGCAGCACTTGATGCCGCCGAACGATCTCACTCAAAGCCTTCGTTAAAACTGGTATGTCGAGCTGCCCCTCGAGACGAACCGCGCCATGGAGACTGTAGGCTGTGCTCTCGGGATCCAATTGATGGAGAAACCACAACCGCTGCTGAGCAAACGACAACGGCGCGCCTTGATCCCAAGATTTCGGTTCGATGGCCGGTATGGACGGCCCGGCTCCTAGCTCCCGAACCGCCGCCGCCAAGTCAGCGACCGTCGGACCTTCAAACAGTCGTCGCAACGGCAGGTCAACGGAGAACACTTTCCTCAATCTTGCAAGAACCTGGGTCGCGAGCAGCGAATGCCCACCGAGGTCGAAGAAACTGGTGTGGATACCCACTTGGTCCACACCCAGGACGTCGGCCCAGATCTCTGCCAACTGCTCCTCGACATCATCGCGCGGGGGAGCAAGACGATCGCTGCGCCTGTCCTCGGGTCCCGGCTCCGGCAACGCTCGACGATCAATCTTGCCAGCCGGAGTCAAGGGCAGAGACGGCATAGAAACAAAGGCGGCAGGTACCATATGCGTCGGTAGTTGTTGCGCGACCAACTCTCGCAACTCCTGAGCCGGGATATCACAACCCGGGCGCGGTACCGGGTAGGCCACCAACTGCTTGTCGTGGCCGTCCTCCCACGCCAGCACCGCACATTCTAGGACTGCCTCATGCCCGAGTAAAACGGACTCGATCTCGCCCAGCTCCACGCGGAAACCACGGATCTTGACTTGATGATCAATTCGTCCGAGCAACTCGATGGTGCCATCCGCCAGCCAACGTCCGAGGTCACCAGTGCGGTAAAGAGGCTGTCCTCCAGGCGCACGAGAAAACGGATCGGGGACAAAGCTGGTGGTGGTCTTTGCTGGTTTGCGCCAGTAGCCTTGACCGACCGCAATCCCACCGACACAAATTTCTCCCGGTACCCCAATCGGCACGGGCCGCAAGCGCCGGTCGAGCAAGTAACACGTGTAATTCGCCAACGGCCGCCCGATCGGAATCGATGGCAACTCCGGCGGCAAAGGTTGCCGGATCAAGAGCTGAGTCACATCGTCCGACGCTTCCGTGGGTCCGTAAGAATCAGTCGTTAGCACCTCTGGGTAAAGCTCGAGCCAAGCGTTGACCAGCCCAACCGGTACCGGCTCGCCCACCGCCATCAAGCACTGAAGGGCTGGCAGGGCACGCTCGTCTCGGCCGCGAGCGGCGAGGTATTCCACCAGGTAACGCAACACCGACGGGACCAACTCAGCCAACGAAATACGTTCATCTCGCAAGGCCCCAAACAGCTTCTCTGGATCACTGGCGGTCTCGAGATCGACAATCACGGTACGACCACCCAGGACCAAGGGAGCGAGGAACTGCCAAACAGAGATATCCGAGGACGACGGAGCACTTTGCAAGAATCGCAGCTCACGATCCAAGTCAAGTGCTTCGAATTCGGCATACATGTGGTTGACTGCGCCGTCATGGGGCACAATAGCCCCCTTGGGAGCACCGGTCGAGCCCGAGGTGTAGAGCATGTAAGCAGGATCTCGAGCATGCCCGACCGAGACACGCTTCACTGTGGCAGCGGCCGATCCCGAAGCCTCCAATACCAAGTCCTCCGGGCCGTAAATGTTGAGCGGCGAACCTTCACGCTCGAGAGTCAGCTCTAGAGAATCAAACGCAATGAGGTGGGCCAGCTCGGGGGCACCGTTCAACACCGCTTGCATGCCACGGATCGATTGTGAGTCTGTCACCAAGGTCGCGACACCGCTGTCTGAAACCATATTCAGCAAGCGGTCTTGCGGATAACTAGGCTCAAAGGGTACGTAAGCACCGCCGACTTTCAGGATCGCCAACACAGCGACCAGAAAGTCAATGTCGCGTTCTTTCAGAATGCCAACAAAATGCCCCCGCCTCACCGAAGCCCGCCCAAGGACGCCAGCCAGGCAATCCGCTCGTCGATCAAGTCCGACGTAGGTGACCTGCTGGGTGCCACTGACCGCGGCGATGCGGTCCGGTTCCCGCATGACCTGAAATTCGAACAGCTGATGGATCGTCTGGTCCACCGGGTAGGTCCGCTGCTCTCCATTCCACGCGGTGAGCAGCTGAAACTTCTCGGTAACGCTCAACAACTCCAGGTTGTCAACGCGTTGTTGTGGGTGCTCAAGGATCCCCTGCACCAACGTCTCGAGATGTCGCTCCAGGCGAGCGATGGTGGTGACATCGAAAAGATCTAGGCTGTACTCCCAAGATCCATACAAGTCACCTTCTCCCTCAATCCAAGTCAAGGACAGATCGAATTGGGTCACATCTCTCTCAACCGGCAGTGGCCGAACGGTCAGCTCAGAAAGGGCGACCGGTTCCATCGGCATATTCTGAAAAACGAACATCACCTGGAAGAGAGGTGAATAACTCGCGCTACGCTCTGGGTTGAGCTCCTCGACCAACTTCTCAAACGGCACATGCTGATGGGTGTGGTCTTCTAATGAAACCTGGCGTACTTGCTCGAGGAGCTCCCCAAAGGTCGGGTTGCCGTTGAATTCGATCCGGTGAATCAACGTATTGACAAAGAAGCCGACCAGCCCTTCAAGCTCCAGGTAGTTTCGTCCCGCAATTGGCGTACCGACACTGATATCTTGTTGGCCACTCATGCGCATCAGTAGGGTTTGCCAGGCCGCGAGGAGCACCATGAATAGCGTGGCATCTTGACGCCTTCCGAGCGCCCGAAGGTTTTCGACCTGGGCTCGCGGCCAGGACACCGATCGCACCGCACCCCGGTAACTCTGTTGCGCGGGGCGTGGCCGATCGCTGGGAAACTCCAGTACCGCAGGTGCGCCGGCAAGACGTCGGCGCCAATAAGAAACCTCTCGTTCCAGGACTTCTCCTTGCAGCCATTCCCGTTGCCAAACCGCATAGTCGGCGTATTGCACCGCCAGGTCGGGCAAGTCGCCTCCCCTCCCGGCAGAACAGCCTCTATCGACAGAGAAAGATCTGTAGAGTGCGGCCAACTCTCGCACCAGTACAGCATTCGACCATCCATCCGTCACGATATGATGCATCGTCAGTAGCAAACGATGAACCCCTAGCTTCAGGTGCAACAACTGCAGACGAACCAGCGGCCCGGTTGCGAGATCGAACGGACGCTGAGCCTCCAGCCAACCGAACCGACGGGCTTCCTCTAAACGTTGTGCTTCCGGCAAGCCTGTCAAATCGATGACCGGAATCACCGATGCAACGGGTGGCAGGATAGTTTGCACGGGCTTGCCAGCAGTCGCAGCGAAGATCGTCCGCAACGACTCATGTCGCCGCACGATCTCACTAAAGCTCGAGCTCAGCGCTGCAATATCGAGCGCCCCCTCCAGCTCCAATACTGTGGGGACGTTGTATGCCGGACTTTCGGGTTCTAGCTGATGGAGAAACCACAGTCGCTGCTGGGCGTAGGACAAAGGCAGTTCGCGGTCCCGCGATACCCGTTCGAACTCAGGCCCGGCTTGACCTGCAGCGTTACTCAACTGTTGTGAAATGCGCTGTCCTAACCTCGCCACGGTAGGCTCGGCGAATAGCATCGCCAAGGTAACCTCGACCCCAAATGCCTGCCTCAATCGCGAGATGGCCTGGGTTGCCAGCAGCGAATGTCCGCCCAACTGAAAAAAGTCGTTGTGGATACTGACCTGGTCAAGGCCTAGTAGTTCGCTCCAAATGCCAGCCACCACATCTTCGATCGGATTTCTCGGCGGGACGTGGGTGGCCACTTCACTGATAGCTAGGCTCTCTGGATCTGGAAAAGCCTGAGAGTCGATCTTTCCGTTTGGCGTCCGTGGCAGGCGATCGAGAGAGACCAGGACTCCAGGGATCATGTACTCTGGAAGATATGGCTCGACGAAGCCTCGCATCCCTTCCAGGGTGATCTTCTCGGAGCCTCGAGGCACCACATAAACTATCAACCGTGGCTTGTCGCGCTCAGCAATATGAACTCTGGTCACCGCCTCAGCCACTTCCGGGTGACGGCCAATGGCCGCATCAATCTCACCAAGCTCGATGCGGAAGCCACGAATCTTGACTTGATGATCAATACGGCCAAGAAACTCGATTTCCCCATCGCGGTCGAAACGCGCCCGATCACCGGATCGATAGAGCCTCGCCCCCGAGGCGCCACTCAAGGAGTCAGGAATAAAACGCGCGGCGGTCTGCCCAGGTTGCCCCAAATAGCCGCGAGCTACATTGGCACCGCCAATGTGTATTTCTCCAGCCACCTCGGTCACCGCCGGCTGCATCCCTCGATCCAAGAGGTAAATCTGGACGTTGGACAGGGGGCGGCCCAGATGAACCTTCGCGGTCGTCATGTCTCCTTCAGCATGGGTTGGTTCACCCTGGAGGCAGAAGGCACGAGTGGTCACACCGACTGTGGTTTCTGTCGGACCGTAGTGATTCCAAATTGAAAGACTGTCCGGAGCAAGATCACGCAGCTGCTGCAAGAGGCTCGGCTGGGTGGCCTCGCCTCCTAGGACCAGGCCACGTCGAGGAAGCAGCTGCTCCCCATGAGGTGACGCTAGCAAGGCTGTGAGGTGCGATGGCACAATTTTCAGACAGTCCACCCGATAACGATCCAAATACTCCGCCAGGGCTTTGGCATCGCCTATGCGATGCTGCGCGACAACATGCAGGCAACCACCAGTCGCGAGTGCCGGAAAAATCATGGTGTTGCCGAGATCTGCCGCAAACGTCGACACCGATGCATAACTCATCGGCTCGGTCCAACTGAACCTCTCCACGATCGCTCGCAGATAGTTGGCTATCTGCCGATGTTCTACCGCCACGCCTTTGGGCCGCCCGGTGGATCCAGACGTAAAGAGGACATACATCAAAGATCCAGGAGATACCCTCGAATCGAGCCTAGTCAAAACTGGAGACGAACCAACCTCTTCGATCTCGTCCTCTTCAGCGTCGAGAGGCAGCCTAGGGCCATCGAAGTCGAGCCCGTTCCCAACCAATCCAACCTCCAACAACAAGACCGCAGCCGCAGCGTCTTCCAACATCCCTGTGAGGCGCTTGGGTGGAAAAGTTGGATCAAGGGGAACGTATGCTCCACCAGCCTTGAGCACCCCTAACAGGCCTAAAATCATCTCCGGCGAACGGCCTGCAAGGATCCCAACTCGTACTTCAGGACCAACCCCTAGATCAAGCAGACGGTGGGCCAAACGATTCGCCCGCTGGTCGAGGTCGCCGTAGGCCAGCTGTCGATCCTCACAAATCAAAGCTGTCTTATCCGGCGCACTGTCGACTTGCTGCTCGAAGAGCTGAATAAAGCCCTCAGCGTCGAAGTCACGCGCCGTGTCGTTGAAATCCACCAGGAATTGGCGATTTTCCCTTGGGCTCGCGAGCCCTAAGGAACCACATCGACGCTGCGGTTCCTTTAACCACCGAGCTAACAGCCCTGAGAATTGCTGCGCGGCACGCTCGACATCAGGACGCGCAAAAATGCGAGCATCAAATCGCAGATCTGCTGTCAATCGATCGCCACTTCGACGGCAGGAGAGCTTCCACTTGAACGATTCGAGCGTCGCCTCAAAGCTCAGGGGAGAAAACTTCGGTACGTCCGGGTCGCCGACGCCGGGCAGCAACTCGACCTCATCTTCGAACTCGAAAAGGAGTCGGAAACCGAGGGCCTCATCACTGGCCTCGGAAGGGTTTTCTGGAATGCCATGTTGCTGCCACCGAGCCGATTCACGCAAGGACCCCGCAACCTGGTCTATCAACTCGGTAAACGTCGGATCGTTGCCGGCATGAGGCGCAACCGGTAGACACCGCGAATAAAGTCCCAGCCCGAACTGCAGATCTTCAAATTTCCGACCGTCGAATAAGCACCCTACCGCAACATCTGACCTATCACTAAGGCGCCACAGAAAACCTAGAAAGGCGGCGAGCAGAATTTCTTCAGTCGATCGACGAAGTCGCTTCTCGAGGACGTCAATCGCTGCAACGGTTTCGGCGTCGATCGCCAAAGCGACGGATTCGGGACGAAACGTCACATCTTTGAGACCCGGCTGCTCTCCGGGAAGCCGCTCGACTCCCAGGGCTGTCAGCTCGTAACGGGACCAGAAGGCCCGCAACAGCTCGGCTTCGTCTTCGGACTCCGCAAGATCCAATTGCCACTCGGAGAAGTCGACATATTGCAGCGGTTCTGCTGCGTCAACATCATCCGCTGTCGAACCACCGTCTGTGAGACTCGCACCGTTCAACGAAACATAAGTCCGACCGAGATCACTCGCCAGTAGGCCCAAAGACCAGCGATCCGCACAAAGCGACCGCAAGGTAAGAATCAGGCGATAATGCTGGGGATCGAGTGTGACCAGGGCGACCGCAAGGCAAGGGCGGCCGTCGAGTGCCGCCGCCCGAGACCGTTGTTGATCGACAATCTCTGATAGTCGCAGGCTTTGGTCTCCCGGTCCGACACCAGACACATCCTCGAACTCCCACGCAACTTCCCCCTCAGGATGCACGACTTGTTCGGGAACCCTCAACCAATCCGGCATCTCGAACGTCGTCCGAAGCACCTCGTGGCCATCCACAACTTCGTCCATCGCTTGCCGCAGCGTCTTCTGGCAAACCTCGCCAGCGATATCGATCTGCAGGACTGCGTATAGCTCACCGCTCGCGAAACGCTCCCTCTGGCCGATTAACCAAAGGCGCTTCTGCTGTGGTGACATCGGAAAGCTATCGCTCACCGACTCTTGGATCTGCGTTGACATCGTTCGCGCCTCAGGCGTCCTTGTTGTGCAAGTTTCCCATCGCCACAACCACTTTGCGGGGTCCCGAGAACGGTTTCCGTGCGTGAGCGCACAGCATGTTGTCGACCATCATGACGTCTCCTTTCTGCCAAGGCAGCGAGACCGAACACTCCCAGTACAGTTGCGTAATATCTTCGACAATTGCATCAGGAATCGGCGTACCGTCACCAAACCGCACCGTGCGGGGAAGATCTTGTTCATCAAAAATCGAATGGAGTGATCGACGGACCCCGTCCTCGAGACAGGCGGTGTGATGTAGCTGGATTTGGTTGAAGAAGATAGGTTCCTTGGTCTGAGGATGCTGTGCCACTGCCGGCGCGAGCTGACGTGTCTCGAGAACCTCACCCTTCCAAACGAACTCGAGACCGTTGCGCTGACAGACTTTGTCGACCTCCCCACGATCTTCTGTTCGAAAGAATTCTTGCCAGCTCACGTCGTAACCTTCGACGAAGTTACGCACATACATCAGCCCCTTGCTCGCAAATTTCTCTACCAACTCGCTGTCGAGCCGCCGATAGATCTCTCTGCAGTCGACGATCGGCGTTTCACCGCCTTCGGGCGCCACCTCACACGAGAAGAAGAACTGTCGAAGCGGCCAACGGTCCATATGCGAGCTCTCGTTGTGAAACAGGATGGCCTTGTCTTCAGGATAGGGTGTCGAATGGTAGAGATTCTGGCCCTGCTGTTCTTTGGGTAGGTCGCCGTAGCCACCGTACGGGTCGACACCGGTCGCTTCGACGAAACTCTCGAACTGCGGAATCGTCCGAAGGTCGAAGTCACGGAAGAGCAATGCCCCGTGCTCGAGGAGCTTGCCCTCGATCCAATCCCGATGCCCTCGCGCCCAGCCGATCGGGTCGAGATCGTTCCGCTTGGGACGGACTATCAAAGGTAGGCCAGCAGGGGTCGGCAAGGATGCCTCGACCACCTCGGTACGCGATCTGGTGGCCTTCCGGCGCCCTGGGCGTCTTAAAGCACGTAGCTTGGATTCCATACGTTCTTCGCTTTGCATTTCGGTCGCCACCTCCAATTGGTTGAGACGAGTTTGCGGCCCGCGGCAAACCTTCTCCAGGATCTGAATTAGGTAGTCGGACATTCGAGCGACCGTGCTGGCTTCGAACAGATCGGTGCTGTAGTTCCAGGTACCAGTCACTTCCGCTCCGGTGTCGGAGAAAAAGAGTGCAAGATCGAATTTCGCCATCCCAAATTCCAAGTCGATCGGTTGAACCTCCAGACCGGGCAATTCCAGTTGCTGAGAAGCTTCGTTCTGGAGAACAAATAGGACTTGAAACAACGGCACCCGTCCAAGCTCGCGCTGGGGCTTCAAATCCCGAACTAACAGATCAAACGGGAGCTCGTCGTGGGCATAGGCATCGAGCGTCACCTCCCGCACGATCTCGAGAACCCGCTGAAATGTCAGATTGCTCTCGAGACGTGTGCGCAAGGCCAGGTTGTTGACAAAAAAACCAATCAAGTCTTCGAGCTCTACCCGGTTGCGACCCGCGACATCGGTACCGACTACCAAGTCATCCTGACCCGTCCAGCGGTGCAGGAAAACATTGAAACCCGCCAGCAGCGTCATGAAAAGAGTGACGCCTTCCTGGCGTGCAAGCTGTCGGATCGTCGACGTTAACTCTGCGGACAATCGGAAATTGTGAACCGCACCAAGAAAACTCGACGCCGACGAACGCGGTCGGTCGGTTGGCAGTTTCAATGTTGGCGCGCCAGCCAACTGGCGGCGCCAGTAGCCGAGTTGAGCTTCGAGGTTCTCGCCTTGCAGCCAGGATCTCTGCCAGGCCGCAAAATCGGCATAACGCACTGGCAGGTCGGGTAGATCGTCTCCGTGGCCTTCGAGGCAAGCACGATAAACAGCCCCAAGCTCACGGAGAAGGATCGCTGCCGACCAACCGTCACCTGCGATGTGATGCATGGTGGCCAGGGCTACATGGTGATCGTCTTCAAGACGGAGCAGGGTCATCCGTAACATGCAATCCCGTGCCAGATCGAAAGGCTGTTCAACCTCTCGCATGCCGAGACGCTTCACCCAGACCTCTTGATCCGCCGAGGACAAGTGACTCAGATCGATGATCGGCAGACTAATTTTGGTCGGTTCAGCCACTTGTAGAACGGGTTCGCCGCCGACCGCCGGGAAGCTCGTGCGCAGAGTCTCGTGACGTTCCAGCACCCGGGTCACCGAAAACTCGAGAGCCGGTATGGAAAGTGTTCCCGACCAACGAACGGCTGTCGGCAAATTGTAGGCCCAGCTGTCGGGTTCGATCTGATCTACAAACCACAAGCGCTGCTGGGCAAAAGACAGCGGCAATTCGGAACTAGCCCGCGCCAAGGCCTCGATACTCGAGGGTGCCGGTGTGCCACCAATTGCCCTGAGAGCTCGTTCAACTTCCAGCGCCAGATCCGCCACCGTCGGAGCCTCGAATAACTTCCGCACCGGTAGATCAACACCACACACTGACCGAATCCGCGAAATCACCTTGGTCGCCAGCAAGGAATGGCCGCCGAGCTCGAAGAAGTTGTCGGAAGCGCTGACGGACTCAACTTCCAGAACTTCTCCAAGCACTGCCCCCACCAACTCTTCTACTGGGGTCATTGGCACTTGGCTAATGCCATCAGTTTCGAGCTGAACCCGATCCGGCGCTGGTAACTTCTGATGATCCGCCTTGCCGCTGGGTGACAGCGGCATCTCGGTGAGGAATACGAAGAGCCCTGGCACCATATAGTCTGGCAAACGTTCACCGAGCCAACTACGCAGGGCGGCGCGAGTCGTCGTCCCCGGAGAATCTTCGACGGCGTAGGCCACCAAGCGCTGATCGTGTTCACCACGCCAAGCTTTCACCGCCGCTTCTCGGATTCCGGGGTGTTGTAGCAGCGTCGCTTCTATCTCCCCAGGCTCGATGCGGAACCCACGGATCTTGACCTGATGATCGGTACGCCCCAGGAAGTCGACCCCACCATCGGCCAAGAGACGCGCCACATCACCACTGAGGTAAAACCGACCACCAGCATCGAGCGCCCATGGATTTGGCACAAACCGCTCGGCCGTCAAACCAGGACGGCCAATGTACCCGCGACTCAAACCGACTCCGGAGATACAAAGCTCACCCGGGACACCCATCGGTTGCATCGCCTGACTGGGACCCCATATGTGAAGGCGCGTGTTGAGGATGGGGTAACCGATATCTGGTGAACCGCTCCCTTGATAGCGACGAACAGAAGACCAGATGGTCGCTTCGGTCGGGCCATAAGCGTTGAAAAGACGCCGACCACAACTCCAATACTCGGCGAGACCGGCAGGCAGGGCCTCGCCAGCACAGACGATACACTGGAGGGCCGGCAGATCAACCTCCGGCAAGTTCGCCAGCACAGACGGCGGGATGACCAACGTGGATATGGCTCGCTCGCTCAGTAAGTCTGCGAATTGATCACCCAGCAGGGATTCACGGCGTGCCAGATGTAGTGTGGCGCCCGCCGCAAAAGCCAAGAAAATCTCAAACACCGAAGCATCAAAGCTCAAGGATGAGAGCTGCATAACCCGGTCCGATGGCCGCGTCGCGAAAATCCGCGATTGCGCCATCGTCAGGTTCGACAAACCTTGGTGCCGCAGGAGCGCCCCTTTAGGCCTGCCTGTCGAGCCGGAGGTGTAAATGACATAGGCCAAGTGCTGCGAGGTGATCTCGCTGTCTGGTCTCGCGTCGCTATGGTGGCTAACCTCTCGATGGCTCGCATCGAGTAACACTCGCTGCTTTCCGTTCGACGGTAGCGACACGGTCGCGGCCACGTCCGTGAGTAGGATCTCAGTGCCAGAATCTTCGACCATGAACTCCAAGCGTTCGCGCGGGTAGCTGGGATCGAGGGGCAGAAACGCGCCACCGGCTTTGAGGATGGCCAACATCCCCACGATCAGATCTAAGGAACGCTCCAGACTCAGGCCGACGATAACCTCGGGACCCACACCAAGAGAGCGCAGGTAGTTTGCTAGTCGATTAGCCCTACGATCCAACTCCGCATAACTCAAGCATTGGTCTTCAAAAATCACTGCCAGATGTTCAGGGCGACGTTGTACCTGGGTTTCAAACAGCTCGTGAGCACAGCACGCCTGCGAGAACTCGCCCTCCGTGTCATTCCATTGCAGCTCGATCTGGCCGCGTTCCGCAGCGGTAAGCAGCGGCAACGTTTGGAGACTTCGACTGGGTTCGGCAACTATCCCGTCGAGTAGACAATTGAAGTGGTGACTGAGGCGACGGATCGACGTCGAGTCGAAGAGTTCGGTCCGGTATTCGATCACAGCGCGGATTCCGGCCGCGCTTTGTTCCAGCCACATCGTCAGATCGAATCTCGACGTGACGCTTGGCGGAGCTACCAGACTCGCCGTCACCCCTGGGAGCTCGAGCTCGAGGGCCTCCCAGGGAACGTTACCGAGCACAAACATCATCTGGACCAGCGGAAGATGGCTCAAGCTGCGTTCCGGTTCAAGCTCATCCACGAGCTTCTCGAACGGTAGGTCTTGATGGGAGTAGGCTCCGAGGGCTACCTCACGCACGCGCTCGAGTACCACACTGAAACTCGGATCCCCTGCCAGGTCGATGCGCAAGGCCAGCGTGTTGACAAACAGACCAATCAACTCTTCGATTTCCGATCGATTGCGATTGGCTACCGGCGAGCCAAGCACGATATCCGTACAACCACTATAGCGGTGTAGCAGCGTGACAAACGCGCCCAACAGCGTCATGAAAAGGGTTGTCCCTTGCTTCAGGCTGAGGCCCTCGAGCGATAGCGATAGATCTCGAGGAATAGAGAACCCCAGATGGGCCCCATCGAAGCCTAACTTCGCTGGCCGAGGTCGAT
Source organism: Acidobacteriota bacterium (assembly GCA_029263395.1). Lineage (GTDB taxonomy): Bacteria > Acidobacteriota > Thermoanaerobaculia > Multivoradales > J023 > JAAELT01. The sequence continues at coordinate 6,834 of JAJCXO010000238.1, read as the reverse complement.
CCGTCGGCAGTTCGAGCAGAGTCGGCGCTCCCCGCAGGTGTTGCAACCAGTAGTCCAACTGCTTGGCCAAAACTTCGCCACTCAACCAGCTGCGCTGCCAAGCCGCAAAGTCGGCGTATTGCACCTTCGGTTCCGGCAAAGGCGACAGGGCCGACTCTGCTAGGCGCGCATACGAACCGCTCGCCGACGCGCGATAGAACATTGCCAACTCGCGAACCATAATTCGCGTCGACCAGCCATCGGACACGATATGGTGCATGTTCATCAACAGGAGGTGTTCTCGGTCCTCCAAACGCAACAGGCGCATCCGCAACAAAGGCCCAGTGGCCAAATCGAAGGGCGCCAGCGCTTCCCGGTTAATTTCGGCGTCAACCCGGGCGGCCAGAGCATCACCCTCGAGATCACTCAGGTCGAGTTCTTCGAATTTCGGCAGAGCCTGCGATTCGATCACTTGCATAGGCTGCCCCCCAACCGAAGAGAAGGTGGTGCGCAAGATCTCATGTCGACTGATCAACTCGTGCAGGGCTCGCTGCAGAGCGTCGGGTATGAGGCTGCCACGTAATCGAAACACTGCTGGAATGTTGTGCAGTGACGAACCGGGATGTAGCTGCTCCAGAAACCACATTCGCTCTTGAGCAAACGATAGCGGTGCAGTGTTGCCGCGACTTGCGTCTCTAGCGATCGGCGACAATGGCAACACCGTAGCCATCGCGTTGTCTTGTTTGCGTAGATCCTCGATCTTTGCTGCTAACTCCTTGATCGTCGGCGCCTCGAACAAATCGCGCATTTCCAAGTCGACGACGAAGGTCTCGCGGATCCGCGTCAACGCCTGATGGGCCAGCAAAGAGTGCCCACCAAGCTCGAAAAAGTTGTCGTCGAGACCGACACGCTCGACGCCCAACAGTTGCGACCAGGAGCCTGCAATAATCTCTTCAGTCGGCGTCTTGGGTACCTTGTGCTCCGCCAGATCGTCCCGAATCAACTCGGGCACGATGCGAGCCAATGCTTGGCGATCTAGTTTCCCGTTGGGGGTCAAAGGCAACGCGGTGCGACATACGAAGGCAGCGGGAACCATGTGCTCCGGCAGGCGCTTTCTGAGATCGCCTCGCAACTCGCTGAGGTCCGGTTCGACACCCTCAATCGGTACGATACAAGCGACCAGAGCCCGCTCACCACTAGGCATCGTCGCCGCCAAGATCACTGCGTCACGCACACCGGGATGTTCGCTTAGCAGCGATTCGATCTCACCTGGCTCGATCCGGAATCCCCGAATCTTCAGCTGGTGGTCGATACGACCCAGAAACGCCAGGTCGGCGTTTCTGCGGTACCGCACCAAATCTCCTGTACGGTAAAGACGTGCTCCTACCTGTTGGCTGAACGCATCAGGCAAGAAGCGCTCAGCCGTCAGTGCCGGACGATTCAAATAGCCACGTGCCAACCCACTGTCGCCGATCGTCAGCTCGCCTGGCACGCCCATAGGCACCGGTCGCAGAGCCCGATCGAGTAAGTAGATTGTCGTGTTGTCTATCGGCTTGCCAATCGTAGGCAATCGCTGCTTCTCTCGCTCCTCAGACATCACCTGACCAGCAGTCGCGACGACCGTCGATTCAGTCGGCCCGTAGTGATTGACCAAATCGAACGGCAGACTGTTTGCTGGCGTCCAGCGCAGCCGGTCGCCTCCAGTCAGAAGGGCCCTCAAGGCCAGCCCTCGCGGCAGCTCCTGGGCCAAGAACGCCTCTGCCAAGGGCGTGGGCAGAAAACACACCGTTGCCTGCTCGGCGACCAACCACTCCCCGAACTGATCAGCTGAGCGCGTGGCCGCCTCATCTGCCAGGTGGAGACTAGCTCCCGATGCCAACGTCGGCCAGATCTCCCAGACACAAGCGTCGAAGGCCGAAGAGGCTACTTGAGTGGTCCGATCCTCCGCCGTCAATCCATACACTCGGCGGTGCCAGGCGACCAGGTTGGACAACCCGGCATGGGAGATCGTCACTCCCTTCGGTCGGCCGGTAGAACCCGAAGTGTAAATGACATAAGCGGCATTCTCTGGATCGATCTCGCCCTGTAAGTTCTCGTCGCGATAGCCGGAAACGTCCTCCTGATCGAGACAGATCTTCGTAAGGTCTGCTAGCACAGCTTTTGTCAGAACACCGTCCAGATACTCTCTGCGGGTCAGCAACACACTGAGACCAGCGTCCGCCATCGTCCAAGCCAAACGATCCGGCGGGTACGCCGGATCCAACGGTACGTACGAACCGCCGGCCTTCAAAATCGCCAACGCCCCGACAACTAGATCCGGCGAGCGCCCGGTGCACAACCCAACTCGAATCTCGGGTCCGACTCCCAAAGATTGCAAGTAACGTGCAACGCGATTGGCTTGGCGATTTACTTGATCATAGGTAAGAGACTGACCGCGGAAAACTGCCGCTGGAGTTCCGGGAGCATGCTCCACCCAGTGCTCGAAAATCCGATGAACTCCCGACTCTGGAGGCAGATCATGACGCGTCGCATTGAACTCGACCAGGAGCTGACTTTCCTCTGCAGCCGATAACAATGGGAGCGCTGAAAGACGACAGCTGGGATTCTGGACCACAGCGTCGAGCAAGTGTTGAAAGTGCCCCGTCATCCGATGGACTCCGGCAGCGTCAAATAGATCGACGCTGTGGTGCCAGGAAAGCAACAACGTACCCTCCAACTCCGCCGCCACCAGGGCGAGGTCGTACTGCGTGGTTCGGTCTTCGAAACCAAACGACGTCAGCTCGAGCCCTGCAAGCCGCACCCTGGTTCCAGGCTGACGCAAAGCGAGTGCCATCAAGGCGTCATTGCCGGGACGCCGCGTCTTCTGCAAAGCGAACGCCACTTGGAATAGCGGAGAGCGGCCAGGCTCACGGTCTGGCTGTAAACGCTCAGCCAGAAGAGCCAAACTGTAATCCTGTTGCTCATAATCTGCCGTTACTGAATCACGCACCCGAGTGAGGTAAGACTCGAAGCTCGGGTCCGCCGACAGATCCGCCCGCATCACCAAGGAATTGACAAAATATCCAGTGGCCGGCGCATCCGGGCCAATCGCACTGCGCCCATTAGTCGGCGACCCTACCAACAGATCTTGCTTGCCGGTATAGCGATGCAGCAGGGTCTGGAATACCGCCAGTAAACTCATGTAGAGCGTCACGTCTCGGGACGTCGAGAAGGCCTTCAGCCGCTCTAAACCCTGACTACCCAATACTGAAACCAAGGAAGCACCGCGATAACTACCCGCCGCGGACCGCGGCCGATCGCTTGCCAAGTCGAGCACCGGCAGCGCGCCGCCGAGCCGATCTCGCCAGTAGGACCACTGCCGCTCCCCTTCTTCATCAGCGAGCCACTCTCGCTGCCATCTGACATAGTCGCTGTACGCAAACTTCGGCGGTAGTTCCATCGAAACCATGCCCGTTTTGGTGCCTAGGATTTCGGCCTCATAAAGTTTCCCCAATTCTTCGGCTAGGATCTCAAGGGACCAAAAATCCGTAATGATGTGATGGAGGACCAGCAGGACCACATACTCGGTGTCCGAAGCGGTGAACAACGTCAGACGAACCAGCGGCCCCTCGTCCAAGTCAAACGGCCGCTGCAAGTCGTGCTGTAACTGCTCTTCGAGCTCCGCTTTGCTCCAGCCACTTGAATCGACCTTCCGCAAGTCAATGTTGGCCTCCGCATGCACTTGCTGCCAGGGCACATCGAATGTCTCACTCGGACCATGAATCGTAGAACGCAGCACAGGGTGCCGTTCCGCCAAGGCGGTATAGGCACGGCCTATCGCACCAAGATCTGGCAAGGCTCTCATCTGGGCTGCAACCGCGACGTGATAGGCAGCATCGCGACCGGTCAAACGGTATAGAAACCACAACGCGCCTTGGCCGTAAGACAACGGATAACAGAGTTCGTTCTGTCCAGGTTGGATCCGTGGCACCCCTGGCAGTTCAGCACCGCCCACAAGCCCGTCCAACAGATTCTTCGCAAGCTCCTTCAGGCTACAGCCTCTCAACAGTTGGGTAAGAGACACGGGAATTCCGAGCTGCTCCTCCAAGCGTCTCTTCAGATCTACAGCCGCCAATGAGTCGAGCCCAAGAGCGGTCAACGCATCACCAGACGCGATGTCCTTGGCAGGTAGACGAGTGACCCGTGCGACCTCCTGACGCAGCCAGAACTTCAGCACCGGCAGACGTTCATCATCGTCCAGGGCGAGAATCGCCTGTCGATCGACTCCGGTGTCCTCTGTCGGTGCCCCATCCGCAACGGTTGGTGAAGCCTCCGAACTGCGCAGGACAATCGGCAACCCACTCTCACGATCGAGATAAGCAGTTCTGCAGGCGAAGCGCTGAATCTTGCCGCTCGACGTCTTTGGCACACTGCCAGTCCGCACCAATACGACATCGTAAACCGCCACTTCGTGGGACTCTGACACCGCCTTGCGGACCGTCTCGGCAATCTTGCTGGTAGCTACCGGGTCGAGCTTCAGGTATCGCCGACCTAGCTCGTAGACCACGACTAGGCGCTCTTCACCTTCAACGTCCACCGAGAAGCTCGCGCCACACCCTGGACGCAGCGCCTCATGAGCTTTCTCTGCTGTCAGCTCGATGTCCTGAGGATAGTGGTTGCGACCTCTGATGATGATCAGATCTTTCCGACGACCGGTCACAAAAAGCTCTTCAGTCTCACCGACACGCAAGAAACCTAGATCACCAGTGCGCAGAAAACGCTCACTGGAGAGGCCGACGTCGTGACCGAAGGGCTGGGCCATAAAAACCTCTTCAGTGGTCTCCGGTTGCCCCCAATAGCCACCAGCTACGCTGTCTCCCGCAACCCAGATTTCTCCGACACTCCCCCTTGGGCAAGGGAGCAGGGTCTCCGGGTTGACGATTAGCACCTGCTGTTCTTGGTGCGGCCCACCGCAACTCGCCAGAACACGGCGATCTGCTTCCGCAGTTGGTGCCGTAATCCGCTGTTGGCGTAACTCGAGAGCGGAAACGGCTTCAAAAACCGACTCCTGATCCGCGGTACCACCAGCAACGAACAGGGTCGCCTCAGCCAAGCCGTAACACGGATACATCGCTTGGCGCTGAAAACCACAGGATTCGAAAGTTGCTGCGAATCGCTCCAGAGTTTCGGCCCGCACCGGTTCAGCCCCGTTGTAAGCCACCTTCCACGAGGATAGGTCGAGGCTAGCCAGTTGGTCGGGCGACACCCTCCGACAACACAGCTCGTAAGCAAAGTTTGGAGCACCACTCGTTCTCGCACGATACCGGCTGATGGTCTCGAGCCACGTGAGTGGCCTGCGCAAGAAGGTCATCGGCGCCATCAGAATACCTACCCCACCGACATAAGCAATCTGAAGAGCAGCTCCGATCAACCCCATGTCGTGAAACAACGGCAGCCAGCTGACATAAACCAGCTCTTCGGGCACCTCATCACTATGCTGAAAAGCACGAGCGATAGCTTCTTCGTTGTGAATCAAGTGGCTATGGTTGACCATCACACCTTTCGGCGCGCTGGTCGATCCCGAGGTATATTGCAGAAACGCCAAGTCCCGACCGTCGACCCCGGGATCTCGCCATCTTTCCGAGAGGTCACCCGAAAGCTCGTCGACGACCACAACTCGCAGTGCAGCGAAGGCCGGAGCTTGAGCAACAAACGACTGGATCTGTGGATAGACCGACGAACTCGTCAGCAATACCGTTGGGGCGCAGTCGTTGATAATCGTCAATAACTTGACCACCCCCTTTACCCTTCGAGGCAGATCTGCAGGTACGGCTACCACTCCTCCGTAAAGACAACCAAAAAACGCCGACAGAAAATCCAAACCAGCCGGAAAGAGCAAAAGGGCCCGCTCTCCAGCGAGCCCCATCTCCTGTAGTTGGCAACCGATCGTCCGAGAAGCTAGGTCCAACCCACCGTAACTCTCGGTCGCGATCTCTTGCCCTTCATCATCGAGGAATCGATAAACCATCCGCTCAGGATGGCGAGATGCTCGTTCCTGGAGCATCTCGACTAGAGTTGAAAAATCTCTCGCAATGACTGGTAAGCCTGCGCTGTTCATATCTTCTGTAATTCCTGAGAAGTCCGTCCAATCAGAGAACGGCTACATCGAATCTCGATGCCTTGGTTTCCGAAGAGTCCAATCAGCCACAGGCAGCGAGAGGTAGGCTTAGCGAAGTCCAGGTTGGCATGATGTTGCCAATCCGCAGGCTCATCCCGTGGCAATAGCCAGCATTGTGTTCGAGACCTTGTGCTTCCATGAACGGGTGCTGATCCCGCCGGTGGTTAATCCGAAATGCGTCTCCCGCAGCCTCCGAGAGATCTTCATGAACGAACTCGTTCAGCAACGAACGATATTCAGCCAACACCTCGATTTCATAACATCGTCCATCAACCTTCAAAACTTTCAAGTACTCGAATTCCTGCTCGTCCGCCTGGAGAAATGGAGTATTGCTGTACACATAAGGCTTGATCAGCGTATCGATCTCAAAGAGAAAACGTGCACAGGGATCCTGCCACCAGTCCTGAGACGAAACGAACCGACGGACTAACTCACCGGATGAGTCACGCTGGGAATGCAAAGCTGTATGAACCGCAGTCCCATAGTTGAACAGATCTGAGAACGTGGAATTCTCGACCGAGTCTTCCCAGAACTTGACTAGGTCATCATCTTGCCCTTTGCAAAATTCCACGAATTCCGAGTACAGGTCGCTATAAAGCCTGGCCCCCCTACGATCGAGGTACCGACTCAAGGTGTGTAAGATGCGGGAGTCGTACAAGAAATGGGTAGCGTAGAAGTACAGAATCCCCTCCTTGAAC
>JAJCXO010000237.1 GCA_029263395.1 Acidobacteriota bacterium | reverse complement strand
CCACCGATGGATTGCTCGATGTGGTGGTATTTCGTGGCCGTGGACGCTTGGCGACCTTGGGCTTTGTCCGCGACGTATGCCTAGGTCGTCACTTGAAGCGTCCTGATGTCGAGGTGCGGCGAGTCCATGAGCTCGAGATTTTGAGGCTGCCGGAAGCGCAGGTTCAAGTAGATGGAGATGTGCTCGCGGTAGCCTTGCCGCTCAAGATTGGTCTTTCGGCGCACCGTCTTTGGATTCTGTCCCGGGCCGACGACATCTGATGTTGACGGCTGGGGCTGCGAAGGATCCCGGGCAGCTTCAGCCCGTACTCATAAAGTGCCAACGGAGCTGGCGCGGAAACGGCTGGAAAACTTCTGGCTCGATGCGTTCTGGGAACTCGCGAAGCACCGACGCAAGACTCTGACCGCGAGCCGCCCGCTCGATTAAGTCAGCTGCGTCGGAGCCGGCCCGGCTAATGTAGGTCTGCCATATTGCTTGACGAGGCGACATCATGCTGAGTGTGACATTGGGCATCTTGGCGGCTCCTTTACGCAACACAGCGATCTTGTGTTCGAGGTTGCGCTTATTGTCCATGGGCTCGCGTTGCCAAGGCGTGTAGGGCTTAGGAATCAAGATGTTGCAACCAAGATGGATGTTCCCGATCACTCCGGTTTTTGATGCCTCCTCCAGCATCAATCCTCGGCAAGCGGCACCGAGTTCGAGAATCGCCTGGACATCATCCATTGTTTCTTGCGGCAGGCCGATGATGAAATAGAGTTTGAGCTGGGTAAAACCGTGCCGGAAAATCAGTCGGACTTTCTCCAGCAACGTAGCATTGGTAATCGGCTTGTTCATCAACAGACGGAGGCGATCACTGCCCGTTTCAGGTGCTAGCGTAATCGAGCGGGCTCCTGATTCATGGAGAGGTTCGAGAACACCTTCTTTGACAGCCGGAATCCGAATCGACGACACCGACGTCCGAAAGCCTGAGGTCAACGCCTGCTGGAGAATACGCTGTATCTCAGGATGGTCTCCGACGGCTGTGGCGACAAAGCCAACCTGGTCGGTGACTGTCTGGGCGCGCTCGAGAGATTCTAGAATGTAGTCCGCGGGGTGCCACCGAAACTTACCCATACCGAAAGTCGCCCAGCAGTAGCGACATTTTTCAGGGCAGCCCCTTGACATTTCAATCAAGAACTTATTTGCGAACTCGGTTTTAGGGGTCACAATCGAGCTGGTTGGAAGGTTACCTGGAGACCGCATCTGGTCTGCACTCAGTTCCAACTTGCGCAGCTTAGGCGATCCGGACTCTTCTTCGGGCCGGTGATGGCTGGGGAGGTAGAATCCTCGTTCTTCTGCGAGGCGATCGAGGACCGTTTGACGGTCCTGCTCCTCTGCGAGAGCGGGTAGCAGGCTCGGCAAGATATTCTCGGCTGCGCCAAGAGCAAAGACATCTATGAATTCAGACATCGGCAGCGGGTTGATCGACGCACAGGAGCCGCCCATAACAATCAGCGGATCCCATGGGCCTCGATCATCGCGGCGTACAGGTATACCTGCTCGATCGAGCATTTGAAGCAGGTGGAGATAGTCCTCCTCGAAGGAGACTGAGAATGCAACACAGCCGAATTGATCGAGAGGTGTATGACTCTCGACCGATCGTGGAATGCCGTGGCCATCTGTGAAGAAGCGTTCGCATGTCCACATGGGAGTTTCGCGAACGAGTTCGTGGACTCGTTGAAAGCCGAGGCTCGACATACCGACTTCGTAGGTGTTGGCATAGGCTAGGGCAAGGCGGAATGGAGCTTGCTCCACAGTGGAGCAGACCAATTTTTCCGCTGCCCGGAAGGCTGCCCAATCGTGAGTGCGATTACCCGCTCGCACGTGTTTCTTACGAAGTTTGTTCATGGTGGATAGTCTTCGAACTCGAAATCAAGAGTCTACAGCGTGCACTGAGGAAAGAGAGTAATGAAGCCTGCCAGTACCTATCGTGCCTTTGCTCCGGCATCGGTCTCCAACGTTGCCTGCGGTTTCGATGTTCTTGGATTCGCCATCGAAGAGCCCGGGGACGAAGTCATTGCGAGCCGATCGTCGAAGCAGGGCGTCGAACTTGCCAGAGTTGACGGAGATCATGGTCGACTGCCGCGAGATGCGAACCGCAATACCGCAGGAGTGGCAGCACGAGCCTTGCTCGAAGCGGCGGGAAGCTGCGAGGGTGTCACACTAAGCCTGCGTAAGGGAATGCCTTTATCGAGTGGCTTGGGGTCGAGCGCTGCCAGCGGCGTCGCGGCTGCCTTTGCCGTAGATCGCTTGCTAGGCCTCGGCGCGCCACGAGAGGAACTGCTGAGATGTGCCATGGTTGGTGAACAGGTTGCCTGTGGTAGCGCGCATCCTGACAATGCGGCTCCCTCACTTTATGGCGGGTTAGTGCTCATCCGACCATCCGATCCACCGGAAGTTGTTTCACTGCCGGTACCAGACGGGTTGTCTTGCGCCGTAGTCCGGCCGCACATCGAAGTCGAGACCCGAGCATCACGCTCCCTGCTCGGAGATTCGATACCGCTGCGTGATGCTGTGGTCCAATGGGGAAATCTCGGGGCACTCATTGCCGGGCTTTTTCGTAGCGATCTCGAGCTGGTTTCACGATCCTTGGTCGATGTAGTTGCTGAGCCAAAACGCGCTGGCCAAATTCGAGGATTCGCTGACGTCAAACGAGCAGCCTTGGATTCGGGAGCTCTGGGCTGCAGCTTGTCAGGTTCTGGACCCTCGATTTTTGCCCTCTGTGCCTCTCGCCAAGTTGCCGAATCCGTCGCGGATGGAATGGTCGCAGCCTTTGCCAAGGGCGGTTTGGCATCGGACCGTCTGGTCTCCTCGGTGGGGAGCGAGGGGGTCAGGGGGCTTCCCAATTCCCTGGCGAAATGACAGGCATCAAGTGCTTCGGATCGAGTTGAGTTCTCATGCGCGGCGCTGTTCCTGACTGACCCTGCCCCTGACCCTGACTGACCCTGCCCCTGATCCTGACTGAACATGACCCTGACTGACCCTGACTGACCCTGACTGAACATGAACTAGAGGTTCAGGGCGTTTGGCGGGTCGAATTTGTCCAAATCGGGCGAATTGGGGCCCGTTCTGGGTGATTCGTCGGAGAAGCCCCGAAAACTACAACCGGGAGAAGACCTTTCGGTCGTCAAAACAAGGGCTCTCCCGCCGGGAGGACGCCATTCGATCGTCAGGTATTGCGTCCAACCGCGGGAGAACGCCTGTCGAACGTTGGGTCTGGGTGTCCAACGGCGGGAGAAGGCCTTTCCTTCGTCACAACACGTCTCCTGGTGGGCTCGGGGCGGGAGTTGGAAAGCCGGCGACGTCTTGTCCCGCCGGCAGGCCGCGAGTTGGAGCGTGGGAGTGGCAGGCCACCGCCGCTTTCGGATCAGTTGATGCCGACGAACCAGCACCTATAATGTTGTGTTGCCGCCGCTAACTCCTAGCTTGCCTCATAAGAAAAGTCTACTGTGGAGAAGAACTTGGGTCGTCCGTTTCCCATGCCACCGTCAACTTTGACGGAAGCTCTTGAACGCGCTGCCGTCCACTTCCCCGATCGCGGTATCGCGGTGTTCGATAGCCGAGGTCGGGCGCACCAGCGACGGTCCTATCCCGAAGTGTTTGCCGCTGCGCAGCAGGCAGCTCGCCGGTGGGTTGGAAGCGGAGTAGAGCCTGGAGACCGCGTCCTGATCTCGATACCCACTTCCTGGGCTTTTCTCGACGCCTGGTTAGGTGTACTTCTATGTGGAGCCCTGCCGATCGCGGTAGCGCCCGGGGCTGCTATGGGAGCAGCGGCAAGCCAGATTCGTAAGATTGACGGCTTGGTAGAGCGTATCGGCCCTCGGCGTGCCCTCGTTACAGCTGGCTTTCAGCGATCGGCTGCGATGACCAGTGAAGCTGCCCGGACGCTTTCGGTAGCGCTAACTCCTGATGAACTTGCGGCGATGGCTGCAGGTGCCTTGTCGTCGCCTTCCCCGAAAGCAGCCGACGTAGCATTCTTGCAGCTGACAAGCGGTTCCACGGGTTTACCGCGTGCGGTTTCGATTTCTCACCGTGCTGCGATCCACAACATCATGAGTTCTGATGAGGCGATCGGCGCCCCGCATGGAGGCCCGGCGCACCGCTGGGCCGAATCGATGGTCGCCTGGTTGCCGCTCCACCATGACATGGGGTTGGTGGGGACGTTGTTTCAGTCCGTTGTCGGGGGGCTGGACCTTTGGCTTCTTCCTCCGGGCGCGTTTCTTGCGCGTCCACGAAAATGGCTCGAGCATCTCGGTCAGCACGGGGCGACCTTCGCTCCAGCACCCAACTTCGGCTATCAGCTCTGTGTCGAACGTCTGGATTCCGAAAACCGAGCCGGCTTGGATCTGTCGAACTGGCGTGCCGCGATGACCGGCGCTGAGATGGTGAGGCCAGAAACCGTTGCGGCATTCTGCGAGGCATTCATTCCACACGGATTTCGACCGGAAGCGTTCCGCCCCTGTTATGGGATGGCTGAAGGGACCCTGGCGCTGACGTTTGACGTCAAGGGCAAGGGGGTCCGCACACGGCCACTTCCGCACGGGGCCAGCTCGAGCACCGACTTGACCGAGATCGTGTGTGTTGGTGAACCGATCGCAGATACAGAGGTCCGTATTGTTGATGCCGGAGGTCGAACAGTGGCCGATGGCGAAATCGGCGAAGTTATTGCCAATGGCCCAAGTCTCTTCAGCGGATATTTCAATGACCCTGAAGCCACTGCGGAGAGTCTACGCGAAGGGTGGCTGTGGACCGGCGATCTCGGATTTCTGCACCAAGGGGAGTTGTTCATCACCGGGCGACTCAAAGATGTGCTGATTGTGCGTGGCACCAATCTTATGCCGCACGAAATCGAGTGGTTGGCAGAAAGTGTTACAGGGGGTGGGGGTGCGCTTCGCAGCGGTGCGTTCTCAGTTGCTCGTGGCGCCGCTGGTGAAGAACCGGTGGTCGTAGTGGAGGTCCAGGAGCGTGACCCGGAGAAACTTCGTGCAATGCGACAGGAGATCCGCAGTAACATCGGCCGGACGCTGTCATTACCCGTGGCCGACCTGGTATTCGTTCGACGAGGTAGGATCCCCAAGACCACCAGTGGCAAAGTTCAGCGTCGTGTGTTGCGAGATCAGTATCTAAGAGGTGAGATCGAGCGCCTCGAGACAACCGACGGAGATTGAAACGGGACGCTGCCAGCCTTCAGAGAATGAAGGGCGCAGTCGTCTGTGGAGATTCGAGATGGATATTACGCAAAAAGCCCTCAGCATTGTCGCCAAGATCAGTGGCAAGGATGCTGCTGCCCTCAAGCCGGAGCTTGAGCTCGTAGCCGATTTGGGAATCGACTCCCCCAAAGCCCTACAGCTCCTGCTCGACCTCGAAGACGAGCTCGGGCTCGAAATCAGTGACGAAGACGCCGCCAAAATGGATACAGTCGGCGACGTTTTGGCGTTTCTGACTCCTGCCTGACCGCCGAGGATCAGACGGAAGCGAGTTACCGTTGGGTCTCGACAAGGATAGCCGCCATGGCTCCATTCTGATCAGCGTTGCCGCTCGTTTGGCACGCTGGATCATGTTGGCGTTGGGGTGGACTTGGAATACCCGAGTGGTGAAGGGCCAGCGACATATCGAGGCGTTGTTGGCGGAGCCTCGAGCTGTCATTCTCAGCTTCTGGCACAATCGCATCTTTCTAAGTGGCCCGTTTGTGTACAAGAATTTGCTTGGCAAGGGCCTGGCGATCACGCTTCTTGCCAGTCAGTCGCGCGACGGTGAGCTCGTCAGTCGGGTTTGTAAACGTTGGGGAGTTAACACGGTTCGCGGTTCCGCGAGTCGCGGTGGGCTGCAAGCCATGCGGGCTATTCATCGAGCGATCAAACGCCAGGGTTCGTCTCCGATCATGATTCCTGACGGTCCGAGGGGCCCGCTCTACCACTTCAAACCTGGTGTAGTTGTCCTAGCCCAGATGTCTCAAGCACCCATCTTGCCTTACGGTATCGCTGCACGGAAATTTTGGTCTCTCAAGTCTTGGGACCGCATCGTGGTGCCGCGGCCGTTCACGGATGTTGCGGTGGTGATCGGAGAGCCTCAAATGGTTCCCCGGCATCTAGCCGGGGAAGAGTTGGAACAAGAACGTCAACGCCTCGAAAAGTTGTTGATTGATTTGACGCAGCAAGCCGAAGCCGCGGTCGGTGCGACTGATGTGGCCCGGGCCTCGGCACCTTGACGCTCTTGACTGAACCGGCTTGACTGAACCGGCTTGACTGAACTGGTTTGATTAAATACCTGTTGGAGACTTTTCTCCCGTTAGGAGACATCGATGTCGTCTACTTTGATGCGGTCCCTGCTTGCAAAGATCGTCGATTATGCGGGTTTGTTCCCTCCAGCCAGCCTGGAGATGCCTGCTGCAGTGGAAGAATACGCCCGTCAGCGACAGTCTGAACAGGCCTGGATGTTGGGGCGCTTCGTGGTTCCGGTCAGCCGGCTCGACGAATTGGAGCGAGCTGCCGAGCGTTTCTGGGGCGAAGAAGAAGGCTCTCCGTGGGGGCTGAGTGTCCTGGTGCCGGGAGATATCGCCGCTGCTCGGGATCGCCTCGAGAGCTTCGACCGGGTGCATGGGAGAGCCGGTCATGCGATCGTCGAGGCGATCGAACGTCAAATCACCACAGTGGACGATGTGGCGCCGGCTCTGGAGGCTTTTGGCGATCTGGAGGTCTACCTCGAGATCCCTTACCAGGATGATCCGACTCTGTTGATGGCTGCTTTGGCCCGGCATGGGGGGCGAGCCAAGATTCGAAGCGGCGGGATAACCGCCGATGCCTTTCCGACACCCTTCGAGCTGGCTCGCTTCATCGTTGCTGCTTCGCGAGCCGGAGTGCCATTCAAAGCCACCGCTGGGTTACACCACCCTTTGCGTGGGCATTACCGATTGACCTACGAACCGGAGAGTCCCACCGGCACAATGCATGGATTCTTGAATGTCTTCTTGGCCTCCGCCCTAGCAAAGAGTGCAGAATTGGGCCCGGAAGATGTTGAAGCCTTGCTCTCCGAGCGAGATCCCGCGAAGTTCCAGTGGACCGAAGAGACGGTTCGTTGGCACGCTCATGAATTGAGCGCTGATGCGCTGGCTGGGGCACGGAGGGACTTCGGAATCTCTTATGGCTCGTGTTCGTTTAGAGAGCCGGTTGAAGATCTTCAGGCACTAAGCCTGCTTTGAACGAAGCGGGGGCGTCCACGCTCCAGCAGGCCGTGGCAAAAATCAGACCACGCTGAGAACGGTCCTTTTCCGCCAACTCTGCGTTACGAAATCTCTAGAGATCACCAATAGCCACGCGATTTCAAGCCTTGATTTGACGAAAAAATGCCTCGCTCTCAGCGCGGAGCACTTTCACCACGGCCTGCTCTAGGGGTGGTGACGTTTCGAAACAGGTCCACCACCCAGCTTGAAGGCAATACGCTCGACAAGTTCTGGCTCCGGTTCACCCTGGCGTAGACGGTAGAAACGATTGGGTTGAAAGCCCCGCATGATCTGTGGGTCTTTGTTTCCTGGCCAGAGTATTTCGACGGTTCGAATGGCGTTTGCCTGGCCGAGACCGATCTCCTGGCGCAATGTGTTGGAGCCGAAACTGCCACCGGAGCTGACGGTGCGGTGAAGTGATCGAGGGCCTTCGGAAGTGTCGAGGACGACTTTGAGTCGTGCACCGATTGCTGCACGGTTGGCCTGATTCCCGACCAGCTCGAGGCTGAGCCAGCGGTTGTTATTCCCCGGGTTCTCGAAGAGTGCGTTGTGGAAACCATCACCAGAATGGGACCCGCCCATGACGGCATAGATATCCTGGTCGCCGTCGTGATCAAGATCGCCGAAGGCGATGCCGTGACCCTTCTGTAGATGGCCGAAGCCACCAGCGGATGTGACGTCCTGAAACCGTTGCCCCGCAGCGTTGCGGAACATTCGGTTGGGCATCAAGGTTTGCATCTGAGTGTTGCCGGTTGCGGCGTAGAAGTCGAGAAAGCCATCGTTGTCGAGATCACCGAAGTTGGCGCCCATGGTGACCAGGACACGGTCGAGGCCAACCTGAGGCGCAACGTTGGTAAAGGTTCGATCTCCGTTGTTGCGATAGAGCCTCGGATAAACCCCAGGGTCAACCGGCTGACCGAGGTAATCTGCCGCCAAGTCGCCGAGGGTACCGGAGTATCCGGAAACGAAAATATCTTCGAGACCGTCGTTGTTGTAGTCCCAGAACCACGCTGGGAAGCTGATTTTAGGTGCTCGAATGCCCGCGTCCTCGCCAATTTCGACAAAGGACCACCCGCCGGTCTTGACACCACGGTTGTGGAATAGCAGATTGTCGCCATGGTTGTTCGAAACGAAGAGGTCGACCAAACCATCGTTGTCGATATCTCCCCAGGCAGCTCCCTTGATCGGCACGGTGATGTCGATGCCTACGTTCACCGCAACCTCGGTGAACGTTACGCTGCCATTGGCGCCAGGTCCGTTGTTGTGAAACAGCTCCGCAGGATGGCGCCCGCTACTTCCGGTGGTTTCGTTGCCGACGAATAAGTCGAGCCAGCCATCATTGTCAAAGTCTGCCCAAACCCCAACTTGAGTTGGGTGGAAACTCAGCAGGCCAGACTCCTGGGCGACTTCGGTGAACTTGACTTGGCCGTTGGTGCCGATGCCATCATTGCGCAGTAACGAATTGGGGTGCTGGCCGGCATCCCCGAGCCAACCGCCGCGTAGCACCAAGATGTCTAGTCGGCCATCGTTGTTGTAGTCAGTGTGAGAGATGTTGAGCCCACCGACGATCCCTGTCAGGTGTGCCGCGGCGGTAGCGTCCCGAAACTGTGCATGGCTATTGGCGTCAGGGCCGAGATTCTTGAAGAATCGCAGTTGCTCTGTGAGGCCCCACGATGAAGCGACGATATCGAGCAGTCCGTCACCATCGAAGTCATCGACGATGGTGCCGCCCGCTAAGCCGAACACATCCAAGTTCAGCTCCGAAGCCACATCTGTGAATCGAGGAAACTCACTTTCTGTGGCGAAGGAGGATGCCGGGATGAGAAACTGAGGTGGAACCTTCGTTGGATGCTCGCCAAGAGTCATGTAGGCGAGGTTCAGCAGCCAGCGGTAGTCCAGCCTGTCGGGATACTGAGAGAGCAACTCTCGATAGATCGCGACCGCGCCTCGAGATCCACGGGGCAGAGTGTGGACGCCATTGCCGCGGATCGGTAACAGACAGCGATCGATATTGTGTTGGGTTACACAATTCTCTTCTTCGCCGAGGCGCAAGTAGGCAAGAGCAGTCAGCTCCGCTACTGTGCGGGCAGATTCTGTCCCCAGTTTGGCTTTGTCCTCTTTGTACAGGGCGCGGAGATGCTCCAGGGCTTCAACGGCAGCGGCGCTCTCCCCAGCCAGAACCGACTCTTGGCCAAGAATGAAGAGATACCGAGCTAGCTGATCGGGTTGATTCTCCGGTGCTGGTACTGCCTTTATGAATTGCAGGCGTTTGGCATTCAGAAAGGGGTTGCTTCGAGGGTCGGACCGGTCAGCGGTCTCTCGCAAAAGCCGAGCCATTCGTTCAGTCGAAGCGGCTCGTTGTGGGTCATCGGCCGATGCCAAGGCTGTGCAGAGAATCCAGGCCAGCAGACCCATCCAGCAGATCTTTCCGGGGTTTGAGTTCCGGGTGGGCGAAGGATGCATGTGCGCGATCTCTAAGGGAGCGGTGGGTTCGACAGGGAAGTCGTAGAGTGCAGCGGCTTGACGAATCTCGGCCGAATCAAGTCTACTACTTTCCACTTTGATCCTTTCTTGCTTGCATTCTTCCGTGTTTCGTCTCGAGGCCGCCAGGTTGCTGGCCCTGTCGCTTTCGATATTGGTCGCGTGCGCTCCCAGTGAATCGGCGGATTCCAGCAGGTCGCCAGTCGCCACCGGCAACGCGGTGCCTTTGCCTGCGACAACATCCGTACTCCGCAATGTACAAGAGTTCAATTTACTGCTGATCACAATAGACACACTACGTGCGGATCGGCTCGGCGTGTACGGCGACGCCAAGGCACAGACTCCGCAACTCGATGCTCTCGCACGCAGCGGGGTGCGTTTTGAGAACTGTTACAGCCACGTACCACTGACGCTTCCGTCGCATAGCACGCTTTTTACCGGTCGTTACCCGTTCTCTCACGGTGTCCGCAACAACGGCAATTACTTCCTGCCTCAGGCGGAGGTTACCCTGGCGGAGCTGATGGCCGACCGCGGCTTCCACACCCGTGCTGACGTGGCGTCCTTCATTGTGAGCGCCAAGTTCGGCCTCGGCCAAGGTTTCGAGAGTTATGACGACTCGCTGGGGAGCGGGGACCTCATACGTGGTTTCTCGAGTGAGATTCCTGCCGACAAGGTGGCCAGAGGATTTCGCCGTTGGCTGAGGCAAGAGCGCAGTCAGCCGTTCTTCGCGTGGGTCCACTTCTATGATCCCCATCAGCCCTATCAGCCACCCTCGCCGTTCGCCGAGGTTTTCCCGCAAGACCCTTACGCTGGCGAGATCGCGTTTGTCGATCATGAGATCGGCGGTATTCTCGAAGAACTCGAGAAGCTTGGTCAGCTGGAAACAACGTTGATTATCGTAACCTCGGATCACGGCGAAGGCTTTGGTGAGCATGGTCAAGTCGGTCACGGTATCCTCGCCTATGAGGAAGACCTCAGAGTCCCGTTGATCTTCGCGGCCGGGTCTCAGTTGACACCGAAAGTAGTCGGCGAGCGAGTGCGCTTGGTGGATATCTTGCCGACCCTCGTCGATCTGTATGCCCTCGAGGTGCCCACAAGGCTGGACGGGGAGAGTTTTGCTGCACTCCTACAAGCGGGTGTTAGCACACCGGACAATGCGCCAGCCCGAGATGTCTATTTCGAGAGTATGTTGGGCCGCGACGAGAATAATTGGGCGCCGCTAACCGGCCTGATCGTCAATTCCGACAAGTACATCTCGTTACCAGAACCTGAGCTCTACAACCTGGAGACAGATCCCGGAGAGCTCGACAATCAAGTCCGCTCGCGACGTGCCACGCGACGCGAGATCGATGATGCGTTACGCGAGCTGCTGTTGTCCTCACGCCCGATCGGCGACGCGAGTCGGGCCCGGTCTGACGAAGATCTTGCCCATTTAGAAGCCCTTGGCTACGTCTCTTCGAACTCTGCCCGGACTGACCGAGTGATCGATCCCAAGCAGGGGATCCGGCTCGAGCGTGAGTTGCAGAAAGTACGCGAAGATGTGGCTGCTGGCGAACTCGAGCGCGCGGCGGCCGGCCTCGAGCGGTTGAGCGAGCTCAACCAGGAGGTTGGTGTCGGCAGTTACTACTTTCTCCAGCATCAAGTGAGGGCCGCGCTGCAGGACTCAGTGGGAGCGATCACTGCTCTCCAGGACGGGATGAATCGATTCCCGGAAAGCGAGCGGTTCCCTTTCTTGTTGGCTCACTACCAATTGCAACAGGGCAACAGTGCAGAGGCTGAACGAGTTGCACGTGTCGTGCTCGACAAAAGTCCGAAGTTTTCTCAGGCGATCATTCTGCTCGGACGGGCTGTCGAACAACAAGGACGACTTGCAGAAGCGGTCACCCACTACCGCTCGGCATACACCCAGGAGCCGCGTAACTTATCGCTTGGGCGCCGACTCGCCGAAGCTTTGGTGCGGTCTGGAGACGGACCAGCGGCGCTCGACATCTATGACCCAATGGTAGCCAGCGGTGTGTTCGATGAGCAGGCCGAGGAGTTGGTCAAAGTCGCAATGCTAAGTAGTCGATTCGGGCGCCCTGACCGAGCTGTGACCCTCTTTGAGCGGGTACTCGAGCTGCAGCCTTCCGGGCTGCATCATCTGAGTTATGCCTTTGTTCTGGCGCAACAGCAGCAGCTCGACCAAGCGACCATTCAGATGGAGACTGCATTACGCGACTACTCACACGAGCTCACCGCGCAGCAGCAGCAGCTGGCTCAACAAGCCTTGAGGCAATGGCGTGGGCAGTAGGTTAGGCCTCGTACTTAGAGCTGTGTTCGTTGTCGTGGTGTCAATGACCATCGGCTGCGACGGAGACGACTCCTCGGATTTGCCCGGGACATCTCCCGCTTTGCCTTCAGAACCCATGATTTTCAGCGAAGAAGCTGAAGCGCGTGGTCTCGACTTCGCCCATTTCAACGGCATGTCCGGTGAGTTGTACATCGCTGAGGTCATGGGATCCGGCGTGGCGGTATTGGACTACGACAACGACGGTGACCTCGATATCTTCCTAGTGCAGGGCGCTGTTTTGGGGCCAGGAACCTCAGCGGAGGCAACGTTCCCGGCGTCAGCCGCGATGCAACCGCTGACCGATCGGCTCTATCGCAATGACCTCGAGGATGGTGACTTACGATTTACCGATGTCACGGAGAGCAGCGGCCTCAGCGCTACAGGTTATGGCATGGGGGTCGCTACCGGCGATTTCGACAATGATGGTTGGGTCGATCTCTACATCACCAACCTGGGATCGAATCAGCTCTGGCACAACCGAGGTGTCGCTGCTGACGGAACGGTCACGTTCGAGGATGTCACCAATCGTGTCGGCGCCGACGATACCCGTTGGAGCGTTTCGGCAAGTTTTGTCGACTTCGACCGAGACGGCTGGCTCGATCTTTTTGTGTCCAACTATGTAGATTTTGAGATCACGGGAAACAAGCGGTGCAAGTCGTTGACCGGGGCGCCGGACTATTGTGGTCCGATCAGCTATCGGCCGCAGGCCGACCGATTGCTACGCAATCGCGGCGGGATATTCGAAGACTGGGGCTCTCGCGGTACCATCGCGTCAGCAGCAGCCTCTGGGTTAGGTGTGATCAGTGGCGATCTCAATCACGACGGCCGAACAGACTTCTACGTTGCCAATGACGGCATGCCGAATTTCATGTGGCTTCAGCAATCGGATGGCCACTTCGTTGACGAAGCACTGAATCGCGGCAGTGCTCTCAGCCTCGAAGGCATGGCAGAGGCCGGGATGGGAGTCACCAGTGGAGATATCGACGGCGACGGTGATGACGACCTACTCGTTACGCACCTGGCACTAGAGACCAACACCCTCTACTTAAACGACGGCTCCGGTTTCTTTGACGATGCGACTGTGGCGAGTGGTCTTGGCACCCCGAGCTTTACCAGCACCGGTTTCGGTACTGGATTCTTGGACTTCGACAATGACGGTGCGTTGGATATTGTCGCGGTCAATGGTGCGGTCAAGAAGATTCCAGAGTTGGTCGCGGTTCAGGATCCCTACCCGCTGCACATGCCGAACTTGTTGTTTAGAAATCTAGGTGGTGACGACCTTAGGTTCGAAGATGTTTCGACGGCGTCTGGCTTTCATGACTCGCAGGTGAGTCGTGGGTTGGCGACCGGAGATCTCGATAACGATGGCGACGTCGATCTTGTCGTGAGCAACAACAATGGGCCTGCAAGTCTCCTGCTCAACCAACTCGACACAGGCAGTCAGTGGCTGGGACTACGTTTGGTGGGCAGCGAGGGGGGGCGGGATATGCTTGGTGCACGAGTCGCTGTTGAGCGTCGAAGTGCACCAACCCTCTGGCGACAGGTACGGACCGATGGCGGCTACTTGTCGGCCAAGGATCCTCGGATACTGATTGGTCTTGGAAGTTCGGCCGATATCCAAGCACTACGGGTCGAATGGCCGAGTGGCCGTCTCGAGAAGTTCAGCGTCGAAGTGGGTCGATATAACACCGTGCTCGAAGGGGCGGGAGAGCCAGCCGATGGCGAGCGCTAGACGCGCCGGCCGCCACTCTGTTGTCAGTGGTTGGCGGCAGATCGAAGCCGCGGCCTGCTTAGGGTTGGTGTTCATCGTGTTGGCTTGTGGCAGCCCGCTGCCTGCGGGCCTCGAGACACCGCCCACCCCTGATCTGACCACGGTCGAAGAGAGTGTCCGCAAACAGCTGGGGGACGAGCGTGCTCGTCTCGGCGCTCGGTTGACCAATGGGGTAGCTCCTTCGGAGTTGGCGACGGATTTTGGCCGTATGGGCCAGCTCTATCACGCCTATGACTTACTACCACCGGCCGCCGCCTGCTACCGTAACGCTCTGCTCCTCGCGCCGGACAACCCGGCATGGCTCTATTATTTGGCTGGGGTCTATCAACGCCAGGGTCAGCTCGACGCCTCGGCGGAGACGCTCTCTCGAGCGCTCAGCCTGGCTCCAGGTAGCGCGCCGATACACCTTCGATTCGGGCGGATAGAGCTTGCCCGTGCTCAGCCCGCCGCTGCAAGCGCACATTTCGAGCAGGCCCTCGTAGCCGATGCGACCTGTGCGGCGGCGCGTTACGGCCTGGGCGAGGCTGCGCGAGCCACCGGGGATCTAGAAAGCGCCGCCGAACACTTTCGCCAAACCCTGGTGGAACAACCCCATGCTCTTCAGGTGCTCTACCCGCTGGGGCAGACATTGATGCGTCTGGGGCGCCAAGAAGAGGCCCAGAGTTACCTTGACCGCAGCGCAGCACGTCGGATGAGTGTTGGGGGGCGCCCGACCTGTTCGGATCCGTGGGATGAAGAGCTTTCGAGCCTCACCAAGAGCGCAGCCGCTCATCTGACTCGTGGTCTGCATGCCACCTACAGTGGTCGCTACGAAGAGGCATTGGTCCAATACCACAAGGCGTTGGCTCTCGAGCCAAACGATCCGGTCGTTCGCCAGAGCCTTGGATCAGCCTATGTCGCAATAGACAAACTCGAAGAGGCGCTCGAGCAATACCAAGAGGCTGTTCAGTTGGCACCCGATAACCCCGGTCTCATGCATGATCTGGGGATTGTCGAAAGTCGTTTAGGGTTGCTCGATGCGGCTCGTCAGCATCTCGAGAGAGCCCTGGAACTGCAGCCGAGTCTTCTACCCGCACGGTTGCGGTTGGCCGCGGTCGAGCAACAAGCAGGACGCCATGGGCGAGCGGTCGAGCATTTTGATCGGGTGCTCGAGATCGACCCCGGGCACCAACAAGCTCGAATGGAGCGAGTCAAGAGTCTGATCAGCCTGGGTCGTCGGGGTGAGGTAATCGAAGAGATTGGCCAGGTGCTCGATTCACGCCCGCCAGATGACCCGGGTGAGCGCCTGCAATTGGCGATGTTGTTGGCAACGCTTGGCGATTTACGTCGTGCGAATCGCCATTTTGACGCGATTCTGGCTCTCGATGCTCCGGCATCGGTTCATGCCATGACCCATCTCAGAGTAGGACAAATCCGTATGCTTACAGGGGATCGAGCGGGCGCGGCCAGAAGCTTCCGGGCGGCCTTGACGCTGGAGCCGAATTTGCAAGAAGCCAAAATAGGTTTGGCCCAAATAAATTCGCGATGAGAAATGGATTCGCGATAAGACAGGTCTGTGATGAAACAGGTCTGTGATGAAACAGGTCTGCAATGAAACAGGTGGTCTGTGATGAGACAGGTCTGCGATGAGACCAGCGACGTGGTGACCAACAACATATTTTGCACGATTCGTCGGGCCTTGCTGTTGGCTCTGTTGTTTGGCTCGGCGACAGCTCAGGCCTCGGATGAAGCCAACCTATCGCCAGACTCGCCGCTGTCGATTCTGAATGCGATGCTCGAGCTGGAGTCCGAGAGCGACGCCAAATGTGCCTCGACAGCCAACCGATTCGAAAATTTTGTCTACGGTACTCCGTTGTCCGAACCTGGCCGCCGGGCCAAGCAAAGCTTGCAGAAAGACTTGGTTGCTCGCGTCTGGGGTAATGCATCACGGACAGCCAAAGCGAAGGAGCAACTAGACGCTGAGGCCTTGCAGCCATGGATCGATCAGGTACTTCAAAGTCGTGTGACGGACTCGGGTGATCTCGAGGTCAAACTGCCGGACGGTACCACCGCCAGCGTTTCCCAAGTACGTCTGCGGCAGTATGGGTCGATCGCCTACTCACTGCGAGTGGTTCTCAGCGTTCAACAAGACGCCTTGATCGAAGGTGGGCAGCAACTCCTTCCGCTGGCACCTTCCGCTGTAGATGTGCTGAAGGAAATGCTCGATGTTTTGGCGTTGGCCGTGCAGTCCATCGCCGATGCCGAAGCTCGTCGGAGTGACGAAGTGGAAATCGGCGAGACTCGGTTTACAACATCTTGGAATCGCGTCGTGCCACCGCGGTCTGCCGAAACAGAAGCCCCAAAGACGGAGTATTTGGAGACTTCGGCGGTCGCGGTTTCACCACAGGGTGGTTCCAAAATCTTGATGAATCTGGTGGCGGAAAAGCTGGCAGCTTACGAAGCTTACAACGACATCCCTAGTGCCGAGCGGTGGAAGCTCATCGTGAGGAATATCGAGCGCTTTTATGCTCGGTATCCAGTGGCTCAGAATCAAGCGGGCATGGAGCAGCTTCTCGAAGCTTACTTTCAATCTGTAGATCGCTACGTAAGAGGCCTTCTAGAACGCAGCCAGGGCAAGGCCCTCGAAGCAGGACATTCGATCATTCGGTCGCACGATGTCGAGCTTGCGGTGGGAGAGCTGCTGCCCTCTCGGATCGACAAGTTCGAGGATGCGCTTCTCTTTCCTCGATTGCCAGCCGCAGATCGGCTGACCCTCGAATCCTATGATTGTGACTCCTACCGCGATTTCGGACTCCACTGGTGGCATCTCGGCCGTGCCTATTCAGGGTCCGGGCCGCAACCGATGACCCTCGATCCATTTGCTGCCGAACTCTTCACCGAGAGTGTTTCGGAGTATGGAGTTGCGGTGCTCCAACTTGCCGGCCTCAATGCACGAGCGCAGCGTATCGCCCCCTACCTCCGCCCAGAGGATCTCGAGCGTGGCGAGCAGCAACTCGCAGAATTGGCGGGTCGTCATCGTGCCGCCCCACAAGTGAAGCTCGAGACAGCCCCGATCTCTTCAGCTGTTGCGTCGCAGACGGCCGAAGTAGCCACCGGTGCTCCGTATTTCGTCGATCACACGACCGCGAGCGTAATCACCTTCGAACATCGCTCGTCTCGGTGGCTCAGCGAGTTGCGCCGAAGTCGCCTTTCTGGTCCGCCGACATTCTCGGGCGGTGGCGTTGCAGCCGAAGATGTTGATGGGGACGGCTTTGTCGATCTGTTGTTTGTAGGTGGTGCTGGTAACGCGTTGCTGCTCAACGACGGCAATGGCGGATTCCGAGACGTGACCGCAGCTGCGGGCCTCGATTTCCGGAGATCTGATGGCTCGACAGGAGAGGCGCGCCAGCCCTTGATCGCGGATCTCGACAACGACGGATTACAGGACATTCTCATCACCTATGTTGGCGACAACCATCGTCTCTACCGCAATCTTGGTGGTGCCGATTTTGAGGACCTCACGGACGTTGCAGGCCTTGGCGGGGCTGACTTGGTGGGGGGGCCGGCCGCAGTCTGTGACTTCGATGGCGATGGATTGCTTGATGTCTATGTCGGCTACTTTGGCGATTTCCCGGCGGGGAGTTTGCCCAATCAAGCTCGGGACAACAAGAACGGTCTGCCCAATCAACTCTTCCGTAACTTGGGAGGCATGCGGTTCACCAATGTCACCGAGGGTAGCGGTGCGGCGGACACGGGCTGGGCACAGGCTCTGTCGCACACCGATTTTGACCGCGACGGACGACAGGATCTCATCGTCGCCAACGACTACGGTCGCAACGCCTTCTTGCGCAACGTCGGCGAGGTTGGGGGTGCGATCCGCTTTGAGGATGTGTCGGACGAGCTCGGAATGAACAAAGCGTTTCACTCCATGAATGTTGGTATCTCCGACCTCAATGCTGACGGTTTTCCAGAGGTTTATGTATCGAACATCGCGACCATGGTGAAAGACAACAAATACGTACTGCCCGATGTCGGCAAGCCGCTGGACTTCAGCTACGAGACGATGGCAACCATGTTGGTACAGGAGTCGAATGTGCTCTACATGTCCCACGCTCCTGAGGGACAGCTGGCGGGTTATCAGCCATCGGCTGACGTCGAACGTGGAGAGACGTCCACCGGCTGGGCTTGGGATGGTGAGTTCTTCGATTTTGATCACGATGGTGACGACGATCTTTACGTCGTCAATGGGTCGAACGAGTACAACGTGCTCTTTTCGCAGTTCTACGAAGACACAGGCAGCGGTCAACCCCAGTACCACCATTTGAGCTACGACCGCGAATCCAACGTCTTTTATGTCAACGACGGAGGCAAGCTGCGCAATCAGTCGTCAGCTAGCGGCGCGGATTTCCTCGGCAACTCCCGCAGCACCGCTTACCTCGATCTCGAAGGTGATGGTGATTTGGATATCGCCGTCAACAACTTCCATGCACCAGCGACAATGCTGCGCAACGATTCTGCCAAGCGTGGTCGCTGGCTGGCGTTGCGGCTCGAGGGAGATCCAGCGCGCGGCAGCAACCGTGATGCGATCGGTGCCCGAGTTGTCGCCAACACGGACAACCTCAGTCTGCTGCGCGAGGTCCAAGGAGGATCGGGGTACTTGTCTCAGAATCCCAAACAGCTCCACTTCGGCACCGGCCAGGCCGATGTTGTCGATCTGACGATCACTTGGCCAAATGGCGAAGTTCAAGTCTTGACCGGCGTTGCGCCTGGATACGTCTATCGGCTGCAGCAGGGATCTAGCACCCTGGAGCGAGTACCTTAGATGGCCCGCTCGAAACAGGGTGCAAGGTGGCAGCGGTTAATCGTCTTGGCCTGGTTGATCGGCTCGGTCGCCATACCGATGGGTGCCCAGCATCAGGGGTCTCAGCATTACGGGGCCCACAATTCGCGTCTGCCCGCCTCCTCCTTGCCACCACCGCCGCTAATGGATGGCCTTGGTACTGCCACCATGGCGATCACTACCGAGTCCGAGCTGGCCCAGAAGTATTTCAACCAAGGGCTCAACCTCCTGCATTGTTTTTGGGATTTTGAGGCCTATCGTGCCTTTCGCGAGTCGATACGGCAGGATGACTCGGTGGCCATGGCCTATTGGGGGCTCTTCATGTCCCTCAACTACAACCAACGTGAACATCTCGAGGAACGCGAGCAGACCCTGGCCAAGGCGGAAGCGTTGGCAGCCCAGGCCAGTGACCGTGAACAGCGTTACATCCGAGCCATATCGCGGCTCAATGCTGCAGGTGGCCAAGCCGGTCAAGCCGCGTTCGTACGCGAGATGGAGGCATTGGTTGATGCGTATCCTGACGATCTACAAGCCAAACTGTTCCTGATCAAGTTTCTGGTGACGGAAGTGGGTGGCGGCTATTCAACCAGTCCAGGAGAAGGCGGAGAGAGTGGCTTCGAGCAGGCGCGAGACATGCTGCAGACTCTCTTGAAGACCCAGCCGGAGGCGGCGGCCGTTCATCATTATTGGATCCATGTCCATGAGTATGGCCCCAACCCCGAAGCTGCGCTCGAGAGTGCCCGCAAGCTCCCTGGTTTGGCCCCGAAGTCAGGACATATCTTGCATATGCCGGGCCATATCTACTACCAGATTGGGGAGTATGAGAAGGCCCACGAAGCCTTCATACGTTCGCTCGAGTTTGACCAAAGCTACCTCGAGAAGAGCGGCGTCGATGTAATCGATAACTGGAACTACACTCACAACCTCGATTATTTGGTCGCCAATTGCGCCGAAGACGGTCGTTATGAGGAGGGACTCCGGTGGGCCACTGCCTTGAGCAAGCTGAAAGTCGAGATCGAACGCTCTGCCGCGGTAGGCCTGGGGTTCATCGTTTATAGCGGCCGGAGTGCCGAGACTCGCCTCCACATGCGATACGGTCGGTGGGACAAGGCAGCTGAGATCCTCGAGACTAAGCTCTCGACCTGGCGTTTTCCCAGCCATCTGAGCGCCAACTATCTTGGCGGGTTGCTCGAATATAGTCGTGGCATGGCAGCAATACAACGTGGTGACGCCCAAGAAGCGGCGGTTCGGTTTCAGAAGCTGCTGGGCCTCGGCGTCAAGCTCTCCCAGCTGCAAACCGAACTAGGCTCGGATTGGTACTTCGAGGCTGCACGACGGATCGTGGCGATCGCGGCGGTGGAATTGGGTGGTGTTGTGTTGAGCAGCCAAGGTCAGCATGATCGTGCAATCGAGCAGCTGCGTCAGGCGGCGGCGATGGAGATCGGCCTCGGGTACGGTGAGCCGCCCCACTATTCCAGACCGGTGCGGGAAAGCCTCGCTGAGGCATACCTACGAGCGGGTCGATGGGACGAGGCTAAAGCCACCTTTGAAGAGGTGCTGGATGATCGACCCAACAGCGGACACGCGCTTTACGGCATTGCACGGGCTTGGGTCCAAGGTGGGCGTAAAAGCGACGCTCGTCGTGCCTACCAACGTTTTCTGGAGGCCTGGCGCCACGCTGACGCGGATTTACCGCAGTTGGCAAAGGCTCGGGCTTGGCTGAAGGCCAACCCGTGAGCGAGGTGTCGCGGACCCGTATCAGTCGTCGGACTTTCCTCCGGTATGCCGCGGGAGCCGGCTCGGTTTTGGGTCTGGGCGAGCTCGCGAGTCACGTCTTTGGTGATCAGGTCCTCGCCGGCCAGGATCCGCCGTGGGTCGGCGAACGCCTGAGCGACCTCGCCTTTGCCGCTGAGCCCCAAGATCCTCTCGGTACACTGATTGCCAGTGGACTCGACGCTCGTAAGTACACGGACCTATCGCGCATTGAGCCCGACCGTCGGATCACTCCAACCGGCGAGTTCTTCCTAAGGACTGAAGTTCCCGATCAGCTCGATCCTTCACGCCGATGGCAACTCCAGATCGACGGCTTGGTGCGAAAGTCACTGACGCTGGTTCCGGATGATCTTGCCCAGCGCGCTAGCAAGATGGGTGTCCATCTCATGGAGTGTGCGGGCAACAGTCGCGCCACCCGCTTCGGCTTGATGAGTACCGCGGAATGGTCTGGAGTACCGCTGTCACAGGTATTAGCCGGAGTCGAGCGTCTGCCGACCGCCAAGGCGGTGCGGATCACCGGTTTCGACGCGCACTCCAGGGAGTCCACTAACTCACAGGCCGGTTGCAGTTGGGTTTTCACTCCAGAGCAGTTGGAATCAGCCAGTGCGTTCCTTGCGACACACATGAACGGCAGCCGGTTGACCCCCGAGCACGGTTATCCGGTGCGATTGATGGTTCCGGGTTGGTACGGTTGCTGCTGCATCAAGTGGGTCGAGCGGATCGAGTGGGTCGACGGCGACCAGCCGGCGACCTCTCAAATGCTCGAGTTTGCGGCTCGCACCCATCAAGATGGAGTCCCCAAACGAGCCGCGGACTACTTCCCTGCCATTGTCGATCGTGCTGCGATGCCGATCCGGGTGGAGCGTTGGCGGGTCGACGGCAAGATCCGTTTCCGTATCGTCGGCATCGACTGGGGTGGCGATCCTTCCAAGGGTCGGCTACAACTCCGCGTGCTCCCAGGTGGGAACCTAGAACCGGTCGCTGATCAACCCGTGCGTACGGACGGTGGCTGGTCCGTTTGGACTCACCCCTGGACCCCGGCAACACCTGGCCGCTATCTGCTCCAGCTTGCAGTCGACGATCCCGAAGTTAGCGTGCGTCGACTCGGTGCTGGCATGTATATGCGTGGTGTCGTGGTTGGCGAGACCTAGGTCTGCAGAATCTGCCATTGTCAGGTTACACCTCGGCGCCGGGCTCGTGAACCTCCATCGAACCATCGAAGGCGAGCGGATATGCCTTGCTGTCTCCGTCGAGAACGGCGAGACCTTCGAGCCGGGCGGCTTGGTTGAGCTGACGATCGAAGGACGAAAAAAACGTTGGTGCCCCCTCGGCTCGAGAGAAGACCCCGATCGCGGCAGCAAGGTGAATCGCGTCGAAGCCGCGTAGTGTGAGACGGGCTGCAAGCTCCGCCGCCGCGACCTCGTCTACGTCCACTGAGCTGAAGCTGGGCCAGTCGTCCATCACGGCGTTGCGTGTTGCCTCGAAGTCTTGGTCAGCGAAATGCCCCTGCCTCCAACGTTTTGCAAAGGCAGCAACTGCCTCCGCGAGGGCAACTCGCGAAGTGAACAGTACCTCGGCTCGATCAGCCCAGCTATGGACCAGCTCGCTGTAGTCTTCATCGAGATAGAGTTTGACCAGGCTACTGGTATCCAAATAGAGGATCATCGTCGGTCGTTGATGACCGTTCGAGCGACTGAGCCGCCACGGACCTTGATACCGTGGAGTCCCTTAGGTTTGCCACCGCTCCAGCTCGCTTGACCTGAGCTGCGCATTGCAAGTGCCGCCCGTCGAGAATCACTCAACGGTGTGAGCATGGCGACTTCCTGCCCGCGGTCCGTAATGATGACCCGCTCCCCCATTTTGCAGCGGTTGACTAACTCGCTGAGCCTGGACTTCAAATCCTTCAGTCCGACAGTTTCCATGGCGTCTCCACTTGGCCTCATGTGTCTTTCAAAAGAGGTCTCTTGGTCAATCTTAAAGAGACCTCTTTTCAGTATATCTCAAGGTCTTCAGTTTGCCAGGTTCGAAGCCTGCGCCTCCGCCAGAATTGCTTGTAGACGAGCTCCCGCCCGTGGATGATCCGGTTGGATCTTCAGCACTTGGCGCAACTCCTGGATAGCGGCTGTGGTCTCACCGAGTCGCAGGAGGATCGTCGCTAGGTTGAAGCGTGCGTCGGCATATTGGGGGCCGCGACGCACGGCTTCTTCGAATTTGTAGCGGGCCCCTTGGAAGTCGCCGGTCATTGCCAGGGTGGCGCCAGCGTTGTTGTAGGCCTGAAGGTGGTCCGGGGAGATCTCGATCGCCTTCTCGAAGTGTTCGATCGCGTCAGGGAACTCTCGCAGACCAATCAATGCCGTGCCGAGATCGTTGTGGACCTGGGCGTTTCTAGGCTCTCCGACGAGATGCTGGCGGAAAGCTTCGGCGGCGCGATTCAAATCACCGAGTTGTAGGTAGGCGCTACCGCGCCAGAACGAAAGATCCGCGCTGTTAGGCTGGAGCTTTGCCAGCCGATCGATTTGGGTCAACGCCTCCTGCCCTCGTCCCAGGCTCAACAGAGCTTTGGCTAGATTGCGCTGGGCGGGCAAAAGTTTTGGATCGGCCTGGATTGCGGTCGTATAGTGGCCGATCGCTTCTTCGACTCGCCCCTGGCTCTGTACCACCGAGCCGAGATTGTTGTGAGCCCGGGCGAAGTCCGGGTCGAGACGTACCGCCTCCCGGTAATGGCTGGTGGCGGATTCGATTTCTTCGCCAGCGGCATAAAGCAGACCGAGGTTGTAGTGGACCTGCTCGAGGTCGGGATCGGATTCCAAGGCGCGTTGGTAGTGAGTGATCGCACCATCAGAATCCCCGCGTTCGGCTTGAGCAAATGCCAGGCAGTAGAAGTAATCTGCCTCCATGTTGAGAGACTCTTCGCAAAACGGCCCGGGCAGGACGCTGAGCACCAGCCCTACGATGACGATCGAGCTAGTGCTCACCAGTCGGCGACCACGTTCGGTGAGCGCTTGGGCGATCTCCAATAGGCCAACTGCGGCGGGAATCGCCAGAACCGGGATGATCGGCACCCGATAGCGTGCGGTGACGAAGACCAACACGATCGCCAGCGGATACAAGGTCAGGAATAGCAGTAGAGGTGATCCGAGCCGACGCCATTCCCGCACGACCCCCAAGAGTGCAAGGGGGAAGAGCAGCCCAAACGGGAAACCGAATGGTCCAGCTTTCCAGCTCAGCGCGGCAAGTACCTTGGATTCACCGCGGGTGAAATAGACGTCGATATTCCGCGGCAACTCCCTGGAACTGACGAAGCGTAGAGCTTTTTCCGTCATCCCGGTGAGGAAGTCGAACGGTTGTTGACGTAGATATTGGGCCACTTGACCGTAGAAGAAGCGATTGCGCTCGGCATAACCCTCCACCCCGTGGCTTGCCGGCAGATTGATCAACTCGCCCCAAGCGTCGCCTGGTCGAACACTCAGCGTCTCGCAGCTGTTCGGGTTGTTGCCGATGAAGCTGTTGAGCCCACCGGATCCTGGGAGAAAACCAAAGTGGCCGGTGACCTGTTTGCTGGCGAAGGCTACCGGCAGTGTGATCGCTGCAAATCCCGCCAGGCCCGCTACTGCCAACACCACCGGTTGGCGCCAGTTTTTTCCGACCTTGGATTCGTCTTTGGCGTCGGGCTCAGCGGCGGATGATCGGCTCCGCCACAGCAGCCACAACCACGCGACGCCTACAAAGGGGAGGAATGATGGCCGTGCGAGCACCGCCAGAGCACTGGCGACTCCGAGGCCGAGAGCAA
Source organism: Acidobacteriota bacterium (assembly GCA_029263395.1). Classification (GTDB taxonomy): domain Bacteria; phylum Acidobacteriota; class Thermoanaerobaculia; order Multivoradales; family J023; genus JAAELT01. The sequence goes on along the minus strand of JAJCXO010000237.1, from coordinate 4,821 downwards.
CGGCTGGCCGGGTCCGATACCCAGCCAGCGTGAAACTCAGCACCAGAGCGACCGACCAAAAGGCGGCCCAGCTGGCGGCTAAGAGCTCGCCTTCGAACAAGATCAACGGTCCGTAAAACCCTGTGAACGCCGCGGCAATCAGGCCGACGCGATAACTGAAGAGTCTCTTTCCCAGCACGAACGTCAGGCAGCAAGTGATCGCGCCGAGGATCGCCTGCAGGACCTTGACCGCCAGGATCGAGCCGCCGCTCGTCGCGTAGACGGCGGACAAGGTGAGTGGGTAGAACAGCGGCTGCCAGAACATGCGCGGATGGGCGCCTTCGCCAGCCAACAGCTGACGCGCCATCTGGTCGTAAGCCCCCGCATCGACGATGGGTACCGCGAATCCGGGTTCCGCCGAGCGTTCGTAGAGCACAATAGAGCGTAGGCTGAGGGCCAACACGAAGATGACGATCAGAGTGCGTTGCGTTCGATTCATGATTTTGAGGTCGAGTCATCCAGGATTTTGAGGTTGGGCCTTGAGCTTGACGCCCCGCAGAAGAATTTAGTCTACTGTTGAACAGGTCTCGCCGGTGCAGCGTTCGATCCAGCGCACAGACATCCGTTTCGAGGAGCCTTTTGGTGAAGAATTTCCCCTTGCGAACTTGGACAAAGACAACCCTCTCGGCCGCCTTGTTGCTGCTTACGGCAACTTTGGCCCTCTCCGCTCAAGAGAGCTCGGACGAAGGCGTCCAGAGCGAAGGTGAGGTTTTTGTCGACGTCGTTGACGTCAACGTCATCAATGTCGACGTGTATGTCACCGACAAAAAAGGTAACCGAATCACCGGGCTGAAGCGTGACGACTTCGAGATACTCGAGGATGGCAAACCGGTTGCAATCAGCAATTTTTATGCGGTGGAGAACGGCAGCCCGACCACCGGCGGAGTGGAGCCTAAAACCGATCCTGACGCCCTGGTCGAACGTCTACCGCAGCTCAGTTTGAAAGAACAACAGTTGGAGGTGCCGGAGGATCAAAAGCTGCATTTGGTGCTTTACTTCGACAATCTCTTCCTCAAGCCGTTCAATCGCAACAAGGTGGTGCGTCAAGCTCGGCAGTTTCTCTATGAGAATGTCGGCCCTGGTGACCGTGTGATGCTGGTCACCTTCGATCGGTCACTGCATGTCCGCCATCCGTTCACCACCGATGTGCGGGCAATCAGCGACGAATTGCTCGAAATCGAGACGCTGTCGGGTTTTGCGGTCCAAGCGGACAGCGAGCGCCGCAACGTGCTGCGTCGGTTCGAAGATGCGCCGACGGCCATCGAAGCCGAGGCGCACATCGACCTCTACTCCCAGTCTCTCCATTTTGACGTCCAGACGACCGTGCGTAACCTCAAAGAGTTGGTGAGCTCGTTGGCTGGGCTGCCCGGCCGCAAGGCGATTTTGCATGTTTCGGACGGTATTCCGATGACCGCGGGCGAGGATCTATTTTTCATGCTCGACAGTCGTTTTGGTGATGCCGCGGCCGGCGCCTCGTTGCGCGCACGGCGTTACAACACCCGACGATTGTTCCGCGAACTGACCGCCAACGCCAACGCCAACCGGGTGACGTTCTACACTCTCGAGGCGGCAGGGTTACGCTCGCACACCAGTTTGTCGGCAGAGTATGGCGGCAGCCGCGGCACCGATGGCGTTGTCGCCGGCTCGCGGATCGAAGCCGACTACATCCGCATCCAGGGCCAGCAAGAAAGCCTGATGATGATGGCCCACGACACCGGCGGCCTAGCGACCTTCAACACCAACAACCTGGCTGGTGGCTTGACCAAAATGGCCTCGGACTTCCGCACCTACTATTCGCTTGGCTATGCATCGGCGAATAGCGGCGATGGTCGTTACCACGACATTGAAGTCAAGGTGAAGAAGAAGGGCCTCGAGGTTCGTCACCGTACCGGCTACCGTGACAAGACGGCCGAGACACACCTGTCGGAGGGCACCCTGGCGGCACTGCTTTATGGATTGGACTCCAATCCGATGGGCATCGAACTGAGGTTCGACTCGGCGCGTTACGACGACGAAGACCACTGGCTGCTACCGATCGAAGTCCGAGTGCCGATCGGCAACACCACCTTGATACCGCAGGTCGAGAATCACACCGGGCGTCTGCGCTTCTCGGTGGCGGTGATCGACGAAAATGGGCGAATGTCGCCGGTGGAGCAAACCGCTGTCCCGCTCACCATTCCGGCGGCACAGATCGAGGTTGCACGCAAACAGTACTATGTGTATTCGGTCGAGTTACGGATGCGCAAGGGCCGGCAGAAAGTGGCCGTTGGGGTGCGAGACGAGCTTGGCTCCGAGTCGTCCTATACCCGTCGACCGATCCAGATAGGCAGGACCTGAGCTCCCACTACCGACGATGATCGAGTTCGTCACGCTGCTTCTCGGCTTGGTGACCGGCGTCCAGGCAGTGGAGGTGAGTGTCAACGAACAGGTTGCGTCGGTGGAGATTCAGCTCGACGGCCAGTTGGTGGGTGAGCTGCACCATGCGCCGTGGTTCTTGAACTGTGACTTCGGCGAGGAGTTGGCGCCGCGGGAATTGACGGCGGTCGCCTACGACGGCCAACGTCGAGAGCTCCAGACGATTCGCCAGTGGATCAACCTGCCACGGCAACGGATCGAAGCGCGTCTCGTGGTCGACCATCGCGACACGTCGTCCAAGGCTCGCTTGATCTGGACCGCCCTCGATCATCGAGGACCCCCGAAAGTCGAGCTGACTTTCGATGGCCGACCCCTGCCGTTTACTGAGGTGGACGCGATTCCTTTACCAGCCCATGACCTGGCGAGTTTGCATTTTTTGCGTGCTGAGCTGACATTCTCCGATACTTCCAGGGCTCATGCAGAAGTCGTTTTTGGCGGGACCTTTGGATCTGAAGTCAGCACCGAGCTGACCGCAGTGGTGGTGCAGGGTGGCAAGCGCCTGCCTAAAGTCGAGGACATGACCGGCTGGTTCGAGAAGCGCGGCCAACCCCTGGAAGTGGTGGCGGTGGAGCGCGGAGCGGTCAATCTTCTTGTCGTCCGTGAACGATCGGAGGCGACGCTAAACGGTTTGAGGGGTCTTTGGAACCAGTATCTCCAATATCGGGCCAAAGTTCGTGTTCCCCAGGTACGATTACCGGTGGTCGACGACCGTGATCGAGTCCGGTTCGTGTTTCCCACCGTCGGCCGCAAGCGTGAGGTGGCTGGCCAGGGGCTTGCACCGATCGACATCGAGCAGGTGCCGGTTTCAGGCGCCCTCGAGATTCGAATTCGGAAGCCGGTGAGGTCGCGCGTCCGGGGCATGACCCCCCCGCCGGATAAAGGTTATGGCTCGTTGTTCGAAGTCCTGACCCGAGCCAGCTTCAAGGAAATGGAGTTGCCTGCTCCACAGCATCAACTGGCGGATGCGGTGGCGATCGCTGGAGTGGTTGCCGCAACCGGTGACCAGCGCCGCGCAGTGATTTTGATCCGGTCGGGGGAGGTGACGGACGATAGCCGGTCTAGCGAGTTCCAAGTGCGAAGTTATCTCCACAAGCTACAAGTGCCGTTAGTGACCTGGAAGATTCCAGTTCGCGGCAGCACTGGGCGAGACGCAGGGCAGAGCGAACATCCAGCGATGGATGTCTCCCACCTCAAAGGGATGCATAAAGCGCTCGACGAGTTGCGGCGGGCACTTGAATTGCAGACCATCGTTTGGCTGGCAGGGGCCCACCTCGGTCATGAGATCGAGTTGACGGACCAGGCGCAAGGTTTGCAACCTCTAGGCTGAGGATGTGAGGAGACCGGCATGAGTTGTTGGGGACACGGTGCCTTGCTTTGGGGACACGGTGCCTCGAAATTGGGACACGGTGCCTCGCAGCGGAGACCGGTTTTGTCTTGGAGCACTGTGCTGGTGACACGCTTGCTGACGACACGCTTGCTGGCGAAGGGTCTGCTGGCGCTACACTTGCTGCTCGGTGGTTCTACCGTCGTCGCCCAGGAAGTGGGTGTGCAGACGGACGGTTCAGGGGCGTCGAAAGTCCACGGCCAGCCCGCCGGCTGGTCGATAGAGCCGGCTGAGGCCCCGTCATTGGCGACGATTGTGCAAGGTACAACGCTCTACTTGGAGCCGGTTGCCAGCTCTCGCGTCCTGGCGATGCTGCCAGAAAGCACGCTGGCTGTGCTCGAATCTCGCACGCCGTGGGTCAAGGTGCGTTATGGCGATCAGCTCGGCTGGGTAGATCTGGAGACACCCCGCAGACCGTTGGATGTTGTGCTTACCAGGGTTCCCGAGGCAGGGGCTGCCGCTACCACACTCGAGCTCCTCAAGGTCCCCGGTGAAGCTTGGCACAAGGACACTTGGGGGCCCTACGAGGTCTTCAGCCTGGTTGTTGACCGGGGTCTTCTGGACTACTTGGCACCGGTTGCAGAGGGCCATGTCGAGCTTTATTCCAACCGCTTCGGCCTGGGTCCCGAGCAGGCGATTAGCGGCTCGGTCGTGATCCTCGACACGCACGAAATCTTCCAGGGGTTCCAGCGTTGGCACAAGATCGACACGGCGAGCAACGCTTACTTCTCATCACCGGAATTCATCTTCATGTACCCCGGCAAGAAATCGAAGCGTGAATTCTCGGCGATCTTGATCCATGAGCTGACGCATCTCCTGAATTGGCGAATCTTGCGAGAGTTCGAGGCGACCCATACCCCACTGCCACCCTGGCTCGACGAGGGTATGGCCGATGATCTTGCGCTCTCATTGCGCAGTCACAAGGGGGAGTTTGCCGCCACGCCTCTCGGCCCGGGGAATCTGCACTACGGCCCGCGGCTGGG
>JAJCXO010000236.1 GCA_029263395.1 Acidobacteriota bacterium | reverse complement strand
TCTCTTGCTCATACATACTCGCCGCGTGCTCGCTCCACAGGGGGCTCCCTGGGAGGCGAAAACCGAGTTTCCTGGATCATCCAGTATCGCCATTTTCGGTTCAAGGGGAGAGGTCTTGTGGAGCGAGCAAGCAGCGAGCGTGTTTGAGCTGCGATGCCCATGGAATCTCGATTCAGGTGGCACAACAACGACTTAGGCGCTTCACAAAAGATCCGGCGAGTTCCCGGAGCTGCGGCGCAGCCCACAAGACCGACCGACCCCTAACGGCCACTTCAACGGAGTTTGCGCGCTTGCCCGAGCTCTGTCATCACCAGGACGTCGTCAGGCAGCAGGGTTGTATCGCCCGAGATCTCATCGGGTAATCCACGAACGATTTCCTGATAACGCAATCGTTCGGCGCCCATCGCCGCGGCCAACAGCTCACAACCCGGTCGCGGATCGAGGCCGCCACAGGTGAAGATGTCGACCGCCACGTAGCCACGAGAAGGCCAGGTGTGAATCGACAGATGGGACTCGGCGATGAGCACCACACCTGTCACGCCATCGGGCTCGAAGCGATGGTACGCCTCACCCACCACCGTCGCTTCGACGATTTCAGCAGCAGCGTTCAAGTGCTGGCGGATGGCTTCGATGTCGCCGGTGATGGCTGCATCACAGCCATAAAATTCTGCGATCAGGTGACGGCCGATAGTCTTCACTCAGCAAGCATAACTGGTCTGCGCCACGAACCGCTACGCAACCGAGCGATTGAATCATGCCCCATCAATCATGACTCATCAAGCTTGGAAACTCATCGACGCAATTGACGATACAATCCGTAGGAATCCACTCGAACCCGAGGAGCTCACGCGATGAAGAACCGTTCATGGCTGGCGAGTGCGTTGGTTGCCCTCCCCATCTTCCTGCTGGCTGGATCAGCCAGTGCCTTGGAAACGATCTACCTGGTACGCCATGCCGACAAAGAGACCGCCTGGCCAAAAACGAAGGAGCTCAACGCGTTCCAGCCGTTGACCTGCACAGGTAGTGCACGCGCCGAGCAGCTAGCGAAACAACTCGGCGAGGTAAAAATTGCTGCGATCTACACCAGCACAACAACCCGCACCCTAGCTACCGGTCTGCCCCTCGCCAAGGCCACCGGCGTGCCAATCAGCCCGGACGACCGCACCATCAAGACGAAAAACAAGATAGCCAAGTTTTTCAAGGACATGAAAGCGCGGCACGCGGCTGACTCCGCCATCCTGGTGGTTGGCCACAGCAACACGGTGCCAGAGCTGTTGATCGAGCTCGGAGCGGAGACCAGTTGTTACCCCGCACTCGACATCGCCGACCATGACGGCGAGCTGCTGATCCACGGTTACGAGGGATTGTGGCGAGTCGACCTTTCCCGCCCCGGGTGCGCCGGTATCGAACGCCAGGAAGTCCGACTCGAAGAATCGACCCCAACAACGGCACCGAAAGCGCACGGAACACACCACTAGGAGCTCGGCTTGGAAGACGTCCTGGACTTCGTGCTGCGCTACAGATATCTGGTGTTGTTCGGTTTTGTCTTCGCTGAGCAAATCGGCTTGCCGGTACCGGCATTACCTTTCCTGCTAGCCGCCGGCGCCCTCGTCCGCACCGGGCAGCTCCACCTCGGCCTTGCCTTGGCCCTGGCGGTGGCGGCTTCGGTACTCAGCGACTTGCTGTGGTACCAGCTCGGACGACGGCGCGGTATCAAGGTGCTGAATCTGCTGTGCCGCATCTCCCTGGAACCCGACTCCTGCGTCCGCCGCACCGAGGATCTGTTCGCTCGCCACGGCGCCCGGTCACTGTTGGTGGCAAAGTTCCTTCCCGGCTTCAACACCGTGGCACCGCCGTTGGCCGGTATCTTCGGTATGCGCCTCAGCCGGTTCTTAATCTACGACGCACTGGGTGCCCTGCTCTGGCTCACCGCATTTGGTGGCCTCGGCTTTGTCTTCGGCCACCAATTGGAAGAGCTTTCGCAACGGATCGCCGAGCTTGGTTCCAGTGTCGGCGGCCTGCTGTTGGCCATCCTGGTGCTCTACATCCTGGTCAAATACGTCCAGCGACAACGCTTCTTGCGCGAGCTGCGAATCGCTCGCATCACCCCAGCTGAGCTTCAGAATCGGCTGACCCAGGGTGAAGACATTGTGGTGGTCGACTTGCGCCATTCGGTGGAATTCGAGGCTGAACCCGAAAGTATCCCCGGTGCCCTGCATGTGCCGGTAGAAGAGGTCGACACTCGGACCGGGGAGATTCCACAGGGCCAGGAGATTGTGCTCTTCTGCACATGACCCAATGAGGCTTCGAGCGCCCGGGTGGCGCTTCTGCTGAGGCGAAAGGGAATCCACAGGATTCGGCCACTGGCCGGAGGACTCGAAGCTTGGCGTCAGCACGTCGGCGAAGCCGACGAAGCGTCTCGCTCCGCCGCCTGAAACCTTCTCGCGACCGAATACTCGACAGGTCTGTTGCGAACACTCATCATGGACAAACTGGTATCTACTGTTCACGGCACGAAAGAGGAAACCAATGGCCAACGCTGATTCAAGCCATGACGCCGCCGAAACTCGGCACGACGAACCGAAGCTCGGCGGCAAGCTGGAGTCGAGGTTCGAACACGGCCTGACCTTCAGCAGCCGTCAGAAGGCGACTCTGGCTTCCGCCGTCACAGTGCTGTCGGTGTTTGTCATCGTCTGCGCCGTGGCCGCCCTTCTGTGGCTGATCGGCCAGTTCTTCAGCACGTTTTCGCATGTTTTCCTACCGCTGGCTGTGGCCGGCATCATCGCCATGATGCTCAAGCCCTATTACGACTGGTTTGTCGCCAAGCTCAAGCTCCCCAGCCCGGTCGCCTTGATCGGCGTCTTCTTGGCAATCCTGATCCCGATCGTCGCCCTCGGTTGGTTTTTGGGTGACATCATTGTCCATCAAGCATCAGATCTGATCTCGCGGATCCCGGAATGGTGGAAGGCCGGTGTTGAACAAGTCCAACTGCGGTGGCCCAAACTGGTCGCCGAATACGACATCGTCAACAAGTTGACCACCGCCGTCGAGGGCAAAGAGGGTGCCGTGCTCTCTGGCTTGCGGATGGTCGGCATCAAGGCATTGTCAGCTGGCGCCGGTATCTTCGGTGCCCTCGGCAGCCTCGCTGGCTGGGCGGTCCTACCAGTCTACGTCGCCTTCTTCCTGTTGATCGACCTCAAAGCCCAGACCCGTACCTGGTCCAGCGCCGCTTTACCCTTCCTCAAGCCCGAGACGCGCGAAAACATCACCTATTTGGTCAATGAGTTCGTCGAAATCATCGTTGCCTTCTTCCGCGGTCAATTTGTGATTGCGCTGATGCAGGGTGTGCTGTTCGCCATCGGGTTCGAAATTGTCGGGCTGAGCTACGGCCTGCTCCTCGGGCTCTTACTCGGCTTCCTCAACATCATCCCCTACCTCGGCAGCATGGTTGGTCTCGGCATTGCCCTACCGCTGGCTTTGTTTCAGCCGGGCGGCGGCTGGAGCATGGTGCTGGGGGTGATGGTGGTCTTCACCGTTGTCCAAACGATCGAAGGTTACGTCCTGACGCCGCGGATCATGGGTGAACAAACCGGCCTCCATCCCATGGCCATCATTGTCGCCATCTTTTTCTGGGGCTCGGCGTTGAATGGCATCACCGGCATGATTCTGGCGATTCCATTGACTGCATTTTTTGTCGTCTTCTGGCGACTGGTGCAGGAGAAGTACATCCGCGAGCTCGTCTAGATCCCGTCTTGCGGTAACGCCTGTTGGCGCTTCAGCGCCAAGAAACAGCTGAATCCGCCAGCCTCTAGTTATTGACAAGACTCCGGAAAGGGGGGTGCGCCCTGGTGCCGAAACCGAGCCCACACGAAAGAACGCCCGCTGGAGATCACTGAGAAGCCGTTGCGGCGGCCGAGCGAGTCAGCCAACGGCTCCGGGTCACCCTCGCGGTGGCCGAGCGACTCAGCCAACGGCTCCGGGTCACCCTCGCGGCGGCCGAGCGACTCAGGCGACAACTCCAGGTCACCCTCGCGGCAGCCGATCGAGTCAGGCAACGTTTCCAGGTTACCCTCGCGGCGGCCGATCGAGTCAGGCAACGTTTCCGGATCACCCTCGCGGCGGCCGAGCGAGTCAGGCAACGCTTCCAGGTTACCCTCGCGGCGACCGATCGAGCCAGGCAACGTTTCTGGATCACCCTCGCGGCGGCCGAGCGAGTGAGAAAACTTTTCCGGGTCACCCCCGCGGCGGCCGTATTCATGAATTGCGAACTCCGTGAAGGCCTCTTCGGCGGCCGTATTCACGAATTGCGAACTTCGTGAAGGCCTCTTCGGCGGCCGTATCCTTCATGGGTCCTCGACACTCGGGTTCAGAACAACCTGCCTACTCGACGCTAACCTTGCCACCGAAACCGTTTCAGGTCGATCACCCCACGATCGCTGAAGACAATTCCTTCAGCCTCGAGCCGAGACCGTTGGTAGCCATCCCAACCCGGCTCGGAGCGCTGGCTGACACGGCCTTGTGCATTGATGATCCGATGCCAAGGGACGGTGTCGTCGTTGAGGGCGTTGAGGGCATACCCCACTTGCCGGGCATGACCTGGTAAGTCGGCAAGCACAGCGATCTGGCCATAGGTCGCAACCTTACCCTCGGGCACTCGGCGCACCGTGGCATAGATACGCTGGTAGTTGTTGCTGGGTTTGGTGGGGCTCATCAACAGACTCGAATAGCGGCTCCAGGAGAGCGGGCTGGGGAAGCGACGACTGATGTGAAGACGGCGCTACGGGAAGACGGCGCTACGGGAAGACGGCGCTACGGGAAGACGGCGCTACTGGAAGACGGCGCTACTGGAAGACGGCGCTAGGGTGAAGACGGCGCCTAGTTTACGGTATAGGCTCTTGTTGCCCGAAAATGATCCCGTTGCCAAACTCATCCACCTCCTCGGCGCTGGCCAGGACGCGCCGAATTCGACATAGGACAGACCACCATGGACGATCGTCGCCGCCCACCCATAGCAGAGCCGCAGGCGAATACCGGCTGGGGCCCTTCCACGCGGTTGGTCCACGCCGGACTCGAATCCAATGACACGACCGCGATTTCGGTCCCGATTTACCAAACCTCGACCTTCAGCTTCGATAACGCGGCCCACGGCGCCGAGCTCTGCCAACAAACTGGCCCGAGCCATCTCTACACCCGCTGGGGCAACCCCACCACCCACGCCTTGGAGCTGGCTCTAGCCGACGTCGAAGGCGCCGAAGCAGCTCTGGCATTTTCGTCCGGGATGGCCGCCGGAGTCACGGCGGTGATGGCGATGGTCGCCAGTGGTGATCACGTGGTTGCGGCAAACTGCCTCTACGCCGGCATGACCGAGCTTTTCGACCACGTGCTACCACCGCTTGGCGTCGAGACAACGTTCATCGACCCAGCTGTCCCTGACGCATTTGAACAAGCACTGCGTCCCAACACCAAATTGATCTACGTTGAGACACCGGCCAACCCAACCCTCGCCATCACAGACCTTGCGGCAGTTGCCGAAATCGCACGCCGCCACGGGATCTTCACCCTCGCGGACAACACCTGGGCGTCTCCCTGGAACACCCGGCCGATCGAACTCGGGATCGACGCCGTGATCCACTCCGCCACCAAATACCTCGGCGGCCACACCGACGTCATCGCTGGCGCCGCGGTGGGTAGCCGGGAATGGATCAACCAGGTTTGGCCCTACCTAAAGATTTTTGGCGGTTGCCCGAGTCCTCACGATGCCTGGCTACTCCACCGCGGCATGCGGACCCTCGGCTTGCGGGTCGATCGCCAGAACGCCAGCGCCATGGAGATCGCCAAATTCCTCGATCAGCATCCGAAGATCGAAACCACGTTTTATCCTGGACTCCCCGACCATCCCGGCCATGCCGTTGCCAAACGTCAGATGCAAGGTTTTGGCGGCATGCTGTCGTTCGAGGTTGCAGGCGGTCTCGAGGCAGGGCGTCAGCTCTTGGACTCCCTGCGTCTCATCATCCACGCCGTCAGCCTCGGCGGAGTCGAGACTTTGGCAGTCCACCCAGCGTCGACTACCCACTCGCCCTTGACCCCCGAAGAACGTCGCCGCGGCAACGTCACCGAAGGGTTGATCCGTATGTCGATCGGACTCGAAGAGCCGCAGGACTTGATCGCCGACTTAGAGCAAGCGTTAGCCTAAAGCACCCCTTGGCGCTTCATCGCCAACGAACAGAATCCCTTGCCACGAAGGGTCTGACAGGTCAGGAGCGAAGTGACAAAGTCTCCTGCCCTTCCGATTCGAACCGTTCGAGAAGCAGCCGGCTGAGTTCGGGAGGGAGATCATCCCGGCGGCCGATGTCGAGACAGAGGTCGCGGCCGAGATCGAGGGTCGCGAAGAGAGCCGCGCATCTCGCGCAGAGCTCTTGCTCACCGAGCGGGAAAGCAGCGCCGCGATCAAGGGCCTCTTGCTTGGCGCTCAAGAGATCCAGACAGATCTGTCGCGAATGGTTCGGCGCAGGGGCCTCCCGTCCAGGCAGCAGCTCAGCCAGATGTTTTCTCAATCGGAGCCGGGCGCGGTGGACCCGGGTCTTGACGGTCGCCTCCTTGAGGCCCATGATGTCCGCCACCTCCGACACCTTCAGCTCCGCAAGATCCTTGAGCACCAGGGGAATCCGAAAAGCTCTTGGCAGGTCGGCGATCGCGTGTTCGAGGGTCTCCCGGGCCTCGCGGCGCAACTGAGCATCCATCGGCCCTTCCTCCGACGAAGCGATGTCAGGAACCTGCTGCTCCCCGCTCGGGAGGAGCTGAGAGAGCGATTCCAGGTAGCGCGGCTCGCCGGAGCGCAAACGCTTAAGGCGCCGACAGGCTCTGACCGCGATGCTGTAGAGCCACGTCGAAGCCTTGGACCGACCATCGAACTGGTTCCAATGACGAAACGCCAGCAGAAACGTCTCCTGAACCAAGTCTTCGGCGGCTTGAGGCGAGCCGCATAGGGACAAGCCCATCCGATAGACAAGATTTCCGCTCTCGCGGAGGAGCTGCGGGATTGCCGTCTCCGCAGATACCAGCCCGGTTGTCATGCGTCGAGCTTCCCTCGGCTGCAATAAAGTGAATTATCAATTGGTCTCATCGCGTGGTCCATTTTTGCCATAGTTCGGAACCCCTCTTGCCCTTTACTGCCTCTCACAGGTCTGAGGACGACCTCAAAAGAAGTAGGCGCCTCAACATACAACGATGACTCTTCACAGGGGATTAGGGCCTCCACGTCGCCTGAGGCTAGTCCCCTGAATCCATTGCACTACCTCCTGACCGTTTGAAGACACGCCCTCGACATAGGGTTGCGCTACCTCTCGGAATGGATCGGCACCACGGAGTATCCTGCATTGACCATACGTCGCCGATCAGAGTTGGTGCACCACTCTTTGACGCGGTGCGACTTGCGCCCCGCGATGGGCCGACAACCGGCAGATCCCCACGCCGTTGGGTGGGGCGCGCCGGCAATTCATTTAGCTACCGTATTTCCATAGAGTGATAGCAAGGAGCCGAAGACAATCCAGCAGGATCTGCGGCACTCTGATCTATCCTGGCCCTTGTTCTCCTGTGTCGGCTGGGAATGCTCGCCAAACTAAGCGCCTTGGCTTTTGGTTCCGGTGCCCTCATCTACTCGCTGTTCTGGCCCCTCGCCGGCATCGCAGCTCCTGGTGTAGGCGAGCGGGTGCGCCCGTACCGCTTGCCGGTGCTGCTCCCTTCGACGCCTTGGCGGCGACCCGAGGGCACCGGTGTTCCGCCGACATAGGTGACGAAGGGCGAGTCCTGGTCGATCACTGGGATGCTGGCCGTGAAGTTCCACTTTCCCTTGCGGTAGGAAAAGCCGTTGAAAGGGAGAACACTGCTCGTCGTCTCGCTCAGGGTGTCGTTGCCTGACGCGTACTGCAACGAGCCCTGGCAGGTGAGATGGGATTCTTGCCCTTTAGCAGCACCAGCCACGGCGGCCAAAGCCGCCGTGGAGATCTAAATCTGACCCCGACACCAACCCGATCAGTGTTCGTGCCCGGGAGGCGGTGGGGACGTGTTCGGTGTGGTCATCTCATCTCCTTCATTATCTGGTTAAGTCTTGAGGCTCGAACCGCTGCCTCTCACCTACATGAGAAGTCCGGGAACCTTCGGTGGTTTCTTGCCTCTCGCCCCCGATATCAACGGAAGTAGCGCCAGCCCGCCAGCATGTCGACTTCGGTGATGATCAGCTGATCACCTTCCACGCGGTGCTTCATCGCGGCCGGCTTGCAGCCGCTGCCGCCCTGGTTGATGGTGGACAAGCGGGTATTGGTTTCACATTTGTTGTCGATGATCCAGCCGTCCTGGTAAGAAAAGCCACGGTTCGCTTTATAGTGAGAATCGTTGGCGTCGTAGCCAACTTGTAGGGTTCCTCTTTCGTCACGGCCGACGAGAAACCGTACCTCCTGGTTACCAGCATTGAGGAAGCGGAAGAATCGCACTTCCAGCCGCTCGAGATCGCTGATATCGAGGCGCACGACACCACTCGTGTCGGGTCCAATCCGCTGGTAAGCGGAGTAGGATCTAGCGCCACGGAGAAACTGGTCGGCCGTCAGCACCACGGCCATGGAGATACAGACGACGACCATGGCGTGAATGGGTCTGAGCTTCGTCATATCGGCACTCCTCCTGGGGATGATCTGGGGACTGCCCGGTTAGTAACTGCCCGACGCAACGGCCAAGTCTGCGAAAGCAGCTCAATCATCTTGTAGCTCCTCAGTGGAAGTTCCAGCCCACACTGTGGCGGCTGGTGATCCTTGATAGCGGCTTCCGGACTACTGCTTGAGAGGCACGCCGCGGGGAAAGGTTCCCGGTGCTCGCGGGAACCTTTCCCCGCGGCATGTCTCCCAATAGCTGAAGTACATCCGCGAAATGAACTCGCAGTCAGGAGCCAAGGATGACGGAACGACCTAAGAAACGAAGAGCGATAACTCACCTGTGGCTTGCTCTGGTCTTCGCCTACCCATGGGGTGTGGCGACTGCGGAGCTTCCTTCGCCAGCCCGAGACCGTGTCCACGACGCGATGGCCGCTGTTCTGGACCGGGACACCGCCGTCGCGGTCCGTGCCCGAGTCGAGGCCGAGCGAGCCGCCGCCTTTGCCGATGTTCTGCCGGGCGGATCGGCTCTCGAGTGGCAGACTGAGGGTATAGGCTCCGGTGGTTCACGGGAGGCCAACGCAGCCGACAGCCTCCGCCTGCGCAAAGAGGTTCGCCTCTTCGGCCAACGCTCGAGCGGCCGTGCCTACCAGCGGCAGGCCGGCGAGGCCCTCGACGCCGAGCAGCAGGCCGTTCTCCTTGAGTTGGCCGCCGAGACCGGCAGGGAATGGCTAGAGCTCGCCGCCGCCCTCGAGCGCCGGGCACTGGTCGCCCATCGGCTCGGGCGCCTCGACCGTGCCCTGGCACTGCACCGCAAGCGTCTGGAGTTGGGCGAAGTGGCTGGTACCGAAGTCAGACAGCTGGAGCTCCAGCGAGCCCGGGACAGCGCCGGGCTGACGGTTCTTACCTTACGGGTAGACGAGCTCTCGGGCCGTCTGCGGCGCAGGGCCGGTGACGTCCCTTCGCCCAGCGAGGGTGATCTCCTCGCACTGGCTTCGGATCTCCAGCCTCTACCCGACGAAGGGGCGAAGGCGTCGTCGTCGAGCCCGTTCCTGGCAGCGGCGGCGACCCGCAGCCTTACAGCTGAGCGCCGGTCCGAATTTGTGCGCAAGACCGCGTGGGGCTGGACGGAGGCGGAGGCGGAAGTTCAAAAGATCCCGGCGATCGACGGCGTACCGTCTTTCGAGACTTTCGGTTTCCGGATCGCCGTACCGCTGCCTTTCGGCAAACAAGGACGAGTTCGCCGAGCCGAAGCGGAGGCGGAGGCGGAGGCGGCCCGCGCCGAGACGAAGAGCGCGGGGCAAGAGCTCCTGCGCCGTCACGATCAGGCGGTTCGAAGGGTCCGATCCGCCAACACGGTCCTCTCAGAGATGGCGGCGCTGGCCGAAGGTTTGCCGCGCACCGAGCAGTCCCTGGCAGAGCAGTTCCGGCTGGGGGCGATCACGTACCTGATCTATATCGACGGCCTGTCGCGCCTCGACGAGCTGCGCGCCGACTTGGTGGACACCCGTCTGGCTCTGCTCAAGGCGCGCCTCGAGCTGGCGACGCTGTTAGCCGATAGGGAGATCTTCCCCATTCCAATCGTGAACAAGGAGCAACCGTCATGACCCGCCACCAGACGTGGACCGTCTTCGTCCTCAGCTTCATAGCGACCCTTCTGCCGCCGGCTGCCCGGGCCGTCGAGACGGTCCGACTCAACGCTGCCACCGAGAACCGCGCCGGTATAGAGACCAGCCCCGTGGTCGAGTGGTCCTTCGGCGACCAGATCCGCATCGTCGGCCAAACGGTGCGCTCACCCGGCTCCACGCTCACGGTGAAGGCGCTGGTCGAAGGCCGCGTCGACTCCGTACACGTGGCTCCCGGCGATCGGGTGCCGCGAGGCGGCGCTTTAGTGACTATCCAGTCCCACGACCTCCACGACCTGAAGGGGCGATACCTACGCGCCCGCGAGGCGTTGAAGCTTGCTGAGAACCGCGTCGAGGCGGGCGAGCAGCTCCTCGAGCTCGAGGGCATCAGCCGCCTTGAGCTCGAACAGCGTCGTCAATACGCACTGGGGGCGCGGCTCGACATTGACGCGGTCGAAGCCGAGCTTGAGCACCTGGGATTTCGGCGCGAGGAGGTGGCCACACTTTTCGACGCCCCGGACTGGCACCCGCAGATGACCCTGCGTGCGCCGATGGCCGGCGCGGTCCTCGATCTCGAGGTCGAGACCCACGGCTGGGTGGAGCGCTACCAGCCTCTCCTGGTGCTCGGTGACCCGGCGCGGCTCGAGCTCGAGCTGCAGATGCCGCCCGACCAGGCCGACCGGGTAGCGCCGGGCGACGTCGTCGAATTCGTTCCGGTGGGCCGACCGGGGCAAACAGGCCGGGCGCGGATCATCACCCGCGTTCCGCGGGTCGACCCGACAACCCGCACCGTGACCCTGCGTGCCGAGATCACCGACGGCCGGGCGCTCACCTTGCCGGGAGTTTTCGTCGAGGGGACGCTAGTTCGCGGTGACGTCTCGGTGGCGCCGTCGGTGCCCGAGTCGGCGGTGATTCGTATCGGCGCCCAGGATCACGTCTTCGTTCACACCGGCGCCTCGACCTATGAAGCACGGCCGGTCCACGTCGGGCGCTTCAACGGCAGTCGTTACGAAATCCTGGCCGGCACCGCAGTTGGCGAGGAGGTGGCGGTCGTTGGGGTCTTCCTCCTGAAATCGGCACTGCTGCGCCAGACAGACGGTAACTAGGGAGTAAATCATGGAACGACTAGTCGACCTTTCGCTGCGTCATCGCTTAGTGGTGATGCTGTTGGCGCTGCTGCTCGTCTTCGGCGGCGTTCGCGCATTTCTGAGCCTGCCGATCGACGCCTTTCCCGACGTCACCAACATCCAGGTCACGGTCATCTCGCAGGCACCGACCCTGTCGCCGCTCGAGATCGAACAATTGGTGACCTATCCCATCGAGCAGGCTTGCGCCGGCCTGCCACACTCCACCGAGGTACGCTCGCTGTCCAAATTCGGCCTGTCGATGGTGACGGTGGTCTTCGAAGACGGCACCGACGTCTACTTCGCCCGCCAGTTGGTGATGGAGCGGATGCTCGCCGCCCGGGAAGAGCTTCCGAAGGGCGCCCAGTCGAGCCTCGGTCCGATCTCCACCGGCCTCGGAGAAGTCTTC
>JAJCXO010000235.1 GCA_029263395.1 Acidobacteriota bacterium | reverse complement strand
GCAGCACCCACACGATCGTCCGCCCAAGTCCAAGAGATCACCAGCCCCAGCGGTCCATGCTGCATCGAAGGCAGTACGTCAACAAATGAAGGCCGCCTATCGACTGTTTGTCGAAGCTTATCGAGAGGCCGCCAAGCGGCTACGAGCTGGCGACTACGGCGTCGAGTTTCCTCCCGGCTGCTTTCCGCCCCCTCGTCCACACGTGCCGAGCGATGCGGGATTGCCCTGTAGTCGCGCCGGGCCACTGCGGACACCTGGTTAGCCGTCTGCGTTGCGGCTCGATCGAGTAGAGATGATGCCGAGCAATGGTGCCAAATTGCCCTCGTCAGCAGGGGCCTGGAATTGGTGTGCCCAAGAAGCGTGCGGTCTGGTCTCTGGAGGCCAGTAAGACCTCTGAACCGTGGCGTCGGAGACCTAAGAGTGCATCCAGGGGCCGCGATCGAGGCAAAACCAGGGAGTGAACTCAGTCGTGAGTGCTTGGAACGGAGACTTCGGCATCTCCGGTACGGTCTTGGTTGGCACACTCGTCGAGTCGGCTGGCACCAAGGCTCGGCACCAAGGCTCGCACCAAGGCTCAGGCGTATCGCCCAGCGGCTTCTCACAACGTTCACATAGAATCCGCTTTCGATCGGACGACAACACTCGTGGCCAACTACCGTCTGCGACAGTCGACCGCAGACAAACCCAAGCCTTAAAGAGGAAATGATGACACAGCAACGAAGTTTCAACGCAGTACAGATCGGAATCACTCTTGGCGTTGCGAGCGTCCTGGCTGTGGGGCAGAGCATGGCGCAAGAACCCATGTCGCCGATCAAAATCGAGGCGCCGGCCCAGGCGATGGTTGGAGCGACGGTCGAGGTTCGCTGGCAGGGTGAGGTGGGGAAGCTCGACTTTGTCAGCATCGATTTGGCGACGGCGCCGGAGAGAGAGTACAACGCATACTTCTACCCCAGCAAAGTCGACGGAGTGGGCAAGCTCCGTGCGCCAGAGACTCCGGGGAAATACGCGGTTCGCTACCACTCGGGTGCCTCCGGGTACGCGGTCCGTGGGTTGTCCCCGATCGAGGTGATTGACACGACCGCAACCTTCCAAGGCCCGCTGACCGCCGACGCCGGCGCTCAGGTTGAGATCCACTGGACGGGCCCGGCCAACGAGCGGGATTACATCAGTATCGATCCCGCCGGCAGCGACGACGCTGCCTATGGCAAGTACGCTTACACCAAGAAGACACCGGTGAAAATTCGTGCCCCCGAGCAACCAGGCCAATATCTTGTGCGTTACCACCTTGGGCAGACCCGTCGGGTCATCGGGCAGACCCCGTTGACGGTGGGGGCGGTGACCGCCACGTTGGAGGCGCCAGCGCAGGTCCAGGCTGGCAGTACCGTCTCAGTGACCTGGACTGGCCCGGGCCACGAGCGGGATTACATCAGTATCGATCCTGCTGGCGCTTCGAAGGATGAGTACCTCCGGTACAGCTACACCAAGACTGGTAATCCGGTGGTCATCCAGGTTCCTGAAGAGGTCGGGAGTTACGAGATTCGGTATCACCAGGGGCAGGCGCGCACCGTTCTAGGCAGCATTCCGCTCGAGGTTTTGGCGAACACTGCAACCATCGCCGGGCCGGCCTCCGTTGCCGGAGGCTCTGACTTCGAGGTGGCGTGGACCGGACCTGGCAACGCCAGTGACTACATCACGATCGTCCCGGTGGGTGCGCCGGCCCATGACTATCTAGATTACACTTATACGAAATCTGGCAGCCCGCTGACGATTGGTGCGCCGCTCGAACCGGGGGCTTACGAGCTGCGATACATGACGGGGCGATCGCGGCAAATCCTGGCCCAGGTCGCAATCGAAGTCACCCCGGGTGCTATTCCGGGAACCCTACGTGTCTTCGCGGGTACCGAGAGTGCGAAGTCGGACACTGTCGGAGCTGTCGAGGTCATTCTCGACGCCTCGGGCAGTATGCTCAAACGCCTCGATGGTGAACGCCGGATCGAAATCGCCAAGGATGCCTTGGCTAACCTGGTGAACGCCGTGATTCCCGCGAGAACCCCGTTTGCTTTGCGTGTCTTCGGTCACAAGGAAGCCGACTCGTGCCGCACCGATTTGGAGATTCCCGTCGCCGCCCTGGACGCAAGGGCAGTGTCGGCGAAGATTCAAGCGATCCAGGCGATGAATTTGGCGAAGACGCCGATCGCCGCCTCCTTGCATCATGTGAAGCAAGATCTCGCCGGCATCGAAGGGCCGGTCACGATTGTACTGTTGACCGACGGTGAGGAAACCTGCGATGGCGATCCCGGCGCGGCGATCGAAGCCCTGCAAACCGCCGGTATGGACGTGCGGGTGAATATCGTCGGTTTTGCCATCAATGAGTTGGAGTTGAAGGAACAATTCGAAGCCTGGGCGCGGGTCGGCAACGGGCGTTACATCGAAGCCCATGACAAAGACGAGTTGGAACAGGCCATCAATCGTTCGCTCGAGGTGCCCTTCGAGGTGCTTTCGGGGGATGAGGTGGTGGCTGTCGGGGTGGTCAACGGTGAGGCCTTGTCGCTTCTACCGGGGACTTATCGAGTCCGTGTTCTGGGTTCGAGCGCGCGCGACCTGGGGGAGGTCAAAATCGAGGCACGGGGCGATTTTAGATTGAACGCCGCCGGCGACTAGGCCTCGGGCCTGGAGCTTCCACCATCCGAGTCGGGTGGCACCGCGTACGCAGCCACCGTCCGAGTCGGTTGGCACCGCGAACGCAGCCACCCTACGAGTCGGGTGGCACCGCGAACGCAGCCACCATACGAGTCGGGTGGCACCGCGAACGCAGCACCGCGAACGAAGCACCGCGAACGCAAAGGGGTAATTCGAGGCAGCATCCTGGTGAAATAGAAGTCGATTTATGTTTCGCAATTTATCTGCCTTATGCTGATGCTGACGCCTCCACACTTCGCGCAATTCAGTCGAAGTGGCGCTTCGTCTTGGGTCTCAACTGAATTGTTTCTAGGGGAAATTGCGTCAGCATCAGCATAGCCGGAGGCCGATTCACTGAGTTGGATGGATGTTTTGCCCTGCGAGGGTATGGAAACTCAGATCTATTGCAGCGGTTAATGGGTCGCGTCAGGTTCGGATCGCGGGCAACGGTGTCTGGGGGGCCGCCAAGACACCTGTTGTGCAACCAGGATCCAGTCTTGGCCAGGCAAGAGACCTGTTGTGCAACCCGGATCCCGTGCTTAGCCAGCCAAGAGACCTGTTGCGTGTCACGAATCCTGTGCTTAGCTGGCGAAGAGACCTGTTGCAAACTTCCAATCCTGTCCCGGCGAGCTTTCATCTAGAGTTTGGTCGTGCAAAAGGCGTTATTTCTTGCACGAGACGTGTGTCAGGTCGACGAAAACAAGAGGTTGGGAAGTTGAGCCAGCCCCTCCCCAGACCAGCTGGGTTGAACGGAACGCTTCAGACCGAGCGGGTTGCCACCACCGGAGCAATACGTGTGCCGCGCAACGCTGGCGTCAGCGCGGCCAGCAGCCCAATCGTCCACAGTAAGACGGCACCCCCGGCGATCAACTGCCAGTCGAGCTTGACGCCGTTAGCGTAGGACATGAGGCCATAGTTGAGTAGATAACTGAGGCCGACACCGACCAAGATTCCGAGGCTGGTGATGATCCAGTTTTCGGTCAGGAAGTAGCGCAAGATGGCGCCGCGGGTGGCACCGAGGGCACGACGCACGCCGATGTGGCGGATGCGTTGGGTGACCGAAAACGAGGTCAGGCCGACGATGCCGAGAGCGGTGACCAGAATCAACAGCGCAATAACGCCAGTCAGCAACCGAATCACTGCGTTACTGAGGCGGAAGCTCTCCGCCCGTACCTCGCCGAGGGTCTCGACCTTGACGATGCGGCCCGGGTTGGCTGCCAGCAACGCTTCTTCGGTTTGGTGGTAGAGCGAATCGAGCTCTCCCGGTTGGGCTCGGACCATCAGGTGGTAGTACTCGCGGCGGTCCATCACGATGGGGAGCAACATGACGTCGTTGGCGACAGGGCTGGTCGGCCACGAGTTGAGCATGTGTGCGGTGATGCCGATGATGGTGTTGACTTCGTCTTCACTGCCATCTGTGATCTGCTGGCCGAGGGCGTCGCCGTCGGGGAAGAGTTTGTCGGCGAGGGACTGGGACACGATGACGTTGAGTTTCTGCGGATCGTCCCGATAGTCCGCGGCGGTGAAGTTACGGCCGGCCACGATCTCGACGTCAAAAGTCTCCAGAACAGATTGTGTGACTCGATAATACGGCGCAGTGATCGAGTCGAGCTCGGAGCCCAGAGGCCTGCGGCCGGTGGCGCTGCCGCCGCCGGAGAGCGGCACCTGCTGGATCAAGGTTGCGGCGTGGACTCCCGGCAGCTGCTCGAGGAGCTTCAGGTCACTTTCGCGAACCGACTTGGCAAAGTCTTCGTCGAGGAACTCTTCGCCATGGGGTCGCACGGTGAGGACGAGGATGTTCTCTTCGTCCATACCCGAGGGTTGCGTCATTTCGCGGCGTAGGTCGAGGATCAGACTGACGCAGTTGACCGCGATCGCCAACGTCAGTGCAACTTCTAGCGAGATGAGCACAAACCGGGTGCGATTGTGAAACAGTGCTCGAAAAATTGGGCCTAATTCCATGACAGGTCCTTTCATGAGGGAGCGCTTGCTGGCAAGCGTTTCAATCCTCGTGCGAGATCACTGGGTTTTCAGATGAATGGCAGGAGCGACCGCACACACGCGCCATGCCGGGTAGATCCCGGCGACCAGCCCTGAAATCAGGGCGAGCGCGATGCCGATGGCGATCATGGTGGCGTCGAGATGGAGGGTGACGTCATCGAGGAACATGGTGCTGATGCCGCCGAGGGCACCAACCGACAAGACGATGCCTACCACGCCGCCGAGCATGCCCAGCAGTTGACACTCGACAATGTGCTGGAGAAAAATCGCTCGGCGGCTGGCGCCCAGCGCCCGACGGACGCCAACTTCGGGTGCGCGGGCCAGAAACTTGCCGAGCAGTAAGCCGATGAGGTTGATCGAGCACACGGCCAAGAAAAGTAACGAGATCACCATCATGCTGCGCGCTTCAGGCGGTACCGCACCTTCTTCCACGTGCCATTCCCGCATCGGTTGAATCCAGTTGTTGGTGGGTCGCTGGAATCGGTCGAGGGTGCGCTGCTGCTCGGTGTAGGCGTCGAGAAACGTCTGGTAGCGGGCCTTTTGATCGGCGGTTTCAATCTGCGCCCAAAGCTGTACCCAAGTGCTTTCTGAGGACAGGAAGGCGGCGAAACCCTCGCCGTCGCCACTTTTCCAGCCCTGGGTGTTGCCGTCGGTGGCAATCTCCATATCGCGGACGTGGAGGAAGGGAATGTACGCTTGCTCGGGAGAGCCCGAGCTGGCATTGAGCACATCGTAGTACTTGGTCACTGGCCGCCAGGGCTCGAGGACGCCGGAGATGGTGAAATATTCGGGCCCCAGCTTGATCCGTTGGCCAACGCTGTCGCTGCCTCCAAACAGACGTTGGTTGGTGGCGTCGTCGATCACCACCACCCGGTCGGGACCTTCGTCGGCCCGTCGGTCCCACGGACCACCGTAAGCGAACGGCAGCTCGAAAATTGGGAAGAACCCACTGTGACAGAGCCGCACCGATACTTCGAACGGGTGCTGGGTCTTATCTTCTGGGTAGACGAAGAGGTCGCTGTGGAAGGAGGCAGCGGTGTGGGTCGGGATGTCACTTTTCACCACAGCTGTGGCGTCGAGGTAGGTCACCTGGGCGGGCGGGCGCTCGGGAAACTCGTCGTTGAACGGACGTTCTGGATTCCAGCTGTCGAGTCGGACGTAGTAGATGTTGTCCGACTTGTGGGGCAAGGGATCGGCCGTCATCAAGTAGTAGATGGCAGTGAACGAGGTGGCGACGGCGATGCCGAGCCCGATGGCTGCCACGGTCAACAGAGCCAGCGAGGGGTTGCGCAGCAGGCTCTTCCAGCTCAGACGGAGGTTATAGAGCAGCATGGATTCTCCTCACGCCAGGCTCGGGGTGGGCATGGATGGCATGAATCGATCGGGATCGAACAAGGGTTTGGCTTCCTCGTCGCGAATGTCGATCACCCGGCCGTCGAGCAAGAAAATTTGGCGACCCGCACGGTGTGCCATCTCTTGATCGTGGGTCACCATCACGATGGTGGTGCCGGTGTCGTTGATCTGTTCGAGCAGATTGATGATCTCCCGGGCCATCGCCGAGTCGAGGTTGCCGGTTGGCTCGTCGGCCAGAATCAGGCCTGGTTTGCCGACCAGAGCCCGAGCAACGGCGACCCGCTGCTGCTGGCCACCCGACAGCTGCGAGGGGTAGTGGCGCAGGCGAGCCGACAGTCCAACCGTCTCGAGAGCGCTCTGGATGGCTTCTTTGCGCTCCTTACGCGGCATACCCCGGTAGCGCAGGGGAATGTCGACGTTGTCGAAGACGTCGAGGTCGGGGAGGAGGTTGAAACTCTGGAAGATGAAACCGATCTTCTCGTTCCGCACCCGCGACATTTCGACGTCAGAAAGCTGGCTGACATCCTCGCCGCCGAGTTCGTAGTGGCCTTCGTCGAATGTGTCGAGTAACCCCGCGATATTGAGAAAGGTCGTTTTACCAGAGCCCGAGGGCCCCATCACGCTGACAAATTCTCCCGGCTCGACCTCGAATTGAAAGCGGCTCAGGGCGTGGGTCTCGATCAGCGACGTCCGATAGATCTTGGTGATATTGCGCATTCGCAGCACGGCTGTCTCCTTGTTGCAGGTCTCAGTCTTCGGAGCTTAATTTCGAATTAGAACGTTGTCGGCACCAGCGAACCGCGCCGTGTCCGAGAGGATGATGCGGTCGCCGATTTCCAGGCCCGAGACGATCTCGACTTCGCCGACACTGACCGCGCCGATTTCGATCCGTTGGGGTGACGCCACACTGTTGTCGACGACATAAGCCTGGCGTCCACCGCCGCTTTCGAGGAACGGACCGCGGTTGACTTTGAGTACATCGCGGCGGGCTTCGAGCACCAGGCGGGTGGTGACCCGTTGGTTTTGCTTGAGGCCCTGAGGTGGCGCCATGGTGAAGGCCACCCGGCCCTGGACGACGCTGCCTTCGACTTCCGGTGCGATGCGCAGTACTTTGCCCGCCAGCCGCTCACCGCCAACCAGGATGAACGCTGGAGTGCCGATCGCAACTTCACCGGCATAACCTTCCGGCACGCCAATCTCGACTTCGAATACCGACAAGTCGACCACCGCGACCAGGGCTTGGCCGACCACCACCGCATCACGATTCTGCACGTCGATGCGAGAGGCCAGACCCGCCACCGGGGAACGGATGGTGAGCTCGTTGACTTGACGTTCGAGCTCGGTGGTCATCAGCCGCTGGCGTTCGACCTGTTGCTCTTGATTGTGCACCTCGAAGGCCACCCGCTCGCGATCGAGCTCGACGGTCCGGCGGGCGTGTTCGAGTTCGAGTTGGGCTACGGCCAGGGCATCCTGAGCCCGTTCGTAGTCAGCGGCGCCGGTCACCCCTTCGTCGAAGGTGCGCTGAGCCCGGGCCATGGCGCGTTCGGCGGAAGCCACCCGGACGGCAAACAAGTCAACCTGCTGGGCGTTCTGAAGGTCGAGTTGCCTGGCCGCTAGCTTCCGCCGCTCAAGCTCAGAGCCCACCGACAGTAAGGCCGAGCGCTCTTGGTTTAAGCGGCTGGTCAGTTCCGGGCTCTCGATGGTGGCCAACAACTGGCCACGCTCGACAACCTCACCCGGTTGTACGGCGAGCTGGACCAAACCCGGGGCAGGGCTGAAGAGGGTGGGGTGGTAGGCCGCCACGACCCGGCCTTCGACGGTGACGTCGCGCTCCAGGTCGCCCCGCACGACGGTTGCGAAGCGCAATCGAGAGCTGTCGATCGAACGATCGGTCCGTGCCCAGCGATTGACTGAGGGGTAAGCGAAGACGGCGCTAGCGAGGAAAACGGTGGCAAGAGTCCAGAGACTCTTACGTTGCCACCAACGCTTGGGCCGTTGGATGGTGCGATCGGTATTTTGTGTTCCTTGAATCATGCGTGCTCCTGATCCTCCTAATAGCAACCCGTATGCCAAGTCTTGCGGGTTGACTCAAGTGTTGTCTTTGAAGCACTTGCTAGGTTCGGTTCGAAACGCCTTGGACTGGAAGCGGACAGATGTCCGAGGCCCAGCGGACACCTGTCCGTTTGCTAGCTGCGGTCGTCCGGTCGGCGATAGCCGCCGCCCTGCGTGGTATAGTGGCGCCAGATTCCGCGTTGATGCATCCGCCTAGACGCATAGTGCCGGTGGGACTGATGGTGCCCGTGTTTGCCGATGGCTGTTACCCGATTCCTCCTCAACGATCGACAGATCTCCACCGCCCAGCCGCCTGGCCTGTTGGTGCTGGACTACCTCCGACATCACCAACGTCAGCCTGGAACCAAAGAAGGTTGTAAGGAAGGAGACTGTGGAGCCTGCACGGTCCTGATCGGCGAGCTCGACGGCGAGGTGGTGTGTTATCGGCCCGTCACCTCGTGTCTGATGCCGATCGGCGAGCTCGAGGGTCGACACCTGGTGACCATCGAGGGGCTGAATCTCCCCGAGCTGACACCGGTGCAGCAGGCGATCGTCGATCAGGGCGCGAGCCAATGCGGGTTTTGTACCCCGGGGATCGTGGTGTCGCTGACTGGCCTGTTGATGGCGGCTGACGCTAGGGTCGACCGCACCACGGTCAAACAGGCGCTATCGGGGCATCTATGCCGTTGTACCGGCTACCGTTCCCTGAAGGTGGCAGGGGATGTTGCTGCCGCCGCGGTGGGGAAGCGCACCGGCGTTGAGGCGTTGGTCGCCGACGGCAGGCTGCCAGCCTATTTCCTGGACGCACCGGCAAGGCTGCGGCAAATCCACTCCGATTCGGCAGCTGAGGAGGGGGCGGCCGCTGCAGCGGTTGTGAATGTTGCCGACGACGGAACCCACCCCGCGATGATCATAGCCGGCGGCACCGACCTCTACGTACAACGCGGGGACGACGTACCAGACGCCGAGGTTGAGGTCTTGAATCTGGCGTCGGAGATGCGGCAATTGATGCGGGGCATTGAGCGCTGGGACGGCCATCTCCGAGTTGGCGCGTTGACAACCTTCGAAGAATTTGGCGAGCATCCCGAGGTCCAGCGTTGGATTCCCGAGATAGCCGACTACATGTTCTTGATCGCGTCTTGGCAGATCCGCAATCGTGCCACCCTCGGTGGCAATGTCATCAATGCGTCGCCGATCGGCGACATGACGGTGCTGCTATTGGCGTTGCAGTCGCAGCTGGTGTTGCGACGCGGGGATACCGACCGCACGGTGCCCATGGGCTCGTTTTACCGCGGCTACAAGGTGCTGGACAAGGCACCCGACGAGATCTTGACCAACATCTTGATCCCGGATGTGGATGCCCAGACACGGATCGGCTGGGAGAAGGTTTCAAAACGCAAATGCCTTGATATTGCGACGGTGAACTGCGCTGGTCGTATCCGAGTCGAGGATGATCGAGTGGTCGAAGCCGGGTTGGCGGTGGGTGGTGTGGCGCCGATTCCGTTGGAGTTGACGGCGACCCGTGACCACCTACTCGGGCAGCCGATCGATCGATCGACAATCGAGGGTGCGCTCGCCGTCGCCCAAACAGAGATTGCACCGATCAGCGACGTGCGCGGCAGCGCCGACTACAAGCGACTCCTGACCCGTCAGTTGATGGTAGCGTTGTTCACCGGCATGTTCCCCGACCAGCTGTCGGTGGTTGAGTTCATCGGACCTGTGCCAGGGGCATCGGCAGCATGAAGCATCTCGACGCAGCCGCCCACACCCGTGGCGAGTCGGCCTACGTCGACGATGTCCGGCCGCCTACCGGCATGCTTTACGCCCAGGTGTTTCCGTCTCCCGTGCCACATGGTGAGATCCTGGCTCTCGACGTCGAGGCCGCCCGCAACGCGCCTGGGGTTGTAGCAGTGTTGACGGCCGCTGACATTCCGGGGGAAAACCAGATTGGCCCGATCATTCGCGATGAGCCGCTGTTGGCGGAAGATGAGGTCCACTTCGCTGGCCAACCGGTAGCGGTGGTGGTGGCGGAGCGTCCAGAGCAGGCGCGGAAAGCGCGGCGCCACATCCAGATCAAAATCCATGAGAAGCCGGCGATCACCGATCCGCGGCAGGCGTTTAGTGCCGGTGAAATTATCGATCAACCCCAAACCTTCGAGATCGGTGACGTCGACAGCGTTTGGGCCAACTGCGATGTGATCGTCGAGGGCAGCTGCGACATCGGTGGCCAGGAGCATGTTTACCTCGAAACCCAACGGGCCCGGGCCGAGCCGCTCGAAGGTCATCATCTGCGGATTGCGTCGTCGACTCAGAGTCCAACCGCAGTCCAGAAAACGGTGGCGGCCATCCTCGAGCTACCGTCCCATGCGGTGGAAGTTGACGTCAAACGGTTGGGGGGCGGCTTCGGCGGTAAGGAAGATCAGGCGACGGCTTGGTCCTGTTTGGCAGCGCTGGCGGCACATCACACCGGACAGCCGGTCGAGCTGGTGTTGGATCGTGCCGACGATGTGTTGATGACCGGCAAACGGCACCCCTACCTGTCGGACTTCAAGCTTGGCTTGAGCCAAGACGGCGATATCTTGGCCTATGAGGCCTGGCATTACCAGAACTCAGGAGCGGCAGCGGATCTTTCGACGCCGGTCCGGGATCGCACGTTGTTCCACAGCACCAACGCCTACCGTGTACCGAACGCTCGCTTGATGGCGGTGTGTTGCCGAACGAATTTGCCACCGAACACCGCCTTCCGGGGGTTTGGTGGCCCGCAGGGTATGTTTGTCATCGAGAGTGCGCTGGCCAAGGCGGCGGAGACGATGGGGGTGCCGCGGGAGACTCTGCAGCGTAAGAATCTGTTGCAAGATGGCGACGTGTTTCCCTACGGTCAACGGGCTGAGGCGGCACGGGCCGTGGCGACTTGGGACGCTGCGGTGTCGGACTTTGATCTGCCGGCAATCGGCGACCGGGTGGCGGCCTTCAATCGCGAGGCTGGAGCGTTGCGTCGAGGCTTTTCGGTGATGCCGATCTGTTTCGGGATTTCGTTCACCGCCACCCACCTGAACCAGGCCAGCGCGTTGGTCCACATCTACACCGACGGCAGTGTCAGCGTGTCGACCGGTGGCGTCGAGATGGGCCAGGGGCTGTCGACCAACATGGCGTCGATTGCGGCACGGGCGTTCGGCATCCGGCCGACGCGGATCAAGGTCGAGTCCACGAATACGACGCGGACTGCCAACATGTCGGCGTCGGCGGCGAGTGCCCAGACCCTGCTCAACGGCAACGCAACCTTGTTGGCGGTTGGCCAGATCGTCGAGCGTTTGAAGCGACATGTGGCGACGAAGCTTGGGGATGCCAACCCGTCAAACGTCGAGATTGTCGACGAGCAAGTCCTGCTCGACGGTAGCGAAACGGGTTGGACCTGGGAACGGTTGGTGCTCACCGCCTACTTCGACCGCATCGGGCTGTCGGCACACGGCTTCTTTCGCACTCCCGATGTGTGGTTCGATCCCCAGCGTCGCAAGGGGCGGCCCTTCGCCTACCATGTTTATGGCACTGCGATCACCGAAGTCACCGTCGACTGCCTGCGCGGCACCTATGAGGTCGACGCGGTGCGCATCGTCCACGACATGGGGCGGCCGATTAACGAGACGGTGGATTTGGGGCAAGTCGAAGGCGGCCTCGCCCAGGGGCTCGGTTGGATGACGATGGAGGACTTGCGGTATTCTGCCGAGGGCAAGATCCTGTCCGGTGCTCTCGCCACCTACAAAGTACCAGACGTCTATTTCATGCCGGACGACCTCGAAGTCAAGTTCCTCGCCGACGCTGACAACCCTCTGGGGCCATTCCACTCCAAGGCGGTCGGCGAGCCGCCGTTGATGTACGGGATTGGCGTGTTTTTTGCGTTGCGCCAGGCGATGCGTGCGTTTCACGGTCGGGATGTTGCGTTTGATGCGCCGTTGACACCTGAGCGCGTGTTGATGGCGCTGCATGGCGACCGGGTTACTGAGTTGCATCGCCAAGCCGGCCTTTCGGCAGCCGACGTCTCGGCAGCCGACGTGCCCGTGCTCGTCGACTGATCCACCACCGCGATGAGCGACGCAGGTGCTTTCTGGCGGGTGTTGGCCGAGCGGCTGGAGGCCGGTGAGAGGGTGTTTGTAGCCCTGGTTGCCGACAACACGCGACACTCACCAGGTACCATCGGAGCCCGTCTCCTGCTCAGCGAGAGCGGCGTGCGTTTCGGCACCATCGGTGGCGGCATCATGGAGTACAAGCTGTTACAACGGGCGCTGGATCTCCTGCAACGTGACCGCTTCCCACCGGAGGTCTTGACGCTGGTCCACCAGAAGACCGGTGACGGTGAGCGCTCCGGCATGATCTGCGCCGGCAGCCAGACCAATCTCTACTCGGTTTGCCGACCCGAGGTTGAGCTGGCGGCGCTCCAGCAGATCGTCGCAATTGTCGAGGGCGGCCGCTCAGGGATGGTACGGATTGATCGTGCCGGCTGGGCAGTCGACGAGGTGCCACCAAATCTCGGCCGGCCGGCGATCGAGCTCGAGCAAGGGAGTGATGGGTGGCTCTACCGCGAGGAGCTTCTGAATCGTAAACGATTGGCGATTCTCGGCGGTGGGCACTGTGGTCTGGCTCTAGCCCGAACGATGCGCCGACTTGGCTACGAGGTGGTCGTCTACGAGACGCGGCCCGATCTGGGAGCATTGCCAGAGGAGCGTGTGTCACCGGTCGAGCTTGTTGACGATTTTCGGCTGGCCGGGGCGGGTATACAGTTTCCCGACCTAACCTCGGTGGTGGTCATGACCACTGACTTCCCGAGTGACGTCAAGGCATTGGCGGGAGTGCTGCCACACCCATTCCCCTTCGTTGGAGTGATGGGTGCACCAGCCAAACTGACGCAGATTTTGCAGCAGTTGGGCGAGCTGGGATTCTCAGCTGACACGCTCGCTCGGATCCATGCCCCAATTGGAGTCGGCATCCCGTCCCATACGCCGGAAGAGATAGCGATCAGTGTTGCGGCTCAGCTCATCGCGGTGAACGCGGGTAGCCCCCTCACCCCCTAACCGCCTTACCCACCCAGCCGGGAGAAAGGGAATCAGAAGGGGAAGCCAGACTTGCGCCTTGATGATAGTGCCGTTGTGGTCAGTGAGGGAGGTCTTGTGGAGCGAGCAAGCAGCGAGCGTGTTTGAGCTTTGTACCTGTAGGCCTCTCGTATCTGTTGGCATCGCAAGGCCTTAGGCATCTTGCTAGAGATCCGGCGAGTTTCCGGAGCTGCGGCGCAGCCCACAAGGCCGACCGAACTCTCGAAGCCTTGACGAATTGCGATCTAGCGAGTCATCCAGGTGTTGGGGGACGGCAGGATTTGTCGTAGGTAGAACTCGACGCCTCGGTCTCTATTCCAATCGCGGGGATAGCCGAGGGAAACTTCTTCGAAGCGCACCCCGTCGCGAAAATGGGTACCTTTGATATGCAGGTGGCCATGGATGACAACCTCCGCCTGGAATCGTTGGTGCCAGTTTTCGGTTTGCCGGGTCCCGCACCAAATTGAAAACCTCGGGATACGGCGCAGATTGACCAGATCTTCCCGTAGCGGCCAATGGTTGATCAAGATCGAACGATCATCACCTTGGATTGCTGCCGTTAGCCGCCGCTCGGTCAGCTGTAAGCGGGCAGCACACCAGGCCTCGCGGGAGCCATGAGGTGGCGGATGGAGGAGATACTCGTCGCTGCACACAACGCCAGACTCGGCGGCCCAGTCAACTGCACCTTCGGCGGTCACGTCGTCGGGACGGAAGGTGTAGTCGTACAGCAGGAAGAGCGGCGCGATGATCACATCAGAGCTGCCGTTACCAGACCTCCCAGGCCAGCGGGGATACGGATCCTCAGGTGTGAGGACGCCGTAGCTGCGACAGATCTTGACCTGCTGAAGGTACTTGGCCTCGCCTCGCAGGTTGCCGGGATCATCAGCCAGGGACCACAGATCATGGTTGCCTGGAACCCACAGAACTTTGGCGAAACGCGGTACGAGTACGTCGAGGGCAAACCGTAAGTGTTCAGCCCGTTCGCCGACATCACCCGCCACGATCAGCCAATCGTCGAGATGCGGCCGCATCTCGAGCAGCGCGATCCGGTTGCGCTTGTTGGCGAGGTGGAGGTCGCTGATGGCGTAAAGTTTCATCACACGTCAAGGGTGGCGACTCAGCCGGGCGGACCTTTCCAGCTTCGCCGCCTCGGAATCAGCAGTCGAGAAGCGATAGTTCTAACCGATGATTCTCAGCACGTCGTTGATTACCGCAAAAAGCATCAGGCCAAGCAACAGGTACATCCCGACCTGAGTCAAACGCAGACGCAGATGCAACGGCAGCGGTTTGCCACCGCGCAAGCCTTCGATGATCAGGAACACCAAATGCCCACCGTCCAAGACCGGGATCGGCAACAGGTTCAGAATCGCCAGATTCATCGACAAGAAGGCCATGAACGTCACCAGTGCGACGATACCGGCGCGGGCAAACTGCCCCGAAGCTTGGCCGATGAGGATAGGCCCGCCAAGATTCTTGGGCGAAACCTGGCCGAGGACCATGCCTTTGAGGAACGCCAGGATCTGGACCGCGCTGTCTCCAGTCTGGCGGGCGCCTTCCACCACCGCGCTGCCGAAGCCAAGTGGATCTCGTCGGCTGTTGAGTTGAGGCCCGACCCCGATACGGCCCACCTTGCGGTTCTCGCCACTGATCGGATCTACAAAATCCTCTTCAGCAGGAGCCGCCTCGAGCTCGACGGTCTCGCCTTGGCGATCAACGGTAAACGTCAAGGTCTGGCCAGCCTTGGGCTCCACCTTCGTCACCAAGTCGCCCCAGGATGCCAGAGGTTCGCCGTTGATGTGGGTGATGAGATCATCGGCCATCATCCCGGCGGCTTCGGCCGGGGCGCCTGGGGAGAGGATACCGATGCGGGGCTCATCTACAGCTTGGCCATAAACCAAAAGCAGGCCGGTATAAGCGGCCCAGGCGAAAAGCGCATTCATGATCACGCCGGCCGAGATCACCAGGATGCGGGCAGCCAACGATTTGGATTCAAGCAGCTTCTCGGGTGGAAACTCCTGCTCGACGCTGCCGCCTTCCAAACCTTCCATCGCCTGCTGTTCTTCTAGGCTCGCCATTTTTACGTAGCCGCCGAAGGGGATCCAGGAGAGCAGGTATTCCGTCTCACCGCGACGGAATCGCAGGGGGGTGGCAGGCCCGAAGCCGATGGAGAA
>JAJCXO010000234.1 GCA_029263395.1 Acidobacteriota bacterium | reverse complement strand
GGGGCTACGCAGTTTCGACTTCCCAGCATTCCGCCACCACCGGCTCGACAACGGGCTACGAGTTCTGACCGTCAGCATACCGCGTGTGCCGTTGGTGGATCTTCAGATTCTGGTGCCAGCAGGCGCCCAGTTCGACACCACCGACTGCCCCGGTCTGGCGAACCTGCACGGTAGTCTGCTCGATGAAGGCACTCTTCAGCGCTCATCCATGGAGCTTGCTGGCCTGGTCGAGGGGCTGGGAGGCTCGCTGAGCTCCGGTTCGGGATGGAATATGGCCTATGTCGAGGCCGGCTTGTTGTCGAGACATCTAGCTCGCGGACTCGAGCTACTGGCCGAGGTTGTCCGCTCCCCCGGTTTTGTTGTCAGTGAACTCGATCGAGTGCGACAGCGGATCCAGGCGGAGATCCTCCGTCGCAAGGGATTGCCAGCGTCGTTGGCTGAACGTTTCTTCGCTTCGGCGGTTTATGGCGGCACAGTCTACGGCCAGCCGCTGATCGGGACCGCCGAAAGCCTGGAGCAAGTCGATCGCGATCGCTTGATGGCCTTCTACCGTCAACATGTCGTGCCGGATGGCGCAACCTTGATCGCAGTGGGAGACCTCGATCCCGACGACTTACTCGCCCAAGTAGAGCACCAGTTGGGCGATTGGGAAGCCGCACCCCGGCCCAGTGAGCCGGTAATCGAGCCACCGCCGCTAGCGCGAACCGAAGTTCACATTGTTGATCGGCCTGAATCGGCTCAGACCCAGCTTCTGTTGGGGCACTCTGGGGTTCCGAGGAGCCACCCCGACTATCCGCAAACCACGTTGCTCAACACAATTTTTGGTGGCAAGTTCACGAGTCGAATCAACCTCAATCTACGCGAGGAACACGGCTATACCTACGGCGCTCAAAGTGCGTTCACTCGCCGTCGCGGCCCCGGGCCTTTCAGCGTCCGGGCGGCGGTCGGCACCGACGTAGCGGGTGCCGCGACCAAGCAGCTGTTGTACGAGATGCGGCGGATTCGGGAAGAACCGGTGAGCTTGCAGGAGCTCGAGGAAACCCAAGACTACCTGGTGGGTGTTTTCCCCTACACTCTGCAGACCATCAGCGACATCGCCAAGCGCCTCGAAGCGATCGCCATTTTCGATCTTCCGATGGACTACTACGATCACTACCCGGCGATGCTTGCTGACATCACTCGGGACGAGATCTTGGCCGCGGCTCGTCGGCACCTCGACCCTGATCATCTGGCGATTATCGCGGTGGGTCCGGCAAAAGATCTTAGGCCACAGCTAGAGTCCTTCGGACCCGTTTTGGTCCATCAACCCTAGAGCCGGTGGGGTTCTCTTCGAACGTAGCCTATCGACTTGTGGCCTAGACGCTCCACGACTCACCGTACGATGTGCCAACGACTCTGGCGACCGGCTAGGTAGAGGACGCGTTCGCCGTCGAACACGGCACTCTGTTCGAGCTTGATTTGCACCCACTGGTCATCCCAGGCTTTGACTTTTACTTTGACATTACCCTCGATCGCGTAGGCGGTGTCGGGATGGAGTTGCCAGTCACCGCGGATCGCGGTGGGCCCCTGGTTGTCCCACATCCCGATCGTCGGGCCAGGAGCGTGGCCAAAGAAGCCGAGGGGGTGAGTGTAGATGCTAGCGTGGATGCCTTCTGTTTCGGCAGCAACTCGGGTGGCGGCGAGAATTTGATTACCGGTGCGTCCGGTCTCGAACTCGGCGGTCAACAGATCTTGCCAGCGGTTGCCGGTCGCGAGTGCAGCGACAAGATCGGCGGGTACCTCTGATTCGCCGAGCTTCATGACGTAACCCATTTCCTGGGTGTCGGTACACAGTCTCAGATAACAAATACCGACGTCGGTGTGGAGTACGTCGCCGCGTTGGATAACTCGATGTTCGCCGCAGAACGGGGCGTCGCTGGTGCAGCTGTCGCCGCGGCGTTGAGCATTGACGTGAGGCATGAACCAGATCGGTAAGTCGAGATCTGTGAAGCGTTCACGGATATACCATTCCACCTCTTGAGTGGTGGTGATTCCTGGTGTCACAACCTGATCCGAGAACGCTTCCGAGATCACACCGCGCGCCAGCGCAACGATATGTGGGTAGGTCTCGAGCTCGCCGACGGTACGAGTCTCGATCCAGCGAATGACCAAGTCTTCAGCGCTTTCGACCCGTGCCTCGAGTTTCGGTCCGAGGGCTTCGAGCAGGCGATCTCGGAGGCTTGCGGTCAACCCGTCAGCGACCGGCCAGTGCCGACTGACATTGATGCCGATGCGTTGCGGCGCACGCTCGGTGATGATCTCTGCCAAGCGTGCCCACTGTTCGTCCAGGTCTCCGCCTTCCCACACCGACGTGTAAAGATCACCGACACCGTAGCGGCTGACCGTCAAGCGTTGGATCTCTTCACCGTTACCGGGATCGTGAAATACCAACATGGTCGTGCGGCGGGCAGCAAACACTGGTTCCGGTACCAGCGTCAGGTAGACCGGGTCCTCGGCATACTCACGGTTGATGACCAACCACATGTCGATGCCCGTCTCACGCATCAGTTTGGGCAAAAGATGGTCGAGCCGATCCCGCAGATTGCGGTTGATTGGCTCGACACGATCGCGTTCGGAGAGCACGGAACCGGGCCCTGGGATAAAACGTCCTTGATCGACACTCGGTGTCTCGGCATAAACAGGGACCGAGGCGACGACGCAGCTGCTGGCCATCAACAGGCCGCCGCTGGCCAGTCCAAGAAGGGACCGAGCTGGTGAGACATTCGGGCTCGAGTTGTGTTCTGGCCTCCGTGGGTCGGTCATCCTGACTCGTGCCATCCGGTCTCTGGCTATCATGCTGCTGTTCCTTTCGAAGGGTTGACTCAGAGTTGTGGATCGGACACGGTAGGGAACTGAGCAAGTGTTTCGTCTATACTCATCTCAGCATTGGCACGCCAAGCGCGGGTCCGGCAGGTTGGAGCAATCTCCTGGAGGAACTCAGGAGTGCTGCTGCAATCTGGATCTGCCGATCCTATATTGATCTCAGACTACAAGGAGAACAAGCCATCTCAGCCAAAGTATTTGTCGGAAATCTCAGCTACACCACTACTGAAGGGCAACTCGCCGATCTGC
Organism: Acidobacteriota bacterium; assembly: GCA_029263395.1. Taxonomy (GTDB): domain Bacteria; phylum Acidobacteriota; class Thermoanaerobaculia; order Multivoradales; family J023; genus JAAELT01. The sequence goes on along the minus strand of JAJCXO010000234.1, from coordinate 121,214 downwards.
TGTCCGAAGCCGGGCAAGTCGTTGATGTCTACCTGCCTGCAGACCGTAACACTGGCAGGCCGAGAGGCTTTGCTTTCGTTGAATTCTCGAATGCCGATGAGGCTGGCGCCTGCATCGAAAAATTCAATGAGTACGAAGTGGATGGTCGCAAGCTCAACATCAATTTGGCCGAGGATCGGCCGCGGCGGTCTCCAAGCTTCCGCCCAGGTCCAGGGCCGGGTGGTGGTGGCAATCGTTTCGGTGGTGGCGGTGGTGGTGCTGGTGCCGGAGGCAGACCTTCGCGGCCCAAAGGCAGCCGGCGAGGTAAACGAGGTAAGAAGCGCAGCCTTTAGATTCCGCGGAGGCGAAATCTTTCGCGGGGCGGGATTTCAGCTTCCCAGGCACACGATGGCCCTCAGCATTGGCGATGACATTGGATCGCAAGCCAGAGGCGGGGCCGTCGGGCTAAAACCCATATCGGTGAAGCGCGTAATGAGTCGGGAGAGGTCGACCTGACATGATTCGAGCTCAGCCTACCCAAGTTGTTGCCGTGGTTCTGCTGATTTGCTCTGTCTTGTCGATTCCAGCGGCCGCTCAGAAGCCCCAGGATGTTGTCTCGCAAGAGATTGATGTCCATCTTGCCGAGATTGAGATTGTTGTTACTGACCGCGGTGATGATGCGGTCAGCGGCCTCACTCGAGCGGACTTCGAAGTGCTTCAGGACGGGCGGCTAGTCGAGCTGACGCATTTCCGAGCCGAGGCCGACGACGAATCGATGACGGCAAGTATCGCTGGTTCGGGCAGCCTGGTGGCATCAACTGAGGCCGGACCCAGAAGTGGTCTAGAAGTCGGACGGCCAGCGCGGGGCGATGGCAATCGAACGCGGCTACATCTGGTCCTCTACATCGACCGCGGTTATCTCCAGCTGGGCGATCTGAAAAGCTTACGCGACGAGTTGAAGCTCTTCTTGCGCGATACCCTCACCGCCGGTGATCGCGTCATGTTGGTGTCGGCGGATCGGACCCTGCAAGTACACCAGGCCCTGACGACCCTTCCCGAGCTGGTTGTTTCGCAGCTCGATGGACTCCGCGAGCGGCCAGGCGGAGGGCGGTTTGCCCGAGAATACCTGAGTATCTTGCGCGATATCCAGCGGGTCAAGAGTCAAGGTACAGATCTCGATGCTCGCGATCCCACGCTGTTGGCCCGAGGATTTCTAGGCCAGGTGCAGTCGTTTGCTTCGGAGGTCAACGGCGAACTACGCCAGACTACTTATCAGCTGCAGCAACTGATCCAAACGATCGCTGGCTTGCCGGGCCGCAAGGCGGTGCTCTATATCGGTGGCCGCGTTCCTGCGGTCCACAGCCAGCAGCTGTTCGAGGCTTGGGACGAAGCCTTCGGTCGCAATTCCAATTTCCAGATTCCTGACACGCCTGGACGCGCTGCTGGTGGTGATGCGGGAGGCGAAGAAGGTGGTGTTGATGCGGGGTCTCTATCCGCCGACAACGCCTTGTTCGATTCGCTCGCCGGTGCCGGTACCAGCTACATTATCGATGCTGCCCAGGCGGTAAGAGAGGTTGCGGAGCTGGCCAGCGTCCACGACGTAACCTTCCACACGCTCGACGCCAGTGCGCTCCGCGGCTCGGCATCGACCTTCTCGATGTCGGCCGAGACAGCTTTGGGAGCGCGAGGTACGGTGCCGAGCGCGTCGCCGACGCTGACGCCAGGCTCGAGCTCAGACAGTCTGGGCTCGTTGCGTGATCTGGCGGCTAGGACCGGAGGTCGGTCGTTTTCCGGAAGTCGCAATTTTCGCGCAGCGTTCGAGAATCTCGACCGCGATCTCAAGACCTACTACTCGATCGGCTTCGACCCCTTGGCGTCGAAGAAGCAGGAATCACGTGTCGAGGTGCGGCTGCGTAATCGGCGTGAAACCACCGCCAGGGTGGGTCGCGGTAAACTGAGGGTGCGTCACAGGTCACTCATGCGCCTCAAGGACCGAGATACTGAGGCCGCCGAGCGCACCGTATCGGCATTGTTGCTCGAAGATGTCGACAACCCACTGCAGGTGGAGATCGAATCGGGCGAGCTGACGCCAAAGGGCAAAAAGGAGATCCAGGTACCGGTATCGGTGACCGTGCCGTTGGCTCGGCTGGCGTTGGTGGCCGATGGCCGCCACCACACCGGCCGTCTTTCGATCTTCGCGACGTCCGGCGGACTTGGACAGATTGGATCTGTCGTCAAAGCGGTGGTGCCGGTGCGGATCGCCAATCAAGATTTGTTGACCTCCCTTGGCCGGCGCGTGGCCTATCAACTCGATCTGACGCTAGCCGCCGATACTGGCCGAATTGCGGTGACCGTCCGTGATGATTTCAGGCCGATGTCATCCACTGCGACTGCTTCGTTGTACGACTTTGGCAACGAAGTCGAACCGTTGGCCTCCAAACTCGGCTCGGAATGACCGTTCGCGGAATCCTTGCCGGGATTCTCTGGCTGGGCGTTACGGCGACTTCGGCGTTGGCGGCCGAACACATCGTGCTGCGGACGGAGCGAGCAGCCGTGGTCGAGATGAGGGTGGCAGCGTTGATCATGAGCGGGCAACAGGGAGGCGGATTGCCGGTTGCCCTCGCAATTCTGCCCAGCGCGTCGGGTTTAGAACACATCATCGCGATGATCGAAGTTGATGGTGCGGCGCTGCTCGACAGTCTTGTCGAAGACTTTCGCGTTGGAGAAGACCAGGCTGAAAACAGCGCCACCTCAGGCGGCGATTCCCCCGCCAGTTACATAGTCGCAGGGCCGTTGATCATCGAACTGTTCGCCTATGTTCTCGGCGACCAGCTCGATGTTCTCGATCAGCAGAGTGCAACGGTCGAGATCGATACCAGCGATCACGGCGATGTGTTGGCAGCCACCGGCCTCAAATGGTTTCTTCCTTTGGCTCTTGCGCCGAGTACAACCGAGAGTCCGCGCCAGTTGAGGGTTTTGGTGCGAGTCGGCAATACCTTCGGGCTACGTGGGATGACCGTGACTGTGTCATCAGCCGGGATGTCATCAGCCGAGATGCCATCAGCTGAGATGCCGCCTTCCGAAGTGCAGTCGACCGAAATGCCTGCGATCTGGCCGCCGGCGTTCGCTGAACTCGACGAGCCCTGGCTGGTCGCTCTGCCCGAGGGTAAGGACGTGAGTTTGCCCCCGCCCTTCAGCTTCGATACCGACTCTGCTTTGCCGACTTCCCGTGCCCTGATGACTGCGGGTGAACCGATAGCAGGGCAGGCCTTTGTAGCTTCATCACCAGGCCTTCAGCTCATCGCACTGATCAGGAGTCCGGGCGAGGCGCCTGTCGCGTGGCCTCTTGTCGCCAACGACAGTCAGCCAATACCGGTGGCGCCATCGCCTGAGGCCTTTGATCGTGAATCGTCTGATCGTGAATCGTTCGAAACGAAGGCTTTCGAGACCGTACCGTTTACGGTAGATGGCATTGATCTCGATCCAGGACTTTATGAGATGGCACTAGCGTGGGGACCTGACTCCGGGGTCTTGCCGAAGGTGACCGACGCTCGAGCCCGATCGAGCTATGTGCCGGTTTTTATTGCGTCGCCATTGCGGACTGAGGCGCAGGTATCGGATCCAGCGGACGAACTGGCCGGCCGCCCAGTAGAGCCTAAGCGGGGGCGCCGGCCGCCTAGTCGCAAGCTGGGGAAACTCTTGGGCCGAGTCGCGACCGACTATGTATCGGCTCTGCGGCAGCTGGTTGTTGGTGACCGACGTGCCGCATTGGCAACGCTGAACGCGAGCGAGGCCAGAGTCGTCGAGGAGTTCAGCGTTGATGCGGTGCCGATTCTGGCTGAAGGGCAGGCGGCCGCGTTGGCGTCCCTAGAAGATGCGGAATGGCGAGCGGTCTTGCCAGCAACCCTGCTGCACATCGATCTCAGTCGAGAATATCGCCGCCAGCGTCGTTTCATCCTGAACCAACACGCAACTCGGAGGGTGGTGGAGTTGGCAAATGCAGCCGCCGCTCGTTTGGCGACGCCGGAAGCCTCAGCTGAAACAGCCGGGTTGCTTGCCAGCCTTGGCAGCCAATACCAGTTGACCGGATCGTTGAGCCAGGCCAAAGGGCTTTTTGAACAGGCTCTCGCGCAAGCTGATGACGCGACGGCGCTGTTCGGGCTCGCCACCCTGTTGGAGAAGCGAGGACAATTTGCACAGGCTGTACCGGTACTCGAACGTCTGGCTGCGTTGCGAGCCGATTTTCCCGAAGGGCGGCTGCGTCTGGCGCTGAACCGGTGTCGTAGTGGTCGAAGCGAATCGGCTCGGGAGGATCTCAGGCAACTGGCTCGCCAGACGACGTCCGACTGGGTCGCAGTGATAGCGCATCAAGAGTTGGCGCGTCTCGAGATCGAACGTGGCGACTCGCGCTCGGCGGTCAAGCTACTGCGTCGTGGCTTAGCACGATGGCCATCGCATCCGACCCTAACGATCCAGCTGGCCTACGTGCTCGAATCACAGGGACAATCCCGGCAATCTCTCGCCTTGTTGACCGACACCCGTTTTGTTGCCTCTGCAGGTTCGAATCCCGAAGTCGAGGCTCGGCAGCGGTCGCGGTATAACAACTGGTCGGAAGAGCTCTCGATTGCCAACCGCCGCCAGCTAGACAGTCTGGCGCAGGATCGCCTGGCCGACCTTGACCGTTGGCTCGCGAAACAGCCTGGCGCGGACTCCGGCGATACGAAACCGTCTGATGCGGAACCACCTGAAAACCCGAAAGCGGCCGTGGACGGTGAGCCATGACCACCACTTGCTGGCGGCTGTTGACTCGCACGGTGGTGGTTCTTTGTGGCTGCTGCGTTTGGAGTCTGCCGATGGTGGCCGAAGAACCCAGTGTCATACTGGTGAGTCCGGCGCCAGGAGAGCCGATTTTTGGCCGGGTTGAAATGATCGCCGAGGTTGTTGCCGGGATCCCGGTTCGACGGGTGACCTTTCTGGTCGACGGTATTGTTGTTGGTGAGCTCACCGAAGCGCCGTATCGACTAGACGTTGGGGTTGCGGACAACGGCGTCGAGCATCGGTTCGAGGTCGTGGTTGAGAATGTCGACGGCGAGGTCGGACGTTCCTTGCTGGTGTCACCTCCGTTTGAGGTCGACGATGAGGTTGAGCTCGAGCTACAGCAGCTCTACGTCACCGTAACGCGCCGTGAAACGCAGGCTTTGGATCTCACGACCGAAGACTTTGTTGTTGTCGACAAGGGCAAAACGCAGCGTCTAGTGACGTTCGAACGTGGTGATGTACCACTCACCGCACTGCTACTGGTTGACGCCAGTGACAGCATGCGCGGCCAACGTCTCGAGGCAGCGCTTGCTGGTGCCAGCGCGTTTATCGACGGCATGCAGGATCTCGATCAGGCGAAGCTGGTGCTTTTTGCCGAGCGAGTGTTACACGACTCGCCGTTTACCAACTTTGCGGAAGTTCTGAAAACTGGTTTGGAGAGAGTTGAGGCGCGTGGCTCGACGGCGCTCAACGATCATCTTTATCTGGCGTTGCGATTGCTCGAGCCACGACAAGGTCGGCGCGTGATCGTGCTGCTCTCCGATGGTGTCGACGTCACCAGCGTGCTGAGAATGCGCCAAGTCTTGACCAGTGTGCGGCGCTCACAAGCGTTGATCTACTGGCTGCGTTTGGGGGACTCGGCAGCTGGTCATTCTTCCGCTTGGCGCGATGTCGAAGGGCATCGCGAGGAGTTTGAACTACTCGAGCGCGGTATCAAGGATAGCGGCGGCCGCGTCTTGATCCTCCAAGATATCTCGCAGACCCGCGCCGCGTTCACCGATATCCTCAATGAACTACGCGATCAGTATGTGCTGGGCTACTATCCGAGCGACAATCTGGGGGATGGCAGTTGGCACGAAATCAGAGTCCGGGTGAGGGGGCGAGGCTTGGAGGTTCGAACGCGGCAGGGGTACATCGATTTTTGATGGGCTCACCGCGCAACATCGTGGCTGTACCGCGGTGGATGCCGTTGGGTTTAGCAGGCGCTCTCGGCGCCGCGCAGGGCTGGCTCGCCTACCGCGCCGACGGGACTGCGCGTCGTCGGGCCATCGCCAGCCAGCAGCAGGCGTTTGCTGAACTCGATGTAGCCCAATGTCAGCGTTTGTGTTCGGATGCTTTTGTGGCAGCAGGCCGATCCGCTTGGCAGCTCGGGGTTGTCCGACGGTGGTCGGCTCAGCGTTTGTGTCGTGACCTGACTCTGCAGGACTGGCCAAGACTGGTCGAAGCCGACGAGCGTGGCCAGGGTGTCGTTATCGTGGCTCCACCGTTAGCTGGTTGGCCCTTGGTCCCGTTGACGGTAGGTTTGTACCGTGGCTCTGTTGCGATAGTCGGGCAGCGTGATCGGGATTCTTGTCTCCAGGCTTGGGCTGATCGGTTGGTCCCTGAAGCGTTGAGTTGGTTCGACGATGCGAGCCGAGTGCAGTCGATACTGAGCCGTGGTGGGCGGGTCGTGACACCTCTGCTACCAGCCGTGAACGAAGCCGATGTGGTGGAGTTGCCGTTCCTTGGTGGACAGGTCCGGGTGTCTTCGGTGACGGCCCGTTGTGCCTGCGAGGCAGGGGCGCCCTTGGTGCCGGTTTTTACGCAACCCGATATTGGCAAGGCGACTCGAATCATGGTCAAGGAGCCCATCGAATCTCGGGGACAGACTCCCGAGGAAGTGATGCGGCAGACGCTGTCGGTGATCGAGCAGGAAATCCGGCGCCGGTCCCGGATGTGGCCATGGTGGATAGACCAAGATCTGTAAGCCAAAATGTAATACGGCTGTGCCATTCTTCTTCGCCTCGACGATCCCTAGGAGGCTGAAGAGATGTCCCGACAACAGCAGAAATCAAGACCTCGCGAGTCCGGAAACGTTAGCTTAGGGCATCGTTTTGCACAGGAGCTCCAGCAAATCATTTTGGTCAGCTTGTCGCCGACGATCGCGTCACGGCTGACTGGACTTTTTGGTGTGTTGGCGCCCAACGCGACCCTGACCAATACTCGGCTGAATCGCCTCGAGCCGCCACGGACCTCACCCCGGGGAACACTGTTGGTGCTGCCGGATCAATCCGCCGAGGGTGCCGGTATCGTGGCATTGCGCAACATGCGCTCGATCGGGGTCGACACGCCGACCTTGCTGCTCCTCATGGATGGAGATTTTCAGTGTCCGCGGGATCTCGACTTGCTCGGTGACCTCGATCTTTTGCCGCTGACTGAGCTGTCGCGATTCTCTCTGCGCCGCAGCCTGGTTGTGCTTGGAGCGCGGCTGGATAGCCAAAAATTACTACAAGACGTCGCCGGTCGGTTGCGCTCCTACGAGGGTTCTCTGGCGGCCAAAGACAGAGAACGATCGCAGGCTCTCGAGGTTGCCAAAACCCTCGAACAGCGCCTCAGCGTCGCCGAGACCGAGTCTCGGCGCAACGAATCGACCTGGGCTGAGCGGGTTGCAAAAGCCGACGCACGTGTTGAGGAGCTGGAGCTGAGACTTGCCACATATCAATCAGGCAACAGCCAAGAGTCGAGTGGAGTGGGTGTGGAGCAGGCTCGGCAGCAGCGCGAGCTCGTAACCGAGCTGGAGTTCCATCGCGATGAGCGCCGTCAGCAGGACTCGACGATCTCGAAGCTTCGTCAGATTTGTGCGACTCAGGAATACGAGCTTCAGCGTTTGGCACCCCAGAGCCAGCGGGTAGCCGAGCTGACGACTCGACTCGGTGCGTCTGACCAGTCTCGATGTGCCCAGACCCAGGAACTGCTCGGATGTCAACAACGTATCAGCGACCTGGAAGATAATTTGGGTGCAATCGCCGCGCTGTTGGGCACCGATCCACAGTCGGCCCGTGCCAACCCGGGTGCCCTACTCGAGAAACTCGCATCGCGGCTGATGCGGATCGATCGTCGTTGGTCCGAGCCGGGTGCGCCGGCTGTCTCGATGCCGACCAGCTAGATTGCATCCGATTGCGCATCGACAGGTCGATCGCCCTCGTCGGCTGCGCCGCAGCTCCGAACTCGTCGGTTCGCTCGACCAACGACTTTTGCCAGCAGGTCGTCGAGGGATTGGGTACACTTTCATCGCCAGGGGGTTGACTCGCAACCGCCCCTGGCGGCTCGTGCAACGAGCACAGATCCTATCCAGCTCTAGATCGATTCGAGGTGTGCATGGTTCGCCGGATTATCCCGGTCTCCTCCGGAAAAGGAGGCGTCGGCAAGACCACCTTTTCCGTCAACTTCGCGTTGGCGCTATCGAGGGTTGCTCCGACCATCCTGGTGGATCTCGATACCGGCACCTCTTCCGTGCGGAACACCATCTCGACGCCGGTCCACAAGGATCTCTACCACTTCGCCCGCAAGGGAGCTCGACTGGCGGATTGCATCACGCGGCTCGATGCCAAACACGATCCCAACGGCAGCTTCGCCAATTTTGGATTCATCGCCGGCCCCAAACATTTCATCGCCGATCTCGCCAATCCCGATGCCGAATTGCGGCGTCGAATCGCAGTTGAAATCAACCAGTTACCAGCGGAGTACGTGATTGTCGACTTGCGTGCTGGACTCGACGACCAGGTGCTCGACTTCCTGCCGTACACCAACTCTGGGGTGTTGGTATTTACTCCCCATCATCCCGCCGCCACGTTGGCTGCTTCGGACATTGTCAAAGCGATCATCTTTCGTTCGTTGCGCATCCTTTTCCGGCGGACCTCGCGCTTCTTCGAACAACCGGGCATGCGGCCGTACCACGGGTTGGTCAACGATTTACTCGATCGTGTTGAGGACGTTTACGATCCCTCCTTGCCAAATCTCGACGCCTTCGTCCTCGAACTCGAGGAAGCCTTCGGTCGCCATCCGATCCTCGGTGTGATCAACGAGACTCTTCAGTCGTTCAGGGTGCACTACGTGCTCAATATGTTCGACGGCGTTCAGCAGTCCTATGAAGGAGCGATCGAGCCCTTTGTGCGTAATCTCGGGGAAAACGTCTCAGCGCGTCTCAATCTCACGCAATTGGGGTGGATCGTGTACGACAAGAAGGTCGACAAGGCCAACAGCACGGGGTTCCCGATTTTGCTCGACCGAGCCGCCAGCCACCGCCAAGGGCCGATCGACCCGGTATTGGCCGAACTCGAATCGATCGAGTCGGCGATGCTCGGTGTACGAGCGAAAAAGCGTCGGCAGCGGGCGGCCCGAAGTGGTTTCGACGATGCGTCATTTAACGAAGGTACCTTCAACCGACGGTCTTTCAACAATGCCGTAGAAACCGAAGACTTGCTAGCTAGCCAACTCGACGCTCTCAGTGCGATGTATACCGGGCGTCCCAAAGATGCGGTGCGCGAGAATTTTGGCTATTTGGTGTATCGTGCGCGCAATCTGATGTCGCCTCAATTGGGGACAGGCGAGTTTGGACTGACCGCCCTCGCAGGCCCAGATCAATTGGAGTCTTGGTTCCTCGATTGGCAGCGCCACTTTGGTGGTACACCCGGAGATTTCAGCTGATATGGACGCCGCGGCAATACTTCGAACGTATTGGTCGAGCCACGACCCGGTGCGCCGGGAGCCTGACAGTGGACTCATAAACCAGACGTGGATCGTCGGCGAGCCGGCATGGGGTGTCCTGCAGTGGGTCAATCCGATCTTCGAGCCCGCGATCCATCGCGATATCGAAGCCTTCACCGCTCGCCTCGAAGAGATGGGGCTCGCCACACCGCGACTGTTGCCAACCGGCAAAGGTGAATCTTGGGCGGCTGATGCAACCGGCTGTTGGCGGTTGATGACCTACATGCCTGGCCGAACCCTGCATCGCCTGGCCAGCGTCGAGCAAGCGGCTGCTGCCGGTCATCTGGTAGGCCGTTTTCACGCCGCCCTCGAAGGCTGGGAGTACACGATTCAGGCGCCGCGTCGTCACATCCACGACACCACGTTCCACATGGCCGAACTGCACGGTACCCGTGCCGAAATCCAGCGCCATCCACTGGTCGAAGAGGCTGGTACCCTGGGCGCTGAGATCCTGCATCGATGGGCCGAGTGGGATAGCGAAATGCCTCGCGACCATCGTTTCAGTCACGGTGATCTCAAAATCTCGAATCTACGGTTTGCGGTCAACAGTGACACCGCGACCAGTCTGATTGATCTCGACACCCTGGGCGCCATGCCAATTTCTTGCGAGATGGGTGATGCCTGGCGCAGTTGGTGTAACCCGGCAGGCGAAGACGACCCCGACAATGTCGTCTTCAACCTCGAGTTCTTCGAAGCCAGTGCCCGTGCCTGGCTCGCCGCCGCTCCGTCTCTGAGCGACAACGAGAAACACTCCCTGGTGCCCGGCATCGAGCGTATCTGTTTGGAGCTTGCTGCTCGGTTCTGCGCCGATGCCTTGCGCAATACCTACTTCCGCGAGGACCGTGAACGGTATCCACAGTGCGGCGCCCATAATCTCCAGCGTGCCCGCGGTCAGCTCTCGCTGGCGCGGTCGGCACGATCGATGCGGTCAGAGTGCGAAGCGATTGTGTCGGCGGGTTGAGGTTCAAGCGAGCGCTAGCCGAGTCCTGGCGCTCCGGCGTAAGCTGACAGTGCGGGCTGGCCTCCGAGGTGGCAGTAGAGCACCTTCGACCCGGCGGGGATTTCACCGTTGCGGACCATCGCGATGAGGCCCGCCATCGATTTGCCTTCATAAACCGGGTCGGTGAGCATACCTTCGGTGCGTGCGGTGAGGTGAATGGCATCAACCGTTTGCTGATCGGGCACGCCGTAGGCTGGTCCTTCATAGCCGGACAGGACCACAATCTCGTCGCAGCGAAGATCGCGACCGAGACCGATCTTCTCGGCGGTGTTGGTGGCGATCCGTGTGACCTGATCGAGGGTCTTCGCGAGCGTCGCGGAAGCATCGATGCCGATGACTTTACGGTCCGACCGATCTTCGAGGGCGAAGCCAGCGATCATGCCCGCATGGCTCGAGCCGGTGACGGTACAGACGATCACGTGATCGAAGAAGAGATTCCGCTCCACCTCTTGGGCGGCCACCTCACGCGCCCAATTGGCGAAACCGAGTCCACCGAGCGGGTGATCAGAAGCACCAGCAGGGATTGGGTAGGGTTTGCCGCCAGCCTCCTCGACGGATTCGAGCGCCCGTTTCCAACTGTCGCGGATGCCGATATCGAAACCCGCTGGATCGACCCGGATATCACCCCCGAGAATACGGGTCAGCTGGATGTTGCCCACCTTGTCGTAAGCCATATCGGGCCAATCCACCCAGCCCTCTTGCACCGTGACGGCTCCGAGACCGAGATGACGTGCGACGCCGGTCACCTGGCGAGTGTGGTTGGATTGGATACCGCCGATCGAGACCAGGGTGTCGCAGCCCTGGGCGAGAGCTTCCGCGGCGAGATATTCGAGCTTCCGAACCTTATTGCCGCCATAGGCGATACCGGAGTTGCAGTCTTCCCGTTTGGCCCAGATCTCGACCCTCCCGCCAAGTGCCTCACTCAAGCGGGGTAGCGGGTGGATGGGTGAGGGGCCAAAAAGTAGGGGAATGCGGGGGAAATCGTCGAGACTCACGGATGGCTCCTTTGGGATCGCAGCACTGTGCAAGGAATCTGATCATCGTACTACGATCTTGATGAATCCCAACTCGGGGTCTAGGTGCGATTGCCAATCGCATCGACCGACTCGAGCAGCGTAGTCTGGTCGAGCGGGTGAGAGCAGCCGATCGTCGCAAAGTCATCTTACGGCTTACGGCGAAAGGTCTAGAGGTCGTCGATGAGATTGTGACTTCGCACATGGCAACCGAAGGCGAGATCCTGGCGGCTTTGAGTCCACGGCAACAGCAAGACCTGGCAAGATACCTCCGGGCGACGCTCCTCCATCTCGGTGACCACGCCGACGTTGATGACGATAGGTGATCGAGCATCAGGGGATGAAGGTGGTGGAAAGCTCACCGGCATGATCATTACGGTCTCGAGGATGTCCTAGGCAAATGAACGTCCACGACCAGCTCACCATAGGCTGGCAAAAAGCCACCTTGACAACGACCTTCTAACTCCGGTTCGAGTCGGCCACTAATCTGATACATGTAGGTGGGATCTGTACAAACTTGGTAGTAGCCCGGTTCCAGCATAGGTAAAGTGTACACGCCGGGAGTTGTATTAGGTTCGCCGTTGAGACTCGCCCAATTCGTCATGACGAAGTGACTCGGCAACTTCCAAGTTTTGAAGATAACCAACCAGTCGCGTTGTACAGGTTCTTCGTATTGGATGCGTAAGGTACCACCGTGAGGCTCTGTCGGGATGAAGACTGGCTCGTTCGAGCGAGAATCGATTCGGATCTGGCGAGCCGCGAGTCCTGGTGGAAAGGCGGTAAGTAGAACGCCTTCGGAAGTTGTGGGTAGGGTTATTGAGAACGATCCTGTGAGATCAGTGATCGCTTCCGGTACCACGAATGCGATGGGTCTTTCGTGGGACTGCTCGATCAAACCCACGACTTGCGCACCGACGACTCCTTGACCTGACGGGTCGACAACTTGGCCGTCTATTCGGCGGTCATCCGTGATCACGAGTTCTATAGGTAGAAGTTGCTCGTCTGGTTCAACCTCGATCTCAAGTATCTCCGAACGGCGTTGGCGGTTTGCCGATTCTGCGCTCAACCAGTATTTGCCAGGGCGCAGTCCACGCATTGTGAACGCCCCGTCGGCCTCAGATCTCTGGGTTTGGCCGCCGGATCTACCGGTCGCCGCGACGCGCGCATCCTCGATCGGTCGACCTTGGCCATCGACGACCGTACCTTCGACCAGGGTGTCCGGAATGATGAGTTCGAGCCATTGTCTACCCTCCGGATCTTGGAAGTTTGGGCTCACGTCTTTGAATCGATGGCTGATTGATGCTTCACGAACAAAAACATCGATGGTCCAAGTTTCGCGGATGGGTACCTGAACCTCGAAGAGCCCGTCTGCATCGCTATGGGTCGGGATGCGGACGGTGCCGCTAGAAGTGACGAAATAAAGCTCGGCGGCTACCGGCTCCGATCCCAAAAGGACACTCCCAGCTAGCCAATCCTCAGATAGATCGAGCTGTCGCAAGATCGTTTCCGCACCGGTAGGAAGGGTGAGGTTCTCCTGGTACCAGATTGCCTCAGCGCCACTCTTCAACCGGAGTGTGTACTCGCCAGGAGCTAGACCGGAGCTGGTCCAAGTCCCGTCCTCTGCCATCGGATCATCGACCTCTAGATCGAGATGTCCGGGTGATTCGCCATGCCGATACAGTTCGATTCCCCAGCGTCGAGCACCGGTGGGTTGCTGCGGTTGAACCTCTACTCTCAACGTAACGGCCTTGTGCAGCTGGATCGGGTAGAGCTCGCTCTCGGCGTTGGTCAACACTTGCACGGGCGCGTAGCGTCCACGCGCAAAGGCTGGGTGCTCGACGATCAATGCGTAGAGCCCCTCGGGTACCCCGACCAGCTCGAAGAATCCTCGCTTGTTGACCGTCGAATCGAGGTTGGACGCACGCCGACGTCGGTCTGTCTCTTCGTCGAGCATGGCACTCGCCACTTCCCTCTCCAATCTTACTTTTGCATCGCTGAAAGATGCCTCAGAATCGTCCATTTCGACAAGTCCGACAACGGAAGCGCCACGCCTCAGGGTCACTTTACCGAGTTTGAAATCGATCTTTGGTTGTAACTTAGCGTCCCAGTAGTAGTGCGAGATAAACCCTCTGGCTCGCAGTCGCAAGTCGAGCCGAAGCGCAGGCAAGGCGCACGTGTAGCGGCGATCATTGATCGGGCATGTGACTGAAGATCGTGCGACTTTGTGGCTAGCGTCCGGGGGCGATTCGAATCGGATATCGATCTCAGTTGGGATCGCTTCGGTCCGTTCGACTTCAATTTCACCGACGACTCTTGCAATTGGCCACAATGTCAGCCGCTCTGTCGCTGTCCGATCGGGCACGGTCAAGATCTTGGCTGCCGTCCAGAAATCTTCTGAGGTGATCGATACTTGCCAGACGCTCCTGGGTTCTAGATCCAGCACCAACGAGCCCGGTGCTTCGACAGAGGCGTGGTAGCGGCGGGGTGTATCGTCACTGGCTGAGCGCGAGACCTTCTCCCAAGTCACTTCGACGACTGCCGGCGTTGTGGCAGCGGGCACCGCCAGCTGAAGTTCGACTTCGGTCGCAAGTAAGAAACCTGGAACGGCAATGCCGCCCCAGGCCACCGTTTTGGCGACCAACAGCATTCGGTGGTATTGGCCATTTGAACTTATGCCGCGCACTTAGGTCGAAGATACATGGGACATGTTGTCGAGTAGGTAGCCCCGGCCACAAGAGAGCATTCGGTTCTACTGAACGGTCAGAAAGAAGACATCCGTCGTCAGAATGCGCTTGATTCTGGTGCCGCGTTGTACCCAGGCTCGGCTCAGGTATTTGTAGATGTTGCCGTGTTCGTCGGACTCGATCAGCATCCGGTAAGAAAGATCGAGCCGAACTATTTTCGAGTGGGTAAGTAAGCGGATCTCTCCCGGGTCGGAGTAGCCGTCGTGGTTGCGGTCGATCCAGAGAGACAGATCTTGGAAAACCGCATCATTTCGATCCAGGAAGCCGTCTTGGTTGCCGCCAAGCTTGAGATTGTCAAACTCAGAGAGTGCTTGGTATCCATGTAAGGCCACGGAGCCATCTTGCAGTCGCGTGTGGTTGCCGAAGAGTTCGTTCCCGTCATCCACTAGCCCATTAGAGTTGCGATCCAGCCACAGAAACGCATCACGCGATCCGGCCTTTGTCCACGCAACGCTTTCAGGCTTTTCGTCTGCATCGATATCGAAAACAACACTATCGCCAAGTCCGGTCAGGTGAAATCCGTCGGAATCTAGATCCAGCAGGATCGGGGACTGTGGTGGGAAACCATAACCTCCACCACCTTGTCCGTCGTCACATCCCGGCGGCGGATCTGGCCAGTCGCAAGGGTCGGGAGATTCCCAGGCGGTAGTCCAAAGGAAGTCGAGGGCAGCGCATTCTTGCGAGGTTACAACCGCAGGGGGTGCAGGAAAAACGTCCCACATGATGCGCCCTAAACAGGTTGCGCCACATGCCTCGTTCAGTCCCAGGATATGACCAAGCTCGTGGGCAATCACCTGTTCGTAGTCTCCGCAATCTTGCAGATTTGAATTCTCGAACGCCCAGATTTCACCACCGATGAGAGTTCCGCTTTCAATGTCTCCTCGCGCACAGCCGCAGAAACTCTCGCCAGGCCTGTCACAGAAGGTGGGGACCGGGTACGTCGAAAGATGTACTGTTACAGGGGCTGTGGGAAACGATGGGCTCTGATCAGTAGTGAACCCAGGTATCATGCCTCCGCAGAAATTCCATTGTGCCGCTGCAGCATCTAGAGCCGGGTGCATATCACCTTCGAGGCGAATGCCAGTCAAGGACAGGCTAGGTAGACCCGGAAACAGCCGTGTGCAACCCCCCGCGAGCAGCGCGGAACTTTCGAAGAGTACAGTCAGCAAGCAATAAACAAAGATTGAGCTACGCATCGCTATTCTCCCTGAAGAGCAAGTTCATGGAGCATAGCTTCGACGCCCAAGAGGCTAATCGGCCGGTTCCCGAAGAATTCTGGCGACGATGTTGTGCCGTCTGTGCGCTCGAAGAAAATGTCGTCTTCGCTACCTTGGACGAAGAAGTGGTTTTCACGGCTAACCTCGGCTCGAGAGAAAAAGATGGCTCGAGCGCCGAGTGCCGGCAAATCGGGATAGCGTCGGGAGCGAAGGCAAAGCAAGCCTGCGTTGGTCTTTATTTCGGCATGCTTGTATAGAAAGTAGATGTTTTCAGGCGGTAGATCCGAGGTTGTTCGTGAGGTTTTTACCGTCCGTTCCACGGTCAGCTCGAGCAACATCGCGGGAAAGCCGTTGTAAAAACCGTGCTTAATGGCGGTTAATTGCCCGTTGTAGATCTCGACTGATCTGGCGTGCAGAGCCTCGAGAGTCAGCTCACTGTCGGGAGCAGGGTGGAAGACGATCGAATACACCGTGCATTCTGTTTCGTCTTCTGCCTTGAGTTTCTGCGATTCAAGTGACTTGGCAATACTTCTGAGCTTACGGCGGTGAGTCGCCTGTGCGGCTTCACTGAAGATCTCCAACCTCAACTCACCGTCGACGAAGGCCTCTTTTTCGGAAACCCAAACGGGGCTTTCTCCGTCCGCCTTGGGTGGGATCCAGTCCGGAACTTCCGCTGATGAAGAAAGGGCCAGCATCAGGATGAACACGGCCGATAACCACTTCTTTTTCGTTCGCATACTCAAACCTCCTAGAGATAGGGTCAGCTGGAGCGGCAAAGGACAGGTGGCATTTGCTTTTGGCAGCAAAGCCGCTGGTGAGACGACTTGCTTCTTCGAGACTCTAACTCGGAAAACCGACACAAGACGTTTGATTCAACCGACCGAACGGAATGTGAAATCTGAGTATTCTGACCAGGCGCGCCCTTCGCAACACATCACCTTTTGCGACGTTGCTTCCTCGCGCCTTTAAAGACTCCGCTCTGAATAGCGGCCCGTGTTTTCTCGTTGACTTCGTCAGTCAGTCTCTGAGCATTTACGGCGGTCATCCATTGCGACAGGGCAGCCAAAGCGCCAGAGTCACCTGAGAGCACTTGGAACCGCTGGTACGTCTCCGCGGCCAGCTTCTCGAGTTCTGCCCACTCGCCACCAATGTGGAGTACAGCGCCAAGGTCGAGGCTGACGAGTGCGATCTCCCACGGTAGTCTCAGATGTTGAAATCCTTCGAGAGCGATACGGAAGGCTTTATCGGCTCGGGCATGGAGCCCAAGCGCCGCCCAGGTAATCCCCTCAATCCATTGTAGGCGATAGCGTCCAACGTTGCGAAATGGTGGCCCCTTGACGAGTTGGCGAGCTTTGCGAATGTGCTTCAATGCCAAAGTCTTGTCCGGATGCTCACGAGACTTAGAAACTGCGTACGCGAGATTGTGTATTGCAACCAAATGGAGACGTTCCGACGCTGGCGACGCTTTATGGATCACAAACTTTCTGGCGGACGATCGGTCGGGCGATGGTCTGAGTGAGCCATTGGGAGACTCGGCGCAAGGCACCGAGCTTGCCGCTACTGGCACGTTATCTTCAGTCCCTGGATCTCGACTTCGCCGATCTACAGGACGCCCTGGACCAGGCCCGCGGTGTGGACGCCAAAGCCGAACGTGTGATCCGTCGACTCGACAGTGAAGTCGAAGCTCTCAGCAGCCGATTCGAAGGGATGGTTGGCCGAGTGGAGGCATAAGACGAGCGCGTCGCCGCGCTCGAACCGATCAGCTCTTGAATCCAGAAAGGCCCGGGCGACGAGGTCGCCCGGGCCACGGAACTCAACTCAACTCGAGAATAGACGCGACTCTAGCTAGCTAGGAGCCGACCGGGACGGCAGGCGCCGCCTCTGGCGACTCGACGGCTTCCGGCGACGGATTCGCATCATCGGTGGAAGGCGCCGTATCGTCGTTGGCGGGTGAGGTTTCGACGGACCCGTCAGCGGGTGTTGTCTCCTCCTGCTGCTGCCTGCCATCCGTATCCGAATCACCCTGGCGACGGGTCACCCGCTGCCTGCTAGTGCGGATACGGTCGGCGAGCTCGGTCTCGCCGACTAGCCGAAAGGCGGTCTCGAGGTTGGTGGCCACTAACGGGAAGACGCGATTGTATTCAGCGATCGCGGCGTTGGTTTGAGCGCGGGTATCGTCAGCCTCTTTGATCTTGAGGCCCAACTCGACTCGCGTCGTACGCAGAGTGGCGAGCGTTCCTTCGAGATCATCAGCCATCGCTGGAAAGTCGATTGCGACCCCAGCAATTTTTACCTCAGGCAGCGGATCCTCCGGATTCCGCAGCATTTTGACCGTCTGGTCAACCTGTTCCTTCAGGATCTGTGTCTCGCGAGGCGTAGAGCCTGAAGTTGCGGCCAACGGGAAATCGTGCTCCGGGCCGTAAAGCCCCCTCAGCACCCGCCGCGCCGAGATTTGCTTGGAATAGAGATCCGTCGTCAGCCCTTGATCCTTCTGCTTTAGCTTGGTGATGCGAACCTGTTGACGGACGTGGGCATCCTCGTTGGCAATCAACTTCGTCTCGATCGTCGCCAACTCGTCACTCATGTGATCGAACTGCGACTGATAGCTGAATGTCTCGCCTTCCCTAGCCGGCAGGCGCGCATCTAGCTCTCGGCCAATTTTCTCGCGGTGAGCACCCAGGGCAGCCTGGACCTCTGCTAGTGACTTCAAGCGGTGTAGTACTTGTTTCCTTCTCATGATACAATTCCTTTCGAACGTTGGTTTATTTAGCCAACCGGGGCTGTGGGTCGCTAGTCCACACTCTGAAAGAAGGCAGGCTGCTGCAACAGCCTGAGAGGGCGCTGTCTTTGGACGGCGCCTTTCCTTTTTCAGATCCGGTCACCTGTGTCCCCGATGCTCGACGCTTCGCGATCCTCGCGGACGTTGTGACGTCGTAGCCAATCGCTTCCGTCCGGGGACAGTCCGGAAGCAGGCTTTGATTTCATCTGATCGTGATCATCCTCCTTTCTTTGGGTCTTGGCCTCCTGGAACAGCCGAGAACACGAACTGCGCTCCGCTGCCGCGGGGGGCGCGCTCGCGCAGAATCAGGCCTTCTTGCTCCAGTATGTAGATGTTGTTGTTGATGGTCTGGCGTGAACAGTGCTTGCCAATATCTTCGAGAATCGCTTCGCGAATGTCCGCTTCGCTGAGTTTCTGCCCCGCTCGAGTACGTAGCGCCTCCAAGGTGGCCTCGCGCCATACGCTCTTGCGTCGTCTTAGTCGCCGCACTTTCGGCCGCGGCTTGGTCTCGGGGATCTCGGTGCCATCGACCAGCGCCCGGATATGACTCAGCTTCTGCTCGTAGAGTTCGGCTTGCTTCCTGGACTCCTCGGCGTCTCTCAGAATCTTGTAGTGAAGCTCGGTCCAGTGTTCGTGCCGCTTCTGATAAAGAGCCTCGAGTTCGGCCAGGGACAAGTCTCTTGTGTTGTCCATCGATCACCTCGCTACAGGGGGAGATTGCCAGGCTGACGCTGTCAACCATTTGGTTGTGGTGCTGTCCAGTTAGTAGGTCCGAGTTGTTGTCCATATTATAATCATAGATTAGTCAATCTTGATTTGTCAAGCTAGTGGCACTGATTGTTGTGTATTGACCACGAAATAAGGGTATTTTGTTCAATTATCAAGACATACTCAGGCATTGGTTGCGTCGAGAGGCCGTTTCCGGCGGGTGTGCCGGTCCAATGTGGGGAATTTCGACGGATGGCAAGGGGAGTTGTATCGGCCTTGGGTGCTGCTGCTCCTTTGAGCAGCAGGCTTGCACTGCCTGTTTGGGCTTTGCTCAATTGATCGGAGGTCGCACTCTGCCTGTGCGGGCTTTGCTCATTCTGATCGTAGCGTGCACATCGACTGTGTGGGTGTTGCTCAATTGATCGGACGTTGCACACTGTCTGCTCGGGTTTTGCTCGGTTCGTTCGGAGGTCACACATCGACTGTGCGGGCCTTGCTCAATCCAACCAGAGGTCTCACACTGCCTGTGAAGGCCTTGCTCAGTCCAATCAGAGGTCTCACACTGCCTGTGCTGGGTTTGCTCAATCCAGCCAGAGGTCGCACATCGACTGTTTGGGATTTGCTCAATCCAACTAGAGGTCGCACATCGACTGCTTGGGCTTTGCTCAATCCAACCAGAGGCCGCGCACTGCCTGTGCAGGTTGTGCTCAATTGATCGGGGGTCGCTCACTGACTGTGTGGGCCTTGCTCACTCGAGCGACGGTTAGGCGAGCAGTGTTCAGCCAAGGTCAAATCCGAGCGAACGCCACGCAGGCAGTGCGGGGCAAGTCTCCGAATGGGCAGTCAGCTCGAGATCCTGTGTGCGGATCAACTCTTACGGGTCATCCATAGGGGATCGCCGAGCGCTTGCGGCCCTTGAATTGCCGTGTAAGAGAAATTAACCAAGATATAGGGCAAGATCGGAACCGTCTTTTCCGTCTTAGTTCGTTTGAGGGTCTTCGCTAAATGGAACTCCAGCCCGGAGCTCCGATGCGAACCAGGAGGCTCTCAAATGAAAAAACGACGACAGCAGGCGCATTTCTATTGGCAGAGCGGGCGGCGATGAGCGGTCGCCGATCTCCGCACAAGCAGCACGATCGCAGTCATCGGCTGCTATTCAGCCATGCGCGTACGGTACGCGATCTGGTGTGTGGCTTCATCCACGAGCCGTGGGTCGAACAGCTGGACTTCTCGACGTTGGAGAAGTTGCCCTCGGACTACATGTCAGGGCACTGGGCGGGTGACTTCGAAGAGCGTGTCAGCGATGTCGTGTGGCGGGTCAGATGGCAGAATACCGATCTTTACATCGTCATTCTGTTGGAGTTGCAGTCGACTTGTGAGCAGGACATGGTCTTGCGAATGTTGGTCTACACCGGGCTCTTCTATCAACGCCTGCTGAAAGAGAAGCCGTTGCGTCAGGGTGAGAGGCTGCCGCCGGTGCTGCCGATCGTGTTCTACAATGGAGACGCTGAATGGTGGGCACCATTGGAGATGTCGGAGCTCATCGAGTCAGTACCGGCGAGTTTTGCCAGACATGTGCCGTCCATGAGCATGTGTCTGATCGACGAGAAGCGGTGGTCGCTCGAAGATCTAGAGGCTTTGCTCGACAATGTCGTCGCGGGGTTGGCCAGAATAGACAAGGGCCAGGGGCCCGAAGACCTGGCCGCGATGGTGAGACGATTCAACAGGTGGCTCGACCAGCCGGATCAGCGGGCTCTACGTCGCGATATCCTGGCTTGGTTGACGAAAGTAGTGTTTCCTGCACGACTACCTGATGAGACAATTCCGGAACTTGGGGATCTCGACGAGTTTCAGACCTATGTGGAGACAAAGATGCAGACCTGGCCAGAACAGTGGAAAGCTGAAGGTAGAGAGGAAGGCCTCCGGCTAGGACGACAGGAAGGTGTCGAGTTGGGACGACAGGAAGGTGTCGAGCTGGGCTTGAGGCAAGGACAACTCGCGGGGGAGGCGGCGATCCTGAGGCGTCAACTGGAGTTCAAGTTTGGGACGGTCAGCGCGACGAGTGAAGCACATATTGCAACGGCATCGGCTGATCAGCTTTTGGCTTGGGCCGAGCGACTCCTCACCGCAGAGACGGTTGACGACGTGTTTAGCAGTTGACCCATCGAGCCTCGAAGCAAGGCGCCTGCCATCAGAACGATTCGACGTTGACCCTCGGTCGTGAATCCACCATGCTGCACATCGAAGAGAATCACTGGCTACAAGCTCGACCCACAGGTTGGGGCTGGCTCACCAGAGTGCTCGTTGTGGCGACTCTGGCGCTTGTTCATTGGGGTTGTGCCGATTCCGATCCGACTACCAGAACCATGAAGACATCCGAGACCTCAGAACACCGCGGTGAATCAGTACACAGTGGTGAATCCCCCACCTTTTTCTTGGGCGGCATCCAGGTCCACGAAGCATCCCACGAAGGCTGGTTCGACGCCCTGAAAGCGCAATCGATGAACACTGTGCAGGTGACCGATTACGCCAAACAAGGCGATTGGGACACCGATCACATGTGGTGGGACGAAGAGGCCCCATGGGTGTTGGAAGAAATTCGTGGCGCCAAACAGCGCGGCCTGGCAGTGGCGTTTGTATGCCGTGTAGCACTCGACCATAGTCATGCGCGCAACGAATTCCTGTGGCACGGCATGATCAGGCCGAAGACCGACGAGCAGCTTGCCTCATGGTTCGAGCAATACACCCGTTTTGTAGTGAAGTGGGCCGAGACTGCCGAGCGCGAAGGGGTCGATGTATTCATGATCGGCAGCGAGTTGAATGTGTTGGCGACAACCTTGCCAGCCACCGAGCCGCCAGGGCTAGAGGAGTACTTCCTCAATGCGGAGAAGCAGGCAGCTCGGCGAGCTCAGGTGCTGGCGCAAGAGACGCTGATCGCGCAGCGGCACCTCGAGACGCCGGAACGCGAAGGCTTTGCATCGGTAGATGACTACATCGACGCCCGGATTGCAACCGAGAAGGCGTGGGCGGAAACCGTCACCGGTGGCAACGTCGAGTCGCTGACGACGATCAATCGCAAGCGGGCGCTGCTCGGGGACCATTGGTCCGCCTTGATCGCCAAGGTGCGGGCGGTTTATTCCGGCAAAATCGGCTACGCCGCCAACTTTGATCAGTACCATGAAGTCGGTTTCTGGTCCGAGCTCGACGTGATGGGGATCAACGCTTACTTTTCGCTGCGCGATCGAGTGTTGCCCGACGAGACCGAGGATCTTCTTTATCCGATGCTGGTCGACGGCTGGAGCAAGGTACTCGGCGATGTTGCCGAGTTTCGCGAGATGCAGCAGCTGACCGACAAGCCGGTGATCTTCACTGAGATGGGTTACACCTACCGTGCCAAGTCGACGCTTCGGCCGTGGGCTCATGAAGGCTTTTCACTGGTCCACAACCCTAGGACTTCGCCGGACGGCACCCCGGGCGAGCCGGAAGAATACGTTGTGGTTTGGGGGGAGGAGCCGATCCGTCTGGAGGAGCGCGCCTGGGCGGTGCGGGCCTTGTGGCAGGCCCATGGTGAGCTCGAGCAACCGTTTCTGGCAGGGATTCTCTACTGGAAACTATCGAGTCACGACTACCATGTCGACGAGGAAGCGTTCATGGTGCATATCGGCGAAGGCACGGAGGACCCGGTCCTGCCCGAGTTGCGCCGGTTCTTGGCGCAGTAATGGTAGCAATCAACCTGTGTCAGGGGTTGAACCGGTGACTCCTCACACCCTTCCGGCACTACTCCATCGTGACCCAGGTGGCACCCCAGCCGCCGGCATGACCCGGTGGGTCGCCATAGCTGACGACCCGCGGGTGACGATCGAGGATGGATCGCACCATGCGACGTTGGACGCCAGTGCCCTTGCCGTGGATGATGCGCAGCTGGCGCAGGCCTTTGGCGTAGGCTAGCTCGAGGTATTCGGTGACGAGCTCCTTGACGTCGGACGGCGGGAAGGTGTGCAGATCGAGGACATCGGTGATTTCGAGCTCAACGGGTTCGAGCTCCTCGAAGTCCTTCTCGTCGTCGTGCATGGTGGTTTCTCCGTACTGTGACCAAATGAAGCACTATAGCCAGTGAGGCGTTGCATCCGTCGCCAGAATCAGGCAAGGTCGGCGGATGGTTGCCACCTATGTTATCGGCGATATTCACGGCTGCTTCGATACGTTGCAGGCCTTGTGGCCGCGTCTGGGCTTTGATCCGACGCAGGATCGACTGTGGCTGGTGGGGGATTTGGTCAACCGGGGACCAAAATCTCTGGAGGTCCTGCGTTGGGCGCGGACGCTCAACGAACGTTTTGGCGAACGCATGCAAGTGGTGCTCGGCAACCACGACCTGCATCTGCTGGCGCGGCACGACGGGTGGGCCCCGCAGCGCGCTAAGGACACGTTGGAGGAGGTGCTCTCGGCGCCCGATCGTGAGCCACTGATGGCCTGGCTCGCCAGCCGACCTTTGCTCTATCGCGAACCCGGCGTGTTATTGGTCCATGCTGGATTGTTGCCCCAGTGGACGGTGGAGGAAGCAGAGCAGAGGGCGCGCGAGATTGAGCCAGTGTTGCAAGATCCAGCGCGTCGACGTCCAATCCTCGAGCGTGGTTCGGCGCCAGCCGAGGATAGCTTGTGGCAACCGTTACGAGACGATCTGTCGGCCTTGGTGAGCCTGAGAACGTGTACTGCCGAGGGCACCCCCTGCAAGTGGAAAGGAGCGCCGGACGGAGCCCCTGAGGGGTGCCTGCCATGGTTTCAAGTGCCGGAGCGCCGAACTGCGGACACGACAGTGGTGTTTGGGCATTGGGCGGCGATGGGGTTGCACCTGGAGCCCTCAGTCATCGGCCTGGACAGTGGTTGTGTTTGGGGACAACAATTGACCGCGCTGCGGCTCGAAGATCGGACCCTGTTCCAACAAACCAGTGTGGAGAGTCGCTGATTTCGAAATGTGGCTTGCAAGGTAAGCGTGCCAGGATGGGCTTCGTCACGATTGAGGCCGCCACGATTGAGTTCGTTAGGATTGAGGGCGTTAGAGGCCTGTCGACTCTTCCATCGGTGTTCCAAGAGCATTACAATACTTGACCATCTAAAGTGTTTGCGCAGATGGGCTAGGAGACCTGCGAGCGTCATCTGAAGCACCGCTCGGAACCTCGCCACCTGGACTGATTTGTGACCCCTACGGGGATGAGCCGATCGACGTACGAGACTGAGGCGTGCTGTTGATCTAGATGAAAACTACGGTTGGTAGATGCTGGCCGGTCGAAGCCAATGCCTAGAGCCCAGTCCTGAGGAGACGCTCTTGTACCCGAAGCCTGAACTCACGGAACATCTGCAAGTAGTCGAGGAGGTTGCCGTCGGCGGCACCGACCCGCGAGGCGAGTCGGACACTCGACCCGCAGATGACGCGTTGATCTTCACGATCCACGATGGGCGGCAAGTTCCGCAGCATTTGTTTGGCGAGCGCAGCGCCGAGGTGCTGGCAAAGCCAGAGATCGCGCAGGCTTATGTCAGGGAGCGCGACTGGGGAGCGAACCTGGTGGCTCGCCACTTGGCGCAAGAGATTGGTGCGGCGAGCTTCTCCCGGATCAATTTGGCGCGGGTGGTGATGGACTTTGGGCGTTTTCCAGGCAGCTCGTCGCTGGGTATGGAGTACTTGCGACGGCATGCGTTATTTCCGCCGCTTGAGCACAGCCTTTCCGAGACAGCCCGTCACGAGTTGCTGGCACAGTATTACGATGCTGCCTCGCGGGCCTTCGTCGACCAGTTCGCACGCCGCCGACTGACCATCGCGATCCACTCCTACGACTCGCACAATCAGACCGGGACCGAGCGCCCCGAGATCAGCTTGGTCGCTCGATCCCTCGAGTATCAGTGGACGTCGACCATGCCACCGTACATTTTTGACCCGCTGTTCCCGCCCGAGCTGTGTGAATCGACCTGCCAGCGGAAGTTGACCTATCGGATGCTGGCCGATCTCGAACAAGGGGGCTGGCGCACAGCGTTGAATTACCCCTACATCATGCCCGAAGGCTCGGTCGAGATCCGCGCCCAGGTGTGGCTGTTCTTCCGCTATCTGAGAGAACGGTTCTTGACTGCGTTTCCGGAGAACCGCGGGCAACCGGGATACCAAAGAGTGTGGCAGCTGTTGCTCGACGTCACTCGCCGTTCGGGCGAAGCGGAAGGGCTGCGAGCCTACCTCCACCGCTACCGTGAGGCACCAAGAGACTCGAAGGTCTTGTTCGCCGAAGCGCGCCGTGCCTACGGTGCGATAACACGGTTCATGGACGAACATCGTGACCAGCTATTGGCGGACTATCGTTTTGCTGGAAACCGCACGAGTTGTTTGGGGATCGAGATCCGCAAGGATCTGTTGTCCGAGATCGATCGTGACCTCGGCCTCGTTCGCCCTCGGCGTGACGCTGAGGAGACAGCGCGCCGTATCGCTACCAGTATGGCTCCGGCAGTCCGTGCCTTCTTGGCGGAAGGTTTGCCTGCGGTCGAACCGGCGGACGCCTTGCGGCCGGAAGATCTCCCACAACCGTACGCCTCGCCAGTCGTCGCATGAAGCGGTTATCAACTGACGTGATCGATGCTCGCTGCAGGATCGGCGCTGCAGGATCGGCGCTGCAGGGTCGGCTAGGGGCAGGGTCGGCCAGAGACAGGGGCAGCCAGAGACAGGGTAGACTAGGCGAAACCGCGATGTCCGACTCCGACTGATTCTGCTGGCGAATGCGAACGCTTTACCACGAATTCGAATCCCTCGAGCATTTGCTGGCACATCGCCTGCTGCCAGGGGGTAGTGCGTTGCCGATCCGATTTGTGGTCTTCGGCGGCACGGGAGCGGTCGGCGGAGCGTCGGTTTTGGAGTTGTGCCGGATGATCCTGATGTCGAAGGATCTGCGCAAGCTGCCCCTCAGCGGCGAGATCTACGCCACTGGCATCGCCGACAAGGACATCTCCAACTTCGCCAGTCGACTGTATCTCGCCCTCGGTGACGAGATTGAAATCGAGAAGATCGAACCACGCCGCCACTATCGGCTGGACGGTCGGATCAATCTGCATTTTGATCTGCTACAGCTGCAAGTGCCGCATGACTTGGAAGACCGGGTCGCTCGTCGGCAGGCTGAGTCCCGTGGATCGGACGGAGCTGGGATCGACATGGAGACGGCGCTGCTGGCTGAGTTCGCGGATCAGCCGTGTCCATTCCTGAAGTTTGTCGAGACGCTCGACAGCGACTTGCTGCATGCGGTGTTGGTTGCGATCCCGTTGCCGAGCGTCGCAACGTACACACTGGGTGCGATCGATCGGTTGCTAACTGCGGGCGGTTTTGATCACGCCGCCCAACAGCGGATCAAAAAGGATTACCTCAGGACGTTCATTCGTGGTCTAGCGGTGATTCAGCAACGCCACGCACGGCATGTGGTGATCGCTCACACGACCGCCGTTGGCGGCATGTACCGGGTGGATGGCGGCAGGCCAGAGATTCGACTCGGCTTTGCGCACAGCGCGTTGGGTAAAAAGCTGGTCGACAAGAAGTACTTCGCCGAAGAGCTCACCCAGCTGTATCTCGACCACGGCTTCGACGTGTTGGAAACCGCCGCTGCTATCGGAATTGACGGTGTCGAGTTTCGGCAGCATCTACCCCTCGACCGAGCGGTCCGCCGGCTTCTAGCCGAGCAGGTTGAGTCCGCGGACTCACCGCCGATTGCTAGCGGCGATCTCGACAGCCCTTATATTCTGCACTATCCCAATGTTCGTATTCCGTTGACGTTGAGCCCTCCGCCCGAGGATGCACCCGATGAAGCTGCGCAGCTAGCCGAAGGGAATGCTGACCAGATAGTGGGTGTCGACGGTACCGACTTCGACGGTGCCGACCGTATCGATGGAGCCGAAGATACTGTCGCGGACTCGGTGGTGATACCGGTCTCTAGAGGCGATCACATGATGGGCACAGTGGCCAAACCGTCGCCTGATGCTCCGATTGATCTTGGAGCAGGTAAAGAACTCATCGTCGATGCTGCCATCCGTTCGGGTGAGAACGGTATTTTTTCGGTCGGTAACTGTGTTGCGCTCTACCACGTGATGAAGGTGGCGATCCCTGAGGAACTGGCGATGGTGCTGGTGCGCCACGCTGTGTTTGGCCCCGAGCGCCGCGCCGATTGGTTCCACGACAAATTTTCGTATTACACCGAAACCGAGAACTCGTACTTTGCCTTGAAGTTGCTCGACAGTTATCCCAAGCTGATTCGGGCCCACCATGATGCGTTTGCCGTCCAGGCTTACCAGGCGCTGGGGTCGTCGACCCATCAAGCGCGGATGCACGAGCTCGGACTGCTGTTGTTGGTGCTGCGGCTACGAGAGCTCGGCAAGAACTTCATGAATATTTCGGAGGCCGTCCTGACCGATGGGTTGGCGGATCTCGACCAGTTCTTCTGGGACCACACCCGGATTCCAAGCTTCGAAGACCTCGAGGGGCTCGATGGCACCGAGCTCGCGTCACTTTTTGGCCAGCTGTGCGAAATCGACTCGATGGAGTCGGCGGGTGCGATGTTGGGCTACGACCCGCGACTGCACGGAATCCGGCAACCGGGGCGCGAGCGGTTCCTGGCTCGGTTGGCGACACGGATCAGTCGTCATCTCCAAATCATCACGTCGCTCGGTATCCCAATTCTCTATCGCAGCTCGAAGGACGGTGAGGATCGGATCTTGATGGGGCCCTACGTCGCTCCGGTAGACTGCGCGATCGCCAAGCGGCGCGATTTAGATCGGATCTGGCAGGGCCAGGCGGAGCAATATGGTCTGCCGTTCGAGGTGGTCCGTGACTGGGTGATCGCCAATAACGGGTTCGTCGATCTGCGTCCGCTGGCCATCGGTACCATCGCAACCGAGGCTGGCCCTGGGTTGGCGGATCAGGTGCATGGGATGAACAGCCGCGAAGAGCTCGAGGCTTGGCTTTCGAGTCTGCAATCCGGCATGTATTTCACCACGTGCGGTGCCTTGGCGCTCGAGCTACGGGTCTCGCGCTTGGGGCGTGCGGTGTGCCAACGTAAGATCCGCCTGGGTACCCGAGAGACTTGGAAGCATCTGTTCAAGGAAGACCGCGAGGGCCGGCATTTGATCTCGCCCGGGCTCGTAGAGACATCGCGGTTGTATTCCGAGGGCTTGGGCAAGATCACCGGGACCGAGGCCTTATGGCCACCCTGGGGATATTGAGCGCAGACAATCCGGGCCGGCACGAGATCGGCCAAAGCCGGGCCGACACAAGACCGGCCAAAAACCGGGCCGGCACCAGGTCGGCAAGAGACCGGGCCGGCACAAGACCGGCCCCTACGGTCTACCTGCGAACAGATCGAGACCGCGTAGGGGCGGGCCTGTGTCCGCCCTTCTGTCCGCTTTTGTCCGCCCATCAAATCTGGGGAGTGAGGGGTTTGCATCGAACGCCTGTTTCTCCTGGTTGAGGAGCACCTGAAAGACTCGGGATCTGGAGACAATACACAGTGAATAACAGCATACTCAGCGCCGTAGTCTGCTGCATGGTTCGAACGTTGATCACCACGGCAGGAGTGCGATGAGCGAATTCCTAGATGCGGCATTTACTATGCCGACGACGATTTTCAGTGTGCTGCTGATCCTCGCCACGGCCTATTGGGCAACGGTAATGTTTGGATTGCTCGATCTCGGAATTCTCGATGGGCTCTTCGAGATGATCGAAGGCCTGTTCGAAGGCTCGGCGGGCGGTATCGAGGGAGCGGCTGAGGGCCTCGCGGAAGGGCTAGGCGAAGGCGCCGGGGAGCACGGTGGCTGTCTGGGCTTGGCTGGCGTGCCACTATCGATCATCGGCACTGCGGTGGCCGGCTTTGGGTGGCTATTCTCTTATGCCGGCTTGAGCTTCTTCCCGGCGCTGGCGACCGGTACCGTAGCCCTGGTTGGTGTTGGGGCCGGAGCGAGCGTGCTGGCGATGGGGGTGACCGCGGTTGCGTTGCGCCCGCTGCGCAAGTTGTTTCGCTTCGCACCGGTCACGGGTCGCCGCGACCTGGTGGAAAAGATCTGCACTGTGACGACATTGCGGGTCGACGAGAAGTTTGGCCAAGCTGAAGTCCGAGACGAAGGTTCGGCTATTCTGGTCCAGGCTCGTTGCCTGCACACCAATGATTTGACTCGGGGCTCGAAGGCTCTGATTTTCGAATATGACCCAAAGTACGAAGTGTTCTATGTTCTCCCGGTGGATGACGAGTTGGCAGAACTTTCCGTCGCCGGTGGCGCGGAAGACGATTGATTTCTTCTTGATCGGTTCAGCTGTGGCAGCAGCTGACGAGCCGACTCGAGATTAGAATGAGGAGATATTGATGGCTTTTGGCATCGTCAAGGTTGAGCAAGGTACGGCCCTTATCGTCAGTAATGTGATCACTGGCAAGCTTACGGTGAGTTTTACCGGAGGCCTGGTGATTCCGGTTATCCATAAGGCTGAGCGTATGGATATGACCGTCAAGACGATCGAGGTGGATCGTAGCGGCTCTGATGGCTTGATCTGTCGTGACAATATTCGGGCCGACATCAAGATTACCTTTTTTGTTCGAGTCAACAAGACCGAGGAAGATTGCACCAAGGTTGCGGGGACGGTCGGCTGTACTCGAGCCTCTGATCAGAAAATGTTGGAACATTTGTTCAGCGCCAAGTTTTCGGAGGCGCTGAAGACCGCGGGTAAACAACTCGACTTTGTTGATCTCTACACCCAGCGGGAGGATCTTCGCGACCGCATCATCGAAGTGATCGGTACCGATTTGAACGGATATTCTTTGGAAGATTGTGCGATCGACTATCTCGAGCAGACGCCCCTCACCGAGCTCGACGAATACAATATTCTCGACGCTCAGGGCATTCGAAAGATTACCAATCTCACCGCAATCGAGCACGTTAAGACCAACGAGTTTCTGAATAATGAAAAGAAACTGATCACCAAACAAGACGTCGAGGCGGCGGAGGCGATTTACGAGCTCGAGCGTCAGAAAGCTGACGCTGAGTCTAAACAGCTACGTGAGATTGCGACCGTCCGTGCGCGCGAGCAGGCTGAGACACTCAAAGTGCAGGCGGAGGAGAAACTTCGCGCCGAGACGGCTCGCATCAAGTCCGATGAGGATATCGCCGTCCAGGAGGAGAACCTCAAACGCCAGGTCGAAGTTGCGCAGAAGAACCGTGAGCGGGTGGTAGCAGTCGAGAACGAGCGGGTCGAGAAGGACCGTTTGATCGAGGTCATCAGCCGTGAGCGTGAGACCGAGCTGCAGCGCATCTCCAAAGACAAGGAAGTTGAGCACGAGAAACGCGAGATTGCCAACGTGATCCGTGAGCGGATTGCGGTCGACAAAACCGTGGCGCAAGAGGAAGAGGCAATCAAGCGCCTGCGGGTGGTCGAAGAAGCGCAACGCACCAAGGAAGCAACAATCATCACCGCCGAGGCTGAAGCCCAGGAGATGTTGGTCAAGGACATCAAAGCGGCGGAAGCGGCGGAAACAGCGTCCAAACACAAGGCACGTGAGCGGCTGATCTTGGCCGAGGCTGAGCTCGAAGCCACCGACAAGCTTGCCAAATCCAAGATTCGTTTGGCGGAAGGTGTGCAGGCTGAAGAAGCAGCTAGTGGCTTGGCGGAGATTCAAGTCAAAGAGCGTGACGCCGACGCGGTCGAGAAGCTTGGTATGGCGGAGGCACGGGTGAAGGAAGCTGATGCCGCGGCGACCGAGAAAATGGGGGCTGCCGACGCGCAGGTGCTGCGTCTGACCGGTCTCGCCGAAGGTGAAGCGATCCGCGAGCGATTGGTCGGCGAAGCTGCCGGTCTGGCCGAGAAAGCCGAGTCGATGAAGGCGCTCGACGACGCCAGTCGCGAGCACGAGGAATATCGTCTGCGTCTCGAGGCGCAAAAAGAGATCGAACTCGCCGGTATCGATACGCAACGCCAGATCGCCGAAGCTCAAGCCGGGGTGGTCTCGGAGGGTCTCAAACAGGCCAACATCGACATCGTCGGCGGCGACTCGATCTTCTTCGATCGTCTGGTCAACGCGGTTGGCATGGGTAAGGCGATCGACGGATTCGTCGACAAGAGCGAGACCAGCCAGAAACTGCTCGGGGACTACCTGGGTGGTAAGGAGAGTTTTGTCGCCGATCTCAAAGACGTGCTGACGCGGCCGTCGGTGTCGTCCGGGGATATCCAGAACCTGACGTTGGCGGCGATCCTGGGCAAGGTTGTGGCGGGGTCGTCCGGCGAGCGCCAAACCAAGCTGACGCAGCTGATGGAAGCTGCCGAGCGTCTGGGCCTGGGTGATGTTCAGCTCGACGACCTGATCGGTTGAGGTCGGCAGCATGAGCGCCGAGCCCGGTAAACAAGCTGTAGCGGCAAGCGCCGCTACGGCAGGTCCCGAAACGACGACAGAAACCACCCTCGATCGCGGAACTTACGAGATCCTCCGCGATCGATTGCAGGAGCACTCTAGTGCCCTGCGTACTAAGGCCAATCAGCTCAACGGCCAGCGGCTGGAGCTGTTTGGTGGAACCGAGACCACGGTGCTCGGCAACGAACGCATCCGCACCGCTCACAACTGTGTGCCGCGGGATGTCCGCGAGGTCGGCAAGTACCTGCTGTTCGGTTATAACGTTTTCATCGGCCTGAAGACCGAGACGCGGGTCGAAGATGTGCTCACCTTACACCGCTTCAGTCAGACCGATGCGGGCTTCGCCTTTGAGGCGATCGGTGGAGAGGAGTCGACTAACTTCCTCGCCGATCCAGCCTTCGTGCGCGACTTCCAGGAACTCTACAAGTATTACAAGGAGACCCGTCTGCTGCAGCTCCGTCGCTTGGACGGCAAGCTGTTGGCGATCTTCCAAACCGGGCGTTCGGTGACCGATATCAAGGCGTTTCGCTGGAGTGTCGATCCCGACGGCGCGGTCACCTACATCGACAATCGCGGCGAACGCGATCACGTCTTTCCGCCGTCGCACGAGTTCGAATGGACGGTGACAACCCGTGAGAACTTTGTCCTGGGTCGCCACCCCCACGTGTCGATTCTCGATGAGGTGTTCGTCGAGACGGTAGGCGGAGATCTGACCGTCAAGGTCGAAGACAACACCGAAGATGGCCTGGGCATCTACCGTGAGTTGGTCGACGAGCCCGATCAGAGTCTGGACGACGCCGAAATCCACTTCGCCAAGGTGGGGCCGCTGATTCTGCTCAAGGTGTTGCCGTACAACGAGACCACTTGGCGTTATCTGATTTTCAACACCCGAACCCAGAAGGTCGATCGCATCGACGCCATCGGCCAGGCCTGTTTGCTGCTGCCGGAAGACCACGGATTGATCTTCCCTGGTGGTTATTACTTGGAGAGCGGCGAAACCAAGACCTTTGAGGGTGATGTCGACAACATGGAATACATGCGGGTCATCCGCTCGCCCAACGGCGAAGATGTTCTCTACGTGTTTCACGAACGGGTTGCAGGACGAACCATCCTGCTGTCTTACAACATGATCCGCAAGCAGGTGCAGAGCCCGCTCCACTGCCACGGCTTCAGCTTGTTCGAAGATGGCAAGTTGGTGGTCTTCCGGGGTGGTTCGGGAGAGCCGACCCGCGTCCATCCAATGCAGATTTGGCAGACGCCCTTCACCAGTGACGAGTTCGCGGCCAGCGCCCCCACTGGTGACAGCGCCCTCGAGAAGATCGGTAATGCCGACCTGGTGCGTGGGATCTCGGATGCACTGAGTCTCAGCCGGGCGATCGAAGCGCAGGAAGCCAGTGCTCAGGGCTTCGAAGACTTGATTGCCGGCACCGTCCGTGCCCTCGACGCCTACTATTGGCTGGGGGATGACGAGGTGGGCGATCTAGCGTCGAGCTTGACGGAGATCCGTTCCACCGCCGAGCTCATCATCGACGAATTCGAGAAGGTCCGCCAAGTCCGCCAGAAGGCCCGTGAAGCGATGGTGGAAGCGGAGGCAAGATCTCAGGAGCTCTTCCTGCAGGTCCGATCGGTCGCCAAGTCGACCACCAGCCATTTTGTCGACGGGTTGTCGCAGCTACGTTCGCATCGCGGCCACCTGATCAGTCTGCGTGAGCTGCGTTACGTCGATCGTGAGCGTCTCGACGAGCTCGAGCAGCAGGTGGTCAGCGAGCTCGACGAGTTGAGTCGTGAGACAGTGGCGTTCCTTGAGACCGAGGAGGCGTTGGATCCCTACCATCGCGAGATCGACAGCCTGGTCGAACGTATCGAGACGGTAGAGAAGACCACCGACGCGGCGGAGATCGAAACCGGTCTCGTCGGTATCGGTGACGGTCTCGAACTGCTGACCGACATTCTCGGCAACCTCGAGATCGACGACCCAACGGTACGGACAGCAATTCTCGAGCGCATCTCGGAAGTGCTGGGGGCACTCAACCGAGGCCGCGCCCTGCTCACGTCGCACAGCAAAGAGCTCCGATCCCACGAGAGTGTGGCCGAGTTTGGGGCACAATTCAAGCTCTTCAGCCAGAGCGTGAGTGGCGCCATGGCGATCGCCGATACGCCGGAAAAGTGCGACGAGCAGCTGTCCAAGTTGTTGTTGCAGCTCGAGAACCTGGAGAGCCGTTTCGGTGATCTCGACGAGTTTGTCGTCGAGTTGGCGACCAAGCGGGAAGAGGTTTACGAGGCTCTCAGCTCCAAGAAGCAGACCCTGCTCGACGGGCGTCAGCGTCGTGTCGGTCGGTTGATGGAAGCGGCACAACGGATCCTCGCAGGATTGACTCGACGGGCGGCGGCCTTGTCGTCAACCGACGAGCTCAATGCCTACTTCGTCGGTGACGCGATGGTCGCCAAAGTACGCGACATTTCGCAGGAGCTGCGCGATTTGTCCGACAGTGTCAAAGCGGACGAGCTCGACTCGCGACTCAAGAGCGCCCGTGAGGATGCGGCTCGTGGTCTGCGCGACCGTCAAGACATCTTTGAAGACGGTGCGTCGGTCATTCGCTTGGGGCGCCACCGCTTCAGTGTCAACACGCAGCCTTTTGACCTCACGATGGTGCCGAGTGGTGGTTCATCTAGTGAGGGCAGTACCGCGATGGCTTTTCACATCTCCGGCACCGACTATTACGAGACGGTGACCGATGCCGAATTCGAAGCGACTCGCGAGTATTGGGATCAGTTGCTGGTATCGGAGACCGAAGCGGTTTACCGGAGTGAATACCTGGCCGCCTCGGTGTTGTTCGACGCCGAGGAAGAAGTTGGTGGCCTGACGCTGTCGGCTCTGCACGAGGCCGCGGTCTCGGACGGCGGCTTGCTTGCGTCAGTGCGTCAGTATTCCGCCGAACGTTACGACGAAGGCTACGAGCGTGGGCTGCACGATCACGACGCGGCACTTATCCTCGAGAAGCTGCTGGCGCTTTACTCGACCGCCGACCTGCTGCGGTTTGCACCGCGCGCCCGCGCCTTCGCTGGCTTGTTCTGGGCGTTTTTCACCGAGCCGACGTCACGGCTGTTGTGGCAGCGTCGAGCCCTCAGCTTCGGACGATTACGCCACGCCTTTGCCCACAGCACGGCGATCACTCGCTTCCAGCGCGAGTTGGCGACGGCGATCCACAGCTTCTTCGATGAACAAGGGTTGGCGATCGACGAACACGAAGCCTTGCGAGCTGGCGCCTACCTCTTCGAAGAGCTGTCCAAGAAGCCCCTGATTTTTGTCACCAGTGCCGAGGCCGAGCGTCTGCGGAAGACGTTCCTGGCTCACCTCGAGAGTTTCGAAACCCGACGTGAGCTCGACGAAGACCTCCAGGAGTTGGAGAACGAGTTACCGCAGCGTTATCGCCTGGCGCGTGCCTGGCTGAGCGCTTTCTTGGACCAGGCGGATGACGAGGTGCGTCAGTTGGCGCCCAACCTAGAGGAAGCCGTGGTGTTGCTGCTCACCGATAAGCGACTCGACCGCAGCGTCTCCAACGCCCTCTCGACGGTTGAGGTCGAAGAGTTGCTCGGTCAGCATCCGCGGATCGCCAGTCGCACGATGCGCCTGCGGCTCGACGAGATGTTGTCTCGCCTGTCCACGTTCAGGCAGCATCGCGTGCCGGGTTACCGAAAGTTCCAGGAGATTCGTCACGCGACGCTCGAACAGGAGCGTCGGAAGCTACGGCTCGGAGAGTACAACCCCAAAGTGATGAGCGCCTTCGTCCGCAACCGGCTGATCGATCAGGTGTATCTGCCGTTGATTGGCGACAACCTGGCCAAGCAGCTCGGTGCGCTCGGCGAAGACAAACGCACCGATCAGATGGGTCTGCTGTTGCTGATCTCGCCGCCAGGTTACGGCAAAACGACCCTGATGGAGTACGTTGCCAATCGTCTCGGTCTGGTGTTCGTCAAGGTTAATGGGCCCGCCCTCGGCCATTCGGTGACGTCGGTTGATCCAGCCGAGGCGCCCAACGCCACGGCACGGCAGGAGGTCGAAAAGATCAATTTTGCGCTCGAGATGGGTAACAACGTGCTGCTGTACCTGGACGATATCCAGCACACTCATCCCGAACTGCTGCAGAAGTTCATTTCGATGTGTGATGCCCAACGTCGTATGGAGGGAGTTTGGGGTGGCGAAACCCGGACCTATGATCTGCGTGGCAAACGTTTTGCGGTCTGCATGGCTGGCAACCCTTACACCGAGGCGGGGGAGAAGTTCCGCATTCCCGACATGTTGGCCAACCGTGCCGACACCTACAATCTGGGCGACATTCTCGACGGTAAAGAGGCGCTGTTTGCGTCGAGCTACATCGAAAACACTTTGACGTCCAATACGGTGTTGGCGCCACTCACCACCCGTGAGCCTGAGGATCTCTTCAAGTTGGTGAAGATGGCGAGCGGTGAGGAGGCCACCCCCGATCAGTTGAGCCACGACTATTCAGCGGTCGAGATCGAAGAGATCCTGTCGGTGTTGCGCAAGCTCCTGCGGGTGCAGCAAGTTTTGTTGGCGGTCAATCAGCAGTACATCTACTCAGCGTCACAGGATGATGCTTATCGCACCGAGCCGCGTTTCCAACTCCAGGGCAGCTACCGCAACATGAACAAGCTAGCCGAGAAGGTTGTTGCGGTGATGAACAGCGACGAGCTCGAAGCGTTGATCGACGATCATTACGCCGGAGAGGCCCAAACCCTCACCACCGGCGCCGAGCACAACATCCTCAAGCTGGCGGAGCTGCGCGGTACGATGACGGATGTGCAGCGCGAACGCTGGGACGAGATCAAACGCGGCTTTGCCCGGGTGCAATCGATGGGGGGTGCCGAAGACGATCCCACCGTCCGGCTGCTGGGACAGCTCGGGCAGGTCTCTGATCGTTTGCTCGATATCGGCACCACCATCCAGACCGCCAGCGAATTGGCGCGGCAGCCACTGCAGCAGGAGGTCACCGAGCAAGAGGTCATCGAAGCGGAAGTTGTCGAGGCGCCAGAGACAGAAGAGGTCTTACGCACCGCGCTCCAGCCCTATCTCGACAAGTTGCACGACAACTTGAGCTCGTTGGCGACAGCTGCCCACCGTGAGCCGGTCCGCGATGACACCATGCCGCAGATGATCGGTGAACGATTGGATGTGTTTCTGAATCGTTTCGAGAGCATCTGTCAGGCGGCCCTCGAATCGGTTCACGCCAACACGGCCGTGCCGCCAGTTCCATCGGTGCCGTCGGCCGCATCGTCCCAGTCTGCGGCGGTCGATATGGCGCCCTACCTCGATAAGCTCAACGAGACCTTGTCCGACCTCGCGACTTCACCGCGAGGCACACAGGTTGTCCAGACCTTGGGCTCTGGCGTCCACGATCTGCTGCAGCAGCTCGCCAAGATTGTCGGGGACAACCTGATGCCGCTGACCAAAGATCTCGGGCGACGGCTCAAAGCTTCGGAGGGCGGCGCCGATCGTGCCATCAGCCAGAAGCTCGATCACACCCTCAAGAGCCTCGACATGTTGAAAGATTTGGTTGCTTCGTTACGCAAGATCGACATGTCAGAGCTGGCGGTGCGGGTCAACAAAGAGGGTTGAAGATCGAGGCCGGTTTGCCGGACTACGATCCTATCGGCTCAACCCGCATGGTGGATTGCCGGCTTGCAGGGCCGCTACACGAGCTAGAATAGAAAGCCGTTCTTTCTACCCCGACGCCGAAGGAGATCTCCCGTGAGTGATGAAGCCCAAGCGACAGAGCAAGAGGATGCTGCACCTGAAATATTGGAAGTGACCGAGACCAATCAATCTGGTAATGACATGGTCGAAGTTTTGCTGTTCGACGTGGTGATCAGCCCGGATTCGAGCGTTTCGGTCTTCTACCATGTGGTGGTGAAGAACGCGAAGTCGACGATGCGTGAACTTTCCGCCAGCTTCGTCCGCACCCAAAGTGGCATGGTCGTGGATACGGTGGCTGGAGCGACGACCAACAGTCCCGGCCAGGGGGTCAACGGCGCCCTCGACGTGTTACCCGCCGCCTTCAAGATCGTCGAGGGTGACGGTGCCAGTTGTATCCTGAGTGGGATGGTGGATGACAAAGGCTTCTTCTTCCGTAAGCCGATCGATCTCGGGTAGCTCTAAAAACCCGATTTAGCGTCGATCGTGCGTTCCTGGAGGCACCGAAACCCGGATCGAGCGTTGATCGTGGTTTCCTGACGCTGCCGACCGTGCGATCGAGCGTGAATCGGGGTGTCCTGACGTCGCCGACCGTGCAATCGAGCGTCGATCCTGGTCTCCTGACGCTGCCGACCGTGCGATCGAGCGTGAATCGGGGTTTCCTGACGTCGCCGAACGTACTTTCGACGCCCGAGTGCCCGGTTTCAGGTCAGTCGCTGGATCCCTAGCGAGATCCCCTCCAAGAACGTATCGTGAGCTCGGTCGATCTTGTGGGCTGCGCCGCAGCTCCGGAAACTCGCCGGATTTCTTGCAGTATTGGATCTAGCCGGGCGGTTCAGTGTCACCGGCCGGGGCAGAATCCAGGGGTGCCTGCTCGATTCGATCTGCTCTGGATTGCTGATTGGTGTAAATCACCCAAAGCAAGAGGATATTGGGGAGGACGGCAAGGCCAAAGCTACCGATGGCCACCAAGGCGGCAAATCCCCCGAGCAGAACCAGCAGACTGACTCCTTGCGTCAGCCGATAGGCCCAGGGGCGAACCTGGAAGTGGCCGAATGCGCAAATCGCCAATAGGACCGCCGCCATGCCGTTTTGCACGGCGATGAAGGGATGCACATAAAACGCGCTGGCGCCGCTGACGACTGCCAACAGCAATGAGGCGAAAGCGCAGCGTTGGTGAGCCTTGGATGGGTTCATGGGATGGTCTTCCTGTGACGAGTCGGTGGCTTGGAGTGCGTGCCGGGGAAGATATCATCCGCGTGTGGCCTTGGCCTGGTTGTTGGCGGTCAGGGTCTGGGTTGCCTCGGACGCCCAAAGCGGTCTAGCCTCTCGGGGCACACGAACCACGTCAACCCAAATACGTCAGCGGAGGTAGGTGAATCAACAGGTCAGCGGACGGTCGTCCGTAGAGGACAGCCCGCTACAAAAATCTCAGGAGAGGTTATGGATATCGAGCACATCCGGAAAATCTGCGTCACCGGCGCCGGACAGATGGGGGCGCAAATTGCGATTCAAGCGGCGTTGTCTGGCTTTAACGTTGCATTACACGACGTCAACGCGGAGCAGCTCGAGAAGGCGGTCTCCGGCAACCGCAAACACCTCGACCGGAGAGTAGCCAAGGGCAAGATGGCGGCTGAAGACGTCGAGGCAGCGTTTGCGCGCTTGGTCCCGACCACCTCACTCGAGGAAGCCTGCCGCGATGCCGACTTCGTGATCGAAGCGGTGGTCGAGATCCTCGATGTCAAACGCGAGGTGTTTCAACGCCTCGAAAAGCTGTGTCCAACCCGGGCGATTTTTGCCACCAACAGCTCCTATCTCGGCAACTCCGAGCTGGCGTCGGCCACCGAGCGCCCGGACCGAGTGGTCAACATGCACTTCTTCTACCCGCCGTTGGTGATGAAGTTGGTCGAGGTGGTTAAGGGTGAAGCAACCTCTGACGCGACGGTAGCGCTCACCGCCGAGGTGGCACGCCGGCTCGGCAAGCAGCCCGTGGTGTTGCACAAAGAGTTGCCGGGTTTCCTGGTCAACCGGATCCTGCGGGCGATTACCAACGAAGCCTATTTTTTGCTCGAGAACGGTGTCGCCAGCTTCGAAGATATCGATCGAGCCTGCGAGATGGGGCTCAACCACCCGCTCGGACCGTTCAAGCTCGGTGATTTTAGTGGCTTGGATATCGGCTACGAAGCACGTTTGGAGAACTTCCGCAAAACCGGTAATCCCGAGGATCGTCCGGCTGCGTCGCTCGAGCGACGGGTCAAGCGTGGCGATCTGGGGCGCAAATCCGGCCGCGGTTTTTACGACTATTCGACGGATCCACCGTCACCTACAGAGGATTGAAAGCATGCAGATCAAAGATTCGGTTGCCCTGGTCACCGGTGGCGCCTCAGGGTTGGGGGAGGCGACGGTACGTCGCCTGGTTGCGGACGGTGCTCGCGCTGTCATTGTTGATCTCGACCAAAAGCGTGGCACGGCGTTGGCCGCCGAGCTCGACGGCAGAGCGGTTTTTGTGCAGGCTAATGTTGCCGATCCCGAAGCGGTCGGTCGAGCCGTTGAGGCGGCCACCGAGCTCGGCGGATTGCGGATTGCGGTCAGCTGCGCCGGTATCGGTCCCGGCGCCAAAGTGGTCGGCCGGGACGGTTCACCGCATGATCTCGACGCCTACCGTAAGGTCATCGAAGTCAATCTGATCGGTACCTTCAACGTGTTGCGGCTGAGTGCCGCGGCGATGGCACAGACTGAGCCGATGGCGGACGGCGAGCGCGGCGTGGTGATCAACACCGCCTCGGTAGCAGCGTATGAAGGTCAGGTCGGCCAGGTCGCCTACGCGTCGTCAAAAGGTGGCGTGCTCGGTATGACCTTGCCGGCGGCTCGTGATCTGACCTCGGTCGGGGTGCGGGTTGTCACCATTGCGCCGGGAACCTTCGATACACCGTTGTTGGCGAGTTTGCCGGACAAGGTCCGCGATGCGTTGGCGGCAGGTATTCCATTCCCGCGGCGTCTCGGTCAGCCGGCCGAATACGCCCAGCTGGTGGCGTCGATTGTTGGCAACGCTTACCTCAATGGCGAAGTGATTCGTCTCGACGGGGCGTTACGTATGCCGCCACGCTGACCTCAGCAGAGGCTCGGCCCCTGTGGACTGCGCGGCCTAGGCGGCCCCCTGGCTGCGGAACTCGCCTCGGCGCCTCAATGTCCGCCAACCCTCTTGGTTACAACAGTTTGGGGAGGTAGAATCAATTCTCTTGCTCATACAGACTCGCTGCTTGCTCGTCCCACAGGGGCCTCCCTGGGAGGCGAAAAACGGGTTTCTGGACGAAATCTAGTTAAAGTACGGCACATGTGTACATCTAAGCTGTTCTGGATCGTTGTGGTAGCCGGCCTGATCTTCACCCTGACCGGTGGGGTTTCACGGCTGGCAGCCGATGGAACACAGACCGGAGTGATCTCCGGTAGCGTGTTGGATGCCGCCGGCAATGCAGTGCAAGGGGTCGAGGTGCTGGCGGCAGGACCTCAGGTCCAGCGCCGTGGGTTGACCGATGCCGCGGGCCGGTTTCGTTTCCCAGCCCTCGGGGTCGGCAGCTATCGTGTGACCGCCGAGCTTTTGGGGTTGAGTGCCGCTGCCGAGATGGTGTCGGTCCACGTTAGCCAAAGCACGGATGTACAATTGCAGCTACGAGAACCAGGGGCTGCCGCTGTACCACCGGAGGTCGAGGATTGGATCCAGGTGGTCGCCGAGGCGCCGATCGTCGATCGGTTCGACAATCGGGTGGGTGCCACCATCAGCCTCGAGTTTCTAGATCAATTACCGGTGCAGCGCTTCTACCAGAGTGTTGCGTTGTTGCTGCCTGGCGTCAACGGTGGCGAAGATGGCAATCCCAACGTCTCGGGAGCCTTGCGCAGCAGCAACCTGTTTCTGATCGATGGTGTCGACACGACCGATCCGACCACTGGGCTATTTGGTCTCAATGTCGGCTTTGAGGCGATCGATCAGGTGGAGGTCACCACCGCCGCCGCGCCGGCAACCTACAGCCGGGCATCAGGTGCGGTGATCAACGTCGTGACGCGTTCCGGCAGCAATGAATTTTCCGGCGTGGCCCGCGTGTTGTCGAGCAACAATGACTGGAATGACGACTACGACTATCCTGCCAGCGTCGTCGATCACATCCAATCCCAGGTGGATGCCGCCAACGCCGGTCCTGACAACATCGACTCGAGCTTAGCGTTGGCTTTGGGCGGCCCGATCATCCTCGACCATCTGTGGTTCTTTGGTGCTTTCGAAGATACGACCCGGTCGTTTCTCCAGCCGAGTGAACAACAAGGGTTGTGGAACGAGGATAATCAGCTCGACAGCACAACCATCAAGTTGAGTTGGCAGGCCAATCCGCAGAACAGCATTGAATTGCAACATACCGCCGACTCGGCGGTGGGGACGGTCTTTTCGCCGTTCAACGACAACCCGGCGGAGAACCGGCTGCCTTCCGGCGGCGCCAGCAACTCTGGCAACCGGGGGATCGAACCCATTCCCGGCGATCTTTTTGCGCTACAAGACGGTGCACAAGACGGGCGCTTCACCAAGCTGCAGTGGAATGGCGTGCTGAGTCAGAAGAATTCGTTTGCGCTGACTCTGGCCCATCAGGATCGCGAGTTGACGCGATCGGGTCGTAACTCCAGCGGCGTGACGTTCGATGCACCGCACCTGTCGTTCGACCTCGAACCGTTTGAGGATGGCGGGGCCTTCGTCGACCGCCTGGTACTGTTCAACGGCTCGGTGCAGGAGGGGACGTCCATGCGACCCCGTGATCAAGGCAATCTGGCATTCAATTCCTTTTTTGCCGCGGCTGGTGCCGATCACGAGCTGCAAGTTGGAGTCGATTACCAAACGACGGAGTCGGAGCGCAATTTCCAGGTGCCCGGTCGTGCCGGTGTCGATCGCACCACCGGTATGCCGGTCACCGGTCAATTGTTTCTCGATCTCGACTTCGATGACGCGTGTTTCTTTTTCGGCGAATGCCAGTCGTTCGACAGCGCCAGCGGCACCTTCCCGCCGTTCAGTTTCTTCAACTTCCTGCCCCGGCCGGTGCATCGCAGCGAAGAGGAGACCCTCGCGGTGTATGCCTCGGATTCGATCAGTTGGGATCGTTTGGTGATTACAGTCGGGGCACGGTTCGAGGCGACCGAAGGCAAGGATACCTTCGGAGGCACGGTAGTTGATGACGACAGCATCGTGCCGCGCTTGAGCCTGTCCTGGGATCCGATCGGCGACAATCGAACACTGCTCACCGCCGGTTGGGGGCGCTACTCAGAGCCGTTCCTACAAGCCTATGTCGACACTTTCGAACAACAAGATTCGATCAGTGGTTATGTCGACTACGAATGGCTGGGAGACGAGTTTTGCTTCGGGGAGGATCCGACCAATCTCGACTCGTTCTGCTGGCAGGCGGTCGACGTCGTGCCATTTTTTCGGGTCCAACCCGCTGATCCCAACGCACGGCTCGACCGTTCGTCGGTTGACGAGTTTGTGATCGGCTTCAAACGTCAACTGACCCCGCTAACCGGCCTCAGCCTGAACTACATCGACCGAAAGTGGCAAGACCTGTGGGATGACGTCCTGACGCCGGTAGACGGCAACGTGGTGACAGATGTGCGTAACCTGGACCAAGCCCGGCGCGAATATCGTGCGGTGCAGTTGCTCGTCCAACGACGCTTCGCCAACAACTGGCAGCTCCTCGGTAGTTATACCTGGAGTGAAGCCGTCGGTAACCTGTTCACCAATGACGGACTCGATACGTTCGCCGATTTCCAAGATCTCACCGATGTCAACGTGGTCAATCGTTTCGGTCCAGCACCTTATGATCGGCCGCATCAGCTGGGTGTTTTCGGCACCTACCAGATCCCTTTTGGACGTTCGTTGGTGTCTCTCGGGTCGTCCATGCGGTATCGAGATGGCGTACCGTTTCAGCGCGAGCGGGACGATCAGTTCGGTGTTCGTTTTCTGACACCGCGAGGCTCAGAGCGGCTATCCGGGACATTTCAATGGGATATCAGCGCCGATCTGGCGGTCAAAGTGCTGCGCGAGTTGGAGCTCGAGGTGCGGGCTGAGATCTTCAATCTCACCAACGATTCGCAACAGCTCGCGGCCGATAGCGAGGTCGACTTCGGTCGTTTCGGTTTGCCGCGTACCGTGCGCGATCTACAAGCTCCTCGCAGCTATCGCCTGACGCTGGGTTTACGTTTCTGAGCCCTCACGGAATCTGCCTGGAGTAGGGTCCAGGCTAGGATGACTGACGTGCCTGACTTTTCCGACAGTTCGCTTGGCCCGACCATCGTAGGAACGAATCGTTGGGTGCGAGCACAGAAGGTTGCCGAGGAGGCGCGCGAGCGTCCTACTGGCGAGCGTGCCGAAT
The DNA here is from genome assembly GCA_029263395.1 of Acidobacteriota bacterium. Taxonomy (GTDB): domain Bacteria; phylum Acidobacteriota; class Thermoanaerobaculia; order Multivoradales; family J023; genus JAAELT01. The sequence goes on along the minus strand of JAJCXO010000234.1, from coordinate 77,695 downwards.
TTGTTGACGAAGCCTGTGGTGACGACGACAATTTGCGCTCGAAGGTTGAGAGTCTGTTGCGGGAGGAGCACGAAGTGGATGGCGTCTTCGAAGAGGCGATCGGTGACGTGTTATACCGGTTCGATTCCTCGTCGCTGCCACAACCGTCCCAACTCGGCAAGTACGAGATCGTCGAAAAGGTTGGGCAAGGTGGATTTGGTGTGGTCTATCGCGGCCGCGATCCTTTGCTGCGCCGCAACGTCGCGGTCAAAGTCTGCTCGACAGAAGACCAAGATCTACGGGACCGGTTCTTTCGTGAGGGACGAATCGCCGCCGGCCTCCAGCACGCCAACGTCACTACGGTGCACGATCTCGGGGTCGAGAACGACATGCCGTTCCTGGTGCAGGAGTTCCTGACCGGTTCGGATCTCGAACAAGTGATCCGCGATCAAACGGAGCTCGACGTCGCGACCAAGCTCGACTACTTAGTTCAGATTGCCCGCGGACTAGCCTATGCCCACGAGGAAGGGGTGGTGCACCGCGACCTCAAGCCGAGCAACATTCGGCTGCTCGAGTCCGGAACGGTGAAGATCATGGACTTCGGCATCGCCAAGTTGTTGCACGAGGAGACCGACCTGACGCGAACAGGAACCGCAATCGGCACCGTCGGCTATTTGGCTCCTGAACAGTTGGCCGGGAATACGATCGATGGTCGAGCCGATATCTTCTCCTTCGGCGTGTTGGTGTATGAGTTGCTCAGTTATCAGCGTCCGTTCCAAGGAGAGACTTTTTCCCAGGTTTCGTATCGTTTGCTTTATGAGCAGCCGCGTCCGCTGGCGGAGTTGTGGCCAGCCTGCCCGTCGGTCGTCGCCGATCTGGTCACGCGTTGTTTGGCCAAAGCGGCGGACGATCGTTATGGCAGCATGCGTGAGGTCTTGGCTGTGCTCGAGCCGGTGGCGGAAGCTGCCGCCATCGACAGCCGGCAGCTCGATCCAGCAGTGGTCGTTTTGCCACCTCTGGCGCCGTCAGCCCGGGCACCTGTGGACGATAATGCTCTGACTACCAAGATCACGGTTCCCAGCTCCGAAAGATCGAAGCGAGGAGTGGTTTGGGGTGGGTTCGCCGCGGTTGTAGCGACAACTGTGTTGGTCGGTTGGCTGGTGCGCGGTTCTAGCGGTCCTCGAGAAACAGACCCACCGGCATCGGCATCACAATCGACCTTGGAGCAGCCGACGATGCAGCGGTCGACGGTGCAGCAGTCGACGGAGCAACAGCCGACGGAGCAACAGCCGAGTGCACCACATTCAACGGCTGAGCGGCCAGGGGATCGCGACCCGCCGTCGGTCATTTCGGCCGCGTCGCAGTCGGCAGCTGCCGAAGGCCCGCCCTCGATAGATCCACATTCGATCCCTACCACGCAGGGGACATCAACAGCTAGCGAACCGCGGCTGTCGTCGGCGGATGGCAACAACCGACCGACCTCGGCCCCGCCGGGTAGCGGGCGCGCCGAGACTGGGCCGAGCGCCCAGGGAACACGATCAGAGGCCACGTTAGAGTCCGAACAGATGGCGACTACGCAGTCGGTGTCCGAGCCGTCAGCATCCGAGCTGCCTGTGGTTGGGCGGCCTGTTGCCGATTCATCTGCAGCGGATTCCCCTGTAGCCGAGCCACTGACCGCTGAGCGATCTGTTGCTGAGCGATCTGTTGCTGAGCGATCTGGCACTGAGCTGCCTGACGCTGACAGACCAGGCACTCAAACGTCGGTCGCTCAGCAACAGGGCGATGAGCCCTCGAGTCTCGCTGATGGTCCATCACTCGACAGCAGTTCGCCATCAATTAGTGAGCAGGTCAAGCTGGGGGATCATTTTTCTGCGTCAGATCCAGAAGTTGTACCACCTAAGTTGGTGTCCAAGCCAACGCCGGTTTATCCCAAGCGGGCGCGTCGCCATCGGCAGGAGGCACGGGTGGTGGTTGCGGTCTACATCGACGAGAAGGGGCATGTCATCCAGGCTTTGATTCAGCAGAGTGGCCCGCTGAATTATGGCTTCGACGATGCGGCTCTCTCGGCAGCAAAACAAGCGGACTTCGAACCGGCAACCAAACGCACCGTTCCAGGCAAAATGTGGACGACACTGCCCTTCGTCTTCACGCTGGATCGAAGCGATTGAAGACCGAAGGAATGAGCTGAGTCCCATCGGCGAGTCGTGACCCGCAGAGAGGAGTCGCGACGCAGCGGAAAGGCGCAACTCAGCGAGCGGTGATGGTCGACGAACTGGTGCTCGCGGGGGTTGGCCGCTGCGGGATGGGTCGTGACGCCGCCAGGCGATGCAGCTGCTGGTAGGGCACGAGGTCGAGGGTTCCATCGTCGTCGGCCCAGCCCCGGTGCTCAGCGATGGCACCTAGATTTCGCAACAGACGGTAGGTGACTTGCTGCGCCGCGTATCGAACCTTGGCTGAGGTCGGCTGGTCGGTGACGCGGACGCAGAAGGCAAGCTTGGCGTCGGGCATCGGACCGATCCCAATGTAGTTGACGTGAAAGCCGTAACGCGGATCACTGGCGGTGCCAGTTTTCATTGCTACAGGGAAGTTGTTGGGTGGCCATACTCGCTGAGCTGTGCCGCCACGGACCACGGCTCGCATGGCGTCGACCAGCTCGGGTACCCACCGTGGATCGATCACCCGATGTCCTTCACCAGGCGGTAGCGGCCGTGGATGCAGGCCGAGGCGCCCGTCCTCTGCGGCCAGAATCGTTGGCTCAGGCATGATGCCGTCAGCTGCCATGACAGCAGCGATCAGAGCGGCGTGGAGCGGGGTGACCGCGGTGGCTTCGAGTCCGATCGACAGATCGGCCAGTTGTCGGTCGTCACCCCAAGCCTGCAGTACCTGACCGGTGACGAGCGGGTTATGCTTCGAGTCGAAGCCGTAGCGGCGGAACTCCTTGAGCATGCCCTGGCGCCCGACCTGGACTCCGAGGTTGGCAAAACCAACATTGCAGCTAACAGCCAGGGCACGGTCGAGCCCACGCAGGCGACCGGCGATACTCGGACAATAGAGAAGCTTGCCGGCGTATCGTTCGTGGCCTCGACAGCGCATCCGACTGAGCTCTGCGTCCGGTTCGAAGCCGGCCCGCCACGCGGCCGTGGTGGTGATCAGTTTGGCGATCGAGGCCGGTTCTCGGAGTTGTTCGAAGGCCGGGGTGCCGCCGCGGCGCCAGGTGCGCCGATCACTGACCGCTGCCAGTACATGGCCGGTGTGGGGATCGAGCAATACGATGCTGCCACGATAGCGTCCAAACGCTTCCAAAGCCGCTTCACTGAGCTCGAGATCAAGAGTCAAACGTAGCGAGCCGATCGGTCGGTGATCGGCGACAGCGTCGACGACGGCTCTTGGTATCAACTCGGGGCGTACATCGTCATACAGCGCCATCTCACCGTCAGCGGTGGTGCCGATCGGGCGCCCATGGCGATCTCGCAGCAACACACCGCCTTGTTCTTCGGGCGTCATCAGATGGTGGTCTAGGCGGCGTGCCAAGACGGTGTTGTGTGTCAGGACGGGATTGCGGGCCAAGACCGTCTGTTGCGCCAAGCCGGTGTTGTGGGCCGGAGCGGTGTTGTGGGCAAGAGCGGTGTCTTGCGCCAAGACGGCCCCGTCGGGATAGTCGAGATTTAGTGCTTGCGTAGCGATCCGGGCATCCCAACCGACTTCGATCCGCGTTGCCGCCGTCAGCAATCGTACCGTGTTGAAACCCTCACGCTGAGCAAGCTCGGTCAGCCGTTGGGCAGCTTGGAATTCGCCACGCTCGAAGGCGGTGCGAATCATCAATGGAACCGGGTAGGGGGAGAGATCTGCGGGAGCTGTCGAGGACTCGACTTGCGTTGCGTCGAGCGGCTGCTGAGGATCGAGTAGGGCGCGAGCGATTGTCAAACCGCCGGCAGCCTGTGATCCGTTCCAAGACGATCCTTCGAGCTCACTCAGAATCTGCCGGGCCGCCTCGGCATCGCCTTGCACCAGCAAGGCGTCGGCTTCGTGTAGCAGGGCTTCTTCGCGCTGGCCCCGGATGGCGAGCAGCAGAACGAGAGACCACAAGAGTGGCGTGGCCCAGAGAGCGAGCCGGAGGGGAATTCGCAGTCTATGAAGAATAATGGTGGTCCTCATGTACAGGACGGTGTTTTTTCAGCACAGCCTGTCAATCCGAGCCAAGACTCGCGAGTATACCCAGGCCACTGAAGTAGCACAAATACTTGGGCGAAACTGTCTCTTCTGAGGGATAGATGGTCCCGATGGCAGTGTCGAGATCGGTTTTCAGAGAGTCTTTCCTGAGGTGTCTGATAACCGATAAGCTGTTGGTCAGATGGCCACGCTGCTGCAACCTCCCCGCGATCTCCTGGCGCGTCCGATGTCCGATCTGCGGATCTCGGTGACCGACCGCTGCAACTTCCGTTGTACGTTCTGTATGCCTGCGGATCGGACCTACCATTTTGTGCCGAAGCCCGAGATCTTGAGTTTCGAAGAAGTCACGCGTCTGGCGCGGCTGTTCATCGAGCTTGGGGTCGAGAAGATTCGATTGACCGGCGGTGAGCCCCTGCTGCGCTCCGAGCTCGAGCATTTGATCGCATCGTTGGCTGGGCTCGACGGGCTGAAGGATCTGGCGCTCACCACCAACGCCTATCTGTTGCCCAAGAAAGCTCAGGCGCTGCGGGATGCGGGGTTGCAGCGTGTCACGGTCAGCTTGCATTCGTTGGATCCAGAGATCTTTGGCCGCCTGAGTGGATTGGGTATCGAGCTGGAGCGGGTGCTTGACGGTATCCGTGCCGCCGCCCGCGCTGGGTTGGAGCCAGTGAAGCTGAATGTGGTGGTGATGCAAGACGTCAATGATCACGAAGTGGTTGATCTAGCACGCTTCGGGCGCGACCATGGCTGCGTTGTGCGGTTCATCGAATACATGGACGTCGGAACGGTCAACGCCTGGGATCCGACCAAGGTTGTCTCGGCGGAAGAGATCGTTGACCGAATTGATGGCGTATTCCCGGTCGAGCCGTGCGACAAGGTACATCCAGGAGATGTCGCCCGCCGTTATCGCTACCGGGACGGTGGCGGGGAGATCGGAGTGATTCCGTCGGTGACCCAGCCTTTTTGCGGCGACTGTTCGCGGATCCGGCTGTCGGCTGAGGGCAAACTCTACACTTGTTTGTTCGCCGCAACCGGCTATGACATCCGGTCTGAGCTGCGCAATGGAGCCTCGGATGACGCCCTGCGCGAGATTCTTCACACCCTTTGGGGAGGGCGGTCCGATCGTTATTCAGAGGAACGGACCGCGGCTCTACAAAGCGGCCGTTTTGTGCCGGCTGAGAAGGTCGAAATGTTTCGCATCGGAGGTTGAGCTCACGGCCCGACGATGGCGAGAAAACCGTCGGGATCGTCGGCCAGGGCCTCAGCTACGAGTCGGTCGAGTCGGCCTTCGATGCCGATGACGGTCAGGTCGTAGGCGTCGAGGGTGACCACAAAAAGGTTCCGGATCGAATCGTTCGGGCCGGTGCGATAGAAGATCCAGGTGCGCTCGTCGTCTTCGCGGACACGCATCATGTTTTCCCACCCGTGGCTGGCGAGTCGACGCTCGAACCGATCGTCGAGATCGAGAGCGTCAAACGTGGCGTGATCCGATGACTCTTCGACCCGATAGCTGGCGACGTTCACCTTGCGAATGTGCGAGAGCATCGCTAGGTCCTCTTGGTCTTCTTTCGCAGCCAATCGCGCTACTTTCTTGACCAGCGCCATAGTGAAGCGTCCGAGACGGATGTTCGTTTCTCGCTCGAACTGGATGCCAGGCAGTTGGCGTTCGATTTCCCAACGGATGGCACTGGCGGTCGGCATGTCTTTGCATGCCGTCGACAGCGACGCGATCACCAACAGGCTGGCCAGAACGGTGGCTCGCTGGGTTCGACGATGACAGTTCATGGCTCGGGTTCCTCTTGTTCGGCGTCTTTGCTGGATTCGGCGTCTTTGCTGGGTTCGTCTTTGCTGGAAGAGGGCAACAAGGGGAGGTCCAATGTCTCACCGAGGCGCTCGATCTGTTCGAGATCGATCCCACCGATAATGTTGATTACAGCCACCTCTGTGGGCTCCATCACCAAGATCGCCATACCGTCAATTTCACCGTCCGTTTCGTGGGAGTAGACGTAAGTCTCGTCGTCGTCGTCGTCTCGGGTCCTGACAATGGCCTGCCAGTTGTTGTCCTCCAACCAGTCCGTGGCGGTTCGTATACGTTTGCTGACTTTGGCGAGATCTAGCTTGTCGCCAGGCGCGATGTGGACTCGGACCGCGGCCAGATTCTCGATCAAGCCGGCGAAGTCGGGTTCTGCCGCCCGCACGGCTCCCGCTACCATCCGCAACATCGCACCTTGCAGATTGATTTCGACGCTCAAGTCCTCGCGTGCCAGGATGCCGAGTGTCTCGAGCGGAAAGTAGCCGGGCTGGTCTCGCCAATGTCTTTTGGGCGGATCGGCCGTGACGGTCTGCACGCCGAGTAGGCTCGCCAGCGCCAGGCCCGCGGCCCAGCCTTTCCAGGGCTGTTGTCCGTGGCGTGTCTGCGCCACCAGAGGTATCTTTGGGCTGATGGGTTGAGAAACCATGGGCTAGCTCCTATTGCGCTCGCGTGTCGCGTCGCGAGCCCTGCCACCGGCCGACAACGACCGCGCCAATCCGCGAGCAGCAGGCCGCACCAAGTGATCGGCCAATAGATCTTGCTTTAGCTCGAGGCCGGTCCGGCGACTCACTCGGCTGAGATAAGCGAGCGCAAATCGCGCCTCTTCGGTTGCTTGCGCGATCTTTGCTTGATCTGGAATTGATGGCTGGGAAGCCAGATTGGGAAGGGCTTTCGAAGCCGATTCTGGGCCAAACACCGGCCCCCAATCAAGCAGGAGCCCCCAGCCAAGCATCGCAATGGCGAGGACTGCGGCGGCCAGCATAACTCGACGCGGCGTCTTGGGATGCCTAGCGTCTCCATACGACTCACTTAGGCTTCGCGACCGCCACGACAAGAGCTTGGCTGGTCGGGGTTCGGCCTGCTGCAAAAGCTCTTGGAGGATGGCGGCGGGAGCGTCGACCTCCGGCAGTTGGCGGAGACCTGATTGGACGGCAATTGCCAGACGATGTTCCGCGGCACAGGTTGGGCAGCCTTCGAGATGGGCTGTGACGACAGACTTCCGGTGATCATCGAACTCGCCATCGATATAGTCTTCGAGCGTGTCGAGGACGTTCTCGCAGAGATTTGTTTCAGAACGATCCGTTTCAGAAGGATCCGTTTCAGAACGATCCGTTTCAGAAGGATCCGACATTGCCGTAGACCTCGCTCAGTTGGCGGCGTATGAGACGACGACCTCGGTGCAAGTAGACCCGCACCGTATTGAGGGGCACGTCGAGCACCTCGCTGATTTCTTGATAGGCGAGCCCTTCGATCTCGCGCAGGATAACGATACTTTTCATGGGGTCTTTGAGCTCTTCGAGGGCTTGTTGCAGGTGCTGTCTAAAATCTTTGGCTGTCGCTTGGATCTCGGGGCTGGGCTCGTTGTCGGGCATCGTCATTGCGGTCTGCTGTTCAGGATCCTCGGTAAAGATTTTGGCGGTCGAAGTCCGTCTTCGTAGGCGATCGAAGCAGGCATTACGTGTCACCTTCAACAGCCAGGCGCGCTGGCCCTCTTCATCAATTTCCAACGGGCTTTGCCACAATTTGAGCAGCACGTCTTGAGTGATGTCCTTCGCCTCTTCGGCATTGCCGAGATAATAACGGGCGAAGGTGTAGACCTTGCGTTGGTGCCGTTCAACGGCTGCTGCGAATCCGTTCACCATCGCCCTCTTGCAATGACAAACGGATCGGGTGTCGGGAAAGTTACAACCGAGCTAAGAACATCCGTTCGATGACGCAGCTCAGTTGCCGCCAGCAACGTCGATGAACGTGCCGGTGGTATAGGACGCATGGTTAGAGAGCAGCCACAGAATCGCTTCGGCAACCTCCTCGGCCTGACCACCGCGACGCATCGGTACAAAGTGTTTGACCCGGTCAACGCGGTTGGGTTCGCCGCCACTGGCGTGGATGTCGGTGTAGATGAAACCCGGGCGGACCGTATTGACCCGAATTCCCTCGTCGGCGATCTCCTTGGCGAGGCCCACCGTCATGGTGTCGAGGGCACCCTTGGAGGCGGCATAGTCGACGTACTCACCAGGAGAGCCCAGCCGAGCCGCAACGGACGAGACATTGACGATTGCCCCGCCAACTCCTCCGTGGCGGGTCGACATACGCTGGATCGCTTCCCGGGCACATAGGAAGGGTCCGATGACGTTGGTAGCGAACACTCGACTCAGGCGACCGGCGTCCATTTGGTCGACCCGCATTTGTTGCTCCAGGATGCCGGCGTTGTTGACCAGTGCGGTGACCGGACCCAACGTGTCATCGACGGTGTCGAACAGCCGCACAATCTCGACCTCTGAAGCCACGTCAGCGCCGATTGCGATCGCCTGCCCGCCAACTTGTTCGATATCCGCGACAACCCGCTCAGCGGCGTCGCGGTTGGAGCGATAGTTGACGCCGACGGCATAACCGTTCTTGGCCGCCAGCCGTGCGGTTGCTGCACCGATACCGCGACTGGCGCCGGTGATGATTGCGACCCGGTTGCTCGAGACCGCCGTCATAGTTGTCAGAGGATCTCTACCTCGACCGGCCCGGTCACGCGCGCCATGCAGGCCAGCCGACATGGACCCGGCTCGAGGTCACAGATATCTTCCAGTGTTTCGCTCTCACCAGCTTCCGGGGCGGTGGTGAGGTGTTCGTGTCCGGCGTGAATACGAATCGGATCGGAACCGCAGATACCGGAATGGCATTCGGCGTTGATCGCCAGGCCATGTGCCTCGGCAACCTCACAGATCGTTTGACCAGGAAGCACGGGTAGTGTCTTGCCAAGGCCTCGAAAGGTCACCGCGGCGGCGGGCAAACCACCGGTCACCGAGACCTTCTCGGTGAGTTGTGCCGTGGTGTCTGGCTGTGCCGGTTGCACCGATTGTGCCGCGGTAGTCGGTGCGGCTGCGACAACCGACGGAGTCGACGTATGGCCGGCATCGAGTACTGCATTGCGGTCCAGGCTAAACACGAAGAGCTGCTGGCCGATGCGGAACTGATCTCGGTGTTGGATTGGGACCGCACTGCGCACTCGCAAGTAGGTGCCGTTGACGCTCTTCAGATCTTTCACCAAGGCGGTACGTTTCGCCGTGCGAGTGATCGCCAATTGGCGCCTCGAAAGCGTGGAATCGTTAGGGTCGAGGGTAATGTCGGGTGCCTGACGACCGAGGACAATAGTGCGCTCTGGCAACAGGTGGTGTGCCAGCTCTTGCCCCGCGGCGTCGAAGTGGGTGACCGCCAAGCCGTCGTCCGTTGCATTGAACAGCAGAAACTGTCGTCCGGCTCGTAACAAGTCGCCAACACCAACCTCCAGCTTGCGCCGCGACGGCACCCGTAGGAAGACACCTGAGGCGGAGCCGTCGTCGCGCAGGTAGTGGCCTTCATCGGTATGGGAGATCGACGCATGGCGAGGTGACAGCAGGGTATCGGCGGGAAACGCCGCGTCACAGTCTTCGTCGCGTCCGAGGGTGAGCACCGCGTCGGCGACGATTGGATACTCTTCTTCCTCGATACCTCCTGGCAGCAGACGAATCAGATAACCCGTTGCCTCGGTTGGGCGTCGGGCGGCCTCCAGGCTTGCGCTGGGCGGTCCGACGGTGTCCACCGGTCGGCCGTAACCAGCCATCACCGGCGGAAGTTCCTCGACCGCGGCATCTTCGATCCGAATGTCGATGTCGGTGTTGCCCTTCAGGCGCTGCTCGATCACCGAGGCCACCAGCACACCGTCGCGCAACGCCGACTTGATATTGCCGCGGTGCTTGATCTCCCGGAACCCTGCCGGATCCGCGTTGAAGTCTTCGGTTTCGAAGTAGGCCTGGCTGAGGATGTCGCCGACCAGGTAGATGTTCGGTTGTTCGCTCTCCAGGTAGCGGTTGACGACCATTCGCTTGCGGTTTCTCGGGCCGCCGTTGACCATCCGAATACCTAAGGAGTGCAGCAGCGTCTCTGGAATATCCTCGCCGATACAAGCCAGGCAGCTTTCCTTGGCGAATTCGAGGTGGCTGGTTTCGCTCGGTCGACCGTCCATACGTCGGCGGTCAATTCGGATCGAGAGGCTCTCACGGCGCTGGCCATCGGTGACGACCGCAACCGGCTCACTACGTGGGTAATAACGGATATTACCGTTGCCAACGTAGGCTTCGAAGAATTCGTCGGCCAGGGCTCGTGATACCCGTGGCATCTTGTCGCCGCGGTAAGACCAGTAGACATCGGTGGGATCGTCGCTTTCGACTTTGGTACGCGAGATGGCGATCACCGCTTCGGCGGCGGAGGTACCACCGCCGATGACGCAGGCCGGCTGGCCGACAAAAACATTCGGGTCGCGCATTCGGAAGGCGATGCCATCGGTGGAGCCGGGGATGTCGAAACGTCGTGGCACCCCGCGTCCGATTGCCAGCACCACGTGTGCTGCCACGATCGTAGCCTCATGGCGCGCCGCGTGGTCCCAGCCCTGAGCCTCGTACAGACCGTCTGGTCGACGCCTCAGGCCGGTGAGCTCGACGCCGACCCGCGATCGAATCTGGTGCTCCTGGTGGAGTGCCTTCCATTCGGTACACATATCGTCCTTGTCGATCGGCTCGAAGTGCAGGCAGGAAATCAGCGAGCCAGCGGCAGGGAAGCACATCTGATCGCCGCCGCCGAAGTTCGGCAGAATCAACTTGTCTTTCGAGTAGTCGCGGATACGCTTCATCAAATCATCGTGCTCGATGATGAGCGCTTCGAGTCCGAGCTCGCGAGCTCGGAACGCGGCGGCGGTGCCAGCAGGGCCGCCACCGACGATTAAGATATCGAGCACTTCGGCGGTCATCTCGATCCTCCGCGGTCTGTCATGGATTGCCGTCCGTCATGAGTTGTCGTCCTTGGCCAGGCGAGCCTCGACACTGCCGAATCGCAGCAGCGCACCGGATTGAATCTCGATTTCGGTCTCGGGCTCGATCGGCTCGCCGTCGAGAAACGTATGGTTGCGGCTGCCTAGATCACGCACCGTCACTCGATTTCCCGCCAGGGTCAAGGTGGCATGGCGTCGGGAGAGCGCACGAAAGTTGAGCGACACTTGAACCCGTGCGCTCCGGCCAATCACATTTTCCCCTGGCTCGAGGGTAAACGACCGCTCCAGGCCTTCAGCATTGGTGACCACCAGGTACAGTTGGCCAGGACGTGGACGGGCGGCCTGATGTGGCTCGACGATGATCAGATCTTCGATATCGGACATATCCACCGTTTCGGCTTTGCGAACGTCTAGGCTTGGTGTGGCTGTGGGTGCCGCAGAGGGTGGTTTGCCAGCCTTACCTGGCTTGGCCGGGTCGACATTGGCTGTGTCGACATTGGCTGTGTTGACCTTGGGCGAATCGACGGGGTTGCTGCCGGGTCGATCGATCCGTTGCGCCAAGTTACCGGGCAGAACGACCGGCATTTTCTCGAGCACGGTCCCCGCGGGCGCTCTGGCTGGTGCGTCAGCGTCAGCCTTTCCACTCTCTGCTCGGATCTTGTCGGCGTGTTTAGCCAAGATCTGAGGCAAAAAGGCGGGTTTATCGTCGATTTTTGTGATGTTGGGTTTGGCGGTCTGCGACGTTTCGGTGCTCGGTTTGTCGTCGCTGGCAGCCTCGGCCCGTTGGGCAAGAAAGCCGGGCAGTCCGATCGGCTCTTGATCAATTCGTGTGGTTTCGGCAGATTTTCTAGGCGGTGACGGGCCACCTTCAGGTTTAGATAGCCTGGGCTCAGATACAGTGTCATCCGGACCAGCCTCGATGGGGTTGCTGGCGACTCCGGGATGACGCTGAGCGCAACGCTCCAGATCTTGAAAAAAGAAATCATAGGTGCCGGCGAACGTGATGACGTGGAGGTGACCGAGGCGCTCCGCGCCACTGACCCGATCACCATCGAGCTCGGTACCGTTGAGGCTGTCGAGGTCCTCGAGCACAAAACGGCCGTCATCCTCGTCATAGAAGATGCGTGCATGCCGACCCGACATCAGCGGCTGATCGATGATCAGCGCGCTTTTGCGATCGCGTCCGATCAGGGTTTCGCCGCTGAGCTCGAGCTCAGCCCCTTTGGTAGCGCCGGTTTTTGAAAACAGCCGTCCTTGCATGACCTTACCTCGCGTCGTCTCCAGGCTCGGTTGTCGGGTCGTTGTCGGTGAGCGGCTCGGCCTCGGTTGCAACCTGGTTCGTAGCCTCGGCTCGGGCTGTCTGCTCGGTTTGTTCTGCCTCGCTCAGGTAGAGCAGCAAGTCGGATTGTCGACTCTTGTCAGGATGGAACTCATGACAGGTGACACAGCCGTTGGAGGACAGTTCCGGCTGGTGGCATTGTTGGCATTGCTCGATCCGCGGCAGATTTTGAATCGCCGCCCGGTCAACCGCCGTCTCCGCCGATTGGGTTTCGTTCTGGATACCCTCAGCGATCGGGATATCGGCATGGCAGTCGAGACAACGTGCCTGCAAGATGTGGGTGCGATGGTTGAATTCGGCTCGACGCAGCACCCGTTGGTCCTTCTGCACCCGTGCGATGGTGGCGCGGTTGATAGCGTGGCAAGGCTGGCAGGACTGGGTCAACTGGTCGACCAGGTCGTCGAGCTCAGCGATTTGGTCCTCTGCCAAGCCTTGTCGTGGGCTATCTTCGAGGGCGAGGAGGAATTCGGTCTCGTCGAGCGGAGTGTACGGATCCTCGAGGGCGCGTTTGACCTGGGTCAGGATGTGCTCAATCTGTTCGAGCTCCGCTTGGATCTCGGGCTCGGGCCGGGATCGTAATCCGATCGCATAGTCTTCGAGGGTCGTGATCGCCTCTTGGTAGAGGACCTCCAACTCACTTGCCGGCAGGTCCGCCGAAACTTGCAGGAGCTCAGCGAGTCCGGCGTCAGGGTAGAGGGTACGACGCACCCGGCGCAGATTCTCCAGGATCCACGGGTCCGCGTGATGTACCGGGGATTTTGCGACCCGGCTACCGACCTGTCGGAACTCGTTGGGGTTGGCGAATAACGCCCAGCGGGTGCCAGGATCCTGACGCTCGACCAGCGTTGCCAGGGTAGTGACGCCGGGGACCCCGGGCTCCTCGACCTGCAGACGTGCGGTGGTGGTCGAAGCGCTCAAGTGGCAGGCGTCGCAATGTCGATCAAAGTCGAGGGGCTGGAAACTTTTACCGTCGGGTTGAGGGTTGTGACAGTACAAGCAAGCGCGTTCGACATCGACCAGATTCTCGCGTTCCATCACCTCACGGGTGTGGTGAATGTGGGTGAAGGCCAGGGCGTTGTCGTCGGGGATGCCGGCGGCCGCAAACTCGAATTGCGGATGTTCGCTGTTGAACGAGCCGACCGCGTGGCATGTGATGCACTGCCCGTCGTCGACCCGGGTGATTTCGGCTTCCCGCCCCAGATGCTCTGTGTGGCAGACGGCGCAGGTGGTTTCGTTGTCCGAGGTGGCCAGGCGTTGAAAATCGTTGGTGCGATAAAGGTAGTGTGATGCAAAGGAGAAGACGCCGAGCTCGTCACCATATTTCTCGTGACAGGTGGAGCAGGCGTCGACTTCGACTTCACCGAAGGGGGTGTGGCAGGAGGCACAGTCCTGCTCTAGGATCGCGTGAGCTGACGACAGAGGCCCGTTGGACAAGAACCGTGCCTCGCGCCACCGAAAGTCGATGGCGGAATACAAGCCGAGGGCCAGTGCCGCCAACCCGCCCCACCACAACACCCGCCGCTGCGTCGGGTAAAGATACTTCTTGGCGACGGACAGCCGGACGTCGCTGAACGTTCCCTTGCTCGCTTTACGTTTTTTGGCCATCGGTAGTGTTCTTCGTCAGCAGCTAGTAATACAAAACCGTGAAGATGTGCAGCGTCACCAGCGCTACTAGAAACAACGACAACGGCGCGTGTAGGTAGATCCAGGTGCGCAATGCCCGTTGCAACGTGTAATGCGCGTCGATCTCGAGTTTGCCACGGTACAACCGTTCGAGTTCGTCGAGCTTCTCCCTCTCGTCTTGTGGCAGTCGGCCGGCGAGGTAGCGAAAGGGTCTGAGCCGAGACTGGATGCCGCCGGTGGGGTCGAAGAAGAAGATCAAGCTGCGGCGTGGGGCGGTGAGGGCAGGTGCGACCCGCTTCTTGAAGAGGGCACGGACCGAGTCGTCACAGGTTGCGGCCACGGCTTCGGCCCGTTGCCGAATCTCTTCGCTGAGCTCGGGGATGCGGTCGTAGTTGACTTCCACCGACAGTCCCGAGGCTAGAACCCGTGGAATCCAGGTCTGCAGACCGAGGCCGATCAGGCCACTGACGAAGATCCACAGACTGAGCCCCCACAGCCACCAATTGAGTGCTCCTACCGGCCAGCTGAATCCTGAATGCATCAGCACCAGGAGCACGAATAAGGCGCCGCCATAGAGGTGGAAGTAGAGCCAGGCTCGAGAGCGGCCAAAGCCGTGCCGCGACGCGAAGCGCAGTGTCCGACGACGCATACCGTAGAGCGCCGCGCCGACCATGAACGTTGTTGCGGCGATGCCATAGGCCATGCCAAATGTTGATCCGGGGTGGACTTCGGTGAGCACGACGTTGGCGCCGAAGGTGAGCACACACAGCACCGCCAGCGCGAGGAAGCCCCACCACCAGCGCCGGGCTTCGCGAATCTGTCCTTCGCGAACCTTACTTTTCACGTCGGTGAGTCCGTAGGGTGGCGAGTTTCCGGAGCTGCTGCGCAGGCCACTAGACCGACCGAGTTCTCGATGCGTTCTTGGACGGGCTCTAGGCTAGTCATGGTTCAACAATCCTTGGATTTCCTCTACCGAGCCGACCCGATAAGCGCAGCCTTGCGGACAGTTGCTGACGCAGGCGGGGCCGTGTCCGGTGTCGTAACAGAGGTCACATTTGCTCGCCACCCGGCGGTCGGTGCCGCGCAGGCCTGTCGGCACCATATCCGCCGACCACTTCTCGCCGGTGTCGTGCATCTGAATCGCGTCGTAGGGGCAATTGTTGGCACAGGTTGAGCAGCCGATGCAGATTTCGTCTTCAACCTCGACAACTTCGTCTACGCCAGCGCGATGGATAGCACCGGTCGGGCAGCCGACCAGACACACTGGATCCCGACAGTGGTAGCAGGACTTGGCGACCAACAACTGGTCGATCTTGTTGCCTTCGCGTACGAAGCGTGGGCGCCCCTCATGGGTAGCGGCACAGGCGCGGACACAATCATCGCAGCGGGTACATTGTTCGAGGTCGATCACCAGGATGCTGCTGCCTTGCACCAGGCCGGTGTCGAGCGCCACTTGAGTGAACTCCGACTGACCGATGTTGCGTCGACTGTAGCCGATCTCTTTGAGCCGTGCGGCGGCGTTTTGCCAAACTGATTCGGCGATCTCTGGCGACTCCTTGAGCAAGGTGTGGAAGGCGGCGGCGGGAATCTTCACCAGCTCCGCGTACTCCACAGAAGTGACGGTACTCTCCCAGCGACCTAGCCCTTCGACCAGGATCTCGACATCCCCGAGGGTCATGCCTTTGGATAAATAGGAGACTGCGAGGTCACCTTCGCCCAGCCGTTGGGCGAGTTTGACGAAACCCGAACGGACCAGGTAAATGGCATCAGCGGTCTCTCCCTCCTTCACCACCACTTCGTCGGGTTCGCAAGACACCAGCTCGACTACCTGTTTCAGGCCTTGGAGAAAGAAGTCGTTGGAGTGTCGAAACAGCGGTGTCGACTTGAGCTGGGCGAGCAGCGCACGCTCGCGGTAGAGGTGATCCACCCGCTCTTTCAGCGCCTTGGATTTGCGTTTCATCAGACGTAGCGCCGGCACGCGGATTTGCAACAGTTGGCAATCGGTGCCAGTGCGGGCGGTGACCGATTGTGGCCAGCCGCTCATGGCGCCGATTTCACCGAACAGCTCGCCTTCGCCGAGCTCACTTTTGTTGCCTCGCGGTAGATCGAAGTCCATGGTTGCCAGGAACGTGATCTCATGGGCCGAAGTTCGGCGCATACGTGAAGTCGTGCGAATGTTCGTGGTGCCTGCCTGAGGCGTCCGAGCGGTTTGAGTCGGTTGGGTTGCTGGTCCAGGATCTGGGGGCAGCGCCATCATCATGGTGCGTGAGGAATCGAAGATCGGTTGCGCGCCGCTTGTTTGCCCAACTTCGCCCGGCCCGGCGACGCTCTGTAGGAAGACCTCAACCGAGCCCGACACCACCACAAAAGCCAAATCGAGATAAGTGCCTTCCTCGAACAACACCGAACCTTCACGCCAGGCCACCAGCGAGACATCGGTGCTGATCTTCTCGAGAAACTTGTCGTCGTAGTCCTGGAAGAGCTCGAATTGGCGCAGCTCGTGGGCCGACATCTTGTCCGAGATCGCCACGATACCGGTATTCAGACCGTAGGAGCTCCACCGGTCCTTGTACTGCTCGATGCGCCGTAACATCGTTTTTGAAGGTATTTCGACCATGGGGGACTTCAAGGCTCCTTTCGAACCGCGTTGTAAAGCAGCTCGAGACGCTCCTTGAGCAGCAGGAGGGTCTCCTCGATCGTCGTCGAGCCGTCGATCTCGGGAAACGGCGGTAATCCGGCCAGCGGGACCAACGTTGCGGGCAGGCGGCGTAGGGCCCTGCGATCGGCCGGTCGTGCCCGCGGTGCTCCTCGCCGTGAGTCGCCTGGGCTGCGATAGGTCCGTGTGGTCCGTGGTGTGTCTTCGCCGAGGCTGCTTGTCTCGGCGTCCAAGCCGGCGGTCGAGCGTGCGATCGTTGCACTGCCTGACGGGCTGGTAGCCAGCCGTGCCAACCGGACCTTGGGCACCGCACCGCGGGCCGCCAGAACACTCGAGACGGCGCCTTCGATCGCGCTACCCGATTTTGGCGGTGAGTCCCAATGCCGTATCTCTTTCATGCCGGCAACATAATCGAAGTCAATGCCGGAAGGGTGCCCGGAGGAGATCAGCCGCGGATCGGTAATGTAGTGACAATCGGCACAGGTTTCGGCCCGGGTGTCGAGATTCTGGAGCTCCACCATACCCAACGTCAACGCTTTGACGTAGCCCGGCCGAGTCGGACCTTCGATGCCCTCACCTTCTTGGTGTGGCTCGAAAAATTCCTTGGCGGGTCCATGACAGCCTTGGCAGCTGACGCCGTCTTGGACTTCCCGCTTCTCGCGTCCGGTGATGATTGTGCCGTGGCAATCCATACACACCGCGTCCCCCCGCGCCATGCGGGCCGGTGAGATGCCATAGAGCCGTGCGATCTGGGAGTTCTTGCGTTCGCGCTCCAGGAACGGTTCGATCGACGCATAGTGGGGGTCTTCATACCACCAATTGTGTTGATCACCGTGACACTTCTGGCAGGCATCACCGGCCAGGGTTGCGAACTTGGACTTCGGTCGCAGTCGAGATTTCCGCTCGCCTTCGGCGGCGATCGCCGGCAGGCCAATCGGCTGGGCGGCGGGGGCTGTCGAGCCGGGCTGACCGGGGTCGGCTGCGGTGGTTGCCGTGCCCGTCCCGGTCGCCGGCTCGGCCCCTGGAGCCGTCGACGCAACGGCATCGTCCTCTTCCTCCAGCGGCTCTTCGTCAGCAATCACATCGCCGGCTTCAAGGGTGCCCGCCACCAGCGGATCGAGACTGGCGAGTTGGCTACCACTGCGGCCGGCGAGGAAGGTTTTAGTGATGGTGCGGATGCGATCGGCAACCGCCAACAGGGCGTCCCGGTTGCCGAGTTTGAGCTTGGCGGTCCGAACACTGGCGACAACCTCGTCGAACTCGGCCAAACCGCCGCGGCTGCTGATGGCACGCACCTCGATGAGGGCGTCGCGCACCCGTCGCTGCATCGCCTTCAGGTAAACACCCTTCTCGGTTGCTTCAGCAACGCCACGGATCGCGTGCTCGAGCTGCAGCGCCCGTCCGGCGACGTACATCAGGCGTTTACGCTCCGGGGGACGCTCGGCGTTGACGGTGCCGTCGCCGTTCTTGAACGACTCCAGGAAGTTGTGGCGGATCTCGCCCTGCAACCGCATGACCAGCTCAAAACTCGCTGAACCGATCGAATGTTTGCCGACATTCACCAGCTGCTCGTCGGGCACCGTGTGGCAACCGAAGCAGCTTGCTGCCACCTCGTAAAGATCGGTCGGGCGTCGCATGCCGGCTGCCCGACTCTGGGTGATGCGGGCCTCGCGGTGCTCGGCGGATTCGTTGGTGTGATCGAAGCCCTTGCCGCCGTAGTCATTGTGGACGTCGATCCAGTCCGCAGCGGCACCATGGCACGATTCGCAGCTCACCCCCGAAACGGCCCGCAGCTGCGTGCCCTGCACCGTCGGCGTGTAGTGACACAACAGGCAGTTGGAGTCACGCTTCATCAGCCGGAAGCCCATCCGATCCGCAATCGCCTCGGCGGCGTCCGTGCGGTGTAGCTCTTTGAAGCCGACGGCGTGTCCCGTCGTCTTCCAAACCTCGTACTCCGAGACGTGGCATTCACCACACGTCTCGGCAGTTTGGATTTTGGTCGGGTCTTCTTGGGCAAACTCCAACGGAGCCTGCGTCAGGGCAGACGGTGCGAAGCACAGTACGAAGATCAGAACCGCGGCGCGAGACACCCGGTTATTCTAAACCGGCTATCCCGCGACCGCGAAATTAAGGGATCGGGATTGAGAGATCGGTCAACGAGATGGACCGGTCAACGGAAACCGAGAAAAGTGGCCAATCAACGGCACCATAGTTGCGGAGCCAAACCCGGACTTGAACCAGAAGGTTCCCGAGGCCCCGAATCCGCTGGCATCCGAGAGCATCGCGATCCACTGCGGCGTGCCGAAGCTGCGTAACATGACGAGATCGGCAAGGCCATCTCCGTTGACGTCATTGACGAGTGGGATGTCGAGGGAGGGATAGCCGAAATAGGGCATCTCGGAATCGACGATGCCGTCACCGAAGCCGGTGGCGAGGCTGTAATCGACCTTCCAGTACCACGTGTCAGCGGCACGTTCGACGACGATTCGGTCGGCATAACCGTCGCCGTTGACGTCGGCCAGGAAGGCATGTTCGGTCCAGGTCGAGTCGCCGAAGGTGGAACCCGCATAACCTGGCGACGGCGACGTGGCAGTTGGGAGTTGCGCTGCATGGTTGAGAAACCCTTGCCAGGTGACGCCAGCAGCGTCCGGTATCACCCGCACCAGATCGTCGAAGCCGTTGCCGTCGAGGTCGTCCAATACCAGCCAGTCGGCCGTTGCCGGGTCGTTACGTTGGCTGTTGATGCCAAGACCGAGCCGGCCATCGTAGGTGCTGTGGGCGACCTCGGTAGTCCATGCACCGGTGCTGTCGCGAAGGAAGGTCACGCGATCCTCAACATCGTCACCATTGAGATCGGCTAGCGTGTAACGGTCGCCGACGGTGCCGGTGACGGTATCGTCCCCGATGCCGTCACCAAAGCTCGTCGACGAGCCATAGTCGACATTCCATATTCCGGCGTCGACGGTCACGCGATGCCCAACTTTCCAAGGGCCTGCGACCGTGTTGTCGACGCGGTCCTGGGCGAGACGAGCCTTCAAGCGGCTGGGAAGCTTGATCATGAAGAGGTTGCGGGCGCGATTCGGATGGGGACTGGTAACGACCACCGGCGTCGCCTGGTTGGTGGCGAAGTCCCATGGGGCGCTGAACACCACACCATCGAGGGTTTTCAGGGTCCTCGAGTTGGCTTCCCAATTGCCACCGTGCTGCGCGTCTGCTCCCAACGACGACGACAACTGGAGTTGCTCGACACTACCGCAAGCAGACGAGCTGACGAGCGGAAGGCAGCCGGTGTCGTCGAGTCGAAGCAAGTGGATAAAAGGCTCTCCGAGATCATTAGTAGTCATATTGTTACCGCTGCCATCACCTGCAAACCAGTTCAGCGCCCGACTGGTGCTCATGTGGAGCTGCCATTCGTCGTCTTGGATGGTCAGTAGGGGAGAGGCTGAAACCTCCGCGAATTTCCCGTTGGGATCAGTGTTCATCTGCAGGGGTACCAGGGCATTGGGATGCCCTGCGATGGAATCGATCGCGTCCGTCCAGAAGCGTCCATCGATGCCCCAGAAAGGATGCGGCAGCTCATAACTGTCGATGGGGTCGGTGGAATTCGCAGGATGGAGTGCTTGATGGGTGATCACGGGGGTCCCCCCGGCGTCGCGGGCGGCCCGTCCGATGTGGACTCGCTGTAGGCCAACCGGATTACCCTGCAGAATGAAGGTGAACAGCTCAGGATCGGTTGGACTGAACTGAATGTGTTGGTAGTCGGCCGTCGAGCCGATGAGCACGGTCTGGCTCGTAGGTTGTGTCGGATCGATCAGATCCAGCAGCTCGACGCGATCGTTGGTCGTTTGATACATCAACAAGGTGGCGTCGGCGTTGACCGCAATCGCGCCCGCCAGAGCGGTGTTGCCGACATTGGCGAGCTCGGTGTATTCCAGCGTACCCATGTCCATCACACTGATGCGGTTGACCGGGGTGCCTGCTGCCGCCCGGTGATAGAGAAAAATCTGATTGCCGTGGACCACCGCGTCCCCGGCCAAACCCACCGGCATGACTTCGATGCGGTGGCCGGTCTCCAGGTCGAGACGCCAGAAGCTACGGGTTTCGTTGACCAGGCCGGTGCCGGCGGCGTTGGCCTGGATGGTACGGTAGATCAGATAACGTCCCTGACCATCCAGGCTGTCCTGGTGGTAGTACAGCGCATAGTGGTCGGTGTTGTCTGGAGTGGATTCGGTTAGCTGGGCAATCATCAATCCGGTCTCTGGATCCTGTTGCCACAAGAAGTCATCAGCACGGGCGGTCCCGTTGAGGGAGCAGAGCAGAGTGATGGCCGCGACTACCACCGCAGAGATGGTTGAGCGAAATCGATAGGATCGGTTCATGTCGGCTCCTGAGTTGTTGTTCGACGTGTTGCCAAGACCGCCCCAGCCTGATCGGGTTGGCGGACAATGAACATGGGCAGAGCCTCAGTCGTATCTCAGCTAGTTGTTAGTGCCTAACGGTCTGCAAACAAAAGGCTGAAAGATCGAGATATGGACGTGCCTCCAGCGGCAGGACACGACGAGCTAGCGTTTGGCCCCTTCGTCATTGATGCCGAGCGGGTCGAGCTCAGGAAGAACGGGCGGGTTTGCCGAATCCAGCCTCAGCCGCTCAGTATCCTGGCCCACCTGGCAGAGCGCCCGGGTCGGCTGGTGACGCGGGATGCGTTGCGGCACGCGGTGTGGGGAGAAGGGGTGGCGGTGGATGCCGAGCGTGGCCTCAACTTCGCCATCAACCAGATCCGTACGGTCCTCGGTGACAGTGCTCGCCAGCCGCGATTTATCGAGACTGTGCCGCGCCGCGGCTACCGATTCGTAGCGTCCGTCGTGCCACCCACTCAGCCCACCGAACCTGTCGCAACATCTCGGACGACCCTCGACAACGCTGCTGTCGTCGAGCCCGGGCAAGGTCGAAGTCGATTGTTGCTGGCAGCGGTGGTGGTGGTACTCCTCGCCACGGTGGCCCTCGGGCTGGTGTCGTTACGTCGTTCGGTCGATTTGCCTGAGGTGACTCCAGAGCCGGTGCCTCGCACCGCGATCCGCATCGCGGTGCTGCCCTTCGAACCGTTGGCGAATCCCCAAGCGGATCGGTCGGTCGCCGGCAGCCTGACCGCGGATCTCATCGGTCATTTGGTGCGACGAGCTCCTGAGCGACTGGCGGTCATCGGCCGCCGTTCGATCCAACAGTTTGCGGGCGGTGGCTCGTCGATCGCCGAGGCCGGTCGCCTGCTCGACGTGGCCTGGATCGTCGACGGATCCGTTGCCGTCGACGATCGTCGCGTCCGCGTCCAAGCTTCGTTGATCGACAGTGCCACAGAAAGTGTTCGATGGTCGGAGCGTTTCGATCGCGATGTCGACGATCTGGCGTCGATGACCGACCAGATCGCCCACGCCGTGGTGACCGCGCTCGAAATGCAAAATGGCAATCACCAGCCAGGGATCAGCTTACCGGTGAATGCGGCAGCCTACCGACTGTATGCCGAAGGACGTTTTCTGGAACACGCACAGACCCCTGATGCTTGGTCACGTGCCGCCGTTGCCTATCGCAACTCGACCGAGCTTGCTCCCAACTTCGCGCCCGCTTACGCCGCCCTAGCGATGCTGCAAGTCAAAGCCTCCTTCCTCGATGATCGCGACCGGCTGAGCGAAGCCCGAGCGGCCGCCGAGCAGGCGTTAGCCTTGGATCCACTCCTGGCAGAAGGCCATTTTGCTGCTGCGGTCCTGAGTTTCCATGCCGATCGGGATCTGGGCGTCGCCCGACAGCACTTTCAGCAAGCCCTCAAACTGACACCGGGTGATGCCCTTTTGTTGTCGTGGTACGCCGGCTTTCAAGTGGTGGATGGTGATCCAGATGGCTCCGCAACCACCGCCGAGATTGCCCTGAAGCTCGACCCACTATCCCCCGAAGCCTGGATCGACGCGGGTTATGCTGATTACCTGGCCGGTCGTCTGGCCTCGGCAAGAGAGCGTTTCCAACGCGGCCTGGAATTGGGCACCATCGTGCCCCACTTCACCGCTGCCAACATCGTCAACACCTGGCAAGCCGAGGGAAACCTCGAGGCTGCTGCTGCGGCTGCCGAACGGGCCCTCGGTTTTTTGGGTCGCACCTTCGATCAGCTTCCTGGCCCCCCGACCACTGCCGCGGAGCGTGTGACGGCCTACCACGAACAGCGCCTCGCCGGGTTGCGGGCGATCGGGCATCCTGGGTTCGACTATTTGATCGCCGTCCAACTCGCAGCTCTCGGTCGGCGTGAAGAAGCCATTGTCGCCTTACAAGCCGCGTTTGATCAGGGTGATCTTTTTGTGCCTTACGCCGTCGTCGACCCCATGCTGGCCACCCTCCACGACGATCGCCGAGTCCGGGCGATGGTGGCGACGATGGGGCTGGGCTCCGGCGGATAACTCCGAGCCCACTCCAGGGCCAGCTCGAACTCGTCCGCTGGTCTTCCTGAAACCCCAGCCGAGATTTGCCGTAAAGTGACCGTGGTCACTTAAAGATCGTGGTCACGCGCGTATGTCTCGAGTGATCGACTCCGGGCGGCGTGACGAGGTGGCCGCATTGGCACCCAGGCAACTGGCGACAAGGAGAATTAACGTTGGCTAGCGACTGGCGACAACGACAAAAACAAGAGCTGAGACAACAGCTTTACCAGAACGCTTTGGAGCTCTTCGAGACCCACGGCTACGACAGCACGACGGTGCAGCAAATCACCGAAGCCGTCGGTGTGGCCAAGGGTACCTTCTTCAATCATTTCCCCACCAAAGAACATCTGGTCGGGGAGTGGTACCACAGCATCACCGTCGAATCGCTCGAGGCAGCGCACCAGCGTGGGTCGACGAGTGCCGAGGCCGCGGTCTGTGACTTATTCGTGGACATGGTGGAACGGGCGATTGCATCCCCCGAACTGATGGTCGCCAAATCACAGAACAGCTCCGATCCGCTACTGATCGAAGCGGAACAAACACAAGCTGACGCCATCGACGTTTTTGTTCGTCAGCAATGTACAGCCGGAAAGGACCAAGGAGAGCTCGCCGCCGATCTCGACGAGGACTTTTTCGCCAGTCTGCTGACCGCCGTCCTCACCGGCTCATCCCGTGCCTGGGTGCGGTCGCAGCCGCGGTTCGACTTTCCCGGACTCATCCGTCAACGCATCCAATTTCTGTTTCGCGCCGCCAAGCCCGCCCGCGGCTGAATGGTCGAGGACGCCTACCCGTGTGGAAAGATATCTCTCTCTTCGAACTTCGCTACCAGCTGAAGCAGCCCTTGTTCAGCATCTCGGCGTTGATCTTCTTCTTCCTCGCCGTTGGACTTGCCGCGTCCGATATCGGCGGTGCAATCGGCGATGCGCCGGGCACAACCCTACGCAACGCGCCGATCACCCTCATCCGCCTGATGCCGCTCATCAGCTTGCTGGGGCTGTTCGTAATCACTGCGTTTGTTGCCAACTCGGCGTTGCGGGACTTCGACCAGCGTAGCGACATGTTCTTCTTCACCAAGCCACTCACCAAGATCGACTACTTGGGTGGTCGCTTCGTCGGTTCGATGGCGGTTTCGTTATTGGTGCTGCTGGCCGCGGTGGCAGGTCTGGTCGCCGGGTATTTTGCACCCTGGCAAACTACCGACCGTCTCGGTCCGTTCTCACTCGCACCCTATCTGTTTGGCCTCCTAGTCATCCTCATCCCGAATCTGCTGGCGATGGGGGCGCTGTTTTTTGCCCTAGCAACTTGGAGTCGACGGCTGAGCGTGACCTTCCTCTGTGTTGTGTTTTTCATCGGCATGCAGGACGCAATCGAGCTAGTAGCCTTGAATACCGAAAATCGTGCCTTGGGCAGCCTGCTGGAGCCCTCGGGTATCGTGGCGCTCGAAACCGTGGCTCGCTACTGGACTATCGCCGAGCAAAACACCTTGATGCCCGCCCTCGGTGGCGTGTTGCTGGCGAATCGTTTGCTGTGGATGGGTTTTGCATTCCTGGTGCTGGCGGCGAGCCTGGCGCGTTTTGACTTCACATTGCGCGAACGGCGACCCAAGAAGGCAAGTAAGTCGAAGCTCGCGACCGTGACCGCGGAGGCGCCCACACCACCTGAGGCGATCGCGTTACCCAAGGTCAACGGGACGTTTGGCGCGGCAGACCACTGGCGCCAGCTGCTGCTTCAAACTCGGCTCGAGGTTTCCGAAGTTGTCCCGCGCACGCCCTTTCTCACCTTACTGGTGTTCGGCTTGATGTTCGTTGGCGTCTACGGCTTCATCGCTGGGCAGCACAACGGCATGCCGTCGTATCCTCTAACCCAATTGATGCTGGGCGCCGTTGGCCTCGGCGTCCGATTGACCCTGGTGATGATCCTGGTGTTTTATGCCGGGGAGTTGGTGTTCAGCCAACGCGCCTTGAAGCTGTCCGAGGTTTACGACGCACTGCCGGTGCCCAATTGGGTTTTCCTGACCGCCAAGCTGTTGGCGCTGGTGTCGGTGGCTGGGGTGTTTCTGTTTGCTGCCACCTTGACGACGATCCTCATTCAACTCGGCAAGGGTTACTTCAATCTCGAACCGGGGCTATATGCCAAAGGGCTCCTCATCCTCGGCTATCCGTTGTTCCTTCTGATTGTGCTGGCTGTTTTCTTTCAGGTCCTAGTCAACCACAAGTTTGCTGGTCTCCTGATGATGACTGTGGCCTTGCTCCTGAGGTTCGCCTTGCCGCGTCTCGGTTTCGAGCACAACCTCTACCTCTACGCGAGCCACCCGGCGGTCGGCTATACGGCGATCAACGGCTATGGCCACCATGCTGCACCGTTCGCCTGGTTCATGCTCTATTGGACCTTCGGAGCCTTAGTGCTTGCGGCCGCCACGTTGCTGCTATGGCCGCGGGGCACCTCGATCCCGATGCGGCAACGTCTCGCCGTCGCGCGTCAGCGATTGACGACCCCGGTGATGGCCACAATGGTTGTTGGACTGCTCGGCATGGGGTCAGTTGGGGGCTGGATCTTCGCCAATACCAATGTGCGCAACGAGTACCTCGATCGCAATCGAATCCCCCAGAAGTTGGCTGACTACGAACGGCAGTACGCCCAGTATCGAGAGGTGGCGCTGCCACGCGTCACGTCGGTGTTTGCCGAAGTTGACATCTTTCCCGAAGCGCGCCAAGTTGCGTTGCGCGGACGTTATCGGCTCGAGAATCAAGGTACGGAGCCCGTTCGACAACTACCGATCACGATATCGCCGCGCTGGGTGGAAGGGGTGTTGCGGGTCTACGGTGGCGTGACGCTCGAACAGATCGATTTACCCCCACATCAGGTGCTTGTTGAAGACGGCGCTCTCGGCTTTTACGTTTACGAGCTCGAACAGCCGCTGGCTGCCGGCGAGGCGATCGACCTCGGCTTTGCCGTGCGGGTGGACCATGAAGCGTTTACCAATCGTCGCCACAACAATCTGGTGATCAAAAACGGCACTTTCTTCAGCAACAGTAACTTCATGCCAATGATCGGCTACGCCCGCAGCAACCAGCTGATCAATCCAACCGAGCGTCAGAAGCGGGATCTGCCTGAGGTCGTCCGGGTGGCCGACCTCGACGATGCGTCGGCCCGGCAGCGTAACTACCTCGATGCTGATTGGATCGAATTCGAAGCGATTCTCTCAACCTCTGCGAATCAGGTCGCAATTGCCCCCGGAAATCTCGAACGGGAATGGACGGAAGGCGACCGTCGTTTTTTTCATTACAAGACCCACGCCCCGATCACCAATCTCCTGCCGTTCTTATCCGGAGAGTACGACGTCATGCGGGATCGTTGGGAGCATGTCGAGATCGAGGTCTATTATGCGCCCGATCATGCCTTCAACATCGAGCGGTTCCTGGAGGTCACCAAAAAAAGCCTGACGTACATGACGGCCAATTTTGGCCCCTACGCTCATGATCAGCTGCGGATCATCGAGGTCCCGAACTACCACGACAAGGTTGCCTTCGCCTTTGCCCAGACCATTCCCTTCTCGGAGTCCTGGTGTTTCACCGCCAACCTCGAGGCCGCTAGGCTCGACTGGCTGACTGCCATTCACGCCCACGAGGTCTCCCACCAATGGTGGAACCATCAGGTGGTTCCGGGGGATGTCCAAGGGGCGACCCTGATTGCGGAATCCTTGGCGCAATATTCGGCAATGATGATCCTCGAAGAGATGTACGGTCCGGAGATGGTGCGCCACTTTCTCAAGTTCCATCTCGATCGTTATCTCGAACGCCGGGGTGACGAGCGCGTGCGAGAGATGCCGCTGTCGCGGGTCGAAAACCAGGCTTACGTCCACTACAGCAAGGCCAGCTTGTCGCTGTACGCGCTCAAAGATTTGATCGGTGAAGACGCGGTCAATCAGGCCTTGCGGGCTTTCCTGGAAAGCGCCAAGTACCAGGGGCCGCCTTATGTGACGTCCCGCGACCTGTTGGCCTATCTTCGAGAGGTCGTGCCGGCAGACCATGAGCATCTGATCGAAGATCTCTTCGAAACCATTACCGTGTTCGACAACCGTGCCGTCGAGGCCACCTACACCGAGCAGGCCGACGGCACCTTCGTCGTCGAGCTCGCTACCGCAACCCACAAGTTGCGAGGGGACGGTTACGGCACCACGACTGAGATCGCAATCGATGATTGGGTGGATGTCGGAGTCTTCGGCGAACAGGAAGTCGACGGCAAAATGCAAGAGACGGTGTTGGCGTTCGAGAAATATCACCTACAGTCAAAAACCGGCAGCTTCCAGTTTGTAGTGGATCAAAAGCCCGTACGAGCGGGTATTGATCCCTACAACAAGCTCATCGACCGCGATTCTGGAGATAACGTTCGAACCCTCACCCAGCGATCCGTTCGGTGACGTCAAGCTCTATCGGAGACCTATCATGCTGACAATCGATAACCTTTCCAAAACTTACGCCAACGGAGTGCACGCCCTGCAAGGTGTGAATCTTTCGATCTCCCGCGGTCTCTTCGGTTTGCTGGGCCCCAACGGCGCCGGCAAATCGAGCTTGATGCGTACCCTCGCCACCTTGCAGGAGGCAGACACCGGCACCGTGTTTCTAGACGATGTCGATGTGTTGAAAGATAAACACGCAGTGCGTCGAGTCCTGGGTTATCTACCCCAGGACTTCGGTCTCTACCCGCGGATCGACGCCCAGTCGTTACTCTCACATTTTGCCCGCTTGAAAGGCCTTGGTGATGCCAAAGAGCGGGCCGAAGTGGTCCAGTCGTTGTTGCGGCTCACCAACCTATGGGACGTGCGCAAACAAAAGCTCGGAACCTTCTCGGGCGGCATGCGGCAACGGTTTGGAATCGCTCAGGCTCTGTTGGGCAATCCCCAGTTGATCATCGTCGACGAGCCGACCACCGGCCTTGATCCCGAAGAACGTCGTCGCTTTCTCAATCTGTTATCAAAGATCGGCGAGGATGCTGTCGTCATTTTGTCGACCCACCTGGTGGCGGATGTGCGTGAGTTGTGCAGCGATATGGCGGTGATCAACAAAGGGCAAGTCCTCGTCCAGGGCATGCCGAGCGAATTGGTTTCCGAGCTCGAGGGCAGAATCTGGCGTGCCGAGATGGATGACGAGAGCGAAGTTGATCAACTCGGCGAGGAGGCGATCCTGCTTTCCACGCATCTCAACGCGGGGCGGACGGTCGCACGGGTCGAGAGTGGGACCCAGCCCGGGCCTGGGTATGCCTCGGTGGAGCCCAACCTGGAAGACGTCTACTTCTCGGCGCTGCGTGGTGGCAAGCCGCTTCCTGTGATGTAAGCGGCGTAGCCTTCAACCACCGAGCACGGAGTTCCAATCTTACCTTTGCTTTTTATGTGTAGCGTTCGCGAAACTGGGCGTAAGTCAACCTACACTGATGGGCCTCAAAGCCATAGAATTCAAGCCACAGGCTCGACTGTACAAGGGGAGACGGTGAAGCGTCAACGCGATCGGCTGAAGGAGGACTGATGCCAGAACTGAGAGATTATGACGTCCGCCTGGGATTCCGCCTCGATGAAGAGCTGACCGAAGAGATGCTATCTACGATCGAGCAACTCCGCAGCGACCCGGGCCAAAAGGACCACGTGGCGGCGCTGGTGAAGACGGTGTTGAAGCTGACCGACGTCGGGCTTCGCGAGTTCTACGTGCGTCCCCTCGAGCAGGCGAAGGCCGGTACCTTCGCCCTCGGTACTGCCAAAGTCGGCATCAGCACTGCCAAGCGGGGCATCTCGATGGTCGTCAACAAGCTGCTCAAGGGAATGAGCGAGAAACAGCTGCGGTCGATCGCAGACTCGATGGAGGATCTTTTGGTCCGCAATCGGCTGAGCGAGTAGGCTCGATTCTAAGGCGCCCGCGTCCCGCCTCTCTGCAATCGTGCCCCACGGTCGGCAACCCTCTCCAACCGTCTAGGCCAAATTTTGGCTAGCCCAGCGTGCCAGCCCCTGGCCGCATGTGGCGTCCGTCGATCCGCTGCACCCCATTTCAGGCGAGCGCGGATCGCAACGCTTGGGTAGAACACGCTCCCCGCCACCCATCCGGCAAACGCCCTCGCCATGTCTATTTTAAAAATTATCTGTCCTTTCTTGCTAAAATAGACACAGTTGTGTTACAGTGGATTCATCGGTGGTTGGTCAGGTTGGTTGACCAGTCGAGACACCCAAGCATCTATGGCGGCGAAACGAGGGCATCATGGAAGGCAGCAAAAATCGATCCCTGGGGGAGCTCGAAACGAGCTACCGCAACAAGATCCAAGAATTGACGGACCAGCGGACTCAGCTCGCCGCGCAGCTCGACAGTTGCGACGAGAAGCTCAGAGCGTTTCAAGAGAAGCTGCATTGGGTGCAGACGTTGATTGTTGCGCCCGACGGTGGACGGATCCCCAAGCCGACCAAACGGCGTCGCAAGAGTCCGGTCAAGCTCCTCACTTATCAGGTCCTACGCGATCGTCCCGGCCAGTGGTTGACCGCCAAACAGATTTTCACCGCGATCCGCAAAGACACCAAGAAGCGGGTTTCACGACAATCGATCAACGTCAATCTGAATCTGCTTGAGAAGTCAGGGCAGATCCGACGGCGCCCGGCACCTAAAGGCTCTGGGGGCGCACAGTACGTCTTTTCAGCAGTCTAGTGTTGCGACGCTCCAACGGGCTTGCGACGGAGGAACGTCATCCACTCAACCGGTGCCGGGAGGCGCCATAACCCGCAGGGAGAAAGGAGATCCGATATCGAAGTGAACTGCCTTGTGACTGAACTGCCTTGAGACTGTCGTCTGATTCACCGTCAGACCGGCAGTGATTCGAGACCGGACGCTACCAAGCTGGCAGCGTCCGGACCCACCCCGGCTCATGGTTGGCGCCTCGCGCCGGGGAATAAACCAACTAAGGAGATTGTGTCATGAAACTACAGGAAACGTACGACTTAATGCGGTCCGCCAATGAAATCCGTCTCGCCCTCGAAACCGATGGCGACCGGATTGGCGAACTGCTCAACGAAAAGCATCCAGAACCGGCCGGCGAGGGCGATCCTGTCTTCGACCACCGTGCACAGATGCGCCATCTTGTCCATCAGCTCGATTCGGCCCTCGACCAAGTGGTCATCGCCGAAGAAAAGCACTCGATCCGTCGGATCCGTTTCGCTCGCACGCAACGCGAGCGGGACGCCCTCGTTCTAACCAATCACAACAAGCTGGTCACCACCCGGGATGCTCTCGAGAGCATCTTCCCGCACGGGTCCTATGAGATGGCCTTCGTGGTAGGAAAAACCCCGAGGGTACCGTTCAAGCTGCTCGAACAGCTCCAGCAGAGTGCCGACTTGTTACGGCGACCGGCGGTTGCACCGTTGACCGCCAGAACACCGAATGCCCACTTCGACTTCGAGGGTGAGGCGGCCTACCTCGAAGCGGGCATTCCTGAGCTGCGAGCTCTGATCGACCAGGCGAATACCCTGCGCAAGAAGACGGAGGGTCAGCAGTTGATTCGGCGCAAGGCCATCGATCAACTGCATCGGACGATCCTCTGGGTCGGCCGGACCGCCGAAGGTCTGTTCCATCTCGCCGACGAGTCGGAACTGGCCGGTCGCATTCGCTCGTCGACCCGTCGCCCCAAGCGTCCGTCGGAGGAGACGCAAGAAACGACCGGTGAAGGGCCAACGGATGTGGATTCCGAGACTCCGGCGACTGACGAGCCGTCGGATGGAGAGCCGCCGGTTGGAGAGTCGGACGATACCCGTCCGGACCCTCCCGCAACGAATGCTTAGTTGAGTCTGAGTTCTGAATTGTTCTTGCCGGGCGGCCTCAGGGTCGCCCGGCTTTTTGTTGTTTGGGGGGCTAGAGCGAGATCGACTTACTCGCTGCGTGTCCGGTCCGCAGGGCCTCTGCGAAGTCAGCAGCTCTGCTCCTGGATGAGGTCGATCCAGAGCGCATCCAAGAACGCCCGTCGTCCGGTCGCCCCCTGTGGGCTGCGCGCACGGCTGCGTGACTCGCCTCGGCTTTTAAGAGACAGTCAACTCTATTGGTTACAATAGCTTGATGCTGAAGGCGTATCTTCTTGCTCATACATACTCGCCGTGTGCTCGCTCCACAGGGGGCTCCCTACGGGGCGAAAAACGGGTTTCTGGATGAGAACGAACTACTAGACTCGCCAGAAGCGCCCAATGACCGCTGGATCTCGCGGCGGTGCAATGTCGAGACGGTCGATTCTCGGTGGCTTCCGCCATTTGGCGTCGATTGGCCGGATAATCACCGGGTGATACCGCTTCTGGCCTTGGGCAGAAACTCTGCCAGCCCGGTGATATCGCTTTTGTCGACCGACAAATCCGATATTACCGGGTGATATCGCTTTTGTCGGCCGACATATGGCGTTTTCCCCGGGTCACAACGCTTCTGTCGACCGACGTTTCGCGTTGTGACCGGGTGATATCGGGGCCGTTTTTTGACGGTCTTGGATAACATTGGGCTGATTGGACCGTTACCGTCTGAGCGCGAAGGGCGACTCTTTTGCTCGCGTCACGCCGTTGCCGGAGAATAGTTCGTAGCAAGTTTCAACCTGAGGGCAGGCAGGTTCTTCATGAATATTCGACCCGTCACTCCGAACGACAGATCCGAATGGCTTCGGATGCGGACGGCGTTGTGGCCAGAATCCCCGAGTGATCATCCGATCGAGGTTGATCAGTTTTTTGCCGACTCGACTGGGTCTCTGGCCACCTTCGTGATCGAAGAAGAGGGTGGTGGATTGAGTGGATTTCTCGAAGCAGCAATCCGGGAGACTGCCGAAGGCTGTTCAACCTCTCCGGTCGGGTACATCGAAGGTTGGTGGGTCGATCCTGAGGTTCGAGGGCAAGGACACGGACGTGCCTTGGTGCAAGCTGCGGAGGCGTGGGCCAGTGGACTGGGTTTGAGAGAAATGGCCAGCGATGCTGACCTGGTGAACGAGCTCAGCCAGAAGGCTCATCGGGCGCTCGGGTATGCCGAGGTGGACCGTATTGTCTGTTTCCGGAAATCTCTCGAGGACGCGGGGTGACGATTTGTTATGCGCTCCCTTCAAGTTTGGATACGGCATTGGCAAGATTGTCCTTGGCTTGGCGCTCCACTGAACTCACATCCGTTAATTTTTGGCCGCCATTGGCGAGACCAATAAATCAAGCAAGCGCCGGCCCGTGGTGTCAGGCGACTTGGTAGAGTTTGAAAGAATCACGACGCCGACGTTTCGGTCTTCCGCGAAGCCCATGTAACTTCGGTAGCCACCCGTCCCGCCATTGTGCCAGAAAACCCGCCCCTCGTCCTTGCCGCTGCCAAGGGGCGCAATATGCCACCCGAGGCCCATGTCTGGCTTGGGCAAAAGACCGAACAGCAGCGTCGCCGCGAAGCTCACCACCATCAACGTGGCTACCATGTTTGGCACAAGCGTCTGACCCTGGACAAAGAGTAACCCTGCATACACCGCCAAACATACATATATTAACAAAGTAGATGTACTGGGCATCGCTGCACGCCACGGGATCCTCCAACGGCTTTTCTCCTTTCGCGGCTGGATCGCTTGCGCCAGGTCGATTGCGCCCTGTATTGGAGTGTCCTCCAGGCGCATATTCGCCCTTAAGAAAATCATCATGTCATTAAGCGTCGAGCGAAAGGCGCCGCAGCCCGCCAGTGTCGGAATGTCCCAGTTAGAGACCTGCTTACCCATCGCGTGACCCGGCGCAAGCCGGTCGTGCAAGTCATCTGAGAGAGTGATCGCGGTAGCATCCATCCCAAGCGGCCCGCAAATCCGCTCGACAACCAACGCTTCAAAGTCCATTCCAGCGGCCAACGCAAGGATATGACCGAGAAGCCCCATCCCAAGATTCGAGTAACTATAAAACGTGCCTGGCTCGCTTACCAGCCGGCGCTTCGATAGGAACGCGTACATGTCTTCCACGGTATAATTCGCATAGGGGTTACCACTGCGTAAATTCCTGAAGCCCATGTTCGACGGTATGCGCGGCAGGCCCGATCTATGTGTTGCAAGATGCCGCAGCGTGACATCAACACCGTCCCGACTTCGCAGAACAACTGTTGAAGGTAAGAACTTGCTCGCAGGGTCATCCAGGTCAACTTCACCCCGAAGATGCATGTCCGCGAGAAGAATCGCCGTAAACACCTTCGTAATCGAACCTATCTCAAACAGTGTCCGCTCATCCGGTGCCACCGTGCCACCTTTCTCGATGCGACCATGGCAACAGGCACGATTCTCACCTTCACAAACCACGCCTACGGCAATCCCCACGGTCCCCCTAGCCTCGACAAGGGGCAGGGCGGCTGCCTCGATCTGTTTCGTCAGCGAGTCGGCCAGGATCTTTCTGGGTTCAGTCATCTCTACTCAATCCCTAAGCCGCAATTCATCCCTTTTTTGGGACTGCACGTGCCCGCCTGATGCTTAACGTTAAGGGCCTCAGCGGCCGTCAGGGCCTCCAGTTCACCGGACGAACAATGCTTCGAGGTCAAAAAGTCTCGCACGAATGCCATTGATTCCGGGTTGTGATCTGCTCGCTGCAAGATCCGACAGCGCCACAGCGCGGGTTTCTTGTTTTTTCGATTCCGTCTGGACTCATGAGGTGCTCTACACGCTTTTCCTGCTGGGTGGGTGGTCCATTTTCATATAGACGCCGCCACGTTGCAGTTCGTCGAGCATTTGGTTGAGCCGCTTTTGTTTCGTGCTATCCAGTTTTGCGGCGTTGATCCAGCCAATGTAGTCGTTTTGCTGATAGGCCGGACGGCTATTGTACGCATCCATCAGTGAGCTGTGCTCAAGTGCGGAAAGCACGAACTCCGGCATCTTGTGGAGTTCTCGCTTCAGTTTGGATTTGTCACTCATGGATTAGACTCCTCTCTTATAACAATCCTCGAAGGCTACACCCGACACAGCCCACATCGACCATCAAGTCGGCTGACGGAGGGTCTATCGAGGCGGTCAGCTAGAGCACCATTGTGTGAGCGGCGCCGACACCCTCTCGGTGCTCGAATCCGAGGCGTTGGTAGAGCCGCAACGCAGGGTTATCGGGCTCGACACTGAGACTGAGCTGGCGGATTCCAGCAGAGAAGGCTGACTCGAGGAGACGCAGCAGGAGTGCGGTTCCGATACCCTTGCCGCGGTGGGTTGGAAGCACGCCAATGGCTATCTCAGGAGTGGATTCGTCGACGAATCCGTACGAATGGCGCGCCTCTGTCCAGAATCGGTACCAAGCGGCGCCGAGCGGTGTGCCGCCCGAGTGAGCGATGCTTCCTGCATCTCCGGGACGGCCCCAATCGGTGAGCAGGTAGCACAAGTCCGGGCGGTTGAGCGCCGCCTCGATGTTGGCTGGCGCCTTGCTCGATCGCCAGTACGCCGCCTCCACAAGTATCCCTCGCAGGAACGGCAGGTCGTCGACAAGTGCTTTCCGGATCTCGAAGGCGGTCATTTCGCGTTCCTGCTGTCTAACAGTAAGTTTCAATGGCGGCGTCTGCGTCGACCGTTGCAAGCAGCGGTTCTGCGCGGGCATCTCTAGACCTTCGACCATTCCTTTGGCAAATTGCTGACATCGTCCAGGTCCTTGTGGCGGCCCGACGCGATCTTGTTCTTCAGTAAGTCCTCCAGATGAATCAGCTTTACCGGAACTCCGTCGATGTCGTCAGCCAGGCCTCTCTTATAACAATCCTCGAAGGATACACCCGAAATGCTCATCAGAATTTCGAGCCTCAATGGAGGAACACCAAACCGCACAACCCCATCGCTCTGCAGGAAGTTCTCTTTGGTAACTGCGCCTTCTGCGAATCCGAACTCGGTCATCACTTCAACCATCTTTTCGGCATTCACAGGATCTACGGCGATCCAGATGTCCATATCGTGTGTGGCACGAGGGTAGCCATAGTAGCCAACCGCATATCCGCCAATGAGCAGGTAATGAACGTCACTTTCGTTCAATAACTTCAAGAACTCTCTGAAGTCTTCCGGTAGCTGCGTGTTCTCCATAGTTGATCCGCCTCATCTGTTCTATCGCAGCCCACCTCTCCGCCGGAGTGCGACTGTGCCAGTAAGCTCGCCTCTCTAGGGTGTCATCGAGAGTACCAACCGCTACCACTGTCTTGTCCAGTCTTGGCATCTTCATCCATTCAACTCCTCGAGTCGTACGCGGCCCCTTCTAGAACCGGCGACGGTGACGTGTGTCGATTGTAACGTGCCTATTCCGCTCGCAGAGCGACGACGGGGTCGGTCCGTGTCGCCCGCCGTGCTGGCAGTAGACAGGCACCTACCGCCACCATTACTAGAATCGGTACTGCCACCAGGAAGGTGACGGGATCGTGAGGAGTGATCCCATAAAGCAGGCTGGCGAGGAACCGTGTTGACCCCCAGGCGGCGAAAAGCCCCAAGATGGAACCGACGATGATCACTGCCAAGCCTTGACGCATGGTGTTGAACAGAATGTTGGCTGGGCGTGCTCCTAAGGCCATCCGGATACCGATTTCACGGGTTCCCTGGGAGACCGCGTAGGTGATGACTCCGTAGAGGCCGACGGTGGCGAGCACCAGGGCAACGCCAGCGAAGATTGCGATCATCCACATCGCTGCGGTTTCGGCCAGATGCGACTCGGCAACTCTCTTTTCGAGGGTTTTGATGTCTGAAACTGGCAGCAGCGGGTCGATGTTGTGGATGTTGCTGCGAACGAGTGCGGCGAACTGGGTTGGTGATTCGGTTGTGCGGACCGCAAGCGTCATCTCAGAAGGTGCTGCCTGGGCGAGGGCGAGGTAAATCTCCGGCTGCTTGTCGCCGGCCAGACTGTCGTGCTGGACATTGCTGATCACTCCGACGATCTCACTCCAGGGTGCCTCCGGGTCGCGACCAACCCGCACCCGTCGACCGACCGCGGACCCATCGGGGAAGTGCTGTTCGGCCAGCAATCGGTTGATCAAGACAACCGGCGGTGTGTCGGCACGGTCGAAGCGCTCCAGACCTCGGCCTTGCAAGACCGGAATGCGTAGGGTTTGGAGATACTCAGGGCTGACCACCCGGAACCTGGCGTCGGGTGCTTCGCCTGGTGCCGGTTCGTCCTCGCCCTCGATCACGAAGGATGTTGAGTTGTCCGCTGTGCTGAACGGTAGTACGTTGATCCAGGCCGCCGACTTGACGTTCGGCAGGGCCGCCAGGCTTTCGGCGGTGTCTTCGAAGAATGCGATCTGGTCGGCTGGATCGTTGTAGCGATAACTCGGCAGCGTCACGCTGAGGGTCAGGACGTTCTCAGCCTCGAAGCCGGGTTCGACCGCCAGCAGGTTCTGAAAGCTGCGGATCAGCAAACCGGTGACAACTAGCAACAACAACGACAGTGCCACTTCGCCAGTCACCAGCGATTGACGGAGCCTTCGCCGTGCCGCCGACGTTCCTCGCGCTGCGTCTCGGAGTTGACTGAGGACGTCGGAGCGGGCCACCTGCAGAGCGGGAAGCAGGCCGAAGACGATCGCCGTCACTACCGTGGCTCCGAGAGCAAAAAGCAAGGTCGGGCGATCGAGGGCGAGCTCGTCAGCGTACGGCATCGTACGGGCTACCAGATCCGGGGTCGCCAAGCTCAGGGCGCGAAGGATGCCGTGGGCCAGACCCAGCCCGGCGACGGCGCCGAGACTCGACAGCAGGAGGCTTTCCGTCAGGAGCTGACGCACCAGGCGCCAACCGCCGGCTCCGAGGGCCCGCCGCACCGCTAGCTCGCGGCCCCGCGTCATCGCCCGTGCGAGTAGCAAGTTCGCAACATTGGCGCAGGCCATCAACAACACGAGCAGGACGGCGCCCGAGACCACCAGCAGGGCGGGACCAGAGTTCGAGGCCAACAACTCCTGAATTGGCTGGATCTTGACTCCCAGACCCACGTTGGTCTCGGGGTGGTCGGCGGCGAAGCGCTGCATCAGGGTGTCGAGCTCTGCCTGAGCGGAGACCGTCGCGATGTCGGCTCGTAGCCGCGCCACGGCGACCACCGAGGTGGAGCTGCCACGTTGAGCGATGGCCGCCAGTTGTTCGTTGGTGAACGGCACCCAGAGCTCACCCTTGAAGTTGAGCACCGGAAACGCGAACCCACGAGGCATGACGCCGATCACTGTGTAGTGTTCGCCGTTGAGGTTGATGTCGCGACCGACGACATCGTTGTTGCCGCCAAAGGTGCGCTGCCACATCGGGTAACTCAGTACGGTGAGGCGCCCTTCGCCGGTAGCGTCGGCGGCTCGGAAGGTTCGGCCGAGCAGCGGTTCGGTACCGAGCAGATCAAAGGTGTTGGTTGTCATCAGGTAACCTTGGACGCGTTCAGCCGCCCCTTCACCCGTGACGTTGGCCCTCCACGCGCGGTACGCGGCCATGTCGTCGAACACGTCGGATTGATCCTGGAGATCAACGAAGTCTGCATACTTGACGTTGAAGCGCATCTGATCGCGGGCCGTATTCCAGCCCAGCACGAAGGCTACCCGCTCAGAGTCAGCGTAGGGCAAGGGGCGCAGCAGGAAGGTGTGGACCACGCTGAAGATGGCCGTGTTGGCGCCGATGCCGAGAGCGAGGGTGAGGACGGCAGCAAGAGTAAAGCCGGTGTTTTTTCGAAGCATCCTGAGGCCGTAGCTGAGATCCTGGAGCATAGAGGGCATGACGCCGTCTCCTGTGTGGGTTGGGAGGAGGGAGGCCAGGTCGAGGTGGCAGCAAGCGAGGGCGGAAGCGAACGTTTGACGCCAGAACCACAACCGGGCACGCCGTGCGCCAAGCCGCGGCACCGTGTCGCTGTGGAACTCCTCCACGAGGTCGCCGGCAACCACCTCCCAGGCCTCACCCCAGATCAGCAGGCGGAGAAGCCACAAAGCGGCACGGGGCGGTGTAGTGCTGGACGCTGCAACGCGGGCCGATGTGGTGCGGGACGGTGTGGAGCTGGCCGGTGGGGTGCTGGACGGCGTCTCGTTCATTTCGAAGACCCTCCATGCCCGTCCGCCAGCGATGAGTTGATCGACAGGCCCGCGGTCAGGCGGCGCATATGCTCCTGGGTGCGGTGCAGGCTCTCCTCACCTGCCGCCTCCAGCTGGTAGTAGCGTTTGCGTTTGCCGCCGCGTACCGCGGTCGCCTCACCGAGCCACGAGCTCACCAGCCCTCGTTGCTCGAGCCGTCTCAGTGCTGTGAAGATCGCTCCAGGTGAGACTCGTCGACCCGTGCGGTCCTCGATTTCGCGCCGAATGGCAACGCCGTAAGCCGGCTCATCGAGGCGGAGGAGGGTCAGCAAGAGGAGGTGCTCGAAGTCGCGCAGGTAGGCGGCCATCTGTAATACTCGCGGTGTAGTTATTATCGTCCTGCCGTTGGATACGCACCTCTGCCGCCAGGGTTTCAGCGTGCACGTTTCAGCCTGCACGTTTCAGCCTGCAACCCCCGCGGATAGCAGATCGGCTACTCGTAGCGTAGTGCTACGGTTGGGCTGATCCGGGTCGCCCGCAAGGCTGGGATGGCAATCGCCAGTGATCCGGCCGGCAGGGCATCAAAGAGAGCCTTATGAAGGCTCAACGATCGAAAAGAGCCTTTGTTACTCGATCGCATCACTAACCGCGTATGAGATCGCAATATGAATATTGGGCGGCGCCCAAACGAAACATGTGAACACGCCGCGGCGTAGTGGGAGGGTCGCTTGGCTATCGCTCCTGGAATGTGCCGCACGCAATGACCGGCGACGTAGCCGCCAACAACATCGCAACCCTGGGAGAGCCTTATGGCAAATACGCAGACCGACGGATCCGCTCAGAAGAAACCGCTTCGGTTATGGCCCGGGGTTGTCATCGTGGCCCTGCAATGGCTATTGCGGTTTGGCGTGCCTCTGGTTGCGCCCGATGCCTTGCTCATCGGAGTATTTGGTGGGCTGATCGGCGGCTTGGCTGTGGTGTTGTGGTGGCTGTTCTTCAGCCGAGCGCAGTGGCAGGAGCGGATCGGCGCCCTCGTCGTGATGGTGCTCGCCATGGTTGCGACACCGAGTATCCTCCACGAGTCGATTGCGACCGGAAATATGGGGATGATGTTCCCCATTTACGCCATCCCGGTGCTCAGCCTCGCCTTCGTTGCTTGGGCGGTCGCCAGCCGCAATCTGACGGGCGGACTTCGCTGGGCCACGATGGTGGCGGCTGTTGTTGTCGCCTGTGGATTGTGGGCCTTGATGCGGACCGGTGGCAACACCACCGACCTTAGCCATGATCTTTCGTGGCGATGGTCGCAGACTCCCGAAGAACGGCTTTTGGCCCAAGCGGGTGACGAGTCGATGGCTCAACTACCGGCAACGGTGGCGGCCGAGGCTGGCAGGCCGGACAACAGCTGGTCGAGCTTTCGCGGACCCGATCGCGACAGCATCGTCCGCGGTGTGAGGATCGAAACCGATTGGACAACCTCGCCGCCGGTCGAGTTGTGGCGCCGGCCGGTTGGTCCGGGCTGGTCGTCGTTTTCGGTCAGCGGTGACGTGTTCTACACCCAGGAGCAGCGTGGTGACGACGAGGTCGTCTCCTGCTACCAGGCGACCACCGGTGAGCCGGTGTGGAGACACCAAGACAAAGCACGTTTCTGGGAGTCGGTAGGTGGTGCCGGGCCGCGCGGAACGCCGACCCATCACGACGGACGTGTCTACACCCTCGGTGCCACCGGTCTTTTGAACGCCCTCGACGCTCGGGACGGTACTGTGGTGTGGTCCCGTGACGCGGCGGCAGACACCGGTGCCGAGCTGCCGATTTGGGGTTTCTCGGCTTCGCCGTTGGTGGTGGATGACCTGCTCTTGGTTGCTGCGTCCGGCGCCTTGGTCGCCTACGATCTCGAGACCGGTGACCAGCGCTGGACCGGCCCGACCGGTGGCGAGGGTTATAGCTCGCCTCACCTGGTGACGATTGATGGTGTCGAGCAGATCCTGCAACAGAACGGCGCAGGTATCGTCGGCGTCACGTTCGACGGCACGAAGCTGTGGGAACACGAATGGTCAGGCTACCCGATCGTGCAACCCGCCCTGACTCCGGACGGCGATATCCTGATCAGTGTCAGCGACAAAAGCGGGACCCGTCGTCTGGCGGTTGACCATCAACCCAGTGAGCAGGGGCCTGGTGTTTGGACCGTCGAAGAGCGCTGGACGTCGATTGGGCTGAAGTCCTATTTCAACGACTTTGTCATTCACAACGGGCATGCCTTTGGCTTCGATGGCAATATCCTGGCGGCCATCAACATCGAAGATGGCGAGCGCAAGTGGAAGGGTGGACGTTACGGTGGCGGCCAGCTCGTTTTGTTGGCTGATCAAGACCTGTTGCTGGTGCTGTCGGAGAAGGGCGAATTGGCGTTGGTTGGGGCGACCTCTGATCAGTTCAAGGAGCTTGCCCGCTTCCCGGCGATCAAAGGCAAAACCTGGAACCACCCGGTAGTGGTCGGCGATTTGTTGTTGGTCCGCAACGCCGAGGAAATGGCGGCGTTCCGGCTGCCGCTCGCGAGGTGATCGCCACTGAGCATCGGATTCTCGAGGTGAAGCCCGCAAGGTTCACCTCGGGCGCGCCCGTTTACCTCGAGCGCCCGTTCACCTCGAGCGGACTGTTCACCTCGAGCGGACTGTTCAGCCTTGTTCGTTCAGTGACCAATCGTACGGCAGGTATTCGATCGCGTAGTTTCCTGCTTCGAGAAAGGCACGATCTTCGTCTCCGACGTAGCCGCTGAGGAAGTGCATCACCGCACGCTCGGCTTCGTTGGCGCCCGCAAAACCTTCGTCGGCTTCATAGCTGAAGACGAAGTCTTCGCCGTACCATTCGAGGATTTTGGAAACATAAACCTTGCCGGCCTCGCGGTCGATACGGAAACGGTCTTCGGCGCTGAGGAAACGGCGGGTCTGGTCGTCGAGCTGATCGTCGAGCTGGTCGGCAGTGAAGGGCTCGTTACGCAACGGCGGACAGCTGAGGGCGGCGCAGACCAGGGCCGAGTGGATGCGGGGTTCGTCGAATTCGACGCGCAGCACTTGGTGTTCGATGTCATTGAGGGTCATCTGCCGGCCGATGAGGTTGAACTTCTTCTGATCCCAGACCCCGGGGATCCAGCGGATGCCCCGGGGATGCCCTTCGTCGTTGGTGGGTTGCTGGAGAGGGAGCGCCTCGACGATGGCTTTCAATGTGAGCGCGTTGTAGGCATTGGACCAGAAGGCGATTTGCTGCTCCTCCGTCCAGCTTTTGACGGTTGCGCTGTCGAGGTAGGCCAGGGTTGAGACGTAAGTGTCGAGATCGGCCGGATCAGCAGCGAGGGCGGCATAATTCACCAGCCCGTTGTCGTCGACGTGGGTGAGCACACGGGCCAGGGCGTCTTCTGTGGTTGGGGCGTCCTTTGAGGAGACGGTGTCCGTGACGGTTCTGTCGGACGAGTCAGCGACGGGTGCGGCGGCTGCAGCGGGTGTGGGTGTCGAGGAGTCGGTGTTGCCCTGAGAACAGCCAGCGATGACGCCGAGCGCGATGAAGCTCAGTAAAACTACCGCGGCGGCGCCCCGGGTGCTGCTACTGACGGATCGACCGCGCCGCCAAGTGTGGAACCGTTCGACCCAGGCGAGCAGTTTCTGGGGCGCGTTGGCCTTTTTCCACACCCCGGCAGCAAATTTGTTGGCTTCGGCCAGGGTGGGGTAGGTGTGGATAGTGCCGAGGATCTTGTTGAGTCCGAGGTTGTGTTTCATCGCCAGCACGTATTCTGCCATCAAGTCACCGGCATGGGGGCCGACGATGGTGACGCCGAGGATCTTGTCTTTACCAGGTCGAGTCAGCACTTTGACCACACCGTAAGCTTCGCCGTCGGCGATGGCGCGATCGAGATCGTCGATGCCATATTCTGAGACTTCGTAGGGGATGTTTTGCTCTTTGGCTTCGAGCTCGTTGAGCCCCACCCGCGCCACTTCGGGATCGGTGAAGGTTGCCCATGGGATGACCCGATAGTCGGCCTTGAAGGTTTTGATCGGGCTGAAGAGGGCGTTGACGGCGGCGTACCAAGCTTGGTGGGAGGCGGTGTGGGTGAATTGATAGGGGCCGGTGACGTCACCGCAGACGTAGATGTTGGGATAGTTGGTGCGCATGAACTCGTCGGCCATGATAGTGCCGTTCTTGGCGATCTCGACGCCCAACTCCTCGAGTCCAAACCCCTTGATGCGAGCCCGTCGGCCAAGCGCCACGATCACTTCGTCGAAATTGATCTGCAGGGGTTCACCGTCTCTGTTTTCGGCCACCATGTAACGTTGATCACCCTCCACCCCGAAGCGTGTTGCTTTGTGGCCGGTGAGGACCCGGATACCTTCCTCTTCGAAACGGTCACGGACCAGGTCGGAAATCTCGGGATCTTCGCGCGACAGGATGCGTGGCAACATTTCGACCTGGGTCACCTCGGAGCCCAGTCGGGCGAAGGCTTGGGTCATTTCAGAGCCGATCGGCCCGCCGCCCAACACGACCAGGCGCTTAGGCAGCTCACGGAGCTGCCACAGGTTGTCGCTGGTGAGAGGAGACACCTCGTCGACCCCCGGAATTGGCGGCACAAAGGGCGAGGCGCCGGTGGCAACCACGATATTCTTCGTGGTCAGGACTCGGTCTCCTACCCGCACCCGCCACGGGTCTTCGATGGTTGCTTCGCCAGCAACACAGTCGACGCCGAGACCGGTAAAACGCTCCACCGAGTCGTGGGGTTCGATCGTCTTGATCACATCATGGACCCGGTCCATGACGTCGGCAAAGTCAAAGTCGACGGAGGCAGACTTGAAACCCCAGTCTTTGGCGCGTTTGGCGTAATGCGCCATCTTGGCGGAACGGATCAACGCCTTCGACGGCACACAGCCGGTGTTGAGGCAATCCCCACCCATTTGATGTTTCTCGATCAGGGCAACCTTGGCCTTGACGGCGGCAGCAATCAGCGACGCGACCAATCCGCCGGAGCCAGCCCCAATCACCACCACGTTGTAGTCGAAGTGTTTGGGAGCAGAATGTTGCCGATAGACCCGTCGTGCTTTGGCGAAGCTGACGATCTTGCGTGCCAGGAACGGCAACAGTGCCAGCAAGGCAAAGGCGCCCCACACTTTGGGTGACAGCAAGCCACTCACCGACTCGAGTTGGCTGATCTGGGTGCCGGCGTTGACGTAGATGGCGGTGCCGATCAGCATGCCGATCTGGCTGACCCAGTAGAACGTCCAGGTGCGCATGGCGGTGAGGCCAGCGCCGAGATTGATGAGCGCAAACGGCACCACTGGGATCAGGCGCAAAGTGAAGAGGTAAAACGGGCCGTCCTTTTCGATGCCTTCGTTGAACGACTTCAGCCGC
This sequence comes from Acidobacteriota bacterium, assembly GCA_029263395.1. GTDB lineage: Bacteria > Acidobacteriota > Thermoanaerobaculia > Multivoradales > J023 > JAAELT01. The sequence continues at coordinate 34,295 of JAJCXO010000234.1, read as the reverse complement.
TGGCCATACCGCTGTTGGATCGTGTCGCGGAATAGATAACGCGACACCAACATGGCCACGGTGGCGCCGATTGTGCTCGCGAAGGAGACCACAATCGTGCCGAGGACAAGGCCGAAGAGGACGCCGCCGGCGATCGTCATCAGTGCGGCGCCGGGTAATTGGGCGGCAGCCATCACGATGTAGGCGACCGCAAAGCCGAGGATCCACAGCGGTTTGTTGGCTTCGGTCGAGGCTTGTAGTTCGGCTTGTTGGGCCTTCAAGTTTTCGAAGGTCAGCTGTTCGTGCCAGCCCATCTGAAAGAAGACGGCGAATAAGACGCCGACGACAAGGAGCAGGCCAAGTTTCTTGAACGTAGCGGTGGTTTGACTCATGGTGTGTCTTCTAAAGGGTCGTGGAGAGAGAGCGATCTACGGGAGGTAGGTCGACGGAGTGAGATCGCCGGAAGGATCGATCGTAGTGACGCCTGGATCTACGGCGTTTGCAGCGTGCCGGATTGGCGGCGCTTGAGGAACCGATGCCCACTGCGGGCGTCGGATAGCTGCTCGACTGGGTGCACAGCCGTGCGCCCCTGCCCAGAGTTTTGCCCGTCCTTCGGGCACGAAGCACCGTCGACATCGGCCGCTTGCCGCTGCTGGCGTGCCGCGTTCTTGCTGTCCTGCTGTTGCGACGGTTCCCGGCCGGGAGGATCTTCCTGCGGCCGGAAACCGGGCACGAAGCGCGTTAGCGGCTAGCCTGAGCGTCTTCTTTCTCAGCCCCCTCTTCGCTCTCGCCAAGAGCAAAAAGGTGTTGGGCGCCGCGGATCAAGAGCAGGCCGTCGGAGATTGCGGGGCTGGTCATCACCACTTCGCCGACGGTGTTGGCCTCGAGCTCTTGATAGGTGGTGCCGGCACGGACGACATAGGTGGTGCCGTCCTCAGAAGTGAAGTAGAGGCGACCGTCGGCGGCCACCGGAGAGCTACTGAAGCTACCGGCTTTGCCGACGCGATCCCGGTAGTGGAGCTCGCCAGTGGTCGCGTCGTGGGCGGTGAGTCGACCGTTGTTGTGGATCACGTAAAGGATGCCTTGATAAACGATCGGGGTTGGGATGTAGGTGCCGCCACGGGATTGGCTCCACAGGATGTGGTCGCTTGTGGTTTCGCCCTCGGCGAGGGTGATATCGCCGCGACCGCCGGGGCGGATGGCATAAATTGGCCGCACCGGTGGGTAGCCACCGGTGACGTAGGCGACGCCGTCCGATACCACCGGCGAGGCGACGGTGACCTCTGAGTTCGGACTGAGCCGCCACAGTTCTTGGCCGGTGTCGACGTGATAGCCGCGCACTGTGGTGCCGTTGGTGATGACCTCGGCGCCACCACCAGCGCCCGGTAGGACCACTGGTGTACCCCAGGTTGGAATCTCGTCACGTTCGGTTTTCCATAACTCCTTGCCGGTGGCGAGATCGTAAGCGGCGATGAATGAGCCTTTGTCGACATCAATCTGGGTAATCACTTTGCCGTCGTGCAGAATCGGCGAGCTGCTGAAACCCCACTCATAAGACGAGTCGAAGAACCAGCCGCTGGCCAAGACGCCGAAGGGCTTGTGCCACAGCTGGTTGCCGTCGAGATCAAAGCAGAACAGGCCTTCGGAGCCAAAGTGGGCTACCAGATACTCACCGTCGGTGGCCGGAGTGGGGTTGGCGTGTGTTGACTTCAGGTGGCGTTTGGCTTGTGGTGCGCCTTCGCTGGCGACTTTTTGCCATAGAATCTCACCGCTCTGTTTGTCGAGGGCAAAAACCGTCCAACGATGTTTGGACGCATCGTCCACCGAGTCGACATCACCATAGACGCCGATGCGCAGGCTCTCATCGCCCCCTTCTGTCACGGCGCTGGTGAGGTAAATTCGGTTGTCCCACACCACCGGGCTGGAGTGAGCAAGCCCGGGAACGCGAGTTTTCCAGCGCACGTTTCGGCCGCTCTCTGGATCCCACTTCGACGGTGCACCTTGGCCATCACCGATACCACGGGCGCCGGCTCCACGGAATCTTGCCCATTGAATCGGCGCCGTGCGTTCGGCCACGGCTAGCGGGGGGAGCTCCGTCGGCTTGGCTTCAGCGGTTTCGCCGCCCACCTCGATCCGTGGAAAAAAGTATTCCAGCCCACCCTGGCGTAACAAGAAACCTTCGATCAGACCGGCCCGACCTCGGAAGGCGAGCTCGATACCGGGAACGTCGCGCGTCACGAAGACATCGTCCCCCTTGGCCTCGAGCGCCAAAGCCTGCTGGCCAGCCGCCTGCAGAGTGAGGGTCTCCCCATTCAGGAAAACCTTGGCCTGCATGCCGATATCGTCATTTTTGAAATCACCGCCATAGGTGGCGAGCTTTTCTAGCGCCACCGTCACGGTGCTCCCGGACTCTTGTGCCGGCGTCCGCGGTTCGAGATACGCAACCACGGCGTCGCCGTTTTCGGCTTCACGAGCAGCCTTGAGCGCGGCGCGCATCACGTTCGGTTCGATCTTGCTGGGGTCGATCTTGGCCGAATCATCCGTCGCCGAATCATCCGTCGCCCAGTCGACCGCCGCCTTGACCATCTCGAGATCACCTTGGCTAGCACCAAAGTTGAGAGCTGCCGCCGAGTCGTTGGCGTTGTGCTGAATCAACAGCAGGACCATGTCGCGGTGAGGTTTGGACTCGGCGCTCTTGAACAAGGCCCAGGTCAACGGCGTCGCTTTGTAGAAGGTGTCGGTGACGTTGACCTCGGCGCCCTTGTCGAGCAGCAGCTTCGCCAGCTCGAGGTCTCCCTTGTCGCTAGCGAAAAATAGGGCGGTCGCGCCGTAACGGGTGGTCGAGTTGATGTCGACCCCGGCCGCGAGCAGTTTGCGGACGGCGTCGATATCTTGCCGCTGTGCTGCTGTGATCAGGTCCTCACCGGCATCGGCTAGTGCCGGGGTGGCGCCCAGCCCCAGGATGAGGCCCAGTCCCAGGATGAGGCCCAGTCCCAGGATGATGCTCAGTCCCAGGACCAGACTCGGGATCGCGCGGGCGGCTGGCGTGCGGGAAACCTGAGGGGAAGCGTGCTCGGTGGTGTGCTCCAGATGCTTCAGCATGAGAATCCTCGACTGGAAAAAGATGGAAAGGCTGCTTACCATCTTATACGTCGAAGCACTCGAGAGTTTACGACGGGACGCTCAATAGCTGAGGCGTTCGAGTGCGGCGTGGAGGTCTTCGAGAGAGACCGGTTTGACGATGTAGTCGTCCATTCCGGCCTGCAAGCAGCGTTCACGATCGCTCGGCAGGGCGCTGGCGGTCATGGCGATGATCTGAGGCCGAGAGTCGGTGGCCTGTTGGACGATGTGGCGGGTGGCGTCGAGGCCGTCCATTTCTGGCATCTGCACGTCCATCAGCACGACGTCATAGTCCTGACGCTCGATCGCTTCGATGGCTTCGAGTCCATTGGCTGCAATGTCAGCCTGGTATCCCAGCAGCTCGAGCAGACGTCGCGTGACCATTTGATTCACCAGGTTGTCCTCGGTCAGCAGGATGCTGAGGGGGCGGGTCTCGCCAGGTAGAGGATCTCCGGCGCGAGGCACCGAGGTGCGTGAACCCTGGCGCTTGCGGATGGCGAAGAAGATTTCGAGCAGCGTATCGTGGAGTTGAGACAGTTTGAGTGGCTTGCTCAGCTGGGCGGCAAACTGCGAGGCGTCGATGTTGGCGGCCAGCCGGCCGCTGGCGGTCAGCAGCACGATCGGCAGGGCGTCGCGATCATGGGTCCGGCGGATGGCTTTGGCCAGCGATACGCCGTCCATACCAGGCATCTGTAGATCGAGGATTGCAAGCTCGATCGGCTCGTCGCGCTCGACCCAGGCGAGGGCAGCTTGGCCACTTGCAAAACAATGCGCCTTCATGCCCCAACTCTCTGTTTGCAGGGCCAAGATGCGTCGGTGGGTGGCATTGTCGTCGACGATCAGCACCGGTTTGCCGATCAGGCTGGGCTGTGGCCCACTGTGCTGGTGTATTGGCTCGTTCAGCGCTTCGGCGACGAAGGTGAAGCTGAATTGTGAACCTTTGCCCTCTTCGCTTTCCACCCAGATGGTGCCGCCCATTTTCTCGACCAGTCGTTTGCAGATCGCCAGTCCCAGGCCAGTGCCGCCAAAACGCCGGGTGGTGGAGTTGTCGACCTGGCTGAAAGACTTGAAAAGCCGGTCCATACGATCCGCCGGAATGCCGATGCCGGTGTCTTCCACGGTTACCCGGATGTGGCACGACTCGGGATGGAGCATATGGGTGGTGGTTGATCCGTCGACGGTGTCGATGGTCACCGTCACTTCACCATGGGTGGTGAACTTCACCGCATTGCTCACTAGATTGACCAGAACCTGACGAATCCTCTCGGCGTCGCCGATCAAGCTCTCCGGGGTGTTCTCAGCGATCCAGTAGGCTAGCTCGAGCCCCTTTTGGCGGGCCTCGGCGGACATCAAGTCGAGGGCGTCTTCGATGCAGTCCCGCAGATCGAACGGGTGCTGCTCGAGTTCAAGGCGACCGGCCTCGATCTTCGACAAGTCGAGCAGATCGTTGAGAATGTTGAGCAGGGAGTCTCCGGAGTTTCGGATGGTGTGGACAAACTCCTGTTGCTCGTCGTCCAGGTTGGTACCCAGCAGGAGGCTGGTCATGCCGATCACACCGTTCATCGGCGTTCGGATCTCGTGGCTCATGTTGGCGAGGAAATCTGTCTTGGCCTGACTGGCCGCTTCAGCGGTTTCTTTGGCGGCACGCAGATCGGTGTTGACTCGTAACAATTGGTCGCGTTGAGTGATGATCTCGGCACTGTTTGACGACACCTGTGCTAATAAACGCTCGCGTTGCTGCACCAGCCGCCGGACCCGTAAGGTGTTGAGTCCCCAAGCCGCGAGCATGAATGCAATCAAGCTGCTGACGACAAAAGCCCGAGTCTCGTAGACATAGGGCTGATGATAGAAGGTGAGGCTGGCGGGTTGTCTATTCAGGCTGCCGGCCGCATGTTGGGCAGCAACCTGGAACACGTATTCACCAGGTTCGAGGTTGGCATAAAAGGCGATACGCCGTTGTCCGGCGTCGATCCAGTCCGAGTCGTAACCTTCCATCCGGAATTTGAACCGAGTCATTTCTGGACGATTCAGGTCGATCGCGGAGTAGTGAATTTCGAGATCCGTGCGACCGGCGGGCAGCGTGATCTTGGGCTCCTGATGGATCGGTTGGCCGTTGAGTATGATGGCTTCGATCACAGTTTCCGGAGGAGTTGGCTCGCCCACCAGCAGATCGGGGGCGATGGCCACCAGGCCTCGGATGGTCGGAAACCAGAGTCGGCCATCGCGGCTTTTCCAACCGGCTGGCTGATTGCCGCCTAGACACTCGGCGCTTTTCATACCGTCGGCACGACCGAAGGTCGACGCGTGCAGGGTCTTTTGTTTGCCTTGGTCGAAGTTGTCGAACTCCTGTTTGGCAACTCGAAAGATCCCGTGGATGCTGCTCATCCACAAATTCCCGAGGTCGTCTTCGAGGATGCGATAGATGACGTCGGACGGAAGCCCGTCCGCGGTTGTGAAACTGCGGAACGTACCCTCTTGATGGCGGATCAGGCCGTGGTCACGAGTGGCGATCCACAAGGTGCCTTCCGGATCTTGGTAGAAATCACGAACGAAGATGCCATCAGGGCCTTCCCGGTGTAGTTCGAGGCCGTCCCAGCGGGAAAGACCGCCATCACAACCGATCCACAGGTGCCCTCGAGGATCTTGATGGAGCGCGGTCACGGTGTTACTAGGCAAACCGCTGTTGCTAGGCAAACCGCTGTCCTGGTTAAAGGCGAGCTCTTCATCTCCGCCTAGGCGGATGACGCCGGCGGCTGACGAGCCGACCCACAGCAACCCGTCTTGATCTTCCAAAAGAGCGAGAACAAACGCGTTTGGCGATAAATGCGGTGTGGTGAGGGGAGTGAAGGTGCCGTCTTGATAACGGCTGACGCCGTGGTCGGTTCCGATCCACAGGCCGCCGTCATTTGCCGGATGGATGGCGTAGATGGCTTCGGAATTCAAGCCGTCGCGGGTTGTGAAGGTGGTGAATTGGGAACCGTCGAACCGGGTCAGTCCATGATCGGAGCCAACCCAGAGTTGCCCCGTGTCGTCTTCGAAGATCGTCGAGACACGGTCGTGGGGAAGCCCGTTGCGGGTGGTGTAAGGAACGATCGGAGGATCCTGTAACCGTTGGAGCCCGCCATTTTCAGTGCCGATCCAGAGATTACCGTTAGGGTCTTCGAGCAGCGCCCAGACGACGTCGCTGGATAAACCGTCACCGGAGTCGAAGTGATCGATCTTGTCGTCGCGCAGACGGAACAGGCCGGCGCCATAAGAACCGATCCACAGATTGCCGTCTCGATCCTCGTGCAGGGATTGGATGTCATGTCCCCGCGGAACGGTGAAACGGTCCTCTGAGCCGAAGGGGCTGATGCGCAGCAGGGTGTTGCCTGCCAAGCCGACCCACAGATTCTTGAGCTGATCCTCCGCCAGTGCCAGTACTGGCGCACCGCCGACGTCATGGTTCAAGATTTTGCTGTCGCGCAGTCGATCGAGGCCGGCTTCGCTGCCGACCCACAGATCTCCTTTGCGATCTTCGAGCAGTGCCCAAATGCTGTTGTGGGACATACCTTCCCGGACGGTGTAGTTGGTAAAACCCTGCTGATCAAATCGGCTCAGGCCTTGCCGGGTGCCGACCCAAAGATCCCCTGCGCGATCAACCAGCAGCGTCTCGACGCGGTTGCCGACCAATCCATCATCCATGGTGTAGGTTGTCGTCTCGCCGTCGGCGAGGCGAGTAATACCGGCGCCGTCGGTACCGATCCAGAGCGCACCGTCGGCTCCTTCAGCCAGGGCGAGGATGTTGTTGTTGGGCAGCGCCGGTGAGCTGAAACGATTGAACACCGTGAAGCGGAAACCATCAAACCGGGCCAAGCCGTCGAAGGTTGCGAGCCATAGATAACCGTCAGAGGTTTGGAGGATGGCGGCGACAGAGTCTTGCGGTAGACCTTGTTCGGTACCCCAGGAGCTGAGACGGTATTGGTGGAAGGCTTTGTGAGGATCGAGCGCCCAGGCGAGGTTGCTCCCGCCCATCAACTGGCAAGCCAACAAAGCCGCGACCCAGCGCCAGCGGCGAAATGTGTCCTTTATTGTAGTTGCCATGTTCGAACTTATTCAGAGTCGTGGGCGACAGCTCGACGGGGTGAGTCCCGCAGAACAAGACGCACCAAACCCTCCTCCCGAGAAAAAACGGGTGATGGAAAGGTAACAAAGCAAGCTTACGAGTCACGTGACGGTCGACGACCGCCTTTTACGACGGCCATTTTTCTGGTCACGTATCGTCCGGTCGTCGGTAGTGCCACCGTCTCGGGTATGACTCGTCTTCAGCCAACCGTCTTCAGCAAGCCGCCTACAGCAGACGTCGTGGGGCGATGGTGAGATTGGATAAAAACAAACCGGTCACCAACGACATCGCGATCAGCACCATCGAGAAACCGGTCTCGACCCCGGCCAGTACGTCGTGGTTCAGCAACGCCTGGAGTGAGCGGAAGCCGAAGCTGCCGGGAACCAGCATCAGCAGGCCGGGAACCAGGGTGATTGACGACGGTTTGCCACGCCAGCGGGCGAGCAGGTTGGACAGACAGCCCAGGGCCCAAGCCCCCAAAGCCGCACCAATTTCGGGGCCGAAGGCGTCAGAAGCGGTGCGGGTGGTTTGGAACGCCACCATCGATCCGAAGAGAATCCACCCGTAGTCAGCCGGTCGAGCGCGGAACAGCACCGTAAACGCGGCCGCCGCCAACGGCCCGGCGATCAGCAGCGCAGCGGTCGGCAAGGGCATCGGCTCGCTCGGTATCTGTTGGCCGATTAGGGCTTCGGCGATTTTCCACCCCGTGGCGCCACCGAGGCCAATCTGTAGGAACGTAATCAAGGCCCCGACCAGGCGTGCGGTGCCGCTGACCAGGTGGCGGTGGGCGAGCTCGTTCATCGCAATAGTCAGCGATAAACCCGGGATCAACACGATAATGCCCGCCAAGGTAGTGATCGATGACGACACCGGCGAGATGAAGGCAGCGGCGAAGCTGGCACTAGCCGCCGCCAACATAGCCGCCAAAGCGGGATACAGCGCCGCCAACCGAGGCCGGTGGATAGCGAACAGCGCCAGCAAGCCGAGCAGGCCACCCAGCGCAACCGACAGGCAGGCTTCGCGCCAACCGCCACCGAAGAATATGGCGGCGGTACCGGAGGTCATGGCATAGGCGAAGGCGGTGGTCGCGGGGCGGTACCTTGAGGCGGCCGAAACGACCTCGTTGAGCTCGATCAAGCCGCGGCGTTCGTCGAGCTCGCCGGCGTCGACCCGCTGCATGATCTCGTGTAGAGCGGTCAGTTTGTCGAGATTGGTTTCGCCGGGCTCAACCCGCACCAGCAAGGTTTCTTGCGCGCGTTCAGGCCCTATTGAGGCGACGATCGAGGTGGGGGTCGCCAGGAACTGACCCTCGATCCGCAAGCTTTTGCTGATGATCCCGAGCGCCTCTTCCAGCCGGTGTGACGGCGTACCGTAAGCGTGGAGCGCCTCCGCGAGGCGCATCAAGAAGGCGGCAGTATCTTTGTGGCGCGAGTCTATCATGGCCCGCGCACCGTACCAGAAACGGTCTCCGTGTTGGAGGTGTTTTTCTGCCTGTGATCTGGCTCTGTTTCCTAGGAGTTTTCAGCGTCCTTGGAAGACCGGCGGACGCTTCTCCATATAAGCCGTCATCGCTTCAACCAGGTCTTGGGAGTGCAGGAACGAGGCGTTCCAATGGGCGACGTGGTCGAGCCCTTCGTCAATCGTGTGTTCTTCCGAATATTGCAACACCTGCTTGGTACCCTGGACCGCCAACGGCGAGTTGGCGGCGATCTCCTCGGCCATGGCCCGGGCGCCGGCCAGCAGGCTGTTTTGATCCACGTACACCGCGTTGACTAGGCCACAGCGTTCGGCGTGTTCGGCGGTAATCTGTTTGCCGGTGAAGGCCATCTCCCGCGCCATCCCTTTGCCGACGATGGCGGTGATACGTTGCAGCGTACCGATGTCCGCCACCATGGCGAGCTTGGTTTCATGAATCGAGAAGGTGGCGTCGGCGGTGCAAAGGCGAATATCGCAGGCGGTGGTGAGATCGACACCACCACCGATGCAATAGCCGTGGACGGCGGCGATCACCGGCTTGCGGCAGCGCTCGGCGGCACTGATGCTGTTTTGCCAATCGCGGATGAGCCGGTAGAGGCGAGTGTTGGCCGTCACCGGGCTGGTGGCGGCATCGGCATCAGGGCTCAGCACGTTATTCGCCGCCGCCTTGAGATCGAGCCCAGCCGTGAAGTGGCGCCCTTCGGCGCGCAAAATTGCAACTCGGATCGTGTCCTCTTGGTCAACCCGTTCGAAGGCTTGACGGATTTGATCGAAGAAACTCGGCGCCATGGCGTTGAGTTTGTCGGGACGGTCGAGGATCACTTCGGCGATCGGACCGGTGGCTTCCAGGCGGACAACAGGCGTTTGGCTCATCGGTGGTGGCTCTCGGGGGTTGAGTTGAGTTGAGTTGAGTTGAGAAGGTTGTGGCTTCAATCCAGATAACCCAAAGCCCGCAGCCGCTCCAGCGTCTCTGCTGTGGGCGTGGTGCTGACTGGAGCCGGTACCGGACGTTCTGCTTTGAGGTCGGCGCGCAGTTGTTGCAGCCGATTCCGGGTGCGCCGCTCCATGCGATCGTCCTGCTCCACAGGATCGTTGGCGAGATCGTAGAGGCGATCTTGTTTCATCGCCCAAGCGAGTCGCGCCTTGAGGTATTTTGCCCGGTCACCACCGTCGCCAAGCTGCTGCATGTGGAAGAGGCGGTTGGGGTAGAGCTTCCAGCCCCCTGCTCGTAACGAGGTATGATCAACTCCCACCCGCGTATCCTGTTGGGAGAGGGCTGGCAGATCGGGATCGAAGCTTGGGTCCGCGATCAAAGAGCGTAAATCGAACCCGGCAAATTCACTGCGCGCCGGTCTGCCGAGTAGCGACAGGACCGTGGGTGCAATGTCGATGCTGCGGACTTGAGCAGCGACGCTGAGCCCAGCATGACGGGAATCGGGTAGCTTGATAATTAGGGGAACACGCAGCAGCTCATCAAAGAGGGTGTGCGAGTGCCAACCGACCTGACCGTGTTCGCCAAACTCTTCTCCGTGGTCCGAGGTGAGGACGATGATCGAGCGGTCGTATAAGTCGGTTTGCTGGAGAAAGGCGAACAACCGGCCCAACGCTGCGTCCATGGATCGGATCTCGGCGTCGTAGGCCGCAACGATGTATTCCAGATCACCGTCCGCAAGCTCACGTTCACCCCGATTGATCGCTACGATCAGATCTTTTGAGATCTTGGGCGGCAAAGCTCCTCGATAATCCGGCGCCAGCTCCTGCAGATCCGCGAGCTCCGGAGTGTAGGGGTGGTGGACGTGGTAGGTGTGCAGAAAGAGGAAGAAGGGGCTCTGCTCTCGAGACTCGAGTTGTGTTTGGTCGAGTTGTGTTGGGTCGAGCTGTGTTTGGGGCTCGAGCTGTGTTTGCGTCAGGGACGTAATCCAACGTTCGGCGCGGCGGACGGTCTCCAGCGTGCTGGCGGTGGTTCCCATCACTTGGTAGATGTCGAAGCCTTGGTCGAAACCGTATTCAGGGGCGATTTGGCCGCCACCGTTGAAACTCGCGGTTTGATAACCGAGGTCCGCCAGGATTTCTGGCAGGGTCAGAACAGCATCGGGCAGTGCGGTGTTACGGACGGAGAACGCGCCATGATGCTCGGGCCAGAGCGAGGACAATATCGAGGCGTGGGACGGAGACGTCGAAGGTGCTTGGGCGATCGCCTGCTCGAACAGCACCGCATCCTGGCGGAATTGATCAATCGCTGGCGTGATCGGGCGAGAGTAGCCGTAACAACCCAGGTGATCAGCCCTCAGGGTGTCGATAGAGATCAGAATGACCGGCGCGTCCGATACCGGCAGCGGCGTCGGTATCGGTGCTTGGGCTGGCTCTGGGTCAGACGCTTGGCATCCGTGCAAGAACACCAGAATTCCCAGCGCCAGCAGGTACGGAGCTGATGATTTGAGCTGCAAGATCATTCCGAATCGAAATACGGTGGGGATCGAAAATACGGTGCGGATCGAAATACGGTGGCGATCGAAGTACGGTGGGGTAGCTGGACCTGTTTCCTGCGAGACCCGTTCACTGCGGGACGTGATTTTCTGTGGTGCCGGTCTGAACGCATGGTATCAAGCAGAGGGGCTATCATTTGTGAATGGTCAGTCCTCGGCATACTGAATGGGCGTGTCATCATCTGGTCCTCACCGCACCCCGTAACCATGGCGGCCCGTTGGCGGTCCTCTGGCACTGGATTCCGTTCCTGGTTTCGCTGCTCTCCACCGCCTGTGGCTCCGGCCCTCGGACCTTCTCCGACGTCGAAGCGGGCCGAGTCAGGATTGTGGCGGACGAAATTGCCGCCTTGCGCAGCCTGCTGGACAGTGCCGGACTCCACCCTTGGCAGCTCGGCGTCGAGGGCGAGTTGGCGAACGCTACCGGTAATTGGGTCGAGATCGACGAAGCCGGCCACGTCTGGGCTCTTGGGCTAGCGGCGGTCCCAGAACTCGACAGCTTGGCGTCGATTGCGGGTTTATCCCAGCTCAGCCGTTTACGTATCCATCAAGCCAGCCTCGATACCCTCGATGGGCTGGAAGGTGCTGAGCATCTGAGGCTACTCAGCATTTCTGACAGCGGTTTACGCAGCCTCGCCGGTCTCGAGCGCTGCCGGGAACTACAGGTTCTGGATCTGCGCAGTAATGCGCTCACCACCCTGAGCGAGCTCGCCGAACTGCCCGCTTTGCGTACGCTCGACCTGGCCGACAACACCTTGGCCACCGTTGATCGGTTAGCCGGACGCGAGCGACTCGAGTCGCTATATCTTCAGGGTAATGTGCTCAAAAGCGTCACGGGTCTCGAACAGCTACCCAATCTCGAACGGTTGTACCTGAGCAGAAACCGACTCACCACCCTCCACGGCCTGAGTGATCTTCCCGCCCTGCACAATCTTTTGGTTGACGACAATCAACTCGTCGACGCGTCGGCCGTCGACCAGCTGCCGTCTTTGAAAGTGGTCAACCTCAACGGCAATCGGTTGATCACCTTGCCGCGTTTGGTAGGTCGGATGCCGCGACATTTGTGGCAGGACAATCCGGGCGCTCACCCGGATTGAGGGACCACGCCCTGCAACCGGAGCAGGGCGAACACAAGGCTCGCCCCTACGACCGGACGAACGGACGAACCGGACGAACCGGACGAACGGACGACCGGACGAACCGGACGAACCGGATGAACTGTCTTGGTCCCGTAGGGGCCGGGCTTGTCCCGGCCCGTGGTTGCTATCCCGCAATCGAACCAGGGCGAACACAAGACTCGCCCCTACGACCGACGAACCGGATATGTACCGGATGTACCCAAACGCACGACCCTTGTCGGTCGTGCGACGATGACCTCTAGACCCGCAGAGCCTTCTTAAACCCGCAAAGCTTTCTGCACGACGTCGACCGCTTCTTCCACTTTGATCCGTTCCTGGCGTCGGTCGTCGCGGTAGCGGATCGTCACTTGGCCGTCCTCGCTGGTCTGGCCATCGACGGTCAAACAATACGGCGTACCCACCTCGTCGTGGCGGGCATACCGTTTGCCGATCGAGTGTTGAGCATCGTACTTGGCGTTGATTCCGGCTTTCATGAAGTCGTCGACAATCTTGCGAGCAACCTCTGGCATACCGTCTTTTTTCACCAGCGGCAGAATACCCGCCTTGATCGGTGCCAGCCGTGGATGCAGCTTGAGCACGGTGCGTTGGCCCTTACCGTCGGCGTCTGCCTCCTCTTCGTGGTAGGCGTCACACAACACCGCAAGTACACCGCGGGTGGCGCCCGCCGCCGGCTCGATCACGTGGGGCATGTAGCGCCAGCCCTTCTTGCCGGTTTCGGGGTTGATAGCTTCGGGATCAAAATATTGCAGCTTTTTGCCCGAGCCTTCGCCGTGGGCTTTGAGATCAAAATCGGTCCGGGAGGCGATACCTTCGAGCTCATCCCAACCCCAGGGGAAGAGGTACTCGACATCGAAGCAGCCGTCGGAATAATGGGCAAGCTCATCGTCGTCATGGGGACGCAAACGCAGGCTGTCGCTTTTCAGGCCAAGGGTTTTCCACCAAGCGAGACGAGCTTCCTTCCAGTAGTCGAGCCATTTCGGCCCCTCGCCCGGCGGCACAAAAAACTCCATCTCCATTTGCTCGAACTCCACCGAGCGGAAAATGAAGTGCTCCACCTTGATTTCATTGCGGAAGCTTTTGCCCATCTGGGCGATGCCAAACGGCACCTTGGCACTGGTTGACTGCAAGACGTTGGGGAATTGCACAAACATCGCCTGGGCGGTCTCGGGGCGCAGGTAGACTGAGCTTTCGGCCAGCACGTCTTCGGCCACCGCGCGTTGGGCGTCGGCATCTTGGCCGTTTTCCACCGCCTGGCGCACCGCCGCAACCACCGCGCCGATCGGATCCACCGGGCCGAGGAAGCTGCGCAGCATGAGATTGAATTGCCGCTCTTCGCTCAGAAAGGGTGCGCCGCAGTTGGGGCAGACGTAGCCACGGTCGCCAGCGACGGCACCGTCCAAGGTTTTACCACGACGGGTCAGGGTGACGCCCAGCACCCGCTCGGCTTTTTCCAGCGCAGCCTTGGCGCGTCCCTTGTCGGCGAGGGTGATCGGCGCCGGTTCGCCTTCTGCCAGCGTTGGTGCCTTGTCGGCCCTGAAGCGGTCACCACACAGCTTACAGTCGACCAGTGGGTCGGCAAAGTTCGCCAAGTGGCCACTGGCGTGCCAGACCTTAGGATGCATGATGATCGAGGCATCGAGGCCGACGATATCTTCGCGGCTATGCACCATGGCCCGCCACCACTCGTTCATCAGGTTGCGCTTGAGCTCAACCCCCATCGGACCGTAGTCATAAGCCGAACGCAGGCCGCCGTAGATCTCGGAACTCTGGTAAACGAAGCCGCGACGTTTCGCGAGGGAGACAATCTTTTGCATGGAAAGCGAATCGTTGCTGCTCACGAGATCACCCTTTGAGATGTTGGGGAATTGAAGAAATGGGTAGCGTTTGGCCTCGGTGGGACTGACAGGCAGCCAGTTCTACCACCCGACGGCGTTGGATTCAATCCTCGGCTGGAGGGCGCCAGGAAAACGATGGCAGCGCGCTGGAACTTCGCCTTGGAGCTTTCGCCAAGGTTCTGGCAAAAGCTACGACGAAGTTATCACTGTTGATCCTTGGCTGTTGAAGGCCGGCAGAAGGTGGCGATGTTGCCGATCGTGTTGGTGCGGCTCATCAAGGCTTGGCGCGGACGGCAGATGTTTAGCGGGATCTCAACAACACGTTCTGGCGGTGGCGTGAGCCTTGCTGAGGCTCATCAACGGTTGTTGCGGCCGGCAGATCGTTTGCGAGATCCCAGCAAGACGTTCTGGCCGTGGTGGGAGGCTTGCTGAGGCTCATCAACGCTTGTTACGGCCGGCAGATGTTTTGCGAGATCCCAGCAACACGTTCTGGCCGTGGTGGGAGGCTTGCTGAGGCTCATCAACGCTTGTTACGGCCAACAACGGGAGCTGTTGAGTCTCATCAACGTTCGGCGCGTGCGGCAGATGTTTAGCTGGATGTCAGCAAGATGTCCTGGCCGCGCCGGCAGCCTTGCTGAGTCTCATCAACGTTCGGCGCGTGCGGCAGATGTTTAGCCAGATCTCAGCAACACGTGCTGGCCGTGATGGGAGGCTTGCTGAAGCTCATCAACGCTTGGCGCGGTCAACAACTGGAGCTGTTGAGGCTCATCAACGCTTGGTGCGGGCGACAACTGGGATGTTGAGGGTCATCAACGTTTAGTGCGGACGACAACTGGAGTTGTTGAGGCTCATCAACGTTTCCTGCTGATGCAGATCGTGTTGTTGAGTTCGCCGATCGCAGTTGCCAGGCGCAGCGTGTCTTGCTGAGGGTCATCAACGCTTGGTGCCGACAACAACTGGCGCTGTTGAGGGTCTACGGTCTTTGATGGGGCCCGGCCGAGCCCGTTCTCCTAGCTACCAGCCAACGAGCAGCAACTATACTTCAGGCTCTTCGTACAACGAGGAGCGCAGGGTTCGTCTTGCGAAGCCTGCCAGCAGACTCTTCGCGGCACTCAGCGCGACACCTTTGGCAGCTGGTCGCGCGCCCTCATCGCTGAACTTCTAGGTATCTCCTGCGACTGCTGCGCCTTCATTCATCGAGTATTCAACATGTCGCTGGTCCAAGACTCCCCTACCATCGACCGCCTGTTTCTGCAGACCTACTCGGAACTGAAGATGTTGGCTGAGCGACATCTTCGTCGAGAGCGGTCGGAACATACCCTACAGCCAACTGCACTGGTCCACGAAGCCTACATGAGACTCTCCAAGCACGGAGCTGATTGGCAAAATCGCGGACACTTTATTGGTGTTGCCGCCAACGTCATGCGCCAGGTGTTGGTCGACTGGGCGCGCGACCGAGGACGGCAGAAACGGGGTGGCGACCGCCACCGGATCACCCTCGACGACCAACATCAACTCGAGATGCCACGCCCGCTCGAAATCCTCGCCTTCGATCGCGCCCTCACTCGGCTGGCTGAATTCGACGAACGCAAGGCCCGACTCGTCGAGCTACGGGTCCTCGGCGGAATGACCGTGCCAGAGCTGGCCTCAGAGCTCGATACGTCGACCTCCACCGTCAACCGTGAGTGGCGGTCTGCACGGGCATGGATTGCCAAAATGCTGGCCGAGGACCAGGCATCAGGCGGCGCGTTGACGTCTACGTAGGATCAACAATTCGATATGAACCACGAACGCTGGCGTCAAATCGACGATATTTTCAGGTCTGTCGCGGACCTACCGATCGCTGAGCAGTCAGCCGCACTCGACGTCAAATGCGGTCAGGATCAGGAGCTGCGAGCAGAGGTCGAGGCCCTACTGGCACATGACGTCGATGGATTGACGATGCTGGATCAATCCGGGGGAATCATGTTGCGTGGAGACACACCCCTTGCCGTCAGTCCAGGGGACCGTATTGGTCCGTGGCGACTTGGAGAAGTGGTTGGCGAAGGCGGCGGCGGAGTTGTCTTCGAGGCCGAACGCGATGATGAGCGCTACGAGCGCCGGGTCGCCATCAAGTTTCTCAACCAAGCGCTGCTCACCCAACGGGCCATCGAACGCTTCAAGACCGAGTGCCGTATTCTCGGCAACCTCGAGCATCCTCATGTCGCCCAACTCTACGACGCCGGAACGACGGACAACGGCATTCCCTACATCGTCCTAGAATGGGTCGAAGGGGTCCGATTAGACGCCTGGCGCAGCCAGCAGCAGCCAACTTTAGATCAGCGGCTGGCCATGTTTTCAGAGATCTGCGAAGCCGTAGCCTTTGCCCACCGCAACCTGGTCGTGCATCGCGACCTGAAGCCGGCCAACATTCTGGTCACCGCTCGAGGTGAGCCCAAGTTGTTGGACTTTGGCATTGCACGGGTGTTGCCCGGTGACGAGCCTGAAGAGCAGCGCTTGACCCGCACCTTCCAACAACCCATGACTCCGCAATATGCCAGCCCCGAACAACTGCGCGGTGACGACGTGACCACCGCTAGCGACGTCTACTCGCTAGGGCTCGTACTTTATGAGCTCCTGACTGGAACATTGCCGTACAAGCTGAGCGTTGGTGTGGGCGAGGAAGCCAAACGTTGGGCGCAAGGCACGGGTACAATCCCGCCACCGAGCGCCGCGGTGGCAAACGCCCTTGACGACGCAGTACCGACGAGGGCGTTGCAAGGCGACCTCGATACCATAACA
The DNA here is from genome assembly GCA_029263395.1 of Acidobacteriota bacterium. GTDB lineage: Bacteria > Acidobacteriota > Thermoanaerobaculia > Multivoradales > J023 > JAAELT01. The sequence goes on along the minus strand of JAJCXO010000234.1, from coordinate 17,377 downwards.
CTCAAGGCGCTGGAGACGGAACCGCATCGCCGCTACGGGTCAACCCGAGCGATGGCGGAGGACCTCGACCGCTTTCGCAACGGCCTCCCCATTCTCGCCCGCGCACCTAGCCTTCCCTACACGCTGCACCGTTTCGTTGGACGCAATCGACTTGCTGTCGCAGCTGCGGCAACGCTCCTTCTGCTGCTCGTCGGCTTCTCCATCAGTATGACGCTCGCCGCCCGACGGCTCAAGATTGAAAAGGCACGCACCGAAGCCGAAACCAGGACCGCCCGTGAGGTGGTCCGTTTCCTGGGTGGCTTGTTCGAGGGCGCAGAGCCCGACGTGCACCAGGGGCAAGAGCTCACTGCTCGCCAGTTGCTGGATCGCGGTGCCGCAGTTTGGAACTCGTCAGAGAATCAGCCCCAAGCGACACGCGCCGCTTTGGCCACGGCGATCGGCAAAGCCTACCTCGAGCTGTCGGCACAGCCCGAAGCGCGGCGCTTGCTCGAGCCTGCACTGGCGGTGCGGAAGACGCTCGCAGATCCGTCGGGACTCGCCGAGAGCCACCGGCTGATGGCGCGGCTAGAATGGAGCGATTCGGATTACCCGGCAGCCGCTAGTCACGCTGAGGCAGCAGCCAACTTGCTTCGTCCCCTTCCCGAGCGGTTGGATTTGGCCGAATCCCTCATGCTGTTGGGGCGCTCCCAAGGAAGCCTAGGGGATCTCGACGCTGCTGAGACTGCCCTCGATGAGGCACTCTCCCAGTTGGGCCCGCGGTCGGAAGATCACCCCACCTTGGCAGGAATTGTGATCCGGGAGCTCGCGTCGATGGATCTCTACCGTGGCAACATTGACCGCGCCGAGGAGAGAATCCGACGCTCCCTTGAACTCTTGACTCTAGCCCATGGCCCTCTCCACCCGGAAATCTTCGAGGCTCGCCGTCTGCTCGCTGCCAAGGTAGGGATGTCCAAAGAGGCAACCGATAACCAGCAGGGCCTTCCCATTCTAGAACGACTGCTCAAAGATCAACGAGCATTCTTCGGCCAACCTCATGAACAGATCGTATGGACCCTGACAGATTTGGGAAGCGGGAACATCAGCGCTTACCAATTCTCTGCGGCGGAGGAATTCTTTCGCCAAGCCAAGGCGATGCAGGAGCTGCTCTTCGACGAGCAGCACTTCGTTTTGGCGGTCATCGAGTCAGGGCTCGGTCACGCTCTTTGGCGCCAGGGAAAACGCCAAGAGTCCGTCGAGTTTCACCGGCGCGCCTGGGAGATATCTCGACTCAACGTCGAACCTGAATCCTATGACCTGGCATTCCCCACTCTCTACTTGGCGGAAGCGTTGGCTGGAACTGAGCAATGCAAAGAAGCGTTACCGCTGCTTCAGGAAGGGGTCGAGATCTTGGAGTCTCTTCGGGACCAGCCGAACTATCAGATGCACTCGAGTCGATGGTATATCGCCTTCTGTCAGTGGCAACTCGGTGATCGCGAGACCAGCGTGGAGCGAATGCGAAGTATCTTTGGCTCAGTCGTCGAGGCGGGCTACGAAGAGCGGATCGATCACCGTGTCGAGATCGCGGAGTGGCGAGAGCTTCTTGCTCAGATTGACATCGAAGGTCCACTGTAGCCAAGACCAGGAGTCCGTCGATTTCCATCGTGGGCAAAGCGAATGTGGCCAAGAGTGAGTCGAACGAGCTCTTGAACTGCTGACGACGGCTTACGGCCCTGACCACCGTGAAAGCGTTGCCACTCGGCAGCTGCTCAAATTCGGTGCTTGAGTGCTCAGGCGCTACAGAGATCCTCGAACAAGCTGATGTCGAGGCCAGCCGTCGGAGGCGCAACGGCTGGCCAAGGCCTAATCAAGGCTGCTGTCGAATCCTGGCTCGACAGCCGGTGGGTCCTACTCTTCTTGGGTTTCCTCATCGTCAGCGGTCGCCGCCTGCTTCTCCTCGGCTGCCTTGCGCTCTGCCGCAGCCCTACGCAGTGCAAGAAAGCGTAGCTTGACCCTGAGGGGGGCCTCTGGCAGAACCGCGCTATTGGTTCCCGCCTCTGCCTCGAAAATCAGTTGGTCTCCAGTTTTGTGCAGAGTGATTCCTCCATCCGCGAGGAGAGCCACAAAGCCAACCCAATTCACAGCCTTACCGAGAGTCACGAGGCGGCCGACGGTCGAGGTGGCAACCTTCTTCTGCGCACCGAGCTGCCCAGCACGGCTCAAGAGCCTTTGCTGGCCAGGCTTCAACGTAACATTCTTGAGGTTAGAAATTCTGGCTGCGTGTTTGGTTTCTGCGAGGGATCGGACAAAAGCCTCTCCCGTTCCAGCTGATGTGGCAACACGCGAGTAGTAAAGTCCAGCCTGATCTGCTGCTACGCTGGTGACGGTGAGGCCGCCGGTCGCGGCAATTTCCTTTGACAAGTCAACATCCACGAGACCCGTGGGATCTGCCCTATTGATCGGGTTCCCGCCAACATACCCGTACAAGTTCCAGCCGTCCCGCGCTGGATCGACACTGGTGAACCGGTGGGTCGCCAGGTGGTAGGTCCGTCCCAACATGTAGTCGGTGCGACCGTGAGCATCCCGCTCGTGGCCGGTAAACTTGGACGCCCACTCGGGACCGCCACTCACAATCGCGATCTCGCCACCATAAGGATAAAAGGCCGCCTGGTAGGCAACTTGGCTAGCATTGCCGGTGATCATCCGCGTCGACCCAAGGTGGTCGCGGTGAAAATAGCGCGGCACGTTGCCGAGACCAACGGTGGCAAACATACCGTCGGGGCCGTAGAGGAAGTCCTTCTCGAAGGTCCACACTTCGCCGGGGGTGGTTGCGGTTGGCGGGCCCCAGCCAGCCACCGAGTACTCCCGCAAGACCTTGCCGTTGAGATCCCGCAGACGGAAGGTCCGCTTTTGTTCGTGCGGGATGAAGGTCATGATGCGGTAGTTCCCGGGGCCGTACAGGTAGTGGTAGTTCTTGGGGCTGGTGGTCTGATTGAGAGTGACCTGCGTCATCATGTTGAATGCGTCATGGTCCATCTCCAAAAGGGGTAGGCCGTTGACACCCTGGCCCTTGGCAAGCATGTTGCCAGCCGCGTCATAGAAGGTGTCGATGGGTCCACCCAGCGGGCCAAGCACGCGATTCTTGTTGTCGATCTGGAGGTTGCTCCAACTCCCAGAATCGCGACGACTACCGGTCAAGTTGTCGAACGCATCGTAGGTGTAGTCCTCGCGACGACTACCCGGGGCGTGTTTCACAGTGCCGGAAAGCAGACGACCTGCGCCATCGTAGGTGTACCGATCGGCGCCAATCGCCCAGATATTGCCGGCGCCATCGTATTGGTACGCGCCGGTATCGAACAACAAACCACTTCCGCTGGTGCGATGGGTGTGGATGCGCTGCGGACGCGGCATCCCCGCCGTCCCCTGATCAAAAAAAGTTTGCACGCCGTTGTCATAGTCGGCGCGGGCAAGCTGACGATTGACATGGTAGGTGTACGTCGCCGACGCCGCACCCAGGCTCGAGCTGACGCTCACAGGTTGCCCAACGTTGAAAGCGGTATTTGCCGTGTGAGCTGGCCCTTGGTTGGGATCATCGCAGTACTGATCACCACCTGGCGGCGTCACACAGGCCGGATAGGTCGTCTCCGTCCGCTGACCAAGGGCATCATAGCCGAAACTCTGAATGAACTTGGCCCCGTCAATCGGTGGACCACCGGGTCCGTCTGGATGCAGCAGCTGCGTCGTTTTGTGACTCAACAAACCCAACCGGCCGCGATATTCATAGGTTTCCGCGATCGGCCAGGCATCGCCATTATTTTGGTAGTTGTGCCGCACGGCTTTGACCAACTTGCCTTTACGATAGTCGCCGAAAACGTTATTAGTTCCCCATTCTTGTTCGCTCCACAACCGTGATCCTTCCCAAGTACGCAGAGACCGCCCCGCGTTGTCGTAGTCAAACGTCAGGGTTCGCTGATCGTCGACGCGAGCTCGAGGATTCCCCAGGACGTCCCGGGTGAAGAAAACTCGGCCATTGCCAGCTCCTGCACCCACTTCAGGGAGGACCTCCTCAGCCAAGAAACCACGATGATCCCACTTGAAGGCACGGGTCTGGCTCGAGGCGCCTGCCACCCGGGTTGCGGACACCACATTGCTATCCGGATCATAAACTCGGCTCAGCGTGTAGTTTGGCGTCTCCATGGAGACTTCGCGCCCCTGATTGTCAAAGGTCCTGGCGGTCACGACATCGGAAAACGCCGTCTCGGACGTCCGGGCCTGGACCGTGCTCGTCGAGCGTCGCACGCCTTGAAACGTCAACCTCTCGATTTGGCCATCCGGGCTGGTGATGCGATGGGCTCGGCCAAAGGGGTCGTAGGAGGCATAACGTGTCGACTGAGTATAGTTCGTCGTGCCCGTGGCCTGTTGAGTGGTCAACGTCATGAGATTGCCGTAGGCATCGTAGAGCCGTCGAGTCTCGGACTCAGCCGAGTCGGTCCATGGAATCTGGCCCGTTGGGCGGCGGACGAGCTCGCGGTACAGCCGCCCGCGATGATCGTAGATCTGCCGCAACTGATCAACTTTCTTGATGCCCTCAATCAGAGTGATTTTGACTTGCGGGGCTTTTCCCACATTGTTCGTATAGAGCACGCTGGTCCGTGCTTGGTTCAACGAAGCCTCGGGAGTGACTGCCTGGATCCTGCCCAGGAGGTCGAAGTTGAGGGTGGTCTTCTGCCCCGCCGGGTTGAACACCGCGTTCTCAAACCCGGTGTTGCGGTCGATATTCGCATGGTAGGAGAGGGGGAAGTCTTCTGCAATGGTGCCGATGCGGGACTTCGACAGTGTCAAATACTGGAACGTATTAGTGGTGTCAAAGCGAGTTCCAGCGGCCGAGCTGCCTATCAACGAGCACAGCCTATTCGTTTCCAGTGCAGCCTGATCACCACCTGCCACCGTCTGCGTTGTCGGTAGCCCCTGAGCGCTGAGACCACGGAAGGAGACCACATCCTGAGGGCTCCGGCCGCCGGACTTCCAAGCCCGAGTACAGGTCAGAGACCCTTGGCCGTTGAACTGGGCTTCAGTGACGTAACTTTTGCCGCTGTCGGTCACGGTTTGCTTCTTGTAGCGGTGGAGGATCCACGGGCTGGTGGGCGCCGGCAGATAATTCGTCGGCGTGCCGAAGTTGAAATAGCCGGTCGCAGGATCATGTTCGAAGTTTTCGTTGGTAGTGGTGTAGTCAGTGAGCGTCGTTACCGGCCCAGAGCCGCCCGGGAAGTTATCGCGCACGATCTGGCGTCTAGGGTTTCCAACTCCGTCCCAATTGATCCATTGGCGCTCGATGAATCGCGCACCATCGGTGTGGAAAACCGTCCGTTCTGCAGTGCGCCGTGGGTTGACTTGAAAACACCCCGGCGTGTCCTTGAGGAAGCGATTTCGGACGCAGTCACGGTAGCCCATCTCATAGCGGACGTACTTGGAGCGCTGCTTGGTGCATGCGCCGCCGACCGCACAGTCCCAGGTCTGTTGAGAGAGAAACCGGGCGCTGCCGCCACTGCCGACTTTGACGGTCTTGGTGTATGGCAAGCCATTGTCTGTAACCTGCCACTCATCAACCGGGTCCAACTCGCTAGGATCCTCGGGCCCCTGATGGACGGCGTTGAAGAAGAGTTCTCTGGTGTATCGATTTTCGGATGTTGGACCGCTCAACGTTGTCCGACGGTAGTCGGCACGTTTACATAAAGGGCCACTCAGCTCATGATCGAGGATCGCTGGGAGTAGCGTGCTCGAGTATGTCCACACCCCTTCCACCGCTCCGAAACGATCGATCACGGTTTTGGCTTTAATACCCCAACGCGACGTCTCGAGCTCAGCATCATCATTGTTGACATAAATACATGGCGTCGGGAACCCCCACCGCTGGTAGGTGTACTCGATGCGCCCCTGGGTCGGCGTGTTGACAGCTCGGATCCGGCCGCTCAGGTTGTAGCACTCGCCGCTCTGAGCCGTGTTCGTCTCGAAGGTGAAACCCTGCCCCTCCGGAAAGCTGATACCGCGTAAGATCGGCACGCGGATGGTGTTATTGGAGACCGGAAGCTGGGGCACACCGTCGACACTCTGGTTGTTTGGACAGCCACGGGTGATGCGATTGATGCCGTAGTCGAAGGTATAGACGGCTGTGTTGTCGCCGAAGGCAGCAACTTCAACACGGTCCACCACCCGCCGAACATCACCGAGCTGGTCACCGTGCATGTTGGCCCACTGCCCGGCCTCCAAATCGCCGCCAGCGGTGTCCGCGGGGTCGATTGAAAAGACGATCCGATGGCTGCGTTGTGTCGAGTCTGTGATCGTCCAGATCTCTTCGTATCCTTGGATGGAATAGCCCACCCGCACGTAGTTGCCGTAAGGGTCGCGGGTTTCCTCGAAGCGCCAACATGAGGCTTGCCCGGTGCCGTCGCAAACTAGGGTTCCGGCTTGTTCGTTGACCAGTTTGAAGGTCGAAATCAAGCCGTTCGGCTGATGAATCTCCCTTGTTGATGCGTCCTTGACGACCATGCGTAACTGGCTATTGTCTTTACTGAAGTGCGGCGTGCCGCGATCGGCTAGCTTGTAGAGGTAGTGGGACGAGCCGCTCGGGCTGACATATAGCCAACGGCGGTCCGAGCCGGTGTCGACCACGTCGGCGTCCCGATTCGGCCAGGTCTGGAACTCGACACCGCCCAAGCCGGGCGGCGGCACTGGCTGGTAAAGCTGGCCGAAGTGAACTTCCCACCCCAGCCCGGCATTGCTGTTGGGGTTGGGAATCGCAAAACTGACCGGCTGAAACACCGCCTCACAGGCTGCCGGGTTACTGGAGTATTCACAGTCGATCCGAGCGTGGTCCCAAGCATCTGAGTTGTTGATGGCTTGGAACCGATAACTGAGAATTGGGCCCACTTTGTACTCTTGTCCCAACGGCACCGTGAGCAGCAGGTTGCCGTTAGCTGTATTGATCGCCTCGATCCCTTCTCCAGTCACAAAGGGTTCGTTACTACGCCAGCCGCGCAGGGAGTCGAGGGGGTTGAGGGGCTCTTCAGCCGCCAAAGTCGTAGCTGTGAACAGCATCAAGACTGCCGATAGCAGCGTTGCGCGCTTGATCATCAAGGTCTCCTAGATTCGTTGGATGAATGGTTTCCGTGGTTGCACCGAGGCGGCAGCAGAACTTGAGCTGCCCCTCTTCCTTGAGTGCGGTATTGGCACGAATTCCACATCACCTAAGCACCTTCGAAAGAAAACGAAAGGTGCGTGAGCCACGAAGAGACCGCATGGCTGGCGCTGTCTTGATCATTATCAATATCTTGCTGATGCTCGGCATAGAACACGGTGGTTCACTGTACGGTGCGCAACTCCTCCACATCGGTAACGGAGCCCATAATCAGTCGATTGAGTGCCCAGAACCGGAGAAGGACCACTTCGACGACGTGGAGCGCGTCTTCTTCGAGTCATTGAATCCTCGGTCCAGTTCCGCGGACGTGGCAGCATCTCTTCGCGAACCGCCGTCCAACCAGGCGGCTGGCAGCCGAAATGACTCTTCAGATAGAGAAGCTTCCTCGCGTGGATTCCTCGAGTTCATCAAGGAAGTGGTCGAAAGTTGCCCACGCTTCGGGGTCTACGCCAAAGTTCGGCGTCCTATCTGGTCTTGGGGGCCGCCTTGATCTACCGCCTCGGGAAATCAAGCTGAAAGTTGAACCAAGATCAGAAACGGTGACGTTTCATTTCAGAACGTGATTCAGGCTGGCACTTCCACACCCTCGGCTTTAGCCGAGCCCCTGCCAGGGGTGTCGGAGAGTGCGACTGGGCTCAGCTAGCAGTCGAAACTATAATCACTAACTCAACGACGAACCAACCATGTTCAGGCGACGTTAGAACCGCGAGCCGCCAACGACTCGAGGCACGTTGCGCACCGAGGAGACGACGCATGATCGTTGCCCCCGAGCTCATGACGAGCCACTGGCTCAACACCGAGCAACCATTAACTCTCCGCGACCTACGCGGCAAGGTGGTGGCTATCGAGGCGTTTCAGATGCTCTGCCCCGGTTGTGTCTCCCACGGCCTGCCTCAGGCCCGACGCATCGCCGATACCTTCAGCCCAGACGACGTCGCCGTCATCGGCCTTCACTGTGTCTTCGAGCATCATGACGTCCAAGGCCGCCGCGAAGCTCTCGAAGCATTCCTCCACGAGTATCGGATCGGCTTTCCCATAGCTATGGACGCACCATCGGGTCGTGACGTTCCGAAAACGATGGCGGCCTACGAATTGCGCGGCACCCCGACACTCCTACTCATCGACCGGAAGGGACGGCTGAGGAAAAAGGCGTTCGGCTCCGTGGATGACCTCGCCCTGGGAGCCGAGATCATGGGCCTGCTTCAAGAAGCGCGGCTGCAAGAGGACGGTGAAAGTGATCTGGAGCCGTCAGCCTGCGAAGAGGGGGGTTGCCTGGTCCCAAGCAACGGGATGAGGTAATAGGGCCTCAGCGATACGTGTCGAGGATCGACGCATCGACCCAATAAATGTCCCGTTTGCTGGAGAAGAAGAAGTAGCGACCGTCCCGAGTCACAAAAGGACAGTAGTCCTGAGCTTCGGTGTTGATCTCGGCCCCCATATTCTTCGCTTCTGTCCACTCTCCATTTGCCATCCGGAAACTTATATAGAGATCGCCCTCCCCCAGACCATCTGTGCGACCAGAGGAGAAGATGAGATAAGACTCGTCCGGTGCCACGAAGACGTCCCCGTCATATCCCTCCGAGTTCACGGAGTCCCCAAGCCGCACCGGCTTTTGAAATTCACCGTCGACCATGGAGGCCGCGTGGATGTCGAAGTTGATCTCTTGGCCCTCGGCTGCCGCGCGATTCGAAGTGAAGTAGAGGGTTCCCTCGTCGGTAAACGATACGTAGTACTCGGTTCGATCGGAGTTGAGCACTGGACCGGCGTTTTGTGGCGGTCCCCAGCCGTCTTCCGTCCGAACCGAGAACCAGAGATCAGGATCCTTCGGTTCGCCCTTGCCGTCGAGGGGCTGGTTCGAGATGTAATAGAGCTTGGTTTCGTCCGGAGACAAGGCGGCGTCCATGAAGCTGTAGCGGTCGTGGGAGACGATCGTCCGAGGCTCGGCCCAGGTCTCGCCGATCAATCGCGCGGAGCGGATCTCGGCGCTTTTGCCTTCACTAACGCCGAAGATGAACTCAGTACCGTCCGCCGAGAACACAGAGGCGAACTCGCCACGGTCCGGCAAAGAAATCTCCCCCGGGGCAAAGATCTCAGGAACCTGTTGAGGAGGAGTCTGGTGGAAGTAAAAGTGGGATTCAGGGGCGGATTCAGGGGCGGATTTAGCGGCGGATTCAGGGGCTGTCTCCTGGTCCCCGGAGTGGCCGAGACATCCAGCCAGGCTTTGGCTCCCAAGCAGCGCCAAGCATCCCATCAGCGCGGATAAAGTACCTTCGTTGAATCTTCGCGGGGGCCCTAGCTTCATGGTTTTACCTCTCGTTCATGGTTCCTGATCTCGTCTTCGGGACTATATCCTTGGCGCAAGACGGTTCTGTACCTCACCAACCCTGTTCACGAGATTGTGCGCAGAACCCTGCCATCTAGAAACGGAAACCGCAAAGATGGCGCACCCTTGAGCCGCATGCCACTCTGCGGTACGTCTGCGGCACCCGCATTGTTTTACAGGCTTTCTACAGCTCAGAATCAACTCGGCCACAGGTGCGAGAACGCTGGTGGTATACAGTGCCTGCGGACAGCATTCATGCCAGGAGAGTTCCTGCGCACATCCTTTGATCGACAGCTAGCGGAACAGAAACGAACATGATCTTCAAAGCATCACTCGGCTTCACGGTGTCTTTCCTGCTGATACCGTGTCTTCTCCTTTGTCTGCAAGCCGGTTGTTCCACCCACCTACGAACCACTTCCGATCTGGACCGTCTCCAGGGCTATTGGGAAGGCGAAGGGCCGCCAGGCAAAATCTCAGTAACCATTACGGGTAACTCGCTCCGTTTTCATGCGCGAACAGACTTTTGGTATGAGACGACCTTTACATTGCCAGCCGGCGAAGACCCACTGCAGCTACGCGCCATTATCAAGAATAGTTCGCCACCAGCGAAGGACATCGGCCATGTGGTCTTCGCCATCTTCAAGATTGAGGACGGGACACTCACCTTGGCCGTGGACGACGGGTCCGACGCGCCTCCGACAAGTTTTCCAGATGCCTCGAGCCGCTACGACCTCAAGAAGGTTCCCTCTTAACAACGCCGTGGAGAGTCCATCTATTCAAGGCGATCGGCTCGTAGTCAAGGAAGCTCTTGCATCCTACGACCGTCGCAACTCAATGACTCTCTATGTTGACTTGGCCGGTTTCTTGAGGCGTCGAAGTTTGTTGACTGGCTTCCACCAAGCGCCCTCGACGCCTACGCCTTGTAGAAGTCGGAAAACAGGCGTCCGATCTGTCGGAGTAGCCTAGATTGGGCCCGAGTCGACAGGTGTTCTAGGTCCCGCTAAGATTTCCAGCCGTGATCCAGGCTGTTTCGACAAGATTTCAACAACACGCGTTGCGCCGAACGGCGTTCCTGCGGCCAACGGTGCTGTTGTGGATCTGTGGGTTCATGCTGGCGGTTTCAGCGGCACCGCGAGCGAACGCCGCTGAACCCAGTGTGCCGGCTGCCACCTTTGCTGGTCAAACGCTCCAACAAGCGCTCCTGACGCTGACCGATTTAGGCTTGGAGCTGGTTTTTACCGACCGTGTGGTGCGGCCCGATATGCGGGTGACCGTCGAGCCTACGGTCGGCGACCCCCGGTTGATCCTCGACGAGCTGCTGCGGCCCCACGGCCTCGCTGCCCGGTTGGGTGCAGGGGGAGTGTTGCTCGTTGTGCCGGCGTCCGCGGCGGAATCGGTGGTTGAAGGACGGGTTCGGGAACGGACCAGCGGCCGGGTCCTGCCCGGTGTGACGGTCGAGATCGTCGAGGGTGACCACGAGACTACAACCGACGGCGAAGGTAGGTTTCGACTCCCCGGTGTCGTCGCCGGTCGTTACTTTCTGCAGGCCAGCCAGCCAGGGTATGTGGTGCTGCAGTCCGAGATCCAGGTGACGCCGGAGGCGGTCACCGCCCTCGCTATCGAGTTGCAGCCGATCCCATTGACGATCGAGGAGATTGACGTACGCGCCCGCACCTCTGGATTGTTCGCGGGCGAAATTTCGACCCTCAACTTCGAACGGGCACAACTCCTCGCCATGCCGAGCGTTGGTGACGATGTACTGCGGCCGTTGACGATGTTGCCCGGCACCACGGGTAATGATCTGTCGGCCAAATTCCACATTCGTGGCGGTCGTGCCGATGAGGTGATGGTCACGCTCGACGGCTTCGAGATTCTCGAGCCGTATCATCTCAAGGATTTTGACAGCGCCCTCAGCATCCTGGCTCCCGACACCATTGGCAGCGCACGACTGCTCACCGGCGGCTTCCCTGCCCAATACGGCGATCGCATGGGCGGGGTGCTCGAACTGACCACTCGAGAGCCGGATTGGCGACAACGTACCGAGCTTGGTCTGAGCGTGCTGCACGCGGTAGCTGCCCACTCGGGCACACTACCGGAGGAGCGGGGCCATTGGTTGGGTGCGTTTCGACTGGGTTCGTTCGAGCTCGCTTCGACTGTCGGGAACGAACCCCGAGACCCACGATTTTCCGACCTCTTCGGCAAAGTCGATTTTACGCTCGCACCAAACAAGAGCCTACGAGCCAACCTCCTGGTCTCAGAAGACGAGCTCGATTTCACCGAGCAGACCGGTGAGCTCGAAGTTTCAGACGATGGGGACGACGAAGAAGAGATCGACCTGATCCAATTTCAGACCAGTTATGTCAACGCCTACGTCTGGCTCAGTCATCTGCACGTTTTGCAGCGCGGCCTGACGATCGAAAGTCGAGCCTCTTACAGCCGGATCGAACGGGATCGCCGAGGCGACACCTTGGCCGAAGCGATCGAGTTTGCCCTGCGTGATCGTCGGTTTCTCAGGGGGGCTGCCGTCGCCCAGGATTGGGCGGCAAAAGCAGCCGAGCGCCATGATCTCAAGTGGGGTTTCGAGCTACGTCGGCTAGACGTTGACTACGACTACATCCATGACCGCGATCTCGCCGATCCCCTGGCAGCAATCCGAGACCAGCCGAGAGAAGGGACAACACGTTTTGATCAGCGGTTCGAAGGTGAACAAATTGCGGTGTACTTCACCGACCGGATTCGTCCTTCGGCCCGGGTCACCGCGGATGTCGGCGTTCGCTTTGATGAAAACACAATTCTCGACGACGAGCACATCAGTCCGCGGTTCAGCTTGAGCTACCAAGCCAGCTCTCGAAGTCGATGGCTGTTGGCCTGGGGGTATTTTTACCAGAGCCAACGAGTTTACGAGCTACAAGTAGAAGACGGTGTGACACAGTTTTTCCCGGCTGAGCGCGCCGAACACCGGATCGTCGGGTATGAACATGTCTTCGAACCCGAGGCAGCGTCCAAGCGCCGACCGATCACCATGCGTGCTGAGATTTATGATCACCACATCTCGGATCCGCGCCCCCGCTTCGAGAATCTTTTCGACCCGATCAGTCTCGCCCCTGAAATCGAGGCCGATCGAGTGCGCGTCGTGCCGTCCAGCAGTCGATCCTCAGGCCTCGAGCTTTCGTTATCCGGTAGCCTCGGCGACCGGGTCGACTGGTTAGCGAGTGTTAGTCGGGCTCGAATCGAAGACCAGATCGATCAGCTTACGGTGCCGCGGAACATCGATCAACCCTTTGCGTTGAAACTCGATTTGCGCTACCGAGCGCCTTGGCAATGGCAACTCAACCTGGCCTTTGAGTTGCGTCGCGGCTGGCCGACAACCGCTATCGCGGCCCGAAACCAGGTAGGACCGGATGACGCTTCGGAGGTTACCCCGGTGCTTGGCCCACTGTACGGCGAACGACTGTCAGACTATCGCCGGGTGGATCTGCGGGGCAGTCGTCGTTTCGAGATCCGTCGCGGTGAGCTGGAGCTTTTTTTCGACATCCAAAACCTTACCGATGCGCGGAATGTTCGTGGCTTCGATGTCAACTTCGAAACCACCGACAGCGGCGAGGTCCAAGTCGAAAAGAAAGATAAACACTGGTCGCCGATCGCCCCGAGCTTCGGGGTCCGCTGGGTGTTTTAGTTCGCCACGCGCTTGGCCTAGTGTCCTGTTGGATTAGTTATCCGGTTACCCGTCAGGCTGTGATCGATCGGTTGGTTGATCCATCAAGGCGCTGGACTGCGTCCGATAACAACCGTGCCGTCGATCAGGCGGTAGTCGAAGCCAGAGGTCGTCAAAACAGCACTGAGAGCCTGATCGGGTCTCAAGTTGCCGAGAGAGCCGTGGCCGATGGTGTTCCGGACTTCCCGCTCGAGCTGCGGATCGCTGAAGGAGAGTTGCCAGCCGGTCTCCCGGGCTACCCAGTCGAGGAACTCACCGAGGTTGCGGCCTTCGAGTTCGAAGACTGGAGAGGTGTCGAGTATCCAACTCCAGGCTGTACCGTGGTGTGGGATGTCTTCATGCTCCACGATGCCGTTCTTATCGATGGTCAGTAGGGTCCCTGCTGGTGCGCTGTGGGTTGTATCGCCCAGATCGACTTCTACTTCACCTTCCCGGACTTGAACCCTCAAGCCTTCCGAGAGCAACCGCACTTCGAATTGGGTGCCAATGTCCCGGGCGATACCGAAGGGGGTCTCGATGGCCACTGTGGTGCCGGTGACTGCCGGGCCGGTGTCCATATAGACGGCTCCGTGGAGCAGTGCGAGGTCGGCTGTGGAGTTGATCCGCAGGGTGGTGTCGGCACCGAGTCGAACCGAGGAGCCTGTTGAAAGACTCAGTCTTGCCCAACCGTCGGCCCCAGTTTCAACTGTCGACCCGGGACTGAGAGTCATGTCGGCAGTCAGGACAGACTTGGATTGTCCGCTCGTCGAATAGTCTGCGAGGTGTGCGATCTCAACCGTTGCGACGCGAGGTCCTTCGGTTTTTTCCGGCAGGCGGTCCAATCCTTGGCGCCACAGCAGAATACCGCTCACGCTCAGTAGCACGCTGGCAGCAAGAGCCAAGATGCGGCCTCGGCGTTGCCGTCGCGATTTGGCCACCGCTGCGACCTTCTCTTGCCAGGCAGGATAGGCCGTGCGCTTGATCTCGGCTAGTGCCCGCCTGGGGGCGTCCGGCCGTGGTCCCGCAAGCTGCAACCAGCGCAGTGCTGGATCATCGGTCGATCCGCTGTCTTCCCGCGATCGACTGTTATCCGGTAGTTCGGCTTCCCGCGCTTCTGAGTCGGGGCGTTTCCCTTGTTCGGACACCATTAGACGTTCCTTGTCTCAGGTGCTGTACGGAGGCCGAGATAGCCACTTCCTAGATTCTTCACCAGTGCGCTGAAGCCATTGCGGAACGCATCTCTTGCTCGTGTCATGACAGATTCTGCAGCCTTTGGGCTCACCTCGAGACGTTCGGCGATGTCTTTGACCGAAAGGCCCTCGAAGTATTTCCACTCCAGGGCACGCCCGTAACGGGGCGGCAAGTGGTCAAGAGTCAAGTGTACAAGGCGAACCAGCTCTTTCCGCCGTAACGTGTCTTCGGGGCCGGTGGTGCCTTCCGCCAACATATCTAGCAGCGTGCGGGTCTCCGGTGTGTTTTCGACCAGCTCGACCATGGTTGGAGTGCGATTTTCCCGTCGAAAGTGGGCAGTGATTTCGAAGCGGCAAATACTGCATAACCAGCTGAAGAATGCGGCCTCGCCGCGATAGGTATCGAGCTTTTCGATGGCTTTCAACACGGTAGCTTGAACCATTTCTTGTGCCAGGGTCTCATCGAAGTCGAGGCGTGTCAGGGCAAATCGAAAGACGGCGTTGAAGTAGTCGTCGAACAGGCGATCGAAGGCCTGCTCGTCTCCTGCCAACAGGCGTCGAACGAGAATCTTGTCTTCACGAATTTGGTCACCGCGTTGGCGGAATTCAACAACCATCGTCCGTAAGAGGCGGTTTTTCGCCGAATCCTTCGTTCTTTCTGAGATTCGTGTGGATTTCTTTCACGACCCACCGATCAAGCGCGGCGGCCTGACCGGAACGTGAGAAGATATCGCCCCCGCCGAAGCCTTTGGGGAGCATCAGGACCTTTCCTTCTTTAGGGCCCACTATAGCTAACGACACCGGGATTCAGCACATTATGACTTCGAATCCGCTACTAGCCGACTGGGATACACCCTTCGGCGTGCCGCCCTTTGGGGCGATTGAGACGAGCCACTATCTGCCCGCCTTCCGTGCCGCGATGGCCGAAGAAAGAGCCCAAGTTGACGCCATCACTGCCTGCCAGGAGGTGCCGGATTTTTCCAATACGATCGAACAGCTAGAACGCTGCGGTCAAAGATTGATTCGTATTTCACGAGTGTTTTTTGGTCTCAACAGCTCCAACTCGAATGATGAGATCCGCGACTTGGCGCGGCAGATTGCCCCGGAGCTAGCAGCCCATCGTGATGACATTTCACTTGACGCGACTCTGTTTGCTCGCGTCGACGAGGTTTTCCAGCAGGCAGAACGCCTGTCGTTGAACCCCGAGCAACGTCGCCTCTTGGACGAGACGTACAAGAGTTTTGTGCGCGCCGGTGCTAATCTCGAGACGTCCGCACAGGGACGTTTGCGAGCGATCAACAGTGAGATTGCTCTACTGTCGCAGACCTTCGCGCAGAATCTGTTGGCCGACACCAATAGCTTCGAGGTCCACGTGATACGAGGTGTGGATCTCGGCAATCTTCCTGGCAGCCTGGTAGCCGCGGCAGCGAGTGAGGCCCGGCGTCGTGGTCATGAGGACGGCTGGTCGTTTACCCTAGCGCAGCCCAGCATCGAACCGTTTTTGCAGTACTCGCCGAATCGCGAGCTTCGGCAGCGGATATTCGAGGCCTACGCGCGGCGGGGTGACAATGCCGATGAGCACGACAACAACGCCACCTTGACCCGGCTCGCGGCGTTGCGCTGTGAACGAGCTGGACTGCTGGGTTACAGCAGCCACGCCCACTATGTGCTGTCCGATGCCATGGCCGAGACCCCCGAACGGGTTTATGAGCTGCTGGACAAGATGTGGCCGTCGGCATTGCGCATGGCCAAGGCCGAGCGCGACGCCCTGCAGGCCATGATGCATGACGACGGGTTGGACGACACTTTGCGTGGTTGGGATTGGCGCTATTACGCCGAGAAGGTGCGGCAAGCGCGCTTTGCGCTCGACGAGGACGAGCTGAGACCGTATTTTGAGTTCACCGCGGTGCGAAACGGTGCCTTCCTGATCGCACGCAAGCTTTTTGGCCTCGAGGTGAGGGAGCTCGAAGGCATACCGGTGCGCCATCCCGAACAGCAGGCGTTCGAAGTCCTCGAGGCGAATGGTACGCATGTGGGCCTCATCTACATGGATTTTTTCGCCCGCGAGAGCAAGAAGCCGGGTGCCTGGATGAACGCGCTGCGTTCTCAGTCCAAGCTCGACGGCGATGTGGCGCCGATCATCACCAATGAGTTCAACTTTCCGCCGCCCACCGAGGACAGTCCGTCATTGCTTTCGTTCCGAGACGCCGAAACGGTGTTTCACGAGTTTGGCCATGCCTTACATGGGTTGCTCTCCAGCGTGACTTACGGGTCGTTGTCTGGTACCAATGTGCCCCGAGACTTTGTCGAGTTTCCGTCGCAGGTGCTCGAGAATTGGCTGAGTGAGCCGGAAGTGCTGCGTCTTTACGCCCGACATTTTGAGACCGGCGAGGTCATTCCTGATGCCTTGATCGCCAAATTGAAGGCGTCGGCGAAGTTCAATCAGGGTTTCGCCACCGTCGAATACATGGCGGCTTGTTATCTCGATCTTGCTTGGCATACGTTGACTGCCGCTCCGGACCTTCCCCCCGCTACTTTCGAGGCCCGTGAGATGGCGCGTATCGGGTTGATCGACGAGATCTTGCCGCGTTACCGAAGCACCTACTTTTCCCACATCTTTGCCGGTGGTTATGCGTCGGGTTATTACGGTTACCTGTGGTCGGAAGTGTTGGACGCAGACGGTTTTGAGGCGTTTCGCGAAACCAGCCTGTTTGATCCGACAACCGCTAGCAAGTATCGACACTTGTTGAGCCAGGGTGGGGCGCGACCGGGGATGGATCTCTACCAGGAGTTCCGCGGTCGGGCACCGGTCATCGAGCCTTTACTCGAGCGTCGCGGGTTGGCTTGAGTTGGTCGGCTAAGAGCATTGAGGTGCTGTCTATCGGATCTCGAATGGTGCTTGGCTTCGGCTATACTCGCGCCTAAATCACCAAAACAGGCGTTTGTCCGCTACCGTAAGGACTCTTTTGCTGCGCCGCAGAACTTCCGCCGAAATAAGC
>JAJCXO010000233.1 GCA_029263395.1 Acidobacteriota bacterium | reverse complement strand
CATCGGCCAGCGCGGGGCTGATGTCGATCTCGATTTGGAACCAGCCCGAGCCCTGCCAGTCTGTTGGCATGGCGTGTCTTGGCATCAGTGGTGAGATTGCCTCTGAGGCTGCGAACTCCGAAGGTGGCAGCGTTGCTGCCGGGCCGTTGGCCGGTTGGTAGTGCCACTGCTCAAGCATCACGCCGTCGGTCCCCAGACGATCCTTGGTGATCGACTCGATCACCGGAGTCGCGGACAGGGCAGCCGCGACCAGCAGACCTCCGGCGAACACTAATAACAACCTGCTGAGCGCGTTCCTGCTGTATGAGGTCACTGCACCGGCCTCAAGTTCAAGGCATTGTTTGGGGGTTCATCGGTGTGTAATCTTTGGGCCTGGAGGTCATGATCTTCGTTCGACTCTACAGGAGGAACGTTTCAACATCGGTGAGATAACAACGATGATTCAAAAGAGAGCACACAAATCCCAGAAACCGTGGGTGGCCGAACTAGGCAGCAAATATCCAGACCCATTCTGACGACCTGCTACACTCCGGCGCACCATGACGTTGCTATTTTTCTATCTCGCGCTCGCGCTCTGTTTCTCCTTCCTGTGTTCGGTCATGG
Source organism: Acidobacteriota bacterium (assembly GCA_029263395.1). Classification (GTDB taxonomy): domain Bacteria; phylum Acidobacteriota; class Thermoanaerobaculia; order Multivoradales; family J023; genus JAAELT01. The sequence continues at coordinate 6,146 of JAJCXO010000233.1, read as the reverse complement.
AGGCGGTCTTGCTCTCCATGTCTCCTTCGTTTGTGGCGCAGACCGAGGCGAAACGTCCACGGTTGGGTGCCCGCTTACGAGAATTCAAAGACGATGTTGATCGGCCGTTGGCGGCGATCCTGAGCCTCAACACCATCGCCCACACCGTCGGCGCGGCCGGGGTCGGGGCACAGGCGACCAAGGAGTTCGGCGAGGCTTACGTCGGGGTGATTTCCGCGGTCCTCACCTTCCTCATCCTGGTGCTGTCGGAGATCATCCCCAAGACTCTGGGAGCGGTGTATTGGCGCCAGTTGGCGTCGCCGGTGGTGAGTGTTTTGGTACCGACGATGTGGGTGATGTGGCCCTTGGTGATCATGGCCCAAGGCCTGACCAAGATCCTGGCACCCGGCAAGAAACAAGTGTTGATCAGTCGCGAGGAACTGTCAGCGCTGGCTGATCTCGGAGCCAAAGAGGGTGTAGTCCACGAGGACGAGAACCAGATTCTCAAGAATCTGTTCCGGCTCGAGAAAGTACAAGTGCGCGACATCATGACGCCCCGTACCGTCGTGTTGGCGCTTCCGGCGTCCCAAACTGTGCACGAAACCATGCTGGCACATCCGCACCTGCGATTCTCACGCATCCCGATTTACGGCAACAACCGCGACGATGTCCACGGCTTCGTGCTGCGCAGTGACGTGCTGCTCAAAGCTGCTGCTCAGCATGGCGATGTCAAACTAGAGGCGATCGCACGGCCGCTCGAAGCCGTGCCTCAAGACCTGCATTTGCGAACGCTTTTCGAGCGGCTGATGCATCAACGTGCGCACATGCTGCTGGTTGTGGATGAATACGGTGGGACCGCCGGGGTTGTCACCCTGGAGGACCTACTCGAGACTCTGCTTGGCCTCGAAATCATGGACGAAGCCGACGCCGTCCAAGATATGCAAGAGTTTGCTCGCCAGAAATGGCGCGAACGCGCTGAACGCCTGGGCATCGTCGTCGACGACGATGCACCGAGTTAGATCGCATACAAGCACGTGGGTTGTCCGGTCGCCCGCTGTGGACTGCGCGCGCAGCTGCGTAACTCGCCTCGGCGCCTTAGTGTCTTCCAACCCTTTTGGTTACAATAGTTTGAGGAGCCCAAGGCTGTTCTCTTGCTCATACATACTCGCCGCGTGCTCGCTCCACAGGGGCTCCCTGGGAGGCGAGAAACGGGTTTCTGAATGCAATCGAGTTAGTTCGTGTGAGCTAGCCGAGAGGATGCTGGTATGAAGTTGTCTCGACCGCAGGCCACTGTTTTATCGAGCTTCACGCTCCTGCTCTTGCTGTTGGCTTGCCAGTCGACGCTGGAAGCTGGCCGTCAACCTTCCCCCGACCCGCCTCCACCCGAGGATTCAGACCAAGAACCGGGGGCTGAGCACGCTCTGAGCTTTGAACAAAGTGTCACCCTCGATGCTGATCGATTGACGGTGACGTTCGCCGAGGTTGTCCGCGACAATCGGTGTCCCAAAGGCGTGCAATGTATTGTTGGCGGCGAAGCTGTGGTGGTACTCGACGTAGGGACCGAAACTTCGGAAAGCAAGTTGACGTTCGCAATCGGAGCTCATGCCGACGCTGTGCACTCTTTCGACGGTTATACGATCGAAGTGCTAGCCGTGGATCCAGAACCCACGGCTAGCCGGCAGGTTGCGGTCGAAGATTACGTCGTGCGATTTGTCGCCTTGAAGCGCTGAGTCGAGCTGCCGAACACGGGCTAGGACCCGTGGATCAGGCGGTGTTTGTTCATGCCACCGCAGCCGCCTTTGTCGAAAGGTAGGTTGCAGCGTCCGCTGTTGCAGGTGTTACCTTCGTAACCCGACGGATTCAGGACTTCGATCCACTGGGTGACGGCGCTGCGCACCTGGGCCACGTCGGCCTGCTTTTCGGTGATCAGGTACTTGGACAGTCCCCACAGACTGCGGCTGAGGTTACATTCACAGCAGCAGGTGGCCATCGAGAAGTTGTTGCAACAGGCTGCCTTCAACGGTCCCAGCGCCTCGCGTCGGATCTGTTCCTGTTCCGGTGTCAGCTCAATGGCCTCGTAGTGGTCCATCAAGGTCTGGACTTCGTCGGAGGTCCCTTCGAACTCGCCAGCCAGCCAGGCGTCACCGGGATCTTTGGTCTGATCGGCGTGGCTGCCGAGACCGATTGCGAGGACCGCTAAGGTGATCAGGCCGATGCGGAGGATCGAGTGTTGGTGGCACAAGTCTTGATGATTCACAGTGGTACTCCTCGAGTCGTTTGGAAGAGCGATTCTAACGAATCGTCGAAGCCGTTTCTAATTGGCGTTTCATGATTGGGTCGATAGGCTGACACGACGAGCACCCATATCCGCGAGTGCAACCAGTAGCTCCCAGAAGGCATCGGTACTGGAGCTGCCGAAGTCGATCACAGTTGTCCAGTGCCCCCGGGGCTCCTCGATCGGCTGCGAGACCTGATGTAACACTCCCGCAAGATCCAGGCTGCCGAGCCCAGCTGCCGTCTTGTCCTCGGGGTCGAGCCACTTGTGTACCCAGGTTTCGAAGGGTTGCCAGGCCAAACCGACAGCAACAAGGACAAGAGGCACGGCGAGCCTGGCGTTCTCGAGGGATGATTCCATGAAGTTCTCTCTTTGATCCGCGAGTTCTTTGTGGTTCGCTGTTACCAGCTTGTGTCACCGAAACGCATGCGTTGCGCTGCATGCGCAGGTGTCACATGGCATCATTACACATTCGCGAATTGCCTCAGGCTACTCGACGCTGGACCATCGCCGTTATCCCATGAAAGCACAGGATCACGAAGACGAGCGCCACCGCCGGTAAGAACATCCACCCATACGACACCAGGACGTGGTACTCCTGCAATGCTGCCAGCATATTTCCCCAACTCGGGACCGGTTCGGCGACGCCCAGCCCCAAAAAGGACAGTGTCACCTCCGCCAGGATGAACGATGGCACCCGGATCGCCAACTGCGTGGCAACAACGGGGAGGGTCTGGGGCAAGATGTGGTGCCAGAGTAGATAGAGGTCTGAGGCGCCGAAGCCGCGGGCGGCTTGGACGTAGTCGCGCTCTTTGGCGCTGAGGACAACTCCGCGCACTAGCCTGGCTGGGGCTGCCCAGCCGACTAAGCCGATGAGGACAACCAGCAGGGTGAAGGCCTGGGTAGGGGTGATGTGGAGGGGCAGGAAAGCGCGGATGCCGATCAGCAGGTAGAGCCAGGGCAAGACCATGAAGAGCTCGGTGAGGCGAGTCAGGACATGGTCGATCCAGCCACCGAAGTAGCCGCCCGCGGCGCCGATGAGGAGGCCGAGGCCAACGGCCAGGAGCCCGGCGAGGAGTCCCGCGAAGAGCGAGATGCGAGCACCGTGTAGGAGCCGGGAGAGCTGGTCGCGTCCAAAGCGGTCACTGCCCGCTAGAAAGACGACATCGGGGGCGTCGACGCCAAACAGACGAAGGTTGCCATCGGAGTCTCGGACCCATAAGCGCAGCGGCACGACGCGCGAGTGATCTTCGGTGGTGGTGCCATCCATCTCGGCCAGGATCGGGTAGACGAAAGGCCGCCAATGGAAGGTGCCTTCGGCGTCCAAGAGGTGCAAACGGGTGGGCGGCGCAAAGGGTAACTTACGATGTTGGTCGCTAAAGTCGTAAGGTGCAACAACGTCGGCAGTCAGGGCTAGGGTGGCGAAGCTGATGAGCACCAGCATCAGCATTGTGTCCGACCGAACCCAGGTTGCAGGGGGCCTCATCGACGAATCCTCGGATCCACGAGGAACAGCAAGGTGTCGGCAATGAGATTGCCGACAATCAACAACAATCCTGAAACCAGGATGCCACCGATGACGACATGTAGGTCACGCGCCAAGATGGCGTCGAGTAGCAACGGGCCGATGCCCGGCCAACTCATGATGACTTCAATCAACAGCGAGCCGGACAACAGCCCGGCAATCGAAAGACCGAAGAGAGTGATCAAAGGGTTGGCGGCGGACGGCAAGGCATGATGGAACAGTAGGCGCTGGCGGCCGATACCGTGACCACGGGCGGCTTGGACGTGCGGCGCTGCCAGGGCTTCGAGCATCGCTGAACGCACGTGACGGAAGAGGACCGGCAAGCTGGCCAGGACCAAAGCCAGGGTAGGAAGGACCAGGTGCCAGGCGCGGTCGCCCAGTTGCTGCCAAAAGCTGAACGATTCGCTGCCGACGGAGGTCATGCCGCCGACCGGGAAACGACCACTGTGGACGGCTAGCAGCAGGCAGCCGAGGCCAAGCAGGATCTCGGGCAGTGCCATCAGGATGGCGGTGGCACCGAGGCCCACACGATCGATCCAGCTGCCGGGTCGGGCCGCCGCCCAAACTCCCAACGGGATGGCGAGCAGCCAGCTGAGCAGCGTTGCCAGCACCGTGAGGATCAGGGTGTTGCCGACCCGGGGCCAAAGCAGAGGACCGACCGGCATGTTGCGCGCAAACGAATAGCCAAGATCACCGTCGACGATCGAGCGCAGCCAACTCAGATAGCGCACCGACAGCGGCTGATCGAGACCGTAGCGGGCCCGCAGGGCGGTGATGGTCTCCTCCGAGATCTGCGGGTTGAGCTGCATCTCCGCCAGATAATCCCCTGGCGCCAGCTCGGCGAGCAGAAAGGTGAAAATCGACACCGCGATCATCAACAACAGGCTGGAGATCAGCCGCTCGACGATCCTTCTCATCGTTCGGCAATCCTTCTCATGCTGGAGATTCCTGTCGCACACGGTCGAGTCCGGGCAGATGGCGGACCAGGTCTCGGGTGGCGGCATGTTGCGGGTCGGTCAGCAAGGTTTGAGGTGGCGCCTGCTCGACGATACGCCCGGCGTCGAGCACCACAATCTCGTCGGCGAGGTGGGCGACGGCCCGTAGATCGTGGGAGATCAGCAGGTAAGTCAAGCCTCGACGCGCCTGAAGATCGAGCAGCAGGTTGGTGATTTGGGCCCGCAAGGAAAGGTCGAGGGAAGCCAACCCTTCATCGAGGATCAGCAGCTGGGGATCCATCGCCAGGGCACGCGCCAGGGTCAGGCGTTGGCGCTGGCCGCCGCTGAGCTGACGGGTAGACCGTGCTGCCAACTCCTCACCGAGGCCAACTTCGGCCATCAGCTCTTGGACACGTTGACGACGGCTCTCGCGGTTGCCCCAGTGTTGGATGCGCAACGGCTCAGCAACAGCTGCGGCTGCGGTGAAGCGTGGGTTGAGGGCAGCTGCCGGATCTTGGAACATGAGCTGGAAGTGAGGGCGGATCCGTGCTCGCTGTTGTGGATCGAGGGTCGAGATGGGCTCACCATCGATAAAGATCTCACCACCGTCGGGCTCCTCGAGCAGCGCGAGGCAGCGGGCGAGGGTGGATTTACCACCGCCGGACACTCCGACGAGGGCTACTGTGGCGCCCCTCGTCAGCTCCAAGTCGACACCGTTCAGGGCGATGATGGGTTGTCGTCTTCCGCTTGCCAACCTTCGCCTGTAGGTTTTGGTCAGGCCTTCGACGCGGACCAGCGGTTGGGATAGGTTGCCACGCATTTCAGGCTTTGGTGCGAACACAGCGGGCTGTCCTTGCCCCTGGTATTGTCGCCTCGGGTGAAGCGGGCCGTGATGTCAGCAGGTCGGGCACACCTTCGTCGCAGGCCGACTCGCAGTATGGGCAGCGGGGCGCGAAGCGACAGCCCGGTGGCATAGTGGCAGCCGTTGGAGCGCTGCCCGGAATAGACGGCAAATGACGGTAGCCATCGGTTGATGCAGGGGCCTGCTGGAGGGGTGGTCGACAGCGCAACAAGGCTTCAGTGTAGGGGTGGTGAGGTCGACAGAGTACCTCGTCGACCGGCCCCTCTTCGATCACCTGCCCGGCGTACATCACGACCACTCGGTCCGCGAGTTCGGCGATCACATCTGGATCGTGACTGATGGCGAGGAAGTTGGCGGCCCGGCGTTGTTTGAGATCCTGTAGTAGTGCCAGCAGGCGCGCCTGAGTGGCGGTATCGAGGGCAGCGGTGGGCTCGTCGGCAATGATCAGGTCGGGCTGACAGACGAGAGCTTGAGCGATGACGATACGTTGCCGCTGGCCACCTGAGAGCTGGTGCGGGTAAGCGGTGTAGATACCTTCGACGTCGTCGAGACCGACTTCGTCGAGCAGCT
>JAJCXO010000232.1 GCA_029263395.1 Acidobacteriota bacterium | reverse complement strand
CTTCAAGGAGTGGATCTTCCGCAAGATTCCATTCCTCGAGCCGTTGATGAATCTGCCGCCGAACTGGGTGGACATGCTAGCCGCGATGGTCCTCAGTCTACCCGGACTGTTCATGGAACACCTGCCGTCGATGTTGCCGGCCATCGGGGTGGCGGCGATGATCTGGTTGGCCACGACTCTGGCCGTCAAGTTGATCCCTGGAGCGGGCGCCATCATGGCGGTGATCGACGGTGTCCGGGCCGCTTGGGGGCTGGTGCAAAGTCTGTTCTCCGCCGCCGAGGCCTTCTTTGGCTTCGTCATGAAAGTTGCGCAGCCAGCCAACGGTGCAGCGCAGTTTGCCCTCGCCCTGGCCCGCGGCATTGTCGCGGGCTTAGAAGCGGTGCTCACCTTCCTCGGTGTCGACAAGCTGATCATGCGGGTCGGCAAAACCGTCGCCAAACCCTTTGGCAAGATTTTCAAGAACCTCTCGTCGAAGCTCAAGAAGCTGCGAAGTAAACGTAAGGCGGGTCGGAAAACGCGTCGCGAGAAAGGGCGCGACAAGCGCCGGAAGGAAGGCAAGGAGCGTTCGGGCGACCGCTCCAAGCGCAAGAGTGAACGTTCCAAGTCGCGTAGCAAGCGGCGCTCGGAGCGCAGCAAGCGTCGGCGTCGTCGAGCCCGAAGAACCCAATCCCGAAAAGGTAAGAAGCAGTCGCCGAGTCAGCGGGCGGAGCAAAAGCGGCGAGACAAGGAGCGCCGCAAGCGCGATCGCGAAAAGCGCCGTGCCGAACGGCTACGCAAGGCGGTCTCCGCAATTCGTCCGAAGGTGGCGGCCCTGCTCAGCAAGGGTGTGCTGACCCTCCGGTTGCGTGCTCAACTGGCTTTATGGCGGGTGCGTTACCGCATTCGCACCTTGACGATGGAGCCTCAGGGCAAACGGTTCAAGTTCCTCGCTGCCAATAGTCCGCCGATGCGGTTTGGAGGAGGTTTTGAAGCGGAGGCCTCTGATGTCTTCGAATGTGTCCGGGACATTGCCAAGGAACGGTTCAAGGGTGCCAAGAAGAAAGCGGAAGACAACCAACTCGGGCAAGCGATGGCGGAGAAGGACGTGACGCTCCCCGCGGGCCAGGATCCGGCTCAACTCGGTGCCGCGATGGCAGGGCGAAACAAGAAAGACCTCGAGAAAGGGATCATCAAAGTTGGCGTGGGGGAAGGCAAGCCGGTCAGTGCGGAACAAAAGGCTGGGCTGACTAATGTGTTCATTCGTGGCCTCGGTACGTACCCGGAGATCACCGAGAAGTTGGCGGGCAAGGGGCTCACCGGCCCGAAGCTGACCGCCGAGTTGTTCAAGGCGGTGAATGGAGGCGACGCCGACATGGACGCCAAACGCCTGGTGACGCTGATGTTCGGCACCGAGGTGGCCCGCAGTGAGATGACGGCGCTGACCGCTCCGTTGACGGTTCAAGGCTTGTCTGAAGGTACGCTGACCAACGAGCAGGCCTTCGGCGCAACTGGCAACGAGCGTCCGCAAGGCGGGGGGCTTTTCCCGCCCTCGCAATCGGGCACCACTCAGGAACGGCGGGATGCCGGCATCAAGAAGAAGGACGGCCGAGGTTTTGTGGCAGCCTCCAAGCGATCAGAAAAGCGGGCTAACGCTGAAGGGGGCATTGTTGAGCCCAAGAGTTCCAAGATCGAGACCGCCAGTGAGGAGAATATCCAGAGGACGGTGATGCTGGTCCAGGAAACCACCAAACGGATGAAGTTCAAGACCAAAGCAGGCCTCAAGAAAGGGATACGAGGACTGCTCGCAAAATTCGACAAAGGGTTAAACTCGGGGTAACACGATGGATTACGTATTTCGAATCGGCCCGGTGGAAACCGCCCAAGGCGAGCGTTTCATTTACTTCGTCGACGCCAGTGACGAGGAGTCGCCAGACCCTGTGCTGGCCGAAGATGACGGGGAAGCACTCGCCCAAATCGCCGAGGCGCGCCCTGGCCGCGAGCTGCGCTGCGAGCCGCGCCTCGAGCCGGCAGGGCGATCGTTTGGTTTCCAGGCGCTGCCGCCGGACCAGATGCAGGCGCATCGGATGGGGCTGGTTGCCTACGACATGGCCTTCGGAGACGAGCTCAGCGAGATCGAGATCGACGGTGCGCTCTACCAATTCGGCGTCGCCTGCGGCAAGTTGTGGCACGCTGCCCCCTGGCAGTACCCCTTCAGCGGCCAGGTTCTAACCGTCGAGTTGTCTGGCGCTCGGGAGGCGGTTTGGGAGTTGGTAGTGCTGGGTGTCGGCGATGACTATGGCCTTGTGCTTTATCCCGAGCTGGGGCAGTTCGCACAGCTCCAGCAACTGGTCGCCGAAGAAAAACTCGATGAGGCAGCGCGCCTCGGCTCGCTCGGCGTGAGCCTGGAGCCCGGCCCAGCCTGGGCAACCGAGATCTTTTCGACCGTCTACAACTTACCTCGAGTCCCTCATCCCACCAAAGTAGCCGATGGCGAACGCGATTACGTCGACGACCTCGACCTTGTCACGTTGGCGGCGGCTGCCCAAGCGATGGCGATCCTGGAGCCTGGGGATCCCGGTGCCACGGGTAGGGTCAAGTTGGGTGAGATCGAGATCGCGGCGCATGTCATCGCGCCGCAGGGTTGAGCTAGATACTTCCCCCACTGGTCCAATGGTTGTTCACGGCTCTTGGTCTATCTTTTCCCGAAGACTCTTCGGTCGTAGGTCCACCCAGAGGGATTTGATGATCTCGAAGCACTCTTGTTTGGTACCGGTTTTGCCAGTACTTGTCCAACCCTCAGGAACTGCTCCATCAGAGGGCCAGATGGAATACTGCTCCTCGCCGTTGATCACAACCGTATAGATCGTCTTGTCTTCTTCTTCGGTCTCGTTCGTCTCGTTAGTCTCGTTCGTTTCATTCGTACCGTTGGAGCTAAGGGTTCTTGCAAGCTGCCCCGTGCTATGTAGATGAGCTCGGAGATCAACCCATTGAATATTGTCGACAGACTCGGTTCCTCCGGCCATAGGTTCGCGGATCCAGTCATAAACTTGCCCGGGTTCGATCAAGACGTTCAACTCTCGAAGGTGGAGGAGGAGGCTCGCCCGAAAAACAATCGCCGGGTTGTCGTAAACCACTCGAATCCAGATTTCCCCGTCCTGGGCTAGCTGACTGAGTTCGTTAGCGCCGGTGTCGAGCCAATCGACACTACCGTCTGGATTTTGAAGGAAGACATCGCCGAAGATCGTGGCGGCAATAGGTTGTGCATCAGGCCCTATCCGCCAGCGCCAGGCTTGCAGGAGGACATCGGCCACGGAAGGCTCGAAAGTCATCAAGAGATCCTCAGCCGCCTGGTCCAGGCTCTTGACCTCTCTGTCTGAGATCAATCGTAGAATCTCATCGTAGCCAACACCTGCTAAGACGGCATTGTCCTGATACAGCGCCGGTTGCAGAAAGAGGTTGGTAGGGTAGCCGCTCTGCCACGGGAACAGCCCCTGCGCATCAGGCCAGTACAATTGGATTGCCGGAAAATCGAAGTCCTGGTAGTAGGCTCCAGCAGTTCCGAGGAAGCTCGGGTACCACTTGGGTTGGACCTCTTTGACAAGTCCGTCATGTTTTCCAAAGCCTTCTGGAATCTTATCGCCGTCTTTGAATTTCTCTCCTCCGGCGACTCTCTTGGCGAAACGGCTGATGGCTCCGGCAAATCCCGTCGGATCTTCTGCGCTGCCAAAGAGGATCACCTCCGGGTGCCGGTAGGTTTCCCAGAGGCCGATGGAATAGATAAATCCGGGTCTGCCCTCTCCCGCGATGAGAATCAAACTCCAGCCAAACTCCTTGATGTCTGCACGAACTTTGGCGGGGACCCCGTCGTCCGGTACCGCGTCTTCGGCTGGCGATTCCGCCAAGTCGGCTTCGAGAGGGAGTTCCTTGGCTCTCAGGGGCTTGCGGAGCACTAGGGCTCCACAAATCACCAACAGCGCGAGGCCTAGAATGATCCACTGATTCTGCACTTCGTCCCCTTTTGTCTGATGTGGTGGGTTCCTTTGAGGAACACCCATTGGCCCACCAAGAGTCGGAGCTCGACCCCCTGCTGAATCTCGCCTTCGATACCTAGTCTAGTTCAACTAAAATAGATCGCAGAGCAGAGTCCTAAAACAATGGCTGCCACTATCGAGAGAACGCGAAGAAGTGGTGCGTTGTGGGTCGCGAGTCGAGGGATTGCAGGTTCGGCGATCCCTCCGACAAATATGGCGGGAGCAATCTTGCGGATCAACCACGGAAGGATCGATTGTCCTCGCTGGCCGGTGCAATCCGGTTCTGCACTCATTGCTTCAGTGAACGTCATAGCGCACGAATCCCTGGCCGGGAGGCGCACTTGTTAGTGTTTGATCGCCTTGACTGTATGGATTTCTTTACCGGCCACAAAGTCGCGAAACTGTGGCGTGCCAAGAATGCTCACGGGAAGATCGTTCCTGATTGGGGCGCGCCAAGTCTTGCGATTTTTCTCTCGAATACTTTCGCTCAAAGTTCGGAAGGTAACACACCAAATAGGTGCCAGTTGGACTGCCTGCGTATGTGATCTAAGATGTAAATATGGGTTGTGAATCGTATCCCCGCTCCGAATAGAAGACTTTCCATTGCCTTCCGTCGCTCATCAGGCAGAAGGTATCAGAGCTATGCGTTTCGATTGCGTAGTTCGTTGCCGAGCAACCTTCCTCTTCCAGTTTATGCCTCAGTTCAGGTATTCGCATGGAAACTTTCTGTCGAACGCTTGCGTTTCATTGGACAGCAAGGGCGCTTGCGCCGGAGCTGTTTCGGGTGGGAACGCCGGGCTGTGTGGAGTTTCCGGCAAAATTTGGAAAGTTGGGGTTAGGATAACTCATGGCAGCACAGCAATGCCGGACTACAGCGATGTACGTGTATAGATATCGATGGATTGAGACAACTATGAGGAGGTAAAAGACTGCTATTAGTGCAGCTATCCAGATCCATATTGACGTTCCATCAGCCAAACCAGCGTCAATGAATGCTGCCGGGGTAAAGATCGACTCACCTCGGATCAGCGGTACGACCGAACCCGTTACCAACAAAGAAGCAAGGATGTCGGTAGTCAAGTAGTAGGTGGCATAGTGCTGGAGGACCCACGACAAGTGTTGCCCATCTGCATACCTAAAAAAGATACTCACGCTCTGTCTAGGCACGATCGGATGCACGGTCTTAGAAAAACGCGCCTCAGACTTCGAGAGAGGCACCGCCTCATTCTCAACCTCGTATATCTTTGCGAAAGCTAACTGGCCTGGCCTTTTAGGCGAGGAACTCTCGCTGCCTACTCGCTCACTTATCAACTCTTTATCGGGAGCCGGTAGCTGGTTTACGTTTCCTGAACTCTGGCTCGCCAGTGCAAGGGTTTCTCGTGACAAGTCCACATAGAGTCGGTCCCATTCTCTTATTTCATCCCAGGCGAAACCATTGAAGAAGAGCCGGCAAACCGACCGGTAAGGCAAAGCGAGTTGCAAGGCATACCTGATAATATGCCCGATCCCCTGCATAATCGCGCCAATAAACGTAATGACACCAGTAACCACAACTAGGAAACGAGCTGAGTTTACGACAGAGTAGAATGCAGGAGTTAGGTCAGGCGTGGCAATTTCGCCCATGCCGTACAGCCCGCCAATGAAACCGCTACCGTAGAAGAAAGAGATAAGTACGGTGGCGAGCCCGCCTGTCACAAAGATGCTCGCCAGCTTGTTAGGAACTTTAGGGTCCATAATCCTCCCAGTCGTCATTCACGTCTGAAATGTTTGCTCGGATAGTCTCGGCCCCGCCACTTCAGCGGCGCCCGAAGCGCCTTCCACAGTCGACTTCGATACTCCTGAATTTGGTCTCCCTTTCGTTTCGGATTTTTGTGTTACCGTGCAGTTATTGGAGTATTTGCAGCTCTCCCTGTCAACAACAAATTCTCTTTTCTAGAGTCGCACAACGGCCCTGCCGATAATCGGCGAGAGCCTGGGCGAGCGAAGCGAGCGCAGCTTCCCGTCCGCGTTCATCAGCCTTGTTGGGCGGCTTTCTAGAGCTCACCGATATCTCGCTTGAAGTGGCCACGAATACCCTCAAACCTCGCCGGCAAGGAGTTCGGTAGACCGTTCCTTTCTCCTTCCGTGTATTGCGGCACGAAGGGGGTATCGGCAACGTCACTTCCTGAACCAGGCCAAAGAACGAACCTTCCAGCTGTCGCGAAGAACCTTGGATTGATGTGGATCCTGACGCAATCAGCAAACCAATTGGTCGCCTTTGCGGCCTCGAAGATGAGCGCTTGACATGTGTCTTGCCAGGACTCCCACTCTGAGAAGCGCTCCTGGTATCTCTCGCTGTCCCAGCCTCTCAACTGTTTGTAGAACTTTGGTCCGACGAAGTGATCTCTCTTCCACTCAGCATGCTTAAGATACGTACTGGTGGCATACGCGAAAACTCTCGACAGGGTCTGGAGAGACCGCTCCAGGTCCCGATGCACTCCCGGCCAGATTGCCGCTTTGATCACCACTTCGAAGTGCTCGTATCTACCGGGTGCATCTACCTCCCACCTCGGTTCCATTTCGATTGTCCTAGGGGACCAATCGCTCCACGAGTGGAGCCTACACTTGTCAACCGCTTCATCAATCAATGAGGCATAGATCTCATCAGCGACTTCATCTCGCTCATCTGTGTCGCTCAGGCGCTCTCGTACCCAAACCTCGTGTTCTGTCTTGATTTTGTGAAGGAGCTCAACTGGGTAGTCCTTGATCGCCTTGTCGATCTTCGTATGGTGTGTCGGGCAGAGGAGTATTCTGTTCGCATAGCCATCACGCTGTTCTGTCGAGAGAATGCTCTTGCCGCGGGGACCATCTTCCTTGTCCGCAACTATGTGAGCTTGCTCACCCAAGGGGTGAGACTCTGTTGAAGAAGCTTCGTCAAAAGCAAGCTCGATCGTGCAAATCGCACAGCGGTTTCCGGACCGCCCCCAGAGCAACTTGATGTCTTTTTGCTTCATGTGGGTATCGGGATAACTAGTCGCTCAATAGGGCAGGTTCCGATCTGAAGTCCCGACGAGAGCGCTTGTCGTGATGATAGAGGTCACCCCTCCACAGTCCTCAACGGCGGCGCAGAGACGGTGTTCGGATCGGAAGTTGGTGTGCCAAGCCGCGTTCCTAGCGGCGGGAGAGGCTATGGCGTATAAATCGCTGGGCGGACTGACGAACGCTTCCGGTCCGTGTCCGGGCATGAGTGCGATAAAAGACTCCAAGCGCTCCACACAGTGCATTGGCAAAGTCCGCTGGCCTCCCTATAGTCAAATATAAATTCATAGTTGGGAAGTATATGCTAGATCGGTGCCGATGGGTAGGCAGATCCCTTTAAGTCGCCTGCCTGGCGTCTCGGGCTTCTACCGCTCGATGTGGAGGGGCGAGGATGGTTCGGGTGTTCCCGGCGGCACCGGGGCGATCATAAAAACGCGCGACCGCTGTCGTTCCTGGTCATGTCTGGCATCGGACCCAGCATCCCGTCCTCGTAGTGAAAAGTGACGAGCTACACACGCGGCGTCGACTCCTAGCTGATAGAGCTGGTGTGCACTTGTTCGTCTCTCGTGTCCGCGGCAGCGTAAAGCTCGCCGGAGAAGGGAACGCCGGTGTCGTAGTTCTCGAACCACACACCCATAGCCGTTGTCAGCACTTCGACCGACTTGTCGACGTGGCAAAGAAACGCGGCGTGGTTTGCCATGATTCGTAGGTCATGGACGACGTTCGGATCATCGTGATCGGGGCTCACCGTAGCGGCTGGGATGCCCGGAACTGTCTCTTACCACCGGTTGCAAACCTTCTGAAACCATGCACTGTAGAGCCCTTTTCCTAGGCTACCCAACGGGCAAGGATTAGCGCTCGAGGAACGAGGCGCTCTGCATCCGTCGTTAGGCTGTCTTGCGCACAAAGGATCAGGGTTCGAAAGTCTTAACGATCGACTTCGGCCAGGCCGCAACATTCTGTCGCTAAGTTGGCAGCTTCTCGGTAGCGAAGGGGCGTGGTAGTCTGACGCCGGAAAGTACGGAGTCCGAGCCTTCGGCCTTGGCGCGGGCGTATTCGTCGGCGGATATCGGAACCATCCACAGCAGCGTCACCGGATCGCCTTCAAAGAGTGGCAACTCGATGGGGTAGTTACTTCTCAAGGAGGCAAGTAGCCCGACGGCGGGGTACCCTTCGGCTTCCAACTCTCTACAGGGAAGAGTGTGTCCTTGACCGAGCCACGTCCTCTGTCCCCAGGGCAGTTTCGTTTGCGAGGCGACGTACTTTGTTACGGCTGTCACTAGGTCGTCACTCGCATCGAGTGGCAGCACTATTCCCAACTCGATTCGGCGAAGTGGACTCGGGTCCTCGGCATACTTTTCCACGGTAGGCATGGGACGTACGGCCATGCCTACTGTCACCCACAAGTTGGCACCCTTCGTCTTCAGCTGGATCAATGCCTTCGGAGGCCACCTGTCGCCGTCGATCGCAAAGTACTGCCAATGTTTGCCAAACCGCTTCTCCAGGGCGTCTATTTGCTCATCTTGAATACCCTGCCAGGGGTCTGGCTCCTTGTTCCAGGATTGCCAGTATTTTTGTGCGGCGGCAAAACGCCCGTGCATCTGGTTGTCCGCAGTCAACTCCCAAGCCAGAGGACCTTCCCCGCGGGCCTCCCGCGCGTAGCCGAAAAACCTATCCTCACCCGCCCAGCCTGGTATCGCTGCGAGCACGGTTCCGCTCTCGTAGACGGCAACTCCGTCGCCTTCGGGAAGCCACACCACTTCCAGTCGGTCTGGGTCGAACGGGGCCATCCCTTCGGGATGCGCACAATGTTCAACCGGGTTGAGGGGTGGCTTTCCCTCGCGCATGGGATCCGGATCCAAATTTACTGGAGCCGCTACTCTGTTGGCGACCCAAACCGGTCGGGCGGAGTCCTCGTCGCCGGCGTAGATCAGGTAGAGATAGACCGTGCGCCCATCGTCTTCAAGTACAGCATAGGCGTTGCCGTGAGGGCTCTGTGATTCTTTGAGTATTTGTGGGGGCATCTTTGAGGTCTCACTCGGCTCGTCCGCACTCGCCGCGTTCTCGGCGAGGCTTATGATGACTAAGGCCATGAAGGCGGCGATGGTGGTCAAGATACGCAACAACTTCCCCTTACCACTCGGTCGAACAGGTCGGCGTTCATCTACAAAACAACGTTAGCCATCGCCCCGCCTATTGGTCTCTTCTGGGCAGACATCGATCGTCGAACCCCGGCCAGATCTTGTGCAGCAAATACCAATTGCCATCAAGCGGAGCCTACGCCCGGTCGTATTCATCCAGCTTTCGCGCTCCTGAAAAAACCGGGTGAAACGGTCAAGCAAGTCCTTAGCTCGACCGAAACACCGAGTAATACGGTCGAGCTAATCATTAGCTCGACCAGAACACGGGGTAATACGGTCGAGCTAATTATTAGCTCGACCAAGACATCAGGTGATGCGGTCGAGCTAGTATTTAGCTCGACTAAAATAGCTGCTGGTTCGGTAAAGCTAATGACTGGCTCGACCATCACAGACTGTGTTCTAGTCAAAGTTTTTGCTGATCTCGCGGTCGCCGATTGTAGTAGAGGCCGATATTCCAAGTCTTGCGTTCGCGCATCTTGCGGCCCTTGCGGCGGTAGTAGCGCAATGCTTTGGCGCGGTTGCCGCAGACCTTGGATTCGCACCATTGACGCTTGTGGGTGCCGGGTTGCAAGACGAAGAGCAGGCCGCAGATAGGCAACGCACACCGCCTGAGTTCGGGTGGTTGGGGAGTGGCCATGAAATTTGCCGAGGCCAACAACGTCGGCCACAGTACCCGCTCGAGGGCCCGGGGGTCGCCGCCCCAACCCCAGGTCAATCCGGTAGAACCGGGCACCATACGCGCTGCGGGTAGGCCCTCGGTCAAACTTTGGTTGAAACGGGCCAGCGGATCGGCGGGGAGGGGCTGTTGGCGGAGCATCGCGTCCAGTAACTCGGCGAGGGCGGTCCGCACCTCGATCGCCTGCTCAACCACGAACTGAGCGTCCTCGGGCCTGGCGCTGGCCTCTTGATGCAGGATTTCAGCCTCCATCGCCGGTAGCGCCTCGGCCTGCTGCGCCCAGGCCACCAGCTCCGGGTAGGTGGTGAATCCGAGTTGCCAGTTCTTTTTGCGCGCCCGGGCAGTGTTGACGAAAGCCACCGCCAAATCACCCGCCAATTCGAGCTGTGGCCCGCGAGGTCGAGGATTTTTCTTGGCCATGGCGCATTATAACACCATAGGCAGAGATCCACTGGGCAGCCCATTCGCCAGACACGGGTTGACCAAGCCGCGAGCAGCCTGGTTCAGCCTTGCCGTTTGATTCGGGCGCGGCGCGCCAACCTGAGCCCCAGCACCACCAGCAGCACGACCACCTGGGGCAGGTAGACCAGCGACTCAGCAACCTTACGACCGTAGGTGGCGAGGAAAGTCAGGTAGATCAGATTGCCGCCGATCGTATGCACCGCCTTCCACACCCGAGGCCCTACCCAAGCCGCGGTTCGGTCGAACGACGTCACCAGCATGAAGAGGATGAAACCGTAGATGACGCCAGCGCTGCCCAGACCGATGACCCGTGCCGTCAGTGAGCCACCGCCGGTGCGCACCGCCAGGGTCACGATCGCCGCGCCATGGACAAGATGCGAAAGGGCAAACGAGATCCCAAGGAAACGACGGTTCGCCAGCAGCCAGCGAGTGGCCGTAGAGGGCAGAATCATCGCCAGGGACGATGCTGAGAACGCCGCCAGAAAAAGCGTAAACGAACTCCGAGCAGTCACTCGAATGGCGCCGCGTAAGCCTTCGTCGCTCCAGCCGTAACGTACAGCAACGTAGATCAGGCTGATGCTGACCACCGCCGATACGAGGCCGACAACCCGCCACCCCTGGAACTTCCTACCGTTCATCCCCAGCCTTTCATCTCCGCAAGTAGCGGCGGTGGATACGAGCCAGCCCAACCATCGAGCGCAAGAAATCGATTGGGCCGACCTTGGAGCCGTCGACGTCGCGCCATTCCCGGAGCGGCAGCTCACGGATGACGTCAGCGGGACCGAGTCTGTCAGTCCCGCGCCGGGCCGCGGCCATGCGTGCGATAATCTCGACGTCGAACACCCAGCCGGATATGAAGGGATCTGCAAATAGCGCCTTACACTCCGGTGAAACGCGGAACAATTTTGCGCCGCATTGGGTATCGTACACGGCGAGCCCGAGGGTGATCGAAATGGCAGTTGCGCCGACCCGGCCGAGGTAGTGGCGGGAGGCTTTACGGTCGATCACGTGTCCGAGTAGCTGAACCCGTGACCCGAACAACGCTTCGAGTCTCGGATGTGCGTCGAGGGTTTGGATGAAGCGCGGGATTTCGTCGAGTGGCGTCGCCAGATCCGCGTCCCAATAACCGGCGTAGGTTGCACCCTCGTCGATTGCTCGGTTCATACCTTGGCGCACCGCTTCTGCTTTGCCCTGATTCGACGCCAGGGGGAGGACGCCGCAGGTGCGAGGGGCGTGCTCCGCCATCGCCTCGAGCCGTGCAAGGGTATCGTCGGTACTGCCGTCGTCGACGAACAAGAACCGTACGTCCCCGTGCTTGCTCGAAAAGCGGGAGAACTCGTCCGGCTGGAGCCGGTGCGCTTCGTTGTAGCAGGGGATGACGATGTAGGTCGACGGGTGGTCCATCGCCGCGGAGTCTACCCCGACCCGAGGATTGCCGCTGATCCAACTGCGGTAGTCACTAGAACCCGGCCAGCCCCGCCCGTTTGGCAACCCCGCGTGACAACCCGACACTTGCCACTCATATCAGTCCAGGCTAATATAAGTTCAAGCTTAAACAACGGAGACTCAGCCATGAACTTCAGCCACGCATTAGGTGCAGAGTTTCGGGAAGTCCGCGAAGTAGACCACGACGGCAAGCCAGCTAGGGCAGTCGAAGGTTCGCGGGTTTACTCGACGTCGATCGACGATTTGTGGGACGCAGTCACCAACGCCGAGCGCCTGCCGCGGTGGTTCCTGCCGATCCATGGCGACTTGAAGCTTGGTGGTCGTTACCATCTCGAAGGTAACGCCGAAGGAACAATCGAGCGGTGTGATCCACCGGAGGCCCTCGAGGTCACCTGGGAGTTCGGCGAAAGTGTGAGCTGGGTGCGTGTCCGGCTGACGCCGGAGAACGACGGTACGCGCCTGACGTTGGTGCACACCATGTTGCAGGACGAGGCCGGCGAAGCCCATTGGGCAACCTACGGCGCCGGTGCGACTGGAGTGGGCTGGGATCTGTCGTTCTTTGGTCTGGGGTTACATCTCGAGAACGGCGGAGAGGCCATCAACCGCGAAGCCAGCGACCTGTGGATGGCCTCAGATCCGGGCAAGGTTTTCATCCGTGGCTGTGCAGAATCTTGGGGAGACGTTCACGCCGCAAGCGGAGCGGACGCACAGGTTGCTCAGGCGATGGCTCTGCGGACGGCAAACTTCTATGCTGGCGACTGATGCACGCCTTCGACGTCCTCGGTGATCCAGTCCGCCGACGCATCCTGGAAATCCTCGCCGAGGAGCGCCACTCGTCGGGTGAAATCGTCGTCATTGTAGGGCGGGAGTTCGGGATCACCCAGTCCGCCATCTCCCAGCATCTGAAGGTGTTGCGAGACCATGGATTTGCGACGGTTCAGGCCGAAGGGCCGCGCCGCATTTATGAAATTGATCCCGCTCCGATGGCCGAGGTCGACGAGTGGCTGGAGCGCTTTCGCCACTTCTGGGCGCCGAAGCTCGATGCCTTGGCGGTTGAGGTCAAACGCGGTCAGCGCAAGCGCCGAGTCTGTGCCAGCCGACTCGGCAAGCGGTAGTCTCTCGTCCGCGTCCGTGGTGCCACCTGACTCGGCCAGCGCGGACTCGGCCAGCGCGGTGGGCCAGGGCTGCTGGTATTGTTGCCGGCGGTCGGGAGCGAGCGTGATAGAAAGACGTCGGACGCCAGTGAATGGAATGGGAACTCAAGACGGTTGGGGCCGCGATCACCGGGCTCGTGGGGGCGATTGCCGCCGCCCGGAGCTGGATCGCTGCGGCGCGTCGATCGCGGCTCGTTGATCGTCACGCCTTTGAGCTGCCTCCGGTGCCCGAAGCTGCGGTGCTCTATGGGCCGCGGAGTGAGGAGTCGGAGGAGCTCCTGGTGGGCCGCAAGACAGATGTCGACAACCTGAGCCGCGCGCTGCGGTCGAAACCGCTGGTTTTTGTCGAAGGGCCCTCCGGCGTCGGCAAGTCGACTCTGCTCAAGCTGGGGGTGGCGCGACGGCTGAGCCAGACCGGGGTCTGGCTACCGGTTTATATCGAGATCTGGGGCACCGACTGGGAGTCAGGCCCGCGCCAGGCGCTCGCCGACGCCTTGCAACTGGCGGTCGAACGGGGGCTCCCAGCTGAGCAGCGTGATCGGCTAGGCTTGGAGGGCGCGGTCACCGAAGACGATTGGGTCAACTGCCTCGAACGATTGGGGTCGGTGTGTGGTCGCC
Source organism: Acidobacteriota bacterium (assembly GCA_029263395.1). GTDB lineage: Bacteria > Acidobacteriota > Thermoanaerobaculia > Multivoradales > J023 > JAAELT01. Next base: position 98,259 of record JAJCXO010000232.1, on the reverse strand, counting down.
GGCCGATCCTCTTCTTTGATCAGCTCGACGATTATCAAAGCAGTCACTGGTCGAGGTTCACCCACCGTGAGGACAACACGGTGCTCTCGGCCGAGGGCCTGACCGACGCCAACAGCTTCTGGCGCGAGGTCCGCGATCTGCTTCAGCGGCGAGCGCTCCACTGCGTTTTTGCGGTCCGCCGGGATAGCCTTGCAGCGGTGCTCAGGCCCTTCAGCTTCGAGGAGCCGGAGGTGTTTGAGGTCCAGCGCCTCGACGCTGACCACGTTCGGGCAACAATCGCCAGGCGGGTCGGCGAGGTTGCGGTGGCAGAGCCCGAGAACGGCTTTCGCCAACTCGTCCACCGGCTGGCTAAGGACCTCTCCGAGTCGGATCAGATTCCCGGCGTCTTACCGATCCAGATGCGGGTGGTGCTGAGCGGTTTGCGAGGCTTGCGGCGGCTCACCCCCGCGGATCTCGACAAGGCGGGGGGCATCGAGGGCCTGGAAGCGGCTTACCTGGAATCCCATTTGCGGCCGATTTCCGGCGGCGCGAAGGCTGGGCTGGCGACCCTCCGGCTGCTGGTCCGCCGGAGTCCGGAGTCGATGGCTAAAACCGACGCCAAGACGGCGCTGGAGCTAGCCACGGCCCGAGGTATCGACGAGGGCGAAATGCAGCTGACTCTCCGGGCCCTCGAGGAGAGCCAGATCCTCCGCCGCCGTTGGGATCCATCCCAAGGGGAAGTGTGGCAGCTCTACCACGACTATCTGGCGCCGGCGGTTGTTCGGCTCGACCGGAAAAAGCGTCGCTGGGAGGTGTTTCTCAGCGCCCAGGGGCGGGCCTTCGAACACGCCGTGGGCTGGCGGAAGATCGGCGCCTTGCTGGGCCCTTGGAGCCTGCTGCGTCTGGTCTTCGAACGGTTGCGTGGCCGCTTGAAGCTTCGTCCTCAGCGGGCGCTGCTCGCCTGGAGCGCCCCTCGATTGGTGCTCAACTGGGGGGTGGTGCTGGCTATCGGGTTTCTTCTGGCCGGCTCCCACTATCGCGTCGAGGAGCGTGCCCAACAGCTGGCCCGCGCTTTCGACGTCGAGGGTAAGGACTTGTGGCAGCAAGAGGTGGAAGCTTTGTGGGACATCGCCACCGCGCCGCCGGAAGTCCGCGCCGCGGTTTTGAGAGATTTCCTGGAGAGCCCGGTCAACGCCCAGCGTCTTATCCACCACCGGAATGCGATCCTGGCAGCGCTTTCAGGCTGGAGCTTCGAGATTCGCGACCTCTTGATCGACGATGTTCTGGGGTCGTCCTGTTATCGCGTGCCGCCCGCCGAATCCCGGAGTTTGTCTGCTTGCGTCGCCTCGATCCACTTCCTCGACGGGGATCGCGAGCGGGTCTCTGGTTTTGTCTCCACGGTGGTTGGGCGACAGCTCTCCGACGCCGATCTCGAATGGTTGACCCTGTTGGCGGATCGCGTCGAGACACCACTCGCAGAGCGCATGGCGGAGAAAGTCCTGTCGGTGATCGAAGCGCCTGGCGACGTTATCGGATCGGTGGGTTTGGAGCGCCAGGCCGTTGAGCTGGCGCGTCAGCTCGGCTCGCCTTGGCCGGCGAGGGTGATGGAGTTTTATCTTGCCGACGTCGAAAAGCGGGATGCTGAGAAGCAGGGCCTTCGCAAGCCTTGGTGGCTTGCAGCCCGGCTTCGAGAGCTTGTGGAACTCCTTGACGTCGGGGAGGTTCGCGACCTCGCGGAGCGGCTGACACGGATGGTCGAAGCTCCGCGCTCCTACCGGGAGGGTAAGTTTCCGACCCGCGCCGCCTTTGCGGCTGGCGTCCTGGTCGAGATGAGTACCCGTCTCGATCCGCTCGAGGCTGCGGCCCTCGCCCGCCGGCTCTCGCCTCTGCTGAGCCGTTCCGAAACCGAGGCGATCCGGACGCCGTTGATTCTCGCCGCCGCCCGCCTGGCGGCGCCGGCTGACCCCACCGCAGTGCGCGCCCTGACTCCGGCCCTTGCCGATCTCTTCGAACAGGAGACCCATTCCCTGGAATGGGGTGCCGGCGAAGACTTTCTCGCCTTCTGTGAGGATTTCAACGAACTCGCCCCTCACTTGGACGCCGAGACTCTGGAGGGTGCCGCGCAGCGGCTGTTGGAGAGGATGGGTAAAGAGGCCGGGGATGAGGAGATGCCTGTGTTCGATCCCCCGGCAGAATGCCTGGGAATGTTGGCGGAGCACGTGGATCCTGCCCTGCCCCGGCAGGCCGTCGAACAATTGCTCCAAGACCTGGTGCGGTCTCCTGAGGACCCCGATCCTTTTATCGGAACGTGGTTTCTGGAGAACGTGGGGAAGCCTCTCGGTGTTCTCGCCCCCCACCTCACCCGCGACGAAGCAGGGTGGGTCAGTCGGTTGATCGTCGACACCATTTTGACGAGCTCAGGTCGGATCGATTCGGCGGCGGGCTTGCCCGCCCTGGTCGAGCGGATGACAAAAGCTGACGCCCGCGCCCTCGTCGACAAGATCCTGGTCGAGATGGAAGGGTTGGGGGGCGGGTCCACTGATCTGTCGAAGCTGTCGGCTCTGGGGGCCGGTCTCGGCGCCGCGGCCCGCCTCCTGGGTGAGGACTCAGAGCTCTTCCGGCAGGTGCTAGACCGCATCCGCTCGCTGCCTCGTCCACCGTGCGCCGCCGCGGCTCCCCTGGCCGCCGAGAGCGACCTCGCCGAGCTGGTGATGGTTCTGCGTTGGCCCACCTGCCTTAGTGGCGACGGTTCTCGGCTGATCGAACGGATCGCCCGGCTGCGGGGCGTCCCCCCCACCCGTTTCGGAAGCACTGACCACGGGGTCTATCAGGCTGTTGGCTCCCAGTTCATCGAATGGGCGACGGAGGTGAGGCGGGCCGGAGACGGCGCTCTCGATCTCTCCGTGCCGCTCGCCGACCCCTTCGACGATTGATTGGAGAGTGTATGGACAGCAGCCTCCAAACTCTCGTGGCCTTGATTGGCGCCCTCGTTTCAGCCGGCCTGGTGGTGCGCTTCTGGATCGCAGAATCCCGTCGTTCGCGGCTCGTGGACAGCAGCGTCTTCGAGCTCCCGCCGGCCCCGGAGGGCGCCGCCATCTACGAGCCCAACCTCGTCGGCGTTGAGCATTTTCTGGCGGGACGGGAGCTCGATGTCACCCACTTGAGCCGCGTGGTCCAGTCGAGCCCTTTGGTTTTTGTGGTGGGGGATTCAGGGGTCGGCAAATCGACCCTCCTCAAGCTCGGGGTGGCGCGTCGCTTGATGCGTGTCGGCACCTGGTTGCCAGTCTACCTCGACGTCTGGGGATCCCACTGGCGGCTGGGGCCGGAGCAGGCTCTTCGCGACGCGCTTCAGGTAGCCGTCGAACGGGGTCTCGAGGCAGCGCAGCGCCAGCAGTTGGGCGTTGACGGAGCGATCACCACCGAAAATTTGTTCGACGTCTTGGAACGGCTGCGCGCCACGGTGGGTCGGCGGCCAGTGTTGATGTTTGATCAGCTCGACGACTATTTGAGCGGTCACGGCGAACGGCTGGTGAGCCAGGAAGATCGGACGGTGTTATCGGCCGATCATTTGGCGCGCCGGAACCCGTTCTGGGGCGACCTCCGCCGGTTGTTGCGCGCTGGCGCCCTGCACGCTGTGTTTGCAGTGCGCAGCGACGTGGCGGGCGGGCTGCGTTCGTTCTGGTTCGAAGCGCCCGAAACGCCCGAAACGTTCCTAGTGCGCCGACTGGCGGCGGTCCACGTCAAGACGGTGGTGGACCATGTGATGCACGAGGGGGCGGTTTCTCGTCCGGACAACGGCTTTCGGCAGGTTGTCGAGGTGCTGGCGCAAGAGCTCGACGCCGCCGATTCGGAAGGCGTCTTACCGATCCAGCTGCGCGTCGTGCTGGGAGGGCTCACCGGCCTTCGACCTCTGACTCCTGGCGCCCTGCGTAAAGCGGGAGGTGCGGGAGGGCTCGAGGCTGCCTATCTCGAGGGTCGGCTGAGCCGAGGGCCAGGGGGCAAAGCCGCGGCGCTGTCCCTTTTGCGGCGGCTGATGACAGGCCAGCACAGCGGCCCTCCAGGGAGTGACATACCGAATCGCGACATACCGAGGAGTGACATCAAGACCCTCGACGAGCTTGTAACGGCGTCGGGGGATTGGGCGGGTGCGTCGCCGGAGACGCTCCAGACCCTCCTCCGCTCCCTCGAGCGCGAAGGCTTGGTCCGGCGCCGCTGGGATCCAGAACAGGGGGAGGTTTGGAGCCTTTACCACGATTATTTGGCGCGGGCGATTGTTGCCCTCGACGCCAAGCGTCGCCGCTGGCAGACCCTCCTCGCAGGCCGCGCCGAGCTCTTCGAGGGCGCCCAGGGCTGGCGCAAGACGGGTGCTCTGCTGGGCCCGATATCCCTCGTCCGCCTGTTCTGGGAGAGGCTTAGGGGCCGCCTACGCTTCGCGGCTCATCGTCGTTTCGTCGCCTGCAGCGCACCGCGCCTCCTGTTCAATGCCGGGGTGCTTTGGGTCCTACTGGCCGGACTCGGATATTCCTGGTATCGCGCCGAGGAGACGGGACAGGATCTGGCCCGGGCCTTCGACGTCGAGGACGAGGTGCTCGACATTCAGGAGGTGCGTGCGCTGTGGGGCCTGGCCGCGGCCTCGCCGTCGGCGCGCCAGGCGGCCCTCGCCACCTTCCTCGAGAGCTCGGTCAACGGGCGACGTTTCCTGGCCCACCGGGACGCCATCCTCGTCGCTCTGAGCGGCCTCGACGGGGAGCGCCACGAGCGTTATGTCCGCGAGGTAATCACCCCCGCCTGTCTCGCCGAGACCCCCGAAGATTCGAATCTGGTGGCCTCCTGCGTGGTCCTCCTGTCACAATTCGACGGCGGCGATCCTCAGACGGCCGGCCGCTTCGCCGAGTCGGTCCTTGCCGAGGACGCCTCTCCCTACTCTGTGGCCTGGCTGACCCACTTCACGCGGCAGATCGACGGAGGTTTGGAGGAGCGGATCCTCGAGCGTGTGCTGGAGACGCTGAGAGAGACGCGGGACGAGACCCTCTTGCAGAGCCTCTACTGGTCCGCCAACACCTTGGCGATCGATCTGGGAGCTCCTTGGCCTGGGCGGTTGGCGGAGCTTTGGCTGGCGCGGATCGCGGACGATGAAAAGAGCCCCTTCTCTTTTGACCGACCCAAGGCCGGAGGCTACTTGATCCAGATCGCCGGTGTGGCGGATGAGGCGACGGCCCCGGCCTTGGCTGAGCTGCTGGTCACGACCCTGGAGGATCCCCAGCATCACAGATCCAAGCCATCCGTTTCGGATGCACTCCACTTTGCAACCGAGGCCCTCAGCGCCCTGGCCGATCGTCTACCTTCTTCCGGGGTGAGCGATCTGGCTCCGAGGATTGTCCACGCCGCTGAGCAGCTGCGAAGGCAAATCGCTGACGACGACCTCCTCGCAAGTTGGGGAGAGGAGAAAATTCTCGAACTCGATCTGCTGGCGGTGCGCTTCATGGCAGGGGCGAATGACGCCGCGGCGCGGGATTGGCCCCTGCCCTGGCTGAAGGGGATCCGGGAAGATCTCGAGCGGCAGATGGCCAAAACTTCCTGGCACAACCCCCAGCTGTGGTGCCGCCTGTTGGTGAAGCTCGAAGAGCCCCTGGGCGCGGACTTGCTGAATCGTGCCGCTCTCGACATCGCGAGACGGATGGAAGGTGTTGTCGCCGACCGCTCCGAGGACGGATTGATTTTCGGCAGCGTCACCCTTGCGGATTTCGCCGGTGCCCTGCAGATCCTCGACGGTCATGTCGATCCCAAGATCCTCCGGCGTGGTGCGTCGAGCGCCCTTCAGATGGCGATTATCGGTCTCGGCGCCGACCTCTCGGAACAATGGGCGAAAGGCTCGTGGAGCGTGGAATCCCTCGCCAGCATGGCTGGCCACATGCCGGTGGACGAGGTGCAAACGATGGTGCCGAGGGTTTTTCGTCAGGCTCTCGAGATCGGTTCGGAGATCCCTTGGGAAGTCTCGGAGAGCCTGCTCCTGCGGCTTCCCCGCGCGCCGGCTCGGCGGCTTGCCGTGGCCGTCCTGGACACATTGGAGAGCTCACCGGTCGAATGGAGAGCCCGGCCGATCGATCAGTGGCTCAACGCCACGTTCCTCGGCGCAGCTCGTCGCCTGGGGGAGGACTCCGAGCTCTTGCAGCAGGTGGTCCGTCGCACCCGCCATCTCGGACGGCCCCCCTGTGCCGCCGCCGCTGCTTTGGCGGGTCCGAACGACACCGACGTCCTCCTCGACCTGCTCAAATGGCCCACCTGTTTGCCCGCGGACCGCGTGGCTCTGATCCAGCGGTGGCTCGAGCTTCGGGGGGACGACCCCGCGTCCTTCACTCATCGTGACGGCCTCGCGACTCTCGGGGTCGCCGATCCGGCTCGGTTCTGGAATTTTGTTGATTGGGCGGGTCAGCAGACCTCCGAAGCCGGTCGCCGTCATATCGCGCGGCCGCCGGAGAACCTTTTCGAGAGTGGGATCCTGGGCCGGAGCTCGCGCGAGGAATAAGGGGCGGCCCTACCCGGTGCGGCGCTTCGCTTGCCCCGGGTTTTGTCATCCAGCCCCTTTGGGGCTCAAGACAGGCTTCGCGCCAGCCCTCAGTCTGGCCGATTCCGGCTGTTCCTTGGCGATGAAGCGCCAACAGGCGCCGGTACTACGGAGGATCCGTCGCCAAAATTTCGACCGACTTGGGGAGTGTTTTCTGGAGCGCGACCGTCAACGCGAATCGATATCCCGGGCCTTCGTTGGTCAGCCGGAGCTGCGGCAGGTAATAGACCACCGAGCCCTGGTCGATCCTCGTTGCGTCGGCCCGCTGCCAGCTTTGGCCATCGTGGATCTCCGTCCATGCATGCCCATAGGCATGGAACCGATCGTCCAGCTCGACGAATGCGGTGCCAACCACAACGCGGGCTGAGCGGCCGGCAGCTCGGGCCACCGCGGCAAGCAGCACCGCATGTTCGGTACAATCCCCTTCGCCGTGCGCTGCGACCCGGGAAGCCAAGTCCCAACCGCGCCCCAACATCTTCTGGGGAATGGCAGCGGAAGCGAAGTTTGTCAGCTGTTCAATGGACGGCTCGGCGCCGAGCTCATTGGTCAGCCGCTGGCTCAACGCCACAACGTCCGGTTCGTCGTAGTCAACGAAGAAACTCGGCAGCCGGTGCGCGTCGGTCGGTGGATCTGTGGCCTCCGACAGGTCGGCGAGGTCGAGCAGGAGCGTCGTTTCACCCTGGCGCTTGGCATGGGGTATTGCGGCTATCGTTGCGGCAGGGTCACTGACCTCCAGAATGATCTTCGGTGGCACGCCTGGCACGAGACCCTCCGCGGGAGTCCGGATCGGAATCTCGTGGAGGTAGGTGAAGTCTTCTGCTTCAGACGCTGGCAGCCAAGCGAGGCACAGCACGCCAATAAGCCATCTCATCAGCCGGGCGGAGCGTAATCGATTGTTGACGCAAGTCATTTCGAAATAAGAGTCAGGGAGTTAACAGCGTGCCTTCGACATGGATCCTTCGCAGGGTCATGCTGATGGCTCCCAGGTCGACCTTGGCGCTGATCGCAGAGCCTTGGCTATCCAGGATGGTTTCCATCACGACGCCAGCAACGTCCAGTTTGGCGTGGAACCCTTCGGCTGTCTTCTCCCCGAAGTCGACCGTGATCGGCGAGATGACGGTCGGATCGGTGCCGGGCATCCAGGAGCGAAACGAAAGCTGTCCACGTTGCGTCTCCGGATCGGCCATGAAGTCTCGCATCGCCAGCGCTTGACCATAGGAGGAGAGCAGGGGTTGAGCATCAATCTGGGCCGAGAAGTCCTTGCCCTGAAGGATTCCGGAGACATCCCAGAATCCTTCTTCGCTGGGAGCCAGACTCAGATTGGTCGAGATCTCGCCCTGTTTAGCGTCGATGCTGAGCTCGTTGATCAGTTGACCTTCAGGATCCGAGAACTCGACGTCATACGAATCGGAAGTCGACAGCGTTCGAGCATCCACTTGCAGCAGCAGGCTTTGGATTTGATCGCCCCGCACATCACCTTCTTCGTCGACGGTGTAGGTGTTGTGGGCGATACCGCACGGGGTTCCCCGAATTTCGACGACGGCGATTTCGGAATAAAACGGCAGGGGAGACGACGCTGACCATTGCACACTCCCAAGGATCTGTTCGAAGGCGCGTGCAAAAGTTGCTGAGTAACCAACCTCATTGTGAATACAGTAGACAGAGCCGGCACCCCGTCGCCCGAGCCGCTGCTTCAGCTGCCAGACGAGAGGCCCATTGTCACCTAGGGTGCGATACATCCACGACAGGCCTAAGAAGGGACTGCCGTCAACCGCGCCAGCCTCGATTTTCTCGACCCCACGCATCACGATTTCGCCAGCCTGTTTCTCGAGGTGCCCGAGCACCACCTCTGCCAGCGCCACAAGGTCGCCCGCCATATCTAGCGGTTCGGTATAAAAATAACATTCCATCGGAACCGTGGTGCCGATGTCCAGTTGGGTGTAATAAACCCCTTCGGTCAAAACCGGGGGGGCCAGTATCTTGGCCGGCACCAGGCTACGAAAGGTACCCTTCTGCTCCACCAGGGGACGAGGCTGTATCAACTCAACCTCCCGTGCCATCGTCTTCTCGAGCCACTCGAGACCGCTCGCGGGCGGCACTGAGGTCGAAGTCTCGCCAGCTATAGAACCCTCGGGTTTGTTACCGGTCTGCGCCTTCGACGGTCCAGCCATTATTAAGGCGACCAACGTCGCGAGTAAGACCCGGCGAGGGTGGCCGGTGACCGCAGCGCGCGTGGCGCTGAGGAGGCGAAGGAAGGGGGTGACCATGAGGTCGGCGGAAGAATAGCGCATCGCACATCTCCAAGAAAAAGGTAGCCGCCTGGATTACAAGTTGGGTCTTCTCTGGTGTCCGGGCATTCTAAGCGGATAGAGCAACAAATGTGGAGTCATCTGATGAGTGGCCCATAGAAGGCCAGACAGGTCGTGCGATCAGAAGTTGACTCGATCAAATACTTGACTGAGTCCAGAATTCATGATCACATGATCACATCATGCACAGCGATATCGACAAACTCCTTCGCGAGAACGGCCTGCAGGTGACGGCTCAACGGCTGGCCATCATGCGTGCCGTGTCGTCGCATCCCCATGCCACAGCCGACGAGCTGATCGACGATGTTCGGGGAGTCATCGGATCCATTTCTCGCCAGGCGGTTTACGACACCCTCAGTGCCTTGGCCGAGAAGAATCTCGTCCGTCGAATCCAGCCGGCGGGATCTGCGGCTCGTTATGAGGATCGGGTAGGTGACAATCATCATCACCTGATTTGCCGAGGCTGCGGCATGACGTTCGATATCGACTGTGCTCTCGGGGAGGCACCGTGCCTCATCGCGGACGACGATCACGCGTTCGAGATCGACGAAGCCGAAGTCATCTACTGGGGGCGCTGTCCGTCATGCCAGAAGGCGGCTCCGGATGACGGAAAAAAAGCGGCCCGATCGGGACCGTTGCAGAGTTCGAGCAAGGGGAAGCGAGCTGGCCCAAAGCAGATCTAGCAAGCCAACTCGCGAACCTCTAATCCCCATGGGTGTACTTGTGTGCAGTTAGCCCCTGCCTGAAGCCAGAGCCATCTGACACACCGAGAGGTGCTGTCACCGGCGGTTCTGCAATCGCCAGGACTGCGCCCCGACAGTACCGCGTCCCACCCAGGATCCCACACGTTCACCCACAACCCTAAAAATACGAAGAACACCTATTTCCAGTTAGAAGGAGAGCAGCGTGACTGACCAAAACATGGAGAGTGTAGGCAAGTGCCCGGTGATGCATGGGGCAGTTCAACCCACGGGAACGACAGCCAACCAACAGTGGTGGCCGAAGTTGTTGAACCTGAAGGTTCTCGACCAGAACTCCCCTCAGTCCAATCCGATGGGCGAGGACTTTGACTACGCCGAGGAGTTCAAGACGCTCGATCTGGATGCCTTGAGGGCAGATCTCACGGCGTTGATGACCGACTCTCAGGACTGGTGGCCGGCCGACTTCGGTCATTACGGGCCGCTTTTCGTTCGGATGACATGGCATAGCGCAGGCACCTACCGTATCCACGACGGTCGTGGCGGCGGTGCCTCCGGTACCCAGCGGTTTGCGCCCCTCAACAGCTGGCCTGACAACGTCAACCTCGACAAGGCCCGCCGCTTGTTGTGGCCGATCAAGCAGAAGTACGGCCGGAAAATCTCCTGGGCTGATCTGCTGATCCTCACCGGTAATGTGGCGCTCGAGTCGATGGGTTTCAAGACCTACGGCTTTGCTGGCGGGCGCGAAGACGTCTGGGCACCCGAAGAAGACATCTATTGGGGTCCCGAGGCCGAGTGGCTCGGCGACAAGCGCTACAGTGGTGACCGGGAGCTCGAAGATCCGCTCGGCGCTGTGCAGATGGGCCTGATTTATGTCAATCCGCAAGGGCCGAACGGCAACCCGGACCCGCTCCTGGCCGCCAGGGACATCCGAGAGACCTTCGCCCGTATGGCGATGAATGACGAGGAAACGGTTGCGCTCATCGCCGGCGGTCACACTTTCGGCAAGGCCCACGGAGCTGACTTGGAAGACCACCTCGATCGCGAACCCGAGGGTGCCGACCTCGAGCATCAGGGGCTCGGCTGGAACAACAGCTACGGCAGCGGTAAGGGTGTCCACACGATCTCTAGCGGGTTGGAGGGTGCCTGGACCACCGAGCCGGCGAAGTGGAACAACGAATTCTTCGAGATCCTGTTCGACAATGAGTGGGAACTGACAAAAAGCCCGGCCGGTGCACATCAGTGGACTCCCAAGGACCCGACGGTGTCCGGCACCGCACCCGATGCCCACGATCCGTCGAAGTCACACCCTGTCATGATGCTGACCACGGATCTCTCGTTGCGGTTCGACCCGATTTATGAGCCGATCTCGCGGCGCTTCTACGAGAACCCCGAGGCCTTCGCCGAGGCCTTCGCCAAGGCGTGGTACAAGCTGACCCACCGTGACATGGGACCCCTCTCGAGGTACCTCGGTCCGTTGGTTCCCGCCGAGCCGCTGTTATGGCAGGACCCGACCCCGGCGGTGGATCACGAGCTGATCGGAGAGCAGGATATCGCCGATCTCAAGGCCAAGATCCTGGCGTCTGGATTGTCCGTTGCGCAGTTGGTCACAACCGCCTGGGCGTCGGCCGCAACATTCCGCGGCACCGACATGCGCGGTGGCGCCAACGGAGCCCGGATCCGTCTCTCTCCGCAGAAGGGTTGGGACGTCAACAACCCGGCAGAATTGCAGAAAGTACTGCAATCTCTGGAGGCGATTCAGAACGACTTCAACGGCTCGCAGTCGGGTGGCAAGAAAGTTTCGCTTGCTGACCTGATTGTGCTCGGCGGGTGCGCTGCCGTCGAGCAGGCAGCGAAGAACGCCGGGCACGAGGTGCAGGTGCCGTTTACGCCGGGGCGCACCGATGCGTCGCAGGACCACACCGACGCAGACTCGTTCGCCGTCCTCGAACCCAAGGCAGACGGGTTCCGCAACTACCTCGCACCGGGCCAGGATCGGTCAGCCGAGGATCTACTGCTCGATCGGGCGCACATGTTGACGCTGACCGCTCCCGAGATGACGGTGCTGGTCGGCGGCATGCGGGCTTTGAATGCCAACGCCGGGCAGTCCAAACACGGTGTCTTCACCGATCGGCCCGAATCGTTGACGGCTGACTTCTTCGTCAACCTGCTCGACATGAGCACCGAGTGGAAGCCGTCTTCTGAGGGTGTGTTCGAGGGGCGCGATCGCCAGACCGGCGAGGTCAAGTGGACCGGCAGCCGTGTGGACCTCGTTTTCGGTTCGAACGCCCAGCTCCGAGCTCTTGCCGAGGTTTATGCCTGCGACGACTCGCAGCAGACGTTCGTGGGCGACTTCGTGGCCGCATGGAACAAGGTCATGAATCTCGATCGATTCGATCTTGCTTGATTTGAGCGAATAGCCGGAGCGACAAGCGCTGATAGCACGGGCCTAAATCCCCGTGCTATCAGCTGCGCTGGCTGAAGCCGGCTTTAGCCGGCGTATTGCATTACACGGGCCCAATCACCATCGCGCCAGCCGGGACCTACCAGAGCACGGGACTACCACAGCACGGGATTTACCAGAGCACAGTGTCGGGATGGAACGCGGTCCAAGTGGCCCAGTAGATCGGCGTGGTCTGAAGAGGCATTAGTTTCTCCCCAGCCAGCGGACCAGAAACGGCAGCGCCGGTTGCCCACTGCCAGCGGCTTCCGGTCTGCTGATCGATTAGATAAACACCCTCTGTGCTGGTGGAGAAGTCGAGTTCACGATTCCCGATCCGCCGGACGTAGGCCAGGGCAGCCCTAGGGTCCTGCGGTGCACCCACTAGAACGGGCAGGCCTGCCACCTCGCCGCTGATCCAACCTTCGCGCTCCAGTTGCTCGGTGGGGATGGCAAGAGCCGACGAGTCGCCGAGCTCGATACCGATGATGAGGGTTTTTGCCGGTAGCCGGTTGTCACGGCTGATACGGGTCCAGGGTAGGCCTACCCAGGAGGCGCGCTCGAAGTAACTGGAGTAGGGTGACTTCTCGAGCGCCGGCTTGACCAACACTTGGGTGTTTGGGTGTTGGTTTTTCCAGGTCGCCCAGGTACTGACTTGGGACGGAATCTTGGTCAGAGTCTGGCCGACCATTGGACCGGCCCAAGCACGTCCGTCAACCTGGGACCAAAGCGATCGCGAGTGCCGGTCGTACATCACCAGAGCGTCTCGCCACAGCTTGCCCGATACCCCGAGGGTGGAAGCGTCTCCGTCTTTTGACTGAGGGCGGACGTACACGACGCCCGTGTGAGCCAGCGGTCACCAGGTGGCGGCGATTGGCTCGCCGCCCATCCAATCGTTGACAATTTCGTGGCGGTCGAGGTGCCACAGCGAATAAGCCTTCGCCTCGCCTTCGACAACCACCCCGAGCACCCATTCATCGTCGGCCATGAAGTCGGCCTGGTCCGCCTGTACGAACTGCGGATCGTCGATTGCCGGAATTCGGTCGGGGCCGATGAGGCTGTAAACCTTGTCGCCGTCCAAGGACGACACTTGCGGTAGATCCTTGGCCTTGACGCCGATGCCCTTTCCGGTCGGACGGATCGCAACGAGCAGGCAGCCCTGCAACAGCAGGGCAAGTAGGCCGCCAGCCAGGCATCGGCAGATGGTTGATGAAACGAGGCTCGACGTTGTTCGGTGGGGCATGCATCTGCTGATCCGTTTGTCGGCGGCATCCGGATCTAGCCAGCCGCCAGGATCGACCCCGGCTCACTCGTCGCGCAGGATCGCCACTGGCTCGATGTGGCTCGCCCGCAGCGCTGGGAACAAACACGCCGCCAACGCTACGATGGCGAGCCCAACGGCGACCGTGACGTAGGTCACGACGTCGACGGTCGGTACACCGAAGACGAGGCTGCCGAGAAGACGGTTGGTGAGCATGGCGCCGGCGAGGCCAACTGCGATACCCCAGGCGACGGGTCGAAATCCCCGGCCGACAACCCAGCGGATGATGCGTCCGGTGCCGGCTCCGAGTGCAATGCGGACACCGATCTCGCGGACTTGTTGGGCCACGGTATAACTGATGACTCCAAAAACACCAACGGCGGCCAAGAGTAAGGCGAGTCCCCCGAAAGCACCGAGAAGCGTGGCGTTGAAGCGGGGTTCGGCGACGGCGTCGGTGAGGTAGGCGTCACCCGCCTGCTCTCGGGCCAGCGGCAGTGCCGGGTCGATGCGACTGACCGTGCTGCGTAGCGGCCCCGCCAAGGTGGTGGGCTCGTCCGCCGTGCGCAGGACGATGGTGGCGAAGTCCGGCGTGCCCTGGTAAACCGAGCGGTAGAACGCCGGTGCAGGCTCACCGTCGAGCGAGGAGTGGTGGACGTTGGCGGCGACGCCGACGATCTTGTACCACTCGGTGTCCTCGTCTTCCGGGCGGCCAAAGGTAATGCGGGCGCCGAGTGAATCCTCGTTGCTCCAGAAGGTCTCAGCCGCCGCCTGGTTGATCACCAGCACCGGTTCGGAGCCTTCCCGGTCGCGCCGATCCAGAGTCCGGCCCTTGTGGACCGGGATGTTCAACGTGTCGAAGTAGTCTTCGGAGACGAAGCGGATGTTGGCGTTGGGTGACTGGTTCGGTTCGGGAGTCGGGCGTCCTTCGATGTTGAAGGTCAGCACGTAGTCGCTGCCCGAGAGTGGCATGGGCATCACCGTGGCTGCCGCTTCGACGCCCGGTAGTGCCCGCGCCTCATCGAGCAGTTGCTGATAGAAGGCGACCTTGCGCTCGTCTTCCTCGTAAGAGCTGGCGGGTAGATTGACCGAAGCGGTCCACAGCGGCGCGGCGTCGAAACCAGGCTCCACCGACAGCAGGTTGCCGTAGCTTTTCATGAGAAGGCCCGCGGCGATCGAGAGCATCAGTGCCAAGGCCACCTCACCGAGCACCAGCGTGGTCCGCAGCCGTTCGCCGCGGCGGCCACCAGCGTGGCCGCGCCCGCCGTCTTTCATGGTGCCGGCCAGATCCGGTCGTGCTGCCGAGAAGGCGGGAGCGAAGCCGAAGAGGAGTGACGTCAAGAGGGTGACGACGAGACTGATGCCCAAAACCGGCCCGTCGATGGTGATCGAGTCGGCGCGCGGTAGGTTGCCGGCGTCGAGATGGATCAGCAGCGGCACCCCGAAGCGAGCCAGGAGCAGGCCCAGGCCACCCGCCAGGATGGCGATCACCAGGCTCTCGCTGAGCATCTGGCGCAGCAGCCGCCAGCGTCCGGCGCCCAAAGCACAGCGAACCGCCACGTCACGCTCCTGGCGTGCGAGGCGGGTCAGTGTGAGATTGGCGACGTTGGCGCAAGCGATCAAGAGCACCACACCCACGGCCCCGAGCAGTATCCACAGCGCCGTCTCCACATTTTCTACCATACGTTTTTGGAGCGGGTCGACGATCGATCCCCAGCCCGAGTTGCTGTCGGGGTACTCAGCTTCCAGCGTCGCCGCCACGTGTTCCAAATCGCCCCGTGCCGCTTCCACGGTGACGCCGTCTTTCAGCCGCCCGAAGCCGATCAGCCAGTGGCCGCCACGGCCACCCTCTTCCCAATCCATGGACAAGGGAATCAGCGCCTCGCGAGCCGTGGGCAGCCCCTCCGGCAACACGCCGAGGACCCGAGTCGATGTGCCGTCGATCATTAGATCGGTGTCGACAATGTTCGGATCGGCTCCCAGCTTCTGCCACGTTTCGTAGCCCAGCATCACAGTCGGCGGCGCGTCGGGCTGGTCGTCTTCTGGACCGAAGTCACGCCCGACCAACGGCTTGACGCCGAACACTTCGAGGAACTCGTGGGTGACCGCACGGGCACGCCACTGCTGCGCCGGTCCACCGCCTTCAGGACTCCATGCCAGGCTGGCGCCGGTGGCCGCTGCAAGATACTCGAACGACTGGTTCATGTCGCGATAGTCGCGGTAGTTGAGCGGCGACAGCGAGAAGCGAGGGAAACCTGCCTCGGGGTTCTTCTCCTGCACCAACATCAGCCGTTCCGGCTCGGGATAATCGAGTGGGTTGAGCAGCACACCCTGGATCACCGCGTACATGGCCGTGGTCGCGCCGATGCCGAGGCTCAGAGTCAGGATGGCGACCAGGCTGAAGCCAGGGCGCTGGCGAAGCCCCCGCAGGCCGATTCGGATGTCGTTCAAAATGTCGTGCATGAGGTGATCTCCCGGTCTCCGCAAGATGGTAGAAGGATCTGTTCTTTATCAACGCACGGCGGACGGCAAAAGTTTCGCCCGGCTTGACCGCCTCGGCCCACCCGGCTGGGTGGCGACAGCCATGCTGCTTGGCAATAGCTTCATGGGTGATGATTGAGATCAGTACAAAGCCCTTCGTCAAAGATGCCTTGATCGAGACCTTGGCGGCCCACGATCGATACGCCTCAATGCCGACCAGCAGCCTCTTCGCTCTAGTCGCAGCCGGGACGCCGCGGTCACTACGACCCGATGAGGCGATTTTGGAAGAAGGACAGCGATCGTTGTCGGTGTTTGTTTTACTAC
This sequence comes from Acidobacteriota bacterium, assembly GCA_029263395.1. Lineage (GTDB taxonomy): Bacteria > Acidobacteriota > Thermoanaerobaculia > Multivoradales > J023 > JAAELT01. The sequence continues at coordinate 82,205 of JAJCXO010000232.1, read as the reverse complement.
AGGGCCGTCTGAAGATGACGCGTGCAACCGCCAACGGTCGCCATGCGTTGCTAGCGCTATTCAGCCCTGGTGATGCGATTGGTCTCTCGGCACTCGGCGGGCGGGTGAGCCGTGTGACGGTGACCGCGATCCAAAGTTCGGTGTGCCTGGACATCCCGAGCCGCAAGCTGCTGTCGGCGAATCCGCAGCTTCTCGGCGATTTTCTAGCGGTGTTTACCGAGCACGTAGCCGAGTGTCGCAATTGCCTGGTGGAGAGTACCTTTTCGCGTGTCGAGCCGCGCTTCGCTCGACTCTTCTTGAAGCTCGGCGGATCGGTCGGCCAGGTGCGTGGGGAAGGCGTCTTCATACCTGTGCCGCTGTCGCGGCTCGATCTCGCCGACATGACGGGTACCACAATCGAGACCAGTATCCGCATCATGAGCCGGTGGGCCAAAGCCGGATTTGTCCAGACCTCCAAGGATGGATTCTTGTTAAAGGATCGCCCAGCGTTGGCTAAGATCTGCGGCGATTGAGACTGACGGTCCTGCTGTTTGCGGACGGTGCCCGCCCCGTCGATCTCCAACTTTCCCTTTCCCGGATTGACGAAACGGCTGTTGCGAAGACCGCGAGCTCGGATCCAGGGACGAAAGCCAGATGGAGAACCGAGGCCGACTTGATAGAGTTGGCTTTTGGGGTCGCTGCATTGGATCGGACCGCGGAATGAGCCAAGCAACAGAATCCTCGCAATGGCGTGGCCGCATCGGCATCATCGGTGGTCTGGGTCCGCATGCGCATCTCGAGATGGAACGTCGCCTCCTGGCAGCGGTTGGCCCGGTGACGGGCGACCAAGGGTACCCGTCTTGGATTGTGGTCTCGATCCCCGAGACTCCGGACCGGACAGCCTATCTGCTCGGGGACGGCCCGTCCCCGGTCCCAGATCTGATCGACGGTGCACGTCGGCTGGAGGCGGCGGGGGCTGATTTTGGGCTCATCGCTTGCAACACCGCCCATGTTTTCCTCGACGACATCCGCGCCCAAACCCGCCTACCGATGCTCGACATGGTACAAGAGACCCTCGCTGCCGCCGGTTGCTTGGGCTGGACTCGGATCGGTCTGCTGGCGACCACGGGAACGCTGCGTACCGAACTGTATCCCCGGGCGGCCGCTCGCACCGATTCGGAGATCGAGGTGATCTCCTTGCTCGATCTCATCGATGGAGCACGCCATCAAGACGAGCTCGTTATGCGATCGATCTACGGATCCACCTGGGAAGATGGCGATCATAGCGGCGGGATCAAAGCCGGCCTCACCCACGACCCCCAAAGCGGCAAGCCCTATGCTGATGCCCTACATGAGGCACTCGCGCTGGTGGCCGCGGAGGGTGTCGACGGCGTCATCTTGGGTTGTACGGAGTTGCCGTTGGCCCTCGGCCGGGGAACCGTCGGTTCCATTGAGACCCTCGATCCGGTCGACGTCGTCGCTCGCGAGGCGGTCCGCATCGCTGGCGGAAATCGAGAGCTGCCTAATAAGCCGAGCTAGGCTAAGTTCTCGTCCAGTTTTGTTTTTCGGCCCGGGAGAGGGATGGTCTCGAAAGGATGACGGCGGCGACAGGTCTGTGGGCGACAGGTCTGTGGGCGACAGGTCTGTGGGCGACAGGTCTGTGGGCGACAGGTCTGCCGGCGACAGGTCTGCCGGCGACAGGTCTGCCGGCGACAGGTTGTCGGCCGGCACGGGTGCCGGCCGACAGAGCGGTCAGGTCATGAACGCTCAGAAGGCACAGGGCGTTCCCGTGGCGTCTGCGACACAGTTTCCAATTTGGATAGAAGCCGGCGCACCCGCCGAGTCCTGGAGCATAAAGCAGTTACTGTGGGTCGGGGTGGCTGTATAGCCGGGAAACATTGGACCGTTGATGGTCGTGACCCACTGAGTCGCTAGGGTGGGAGCGCTCGCTCCGTTGGGAACAGGGGCGACAGTGCCGCTCGGAAAACCTGCGTTGCCGAGAATGGTGAAAGCCCAGCCATTGCCATTGGACTGCCCCTGGACACAGGTGCCAAAGGGTACGAAGGCCGGGTCGATGACCCTGTTCGGAGCAACAGCCGGTGGCATCGCCGGGCAGTTGAGAGTAGCTCGTAGGCCGGAAGCAAACTGCAGGATCATCAGTCCGTCCGTAGAGGTGGGCCCGCCGCTGGCATCCACGTCGCAAAGCGGTCCAGCTAACGGCGACAAAGTAATGTTGCCAGCCGCGGCCTGCATCGCGAGAAGGGCGTCGGAGATGTTCACCGACAGGTCTAGATTACAGTCGCCACACATCGCCTGCAGTTGTGCCTGGGCAGGTGTCACCGTCAGACAGAGAAGAATCAGGGTGATCAAAATTCGCATAATGCTCTCCTAGTAAAGAGGTTTTCTGTGCCTTGCCGATTCGCTGGTCACAGGTCGGTGCAGGCATGTTTGTCCGATTGCATCAGCGATCCGGAAGGCCGGATGTGACTTCACTGGGGAGTAGTCCGAGGCGGTGAAGTTTTGCCCCCTCGATGCGAAAAGTTTTTTGCACTGATCCGTGATGCTGGGTTGAAGGACGCGAACGGCGGCGTTCGTCACGCGGATCACAACCCACTGCACCGCGGAGCACAGGTCGGTTTCGACCGTGAGCTAAAAACTAGCAGTCAGGATCAACGCGTATCGACCACCGGCAGGGTCTTGCCAACGCGAGCGCTCAGCGACATATCCGCTGGCGAGCACCAGCGCACAGTCACCGGGCCGATAAACCCAGAGTCGATGTTCCCGCGGACCCATTTCAGCTCTGTCACCAGCTGCTCGACAATGGTCGTAGCCAATGCTGGGGTGGGTTGCTCGTCGTGCGACGGGACGATCTTCAACTGTAAGTGATCGCGATCGTCGACGTTTGAGAGATGCAGTTGCAAGGCGACATAGCGGACGCCCAGTCGATCCAACACAGCCTTGACGTCGTGGTAGGAGTAGGAGCCATTGCCGAGCGACCAGAAGCTCGGTGCACGTCCCTCCAGTCGGTATTTGCGGTGTGCCCCCGGCGGCTCGGTCCACGCGGCCATGTCTCCCACCTGGTAGCGAATGATCGGCTGTAGCCGACGCACCAGGCTGGTGACCAGGAGCTCGCCGGGCCGTCCGGCCTCGTCGATGACCTCGTGGGTATCCGGGTCCACGAGCTCGAGCTTGACGCAGGTTGAAATCTCTCGATGCTCGCCCAGAGAACACGTGGCGTCACTCATCCCTACCAGCCCAACATCAACCATGGAGTGACCGGCCGACCGAATATGGAGCCCCGGTGCGCAGTGCCGCATATGCCGGGCTTGGTCCTCCGACAGCATCTCGCCCAAGAACAGCGCCTTGCGCAGAGGCCCTGCGGCGCCTTGGCGCAGGGTTGCATAAACCTCTAGCGTCGGAATCAAGATACTCGGCGTGCCCACCAGGGCCTCGATCTGCAGCTCCATGACCTTGGCCGCAATCGCTGCTGGCTCCATGGCGTACGACAGCGGCAGCTCCATCAAAGGCACCGGCGCCGCGAGCAGGGAAGCATGTATGAATAACATGGATGTCGACAGGTCACCTGCGGCGCACAGGTTACCCACCCGATCGCCGGCGCCCAGACCTCCGCTCAGGAGCGCGTCCGCACCGGCCACCGCAATGTTGTTCCACTCTGTGCGAGTTACGTGGGTGCGCTTGGGGGCACCCGTGGTGCCGCCCGAGGACAGGATCAGGCCGTCGTTGTGCTCTTGACACAGGACCCGCTCCGGCGCCTCTCGGTAGGCTTGCCAGTAGCTGACCTGCTCCAGGATGGGCAGTTGGTGAATATCCGTGATGGTCGCGGGCACATCCCGGTATAAGTGACGATAGACGTCGCTGCGGCGGGCGTGGGCTAGTAGTTTGTTGAGCGAGTTGATCATGGTTGTGTGGCTCAGGGTTGCGACTCCGGGTGGTTGGCGCGATCGCGAAGATCAAGCCGCATGCGCTGCTCACGCGGCAGCGGCTCGACAAAACGGTGTGGACCTCGTAGGTCGTGGGCGTAGAAGCGCAATTCGCCCGGCTCAGCACCAAATTTGATACCGGCAAACGGTGTGCGTCCATGCGACGTGATGGCGTCGTACGGGACTACGAACATGCGAAAGCTGCCTGCTACCTGTTCGGCTACCCGGCAGGAGCGCATGCCCGTGGTCATGGACGTGACACTCTTGATACCGTCCAGACCACGCGACAGATCCAGCACCTTCTGGCGCAGCCGGTACGCTGGCTCGCCCTCCCCGCGTTGCTTGGCGGTCATAGCGATGTAGGTGGTAGGAAACATCTTGTCGCGCAGGCCAGCGCTCAGGCGTTGGGCGTGTCGCAGCAGCAGAGCTTCCAGCTCGAACATGAGGCGGGCCGTGCGCTGCTCCCAGGTGTGGACTTGCGGCACCGGCAGGCTCGGCACATCCGTGGCCTCGATGACCTTGGCAGCCAGCGCCGCCACCACCTCGCCCTCGGCCTCTGGTTGGCCGCGGCGGACTTTTAGCCGCACCATGCTCACACCGCTGTCCACGCACGCCTCCACCGCACGCCACAGCTCATACCGCAGCGCCGTCAGTTGGCGGGTGGAGATCAACTGACCTGTCTGCCGCAGCCAGGAGATCATCTGCTCGTGCTCCAGAAACTGATCGGCGACCAATTCCTTAGCCGCTTGGATCTGCTCCGCAGTGACGATGTTGTGACTGAGTAGGCGATCGCGATACTGCCAATCATCCGTTGTACCGGTTGTCTGGCGTGTGCTCTGGTGGCTCGACAGGCGAGGCGGCGTTGGCTCATCTGGGATCACGTAATGCCAGGGAAAGGAGCGCGGAGTCTGGCCGTTGAAGTCACCCGCCGTGTCCATGTAGGCGCCCGAGCACAGGCGCAGGGCAAACCAGTCCGCTGACACCCGGTGCAGGTCGGGCAGCAGGAACCGGATCGGCTGGCCATCGACGAAGGGATTCAGGGCGTCCGCCGGATCACAGCTTTTGCCGAACACCATAGTCGGCACCAAGTCTCGCTCTGGCACATCGATGCGCGTCGCCCGCCGGTCGTGGTGAACCGCCCACACCTCCGGTTGGATGGTCGCGTAGCGGGTCACGCCGACACCCCAGTATCCCGCCGGGCTCACCAGCCACTGCTCGGTATCGGCATAAATGGACTTACTCGCGTGCGCCCACAAGAACGAGCCGGGAAGCGTCGGCGTGCACACCCGTAACGCCAATCCTGGATTCTCGCGCCGCTCGTGGAAGTCGACGCGTGCAAACAGCGAGCCCGCGCTGCCGACCGCTCCCTGGCCAATCTCCGACCAGACCTCTAAGGGCCACTGAAAGGCCCGTTGTAGGCGGCGTATGCCACGCCCGATCTCGTCGATTTGGTCCGGCACCGAGAGCGTGCCCAGGAATTGATGTGCACGTTCATCAAAACCAAACCCACCACCGATGTTGATGATCTGCGGTGGCACTGGTGTCAGGTCCTGGGCTAGATCTAAAACCTGGGCTACGCGGTCGAAGACGTTTTTATACACCATGGTGCTACGTGCGCCGATACCCACGTGAAAGGCCACGCCGACAATCGGCATGGACGACTGCGCGGCCAGTTGCAAAATAGCGCGCACTTCGCCTGGGTTCTTCTCGACTTCGAGCCCAAACCGCTCCATGTTCAGTACCGGGCTGGCATAAGGCGCGGCGATGCGGAGGAACAAGCGTAGCCGCTGCGGGTCGAGTCCCCGCGCGGCCACCACGTGGGCGATGCGGCGCAGCTTTTCGATGTGATCGAAGCAGAACGCGGTGACTCCCAGGTGGTATGAGGCCAGGAATTCGCGGGCGTTCATGTTGGTGTTGGCGAATACGATATTTTCCGGGCGCACGCCGAGGCAGCAGGCGGTGGTCACCTCGTGCAGACTGGCTACTTCCAGCCCGGCGTCTGGGTTGGCGCGCACGCGGGCGTATTGCAAGAGATGGCTGTGATTGGCCTTGAACGCAGCCATGTTGCGATATCGCAGGCCACCAATCGCATCCTGAATGGCCGCCCCCAGGCGGGCCTCATTGGCCAGGGTTTGGCTGATGTCGAGCAAGAAGAAGCCGTTGTATTCCGCGGCCTCGGGTCTACCCATGCGATCGAGCAAAGCTTGGATGGTGGGTGCCGGACCACTTTCGGAGAGGTGAGCAGATGTGATGGGCGAGGTATCGAAGTGGAGGGGCGCGGGTCCACTGATACCGACATCGGCCAGCGTTGCAGCGACCCTCGCCTGGGCCACCGCCGTGGAGCGCGCCATGCTCGCGGGGTCTATCCTGGTGCGCGATAGTGTGGTTGGCATGGATCTGGTGTGCTCGAGCTAGACATCATGTGCAGCGTAGCCAGCGTTTCGACGCTGGAAATACTCTGTACGGCTCGCTCGGGGTGAAGTTCTGTGTCCGCCCCCTGAAGCCTTCGAGCAGCGCTGCCTGTTTGATGCGGTTGCTGATGCCTGACAGCAGCAACCGCCGATCGCATCATCCCCCGGCGTTCTCATCGGCTGACCGAACGGCGCGCCGACGCTGTTCCACGAGCAGGGTGACGATGGGAAACAGCGCGATGAGAGGCAAGACGTAGAACGCGGGATTGCTGGGATCTATGCCTTTGGGCCGGTAGACGCCGCCGTAGGCGATGCAGGTGAGGCCGTAAAAAACCAGGATGCCGGCGCCGCAAGCGCGCCATAACGACAGGTCGATCGGCGGCGTGGCCGTTGTGTCGGACGGTGGTGCGACGAATCCGGGACGCAGGACCGTCAGCCAGCGGTCGATATCCCAGACGATCAGAACAAGGGTGCCAGAGAGCATCATAGTGGCGACGATGGCGGTGGGTATGACGCTCGTGCTCCAGCAGAACACCGTGATACACGTGATGACGGGCAGCGCCATCAAGGCCCCCAAGGTGGCGAAGGTCTGCGTCATCAGTAGGGTGGCGATGACCAACTGGACGATCCCGACAAATTGATAGAACACGCCAGTGGCGTAGAACATATGCAGGAAGTCGTGGAAGGCGCCGGTGTTCTGCGGGTCGGTGAAGGGTTGATAAAGCGCCTTCTTGAGCCCCGCAGGCAGGAATGCGAATCCCAGCATGATGCGCAGGTTGGCGACAAAGAGATGGCTCCAGCGTCGCGTGCGTAGGCTGTCGATGAGATATTTCAACAGGCCACCCAGTATAGGCCAACAGATGACGAGGTCAGCCTCGTTTTGGCTGAGGTCGAAACGATCAGCCACCTCGCCGGCCCTGAGCCTGAGGGGGTGGCTTGACAAGGTGTTGCCGGTTGGGCGACCGAAGCCGCCTGGCCGGGCGTCTATTCCGCTGTTTTCCAATTCTTGGCGCCGAGATCAACTTCCGGGGCCTTGCCGGTTGCGATGTGCAACGCGATCTGCTCGGCATGGTGGCGCCCGTTTTCGATGAACCAACGCCCGGTATGCAGGCCTCCGCATACGGTTCCGGCGATGTAGAGCCCAGGACGGGGAGTCTCAAAGGTGACCGGATCGAACAGTGGTGTGCGCGCCGGGTCGTCACCAATTTCGACGCCCAAGGTTTGCAGCAGGTCGTAGTTCGGTTGGTAGCCGGTCATGGCAATGACGAAGTCGTTGTCGATCCTGACTTCGCCGTTTGGCGTCTCCAATACCAAGGACCGGTCTTCGATCTTGCGGATTGCGGTATTGAAGTAGGCTTTGATGCTACCTTCCGCGATACGGTTCTCGAGATCTGGCCGTAACCAATATTTGACCCGGTCGGACAGCTCTGGGCCGCGATGGATCAGGGTGACCTGGGCGTTGTTTCGATAACAATCCAACGCGGCTTTGGCCGCCGAGTTCTTGCCCCCCACCACCGCGACGTGCCGTCCGGTGTACGGATAAGGTTCTTTGTAGTAGTGCGTGACCCGAGGCTCTTCCTCGCCTTCGAGGCCGAGCATTTTGGCGATGTCGAAGAATCCTGTGGCAATGACGACGTGGCGGCAAGGGTGCTGATCCTGGTCGGTTTTCACGACAAAGTGATCCACTTCGCCTTCGAGTGCGAGCACGCGCTCGTAGAGTCTGAGATCCAGTTTTTCGGCTTTCGCCACACCCTGGTAGTAGCTGATCGCCTCCTCGCGGGTAGGCTTGTAGCGCTGGGTCGCAAACGGGTGGCCGCCGATTTCGATCAGTTCAGGCGTAGAGAAAAACTCGAGCTGAGTCGGATAACCGATCAGCGAGTTCACCAGCGCCCCTTTGTCGATCACTTTCGCGCTGAGGCCTTGCCTGAGGGCCGAAATTGCACACGCCAAACCCACGGGGCCGGCGCCGATGACGAGGAGATCAACGGGGTTATTGCGATGGTGGGTACTCATGGTCCTAATGTTTCGATGCTCCGGACGTTGATGAGCAGAGGATAGTATCCCGAGAGACAGGTCGTCTGGAGTAAGTGGCGTGATGTAGCTCTCGAGGTCACAGCGAGCCAGCTCACTGAGCTCGGCTCGGTCGCCGCAACGACCTGCCGCAATCTTCCAGCCCCTGATACGGCGGTCGAAGTTGCCTGCGACGACTGTGCTCGGTCGAGCCGACTACTTCTCGGACCAGACTGCGAGCTCGTTGCCGGAGGGATCCAAAAAATGGAAGCGTCGGCCACCGGGGAACGAGAATGGTTGCTTCACCAGCTGGCCTCCTGCCTCTTGGACGGCGACGACGGACGCTTCGAGGTCGGCCGAATACAGCACGACGAGCGGCCCGCCGCGCTCAACTTCAGGTCCTTGAGTCAATCCTCCGACCTCACCGCCACCGGATTTTTTGATGCCCGCGTATTCAGGTCCGTAGTCTTGGAACTCCCAATCGAAGGCAGTACCGTAGAAGCGTTTGGCATCGGCCAGATCCAGGACCGTGAATTCGATGTAGTTGATGGTGTGATGCTGAGGCGTCATCGTTCGATTCCTGTCCGTGTTGGTGTCGGTTCCGGCGTGCGCACAGCCACTCAGAGTCAGGCATAGGGTCGCGGCCAAGGCGGGCAGAAAGGATTGTACCCTTCGTCTCACCAGTTGCATGTGGGCCTCCTCTCGGTCGGGTGTCGGTCTCTGTTGGAGAGTACCGATGGAGTGTACCGACCTCCTCTTGACAGCATCCTGTCAGGAGACCTTCGCAAGTGAGAGCAGCGCGTGCCCCTGACGGTCTCTGATCGATCCGCCCGGCCGCCTCGAGCCTGCTTGACCCGACCGATCAGTCGCCCGCTGCCAACCGACCTTCCAGATAAGCCGCCATGATCCGGATCGTCCGGAAGTTGCTTGGCACTAGATCGGTGGGGGGCACGGTCACCTTCAGGCGTGTCTTGAGATGCGCGATCAGACGCACGATACCGACGGAGTCGACCAGCCCGCTGGTCAATAGGTTCTCGTCGAGGTCGATTTCCTCGGATTCGTCTTCGATCCAGCCGTCTTGGATGAAGTCGACGATGAGGGCTTCAATCTGATCGGCTCCGACGCTGGGTTTTTCGATCGTCTCTAACATGTGGCGCCTTTATTCGAGCCCAAACGCACGTTGTATGAACCACCAGCCCGAAATCACAATGAGCACGGCGGACACACCCCTCAAGATGGCGGGTTGATAGAACGAGGTCGTGCGCAGTAGATAGAGGATTGGGAAGATGACGGCGACGATGGCAATCTGGCCGAGCTCGACGCCGATGTTGAAGCCGATGACAACCCGCAGCAGATCCACCATCCGAAACGGCAGGTGCCCCATCACTGAGGCGAAACCCAGACCGTGAAACAGGCCGAGGCCAAAGACGATGTATAGCGAGCCTTCGCGGACTTTGCCTAAGATGTTGTTGAGAGCCACCAGGATGATCGACAGCGCGATCACCGACTCGACGAAGCGCGATGGCAGGGCGATAAAGTCGAGGGCTGCTAGCAACAGGGTCAATGAGTGTGCAACCGTGAAGACGGTGACGATCTTCAACAGGTTCCACAGCGCCCGCGGGAACCGATCGACGGGCTGCCATTCGTCGTCCTTGCGTACCAGCACAGTGGACAGCATCAGGGCCAGCAGGAACAGGATGTGGTCGATTCCGATCCAGATGTGCAGCACACCCTGGGGAATCATGTCCATGGGCATCATCAGTGACGGGATATCCGTCAGGTCGAGGGTCTGGTCGCGGTTCGTCGGACTGAACACCATGGCGGTGTATTCGCCGGGGTAGGTGGTCCCCGTCTTGGCGTTGTACTCGACGAGCACCAGGCCACGATGCAGCCGGTCGTCGTCGTAGAACATCGAGTGGCTAATATCGAGCAGATCCGGCAGCGGGCCGGTCTCTATCTGGAAGTGATATTGGCCGAAGGTGCCCTGCTTCAGCACGATCACGTCTTGATGCGTGAAGTCGAAGGCGTAGGGCGCGCCACCTTGCGGAGCGATGGTGACGTTGTTCTCGATGTAGGCCAGAACCTTGGACGCAGTGGCGGTCACGCCTGCGAGGGCCTCGGCTTCGGCCGGGTCGACATCGAGACCAAGCTTGGACTGTAAGTCGTCGAAGTGGATCTCGAAGTGACCCTCGATCGAGCTGTCTTTGAAGGTCAGGAAGAGGTAGTCCTCACCGGTGGCATGCGCCCAGACGTTGCCGGGACAAGCGATAGCGAGGATCAGAGCAAGGCAAATTACAAGTTGTTTCACGGCGCAATTCTGCCATTGGTCAACTAGGGGGACAAGCCTAGGGTCTTTCGATGTTTTGCCGGATTGGCTGGACGCGGATTCCTATGCGGTTTGATTCGCTAGACGCTATCATTTTGGATGTGGAGCGCAGAGTTTTCCTGGTTTTGCTGGCCCTGATCCTTGGGTTCGGCGCATATCTCCGGCTGGTGGATCTCGCCGGCCCGTCCCTCTGGCTCGACGAGATCCTCCATCTGCAAGTCACCCAATCTCTGGCGGACGAACCCTGGTATCAACACTTAGCGGGGGTCCGTGAGGTCAAGGGTGGGACGGAGAATGGTGCACTCTACTATCGATTGCAGATCTGGGGGCAGAAGTTGGCACCAGGGGATGCCGGCGTGCGGCTTTTCCCGGCCATCATCGGAACGCTGACGTTGCCATTGATGGCCTTGGCGGGCTATCGCCTTGGCGGATATCTGCTCGCTCTCGTCGCCACGTTCCTGCTGGCAGTGTCTCCGCTCCATGTCTATTTTTCCCGCGAAGGGCGACCCTACTACCTGCTCATGGCGCTGGCGCTCGTCTTGCTGTACGCATTGTTGCTGAAAGGGTCGCGATCTGGGACTGGGCTCGCCGCCGTCGGTTGTGCGTTGACGACCTATGTGGGCATCGTTGCGATTCCAATTCTACTGTCGTTTTTATTGCTTGCAGGGATGGCTCTGTTGTGGAGCCTCAGGCAAGGCGCAACCCTCAGACGTTCGCCCTACCTCTTCTATGTGCTGGCGGGAGTTCTCGCGCTGGGGTTGGCCTATGGCCTCTACATGACCCAATCGAAGGTCAACAGCCCGGGGCTCGATAAGGCCCCGGTGCAGGCCGAAGTACAGAAGTCTCCGCAGTATCAATCGCCACTGTCCAAGAGAAGCCTCGAGACTTTCGTCGCCAGTATGACGACCTCTGGGCATCCCACGATTCTGACGGTGAACCGTTCGTGGATACTGCTGGCGCTGTCCTTGTTAGGCCTGGTTGGGGCCGTCTTTCGACGATCAGGAGATGGTTTGTTGGCGGCGGGTATGTTTCTGCTGCCAGCGGTGGTGTCGATTGCGGCCCTGGTGTCGGTGGGTCGATGGTATGGCGTCCGGTACACCAGTTCGGCGTTGCCTGCCTTTCTGTTGTTGGTGGCTTTGGGGATCGTCGTTGTCGCTGAGCTGGTGGGCGAGGGCTTGCAGCGTTTCTGGGGGCAAGAGCGACAGGCCATGCAGACCGGTGTGACGTGGACGGTTGCGACGGTGATCTTGCTGGTCTGCGTGGCACCCAACTTGGACGCTGCCCGCGTCGATCCGTACCGCAAGCTCGATTGGCGAGGGGTGGCCCAGTTCTTCGACGCGGTTGCCCTCGACGACGAGCCTGTCGTGATCCCCAATGGCTGGCCGCAGATCTGCCTGAGTCACTACCTGCAAGAGTTCGGGAGAGAGCCCGAGTTCGTCAGTGCCTGGGAGACAGCGGCCATTGCCGAGTCCATCGTTGCCGAGCACCCGAGAGGGTGGCTGTTGACCGCTGGTTTTCGACGAAACAACGAGGTCCGGGCCTGGATGCACAACTTCCTTTCGGTGCTGAAGAAGCCAGAAGAAGAGATGGATCTGTTCTTCTTTCCCGACTTTGTGACGCTGTTGGAGACTCGGTTTGCCGCCGGCAAGGGGGCTGTGTTCGAAGAGCTGTTTGCGTCGATGGGCCAGCGTTTCGAATTCGACGGTGGCGGCTTGACCCTACAAGGTCGAGGGTGGTCTTACCCCGAGCAGAACGATCAAGGTGCCAGCTTTCGATGGGTGGTGGGCGAGCAAGCGGAACTTGGCCTGCCTATCGGCGAGCCCCGAGACGCCCGCATCAGGTTGCGTGCCTTGCCCTTCCTTTACCCCGAGGCACCACCCCAGCGCATGGCGTTATGGCTCAACGAAACACATCTCGCGACGTTGGATCTATCCGCAGCTTGGAACGAGTACGAAGTGGAGGTCCCAGCATCCTCTTGGAGCTCAGGAGCCAACGTGCTTACCCTTCGTTTTGCCAACACAGTCAGTCCGGCGACGGTCATCGAAGGGGCTGGTGATGGCCGGAGTCTGAGTGTTGCTTTGGACTATCTTGAGGTTTTTCTCGGTGAGGTCCGTTAATCAAAGAGAGCCTCGGCAGTTTCCACTGACTGCGGAGTAGCGTTGGGGGCTTGGGTTTGCGCAGTGATGGTTTTGGCTGCGCAGTGATGATTGACCTAGCCGAAGATTGATTCGGTGTGAGTTGGGAGCTTGTCTTTGCATCCTGTGAATTGTGTTGAGTTGTCATCTAGCGACGGAGATTCGAATAACGACATTGACCATCTGCTGCGGGCTTGGAACGAAGGCCAAGTTGGGGCCCAAGAACGTCTGATTGCAGCACTCTACCCATCCTTGCGTCGGTTGGCGGGTGCCCGCCTGGCTGGTTGGCCGCATGAGGTGTCGATTCAGGCCACGGAGCTTGCACACGAGGTCTATTTCAAACTACTCGGCCAGACCCAGACCAACTGGCTGAACCGCTCCCAACTGTTTGCGATCCTGTCCCGGCTGACTCGACGTCACCTGGTCGATCACGTGCGTCACCGGGCCCGGCAGAAGCGGGGAGGTCAGTCGAAGCCAGTGACTCTCGACGCTTCGATCTTGGCTATCGAAAACCAAGAGGTTGATGTGCTTGCTCTCGACGATGCCCTCGCCGAATTGGCGACGATCGACGAGATGTCGGTACGCGTCGTCGAAGCGTTGTTTTTTGTCGGCTTGACTCATGACGAGGCCAGCACCGCGCTTGGCCTGGGACGGGCGACTGTGGGTCGGAAATGGCGATTCGCTCGGGCCTGGCTTCAGAAGAAGTTGACAACATGAGATCTACCACGGTCCAGATCGACCCTGTCTCTAGCAACCCTGTCTCTAGCGACGCTACCCCCAGCGACCCTGTCCACATCGAACCCGTCGCCAGTGACGACGAGGCGCGTTGGTCCGAAGCACAACAGCTCTTCGATCAGGCACTGGCAGAACCGGCTTCGGAACGTCACGGATTTGTTCGAGACGCGGTGTGCGACGATACCTGGCTTCGTGACGCGGTACTCGACCTGTTGAACCTGGACGATGGGTCATCACCATTGGACCAACCCTTGGATGCCTTCGCTTTTCCTCCGTGGGTCGAGACCAGGGTGGGCGTCGGCGATCAGCTTGACAAGTATCGTTTGCTCGAGCGGCTTGGTATCGGAGGTATGGGGTGTGTTTACCGTGCTGAACATGTCGATGGCTCGGTTCGCCAAGAAGTTGCGATCAAGGTTTTGCGTGCGGATCTGAGCGCCGGAGCTCGTTACCGATTTGCCCAAGAGCAGCGCATCTTGGCCAACCTACAACATCCCAAGATCACCCGATTACAGGATTTTGGTTCCACATCGGCCGGTGTGAGCTACCTGGTGATGAACCTGGTAGAAGGGACATCGATCACCGAATATGCCGATGCCAACAAGCTTTCGATCGTCGAGCGGATCCGGCTCTTCGTCCAGGTTTGTGATGCTGTGCATTATGCCCATCGGCGGTTGGTTGTCCATCGCGACTTGAAGCCAGCGAACATCCTGGTCAATGCAGACGGTGATGCACAACTGCTGGACTTCGGCATCGCAAAAGTACTCGATCCGGAAGTGCACCTGGAAGGGCTGGTGACTCGGACCGAGTTGCGGATGATGACGCCAAGTTATGCTAGCCCGGAGCAATTGCTAGGCCGACAAGTCACTACCGGAACAGACGTCTGGGCTCTGGGTGTGCTGTTGTTCGAACTGTTGACGGGACGGCGTCCTTTCGATTGGTCAGGCACAAGCCTGCTCGAGATTGAGCGTCACCTACTGTTTGAGCCTGGCCCCAAAGCGAGTGCCGCATTCTCGGCCCCGGCCGACGAAACCATTCGACTGGCTCATCTCCGTGGTCTGGAACCAGGTCGTTTATGTCGTCGACTGCAGGGAGATCTCGATCTGATTATCGGTCGCGCACTCGCCTATCAGCCCGAGGACCGGTATCACTCCGTGGAAGCTCTGGCCCAGGACTTGGAACGATTTTTAGGCAACACGCCCATTCTTGCCCGACCCCCGAGTTTGATCTACCGCGTCCGAAAATTCGTTCGTCGTCACGTGATGGCGGTAGCCGGCCTGGCCGCTACGTTGGTGTGTTTGAGCGGTTTTATCGTTCTGCAAGCCACGCAATCTCAGCGGCTGATGACCGAACGGGATTTTGCTCGGCAACAGGCGGACAAAGCCGAGTTGATGAGCGATCTAATGACAGATGTGCTCGACCTTGCCAATCCGGTCAACCGGAAGCTCAACCACGCCACTCAAACGTTGCTCGACCAAGGCAGACAGCGCATCCTGCATGACTTCGACCAACAACCCGTAGCCCAAGCGGACATGCTGACCCGAATCGGAATTCTGTTGCGACGCCTCGGCAACTATGACGAGGCCGAAAAGGTTTTGACCCGTGCTGCCAAGACTTGGGAGCAGGGCGGCTACTCCGATGCCCTCGAAGCCGCGCAGACGTTCGACGCGCTTGGATTTGTCTACCATCAGAAGAGAGATCCCAGAGCCGCTGCAACGTTGCTCCAAGCCTCGCGGCTGTTTTGGCAATCGCACGGTGGCGATCATCCCGACATTGCTCAATCACTTATGCACCTTGCCGCGGTCATGCGCTTTAGCGGCGAGCGCCGCAGATCTGAGGCATTGTTGCGCCGTGCGATTGCGATGGATCAACGCTTGGGAAGCGAAACAACCGCCGAGGCAGGGGCTCGTCTAGCAGACCTCGCAACCCTAGTTGGTGGTCGTGGTGATCGGCAACAAGCTTTGCTGCTTTACGATCGAGCGCTGGAGATTCAGCGGAGTAGCTGGGGCCCACGGAGCGTTGCGGTTGGACTGACGATGAACAGAAAGGCCGGCCTGTTTCAAGAGCGCCCGTGGGCCGGCGAAGGTGCCGAACTGCTGCACGCCGCGACGGAGATCTTCCGCGATCGGCTCGGAGAGGAGCATCCGCTAGTGGCCACCGGGCTCAACAATCTCGCGCAGACTTACGTGTTGCTCAACGAGTATGAAAAGGCGGAAAGTTTGCAGCGCCAAGCCTGGGAACGCGATCTTCAGCGTTTAGGGGAGGAGCACCCTTCGACACTGGATGATCGCCGCGGGCTGGCAATGATCTTACGCGAGTCTGGACGCCTGGTCGAAGCCGAGGAGCATCTCAGGCAAGCGGTCACGGTGTTGGCTCGCGTTTCCGAACCGGATCATCCCGCCTTGATTTCACAGCGGAATGACTTTGCTCGGGTGCTCTTGGAGCTTGGACAAAAAGAGCAAGCGGCGCAGCAACTCGAGCTGGCTTTTGAGGCCGCGATGCATCGTTTTGGAGCTGATCATTGGCTGCTGGGTAGTGCGTCTATCGGGCTCGCAGAACTCGCTTTGCAGGAGGGCGATCTCGAAGAGGCCTCAGTGCGAGCTTCTGACGCGGTACGCATCTTCGAGGGCAAGCAGGTTGGTCCAGAGCGTTGGCGTTTGGGGGAAGCGCAGAGCGTGCTCGGAGCAACGCTGCTGCAAAAGGGGCACTGGGACAATGCAGAGTCTTGTCTCAGGGCGGCAGCAGAGGTTCTGGGGGAGTTGCGTGGATCGGCGGTGACGACACGGCTGGCCGAGGCCAGACTCCAAGAGCTCGAAGCAGCCCACGCCGATTCTGTAGGGGCGGGGCTTGTCTCCGCCCATCCATCAGCTGACAACACGGGCCGAAAAGGGCCGCCACAAGGGCGGCCCCTACGTCTCTCTGGCCACGATGATCCCGCAGGCGCACCGGCACTCAGGGCTGATCATGATCGTCTACCAGAGATATTGGATCAATCGAGGACTAACAACTCCAGAGGCGCGAGTAGACAACGATTCTTCGGCATTGGCCAGGGATACCATTGCCGGAGAGATATACCAGCCCTGTAGTTTCGGCACTACAGCTGAACGTGGGGTAACCACCACCCGCGGCGGCGAGAGCGGTCAAGACCCCAGCGGGATTGCTCTGGCTGTCGCCGTCGCTAGCGCTGCCATAATCAAAGAAGCTGCCGGCCTCAAACGATGCGTAGGC
This sequence comes from Acidobacteriota bacterium, assembly GCA_029263395.1. Classification (GTDB taxonomy): domain Bacteria; phylum Acidobacteriota; class Thermoanaerobaculia; order Multivoradales; family J023; genus JAAELT01. The sequence continues at coordinate 65,443 of JAJCXO010000232.1, read as the reverse complement.
CTGGACGTAGGCAGACCCGGCATTCAACGTTCTGGCGAAAGTAGTCTCGGCGAGGGCGAACGGGTAGGCGAAATTCGGGCGCACCAGGGCATGGTCGAAGAATGCAGTCCCGGTACAGAGGCCGCAGGTTGATGTATTGCAGGAATTCCAGGACAGCGGCTCGACCTGATTGAGCTTTTCACGATGCAGCAAAAGCTCGAACAGCTGCAACTCCTGCTCGTCGTCGCGGTGCTTCAGGTGCTCCAGCGCTTCGATCCTGGCGTCGACTCGTGCGCGTGCCTGCTCGAGGGCTACCGTTCCGAAGGCGATCTCGCCTTTTTCGCCGTTGTCGAACGTTTTGGTCCAAACGTCGGGGGCGGTTTCTTGCCAACCGTCAGCCTGCAACTCACCGATGGTAGAGAGCTCGAACCGAGTCTGTTCTGCTGGTGCCTGGAAGGAATCTCCGGTTTCCTTTTCCTGAGCACTCGAAGTTGGAATCACGAGAACCGCAGCGAGTACCGTCGTAAGATAGATCTTCTTCATTACGTATCCCCCTAGAACTAAGTGAGCGATGCTCGTCGATTCGTCGTCCGACAATCGAGCGCCGAGTTGCGAGCACCTTCAGTTCAAGACGCGACATCGGTGGATTTTCGTGATCACTCGATGTTGCAGAGGGAGACAAAAAGAGCCGGCCGACAGCTCTGGATCGGTTAGACGCAAAGCCGATGGCTGGTCAGGCGTCGAGGCTACATGCCGCGAGCGAGGAGCTTGGGCCCCTCACGGGACTTGGTCTCCGAGGGCGGAGTGCTGTCTTTGGTTAAACCAGCGCAGACTCAGTCGCGAGCCTTGGCAGGCTCGCCGCCTGGATTCACCACTTCGATCATCGCTCGAAACATTTGTGTCTCGTCGTCGGCTGAGAACCACCGGACGTGTTCGCGGATGAGGTCCAGGGCGAGGATGTAACGCCCGGGGACCTCCGGGGCATCGACGAGGATCTCGGTCGCGAAGGTTTGGTCAGCTTGGATGTCGGATGATAGCTCCGTCCGTCGACCGGCCCAGGTGACGGTGTCGCCGGCTTCGCTCAGCCAGTGGTAGGAGAGTTTGACTCGGGCGGCGCCGGCACTCGGCCAAGCGTAGATGCTGGCATTGCGGAGCGTGACCGGTACCGCGACGGTGCTGCCAGCGGCCATCGACGGTGGGGTTTCGACCTTCAACCATTCGACGTGATAGAGATCCTGCGCTAGGTCTTCAGGTGAGCCGAGGAAAGTGAGGGCGGCGCCGAGATAGAAGCGCTGCGTTCCGGAGCCTCGCCAGAGCGGCTGCTCACCCCACACGCTAGTGACGGTCAGGGGATATCTGTAAACCTCCGTACCCCATGCAGACCGAGGGATCTTGCCGACTTGCTGTGGTGCAAACGCGATCCGTTCCGTGGTACCGCTGGACGGCACCTTGTCGTCGAAGGTGAGCTGCCGACAGTCTTCTACGAGACAGAGCTCGATCGTGTTACCCGGGGCCAGATTGCGGACGTCGAAGACGAATCCCTGATCTTGACGTGGGCTGAGCAGGTTCATCTCGACGCGTTTGGCGCCGTGAATCCAGAGTTCTCCGCCTTGCTCGACAACCTCGTCGCGGCGGCCATGAAGGTTGGCGTCAGCCAGCGAGATCTGTCGATAGCCGGATAGATTGCGGGCTAGAGACCATTCTAACGGCAGCCCTGCTAGAGGCTGGTTGCGTGCGTGCGCTTGCAGGGTCGGATAGTTGACCATGGCACCGAGAGGCGTGAGCAGAAGAGGGCCGAGGAACAGGGCGGCTGCGGCGTAACCCAGAGCGGTCAGCCAAGATGGATGAATCCGTCGCACCAGGAACAAGAAGCTCGGATAAACCGCCGTGAAATAACGATTACCAACGAAACCGCCGCCGCCGAGCCACTGGCCGCGAATCATCGTGATGAACAACACCGCCGCCAGCACGGCAGCGACCAGGATCAGCCATCGGAAAACCGAGCGACGTTCACGGAGGAGGAAGAAGAGGATCGCCAGCACCGCAAACGGCATGTAAGCGAAAAATCCGCCATGCCTGCCGAATAGGAACTCGGGTGCCGATTCCGAGACAACGGCAGCCATGGTGACCTTGGCCTTCTTGCCGCTACGAGCGATCTGGTGAACCGGTGATGCGCCGCCCATTGTTTTCGGTAGGCGTGGTTCGATACGGCGCTCGATGTAGTTGACGGGGCTCGTCAAGCTGATCCCGACGCGGGGTGCAAAGTACGGCCAAATCTGTTCGGTGAGCGTGTAGGCAGTGGCGGTCAGAGCCCCGGCTGTCAGCAAGCCGGCGGCGGCAAAGGAGACCAGCCCGCGCCACGACCGCTGCTGGATCAGCAGATAGAGCAGCGGCAGAGCCAACACGCCGAGCATCGGTTTGCTGTAACACGCCATCGCCAACAGCATCGCCGCGCCCGCGGCATGTGTGGCGAGTCGACTCCTCCCTGGATCAGGCTGCGAACGCTGTGTGCCGATGACCTGGTTGGATCCGTCAGCAACCCGCGTCATCAAGAAGAACGCCGCCATGATGCAGGCCATGTTGAAGACTTCGGACTGCAGCCAGAAGACGTAGACGAAGGCGGTACTGAGTAGGAAAAAGCCACCGGCAAAAAGAATCGCCAGCGACTCGCTGTTGTAGCGACGAAGGTAAGCGACACCCATCCACACCATGGCCATCAGCAGACCGGCATTCAGCATGACCATGCCGTTGGCACCGAACAGACCTACGAACGGCGTCGCCACCAATGGGTAGAGGATCGGGATGCTGAAGTAGACCGTCTGCCCGCGGCCTTTGCTCATCAACAACAGGTTGTCGGAGCCGGCATATTCACGAAACAGGCGCCGTGTGTCGCCGTTGTCGCATACCAGGTCGCCGTCGTGCCAGAGGCTCAGGGAAGCGAGGTAAAAAGCCGCTTCGTCAGCCTTTAGCCACACCGGGATCCCAGGTTTGGACAGGGTGAGCGGTAGCAGCACTAGGAAGACTGTGAGACAGATCAAGACCAGCGATGGCGGTTGTCGAGCTGGCGAGAACGTCTGGCTGCGCATTCCGCTAGGAGTGTATCAGCGCTCAGCAGGGCCTGTTGAGAGAATTTATGCGCTGAGAGCCTTGTTGTCGCTAGAACCGCCTAAATTGCCACTGTGTAGGCAAGGTTCGATTTTTCCCTCGCGTCCACAGTGGTGATTGGTACCTTGTGATTGGCTCATCAGGTTGGAATCGCTACTGTGTAGGCAAGGTTCGATTTTCCCCTCGTGTCCACAGCGGCGGATGACGGACCATTTCATGCTGTAGAACTCTGAATTCCAACTGTAGAAGCAAGGTTCGATTTTTCCTTCGCGTTTACAGTTCCAGATATCGGTTCTTTACGTCGACAAAGAGGCCTATAGCCCACTGTGGAGACAAGGTTCGATTAACCCATTGCGTTCATAGCTGGTGATTGCGGTCCTCTGTTTTGTCGAGGACGGCAAACGGTGGCTGATGATACGAGGTCGGATTAACACTTCGCGTTTACAGCCGGTGATTGCGGTCCTCTGTTTCGTCGAGGACGGTCATCACTGGCTGATGACACGAAGTCGCGTTATCGATATCGATATCGATATCGATACCTGCGCAGGCCTACCGTGGATTCACTACGATTAGGGATCGGTGTTTCACTTAGTCAGAAAGATCAATGCGATCCCTCCAGCCCCAACGGCAGCACCGAAGGCGGCACGCCAGCTGATGGTTTCTCCCCGCAGTACAACCAGTGGCAAAATGAACAGGGCACTGGTAGCGAGCAACGTTTGAGCAACACCTGCCTGGGTGTTTTGCAGTGAGAGTTGCTGAAGAATAAGGCCCAGGAACGTCCCGAGGAATGTGGCGAGAAGCAAGAGTCGCCAGGTTTTTGCCCGACGAACCGCTTCTGGCACAAAGGCGTGGCCAGCGCTGGGCATCCAGACCAGCAAGAAAACGAGGCCGCCCACGATGCGGATCAACGCGCTCGACAACGGGCCAATCTCGGATTGCGTCAGTGCCGCCCGGGACAACACAGCACCGGCAGCTTGACAGAACGCGGCCAACAGCCCGTAGCCAATCCCCGACTTCAGCTGAGAGGCATCAACGGTCATCTTGGGCGTCTGCTCGACAATGACCCACGCCACGCCGGCTGCGGTGATGGCAATCCCGAGAAACTTGGCAGCGGACAGAATTTCAGCCAACACCATGAACGCCATGATCGTGGCGATCGGGGGAGCAAGCGTTTCCGCCATCAAGACGGTACGGCGTTCGCCCATACGATTGAGGGCTGCAAAGAACGCGGTATCCCCGATCCCGATCCCGACAACTCCGCTCACCGCCAGCAGGACCAAGGCCTGGGCACCCACTCCACTCCACAGCTCCGAGCGAAGGGTGAGAGCAATAACCAGCATCACGACGGCCGCAATGCCCTTGTAGAGATTCAGAGCAAACGGCGGGATTGCGGACCCGAGGCGGCGAAAAAGGATCGAGGCGACCGCCCAGCTCAAGGCGGCGCCCAACCCCGCTATCTCGCCGACGTAGTTCTTGAGCATCTGTAACAGGCAAACCCTGGGCTATGTGCTGTGAAGTTGTGTTGATTGAATCGGAGACGCGGATAGGCGCCTCATCCTAGTCGAGGACTGGGTTGCCGAGAGGCCAGGTGGATGAGGGGGCTGGGTCGATGGACTCGGCTCCTCAAGTCTTCACCGTCTCGGAAGTCGGGTTTGATAGGCTCCAACTTGTCTTATTGTGAGCCTCCGCCATGGAAAGAACTGAAGATATGAGTCACACCATTCAACAAAGGATACGTCTGCGACGGGAGGCGTTCGGCGCTTCGATCGACCAGATGGCTATCTGGGCTGATTTGCCGTCGAATCGCTGGCGGGAGATCGAGACGGGGGATGGCTTCACGGTTGCCGAGCTCGGGCAGTTGGCTCAAGCGTTGGCGGTCGATCCCGGGTGTCTCTTGCGGGGTGAAGAAGGGGATCCCGGTCGCACCATCGCACGATTTCGACAGGCTGCGGATGCCGTCCAAGGATGCGGTGTCTCAGAGGTTCGGACCTTGGCCTTGGCTGCTGAGCTAGGCCGAATCGGAGGCGATTTGTATCGCTTGCTGGGGCGAGGCCTGACGTTGTCGAAAGTTCGCCAGATCTTGCCGATTGACGACTGTAGCGAACCATGGAAAATAGGCTACCGACTTGGAGCTGCTGCTCGGCACCGTTTGAAGATTCCAGGTGGTCCGATCATGAATCTTCAGATCGCACTGGAAGGTTTCAGTGTCCACATTGCCACGCTTGCTTTTTCACAGTCGAGCGTCGATGCCGCGAGTTTGATGGAGGGTGGTGCTTTGCCGATGATCCTCCTCAACCAGGCGTCTCCTCGCGTCCAGTCGACGCTGCCTCGTCGAACGACGTTGGCTCACGAGTTGTGCCACCTCCTGCATGATGCAGGGGAACATGATCTCGCGGCGGAACTGAGTGGCAAGGAAAGCTCTGTCGATGACCTTGTCGAGCAACGAGCGCGAGCTTTCGCGCCAGCTTTCCTTGCTCCACCTGACGAGGTCAGGCATTGGTTCCGCAGTGGTCGAGGAATGCGGTGGCGTGAGCCACGGCAGAAGATCCTCGCCTTAGCCAGGCGTTGGGGGCTCTCTTGGCAAGGAGCGGTTTGGCATGCCAAGAACTGTGGTCTGATTCAGGCTGCGACAGCGGATCGTCTGGTCTCGGATCCGGGGATTGTGCAAGACTGGCAGACCGACTTCGAGCAAGCACGAGTGGCGGCATCCAGTGTTTCGGAGGTCGATCTTGAGGTCACTGAGTTATGCCGGGGTCGTTTGGCTCAGGTCGTAAGGGAGGCCCACGAACTAGGTGTGATTTCCCATGGACGAGCAGTCGAAATCTTGACCTGGGGTTGAGTTGCGCTGGATCCTAGATGATGGCCCCTTAGGGCACCTGGCGAAAATCGTAGATCCAGCAACTTTAGCTCACTGGCAGGCAGGTGTCCTGCTAGTGGCCGGGACTACAGCGGCGGCTGCGTCCGCCATCGATCGTTCACTCTTGGAGCATCGTGTCGACGATCAGCCCACTGTCGACACGTTCGAGATCCGGATCGGTTCCTCAGACCCGGCCGAACAGGTCTTGAAGGCGCTGCATCGCGACGCGACAACCACCACGAACTTGGCGGAGCACGAGAGCATCGCTTGGGCTCAGGTGCATGGGCTTGATGCTGTGTTTGTCTGTGCTGACAAGAGAGCTACATTGACCGCACTTGCAGAACTCGGGGTTGGAAGAGTCGCACATCCCTTCGATGTCTGGCTGGATCTCTCGAATCGAGGTTGGCTCAGCCAGAATGCCTTCGACCAGTTGTGCATTCTGACTAGGAAGCACGATCAAGGGCTTCCTCGGATGCCCGAGCGAGTTTCGAAGAGTCTAGAGCAGCTTAGGTAGACGCGGCGCTCGGGGGTAAGCACTCGGTCAAGCATGGAGCCTTCCTCCCTGGTTTGCGACCCACCCTAGCCGGCAGCTAGAATCGATGGTAAGCCAGTTGAGCACCCGGTGCTGTAGATTCCTTCGACGAACCCAGCTTCCCAGCCGACTTCAAAGGACAAACTGTGACCACTAGCAAGGTTCAAGTGCGCCAACTCGACACGGTGGATATTGGGGCGGTAACCGCGATCGACGAGAAGATCTCCGGTGGCTATCATCCGGACGAGTGGGAGCGCCGTATAGGGTATTATCTTAGGCGCGATCCCGACGCGGCATTGGCGGCGGTGATCGATGGCGAGGTGGTGGGTTTCATGCTCGGCGAGGTTCGCTCGGGCGAATTTGGTTTGGCGGAGCCCACCGGCTGGATCGAAGTTTTGGGGGTTGATCCCGACCACCAAGGTAGCTCGATCGGCCGTCGCCTCGCCGAAACGTTACTCGATCATTTCAAGCGTTGCGGCGCTGAGAAGGTGCGAACCTTGGTCGACGAGGAGATGCCCGACATTGCCGGCTTCTTTGAGTCCCTCGGCTTCGAGCCTGCGTCTCTCAAGCCGTTTGTCAAATCACTGTAAGAACCACACACTCAAACGTCGACGATCTACCCTAATGGGTGGTCAATGCCGCGTTGACGCGACGGTACGATTCAGAGATCCGCCCGTCAGGAGGTTGCCAATATGCGAACGAGAGAAGCGCTTCTGCCCGGCAAGTACCACGACGCCGTCGTCAAATGGCGCAATACCTTCATTCCCGACTTCGACTTCCTGACCGAGAATTGGGAGAAGCACTTTCCCAAGGAACCCCACTTCAAGCTCTGCGCTTTCCGCGAGCTCGGGATCTGCAACGACATCGAATGTGGTGACGATGTGGGTAAACCCAAGCTCACCTGTCCGAGTGAACTCGGGCCAGAACGGGCACACCATCTACTAGGTGCCATTCGGGCCCAGGCTTCCACCGAGTTTGGCTCGATTCAACAGCATCGGTTGACCCTGGCACGGGCCCAGGAAGAGGTCGACCAGGTCTGGATGCTGCGGATGATGGCTGAGGAGTTGCGCCACGGTTACCAGATGTTGCACCTGTTGCTCGAGGACGACTGGAGCTCGGTGTCCGACCAGTCGGGGCCGGACTTGGTGGAAGAGATCCTTTCGATGCAGACCGGTTCGCATGTGCTGGGCGCGTTCAACATTGATTTCGATTCGTTTGTCGACAACATCGTGTTCTGTGCGCTGATCGACCGGGTCGGCAAATACCAGTTGGCGATGCAGCGGGTCAGTGCCTACAAGCCGATGGCCGAGTCGATGCCGAAGATGTTGCGTGAAGAAGCCTTCCACTTGGCAGCGGGCGTGGTGCCGATGCGACGTTGGGTCACCGAGGCCGCTCAGGGTGATGTGTACATCAGCATGGATATGTTGCAGAAGGCGTTCAACAAATGGCTGCCGCGCGGTTTGGAGATGTTTGGTGACGAACGCGGCGGCGGCTCGAATGTTCGCATGGGGTTGAAGCCGCAAAAGAATGCCGAGGCTCAGGCCGAGTATCGCGTCGAGGTTGGCAAGTTGGTCGATGATCTCAACATGCGTTACCTGCGGGCGCGGGTACCGGAGCTGAGCCGCAACGAGGCCAACAAGGTGCTGAAGTCGATCCTGACCGAGCGAGTCTCCCAGAAGGGAGTTGCCTGGGAAGACCTGATCCACTTGTCCGACGCCGACTTCTTCCGTCGCCGTGGTGTACCGGCTTTCACCATGACCGGCTGGGACGGTACCGTCTTCGAGAAGTTCGAGGACTACATTGTCCATCTGCGTCAGCATTTGCCCGAGTCCTACCTCGCCGGCCGCGACTTCAAAGACTATGCCGAAACCCTGAAACAGGTTGCGGCAGGCGAAGTGACGGCGGTTGATGCGAGTCGTCGGATGCCAAGACTGAGCCGCGTGGGTGGCTCGTGCCCGTGTTCGAAGTCGGTGCGTTGGGTCGCGGGTGACCCTGCTGCTGGCAGACCTGCTGTGGGCGAACCTACTGCTGGCGGACCTACTGCTGGCGGACCTGCTGGCGCCTAATCGGCCTCGGCGAACGGAACGAGTCTTTTTATGTCGCTCTTCGACCGATTGGTCGTCACGACGCTGCCCCTAGTCCCGAAGTTCATCGTTGGGCGGGTGGCAGCACGTTATGTTGCGGGGGAGACCCGCGACGATGCCATCCGCACGGTGCGTGAGTTGGAGGCGGAGGGTGCGATGACTACGGTGGATCTGCTGGGTGAGGAGATCACCGAGCGAGCCGCGGCTACCGCTGCCCTCGAAGAGTATCTGCACCTAGCCGAGCGGATCCGTGACGAGGGGCTCGACGACTGCTACATCTCGGTCAAACCAACCCAGATGGGTTTGGCGATCGATAAGGATTTCTGTCGTCAGAACCTCGAAAAGCTGGTGGAGGTCGCCTCGGCTAGTGGCACCTTCGTCCGCCTCGACATGGAAGACCGTGCCACCACCGACGACACAATCGAGCTCTACCGCAGCCTGAAAGAGCGTTACGGCAGCGTCGGCACCGTGTTTCAGTCCTACATGCGACGGACCCTGAGCGATATTGCAGCTTTGCCGTCTGAGGGGGCCAATATCCGGCTCTGCAAGGGCATCTACATCGAGCCGCGAGCAGTCGCTTGGAAGGGTTACGACACGGTACGTCACAACTTCGTCAAAGCGCTCGAGAAGCTGTTCGAGCAAGGGGTTTATGTCGGCATCGCGACCCATGACGAGTATTTGGTGTGTGCCGCGGTCGCCTTGATCGACCGTCTCGGCTTGGACCGTGATCGCTACGAGTTTCAAATGTTGCTCGGCGTCGAGCCTGAACTGCGTCGTATTCTGATCAAGGACGGTCATCGTCTGCGGGTTTATGTTCCCTACGGGCGAGATTGGTACCTCTACTCTGTACGTCGACTGCGAGAGAATCCCAAGATCGCGGGCTATGTGCTGAAAGCCCTGCTACGGGGAGAATAGGAGTCACGTGCAATGGAGACCTTGAAACTTGGCCGTTTGGCGGTAATCGGGGCTGGCAAGATGGGCGAGGCGTTGGTTTCGGCCCTGGTCGGTACCGGAGTTGTCGAAGCCCGCGGGGTGGTAGCAACCGCCAGACATCGCGAGCGTCTCGATCATTTCGAACGCAGCTTCGGCATTGAGACGACGCTCGACAACGGCGCTGCGGTGGCCGGCGCCGAGGTTATTATGCTGTGTGTCAAACCGCAGATTGCACCGGCGGTGATCGAAGAGTTGAGCGGCCACCTCAACGAGCAGCAAGTTCTACTATCGATCGTCGCCGGTTTGACGACCGAGATGATCGAAAGCCACGTTGGCAAGGAGGTGCCGGTGGTGCGGGCAATGCCTAACACTCCGAGCCAAATTGGTGCCGGCATGACCGCGGTCTGTGGCGGGCGCTGGGCAACTGCTGACCACGTCGAGATGGGGCGGGAGTTGTTTTCGCGTATCGGCCGCAGCTTGGTACTCGACGAAAAATACTTCGACGCCGTCACCGGGGTGTCGGGCAGTGGCCCGGCGTTCATTTACGTCGTCATCGAGGCGATGGCTGAGGGTGGTGTCAAAATGGGACTGCCGCGGACAGTCGCCACCGAGCTGGCTGCCCAAACCTGTCTCGGAGCCGGCCAGATGGTGGTCGAAAAGGGGGCTCACCCGGCGCTGCTCAAGGATGAGGTCACGACCCCGGCGGGCTGCACGGTCGACGGTTTGCTCAAGCTCGAAGAAGGTGGTCTGCGGGTGACGGTGATCAAGGCGATTGTCGAAGCTGGCCGCCGTGCCGGGGAACTGGTCAGTGGTTGAGGCGCCGGCAGCGGTGATGGAGACGCCCCTCGCGGCCCGTTCTCTGCGGGTGGTGCTGGTCCAGATCCGCGGAATGGTCGAGGCCGAGCGTCACGAGAGTTGGTGTATCCGGCAATGTACCGGCCTGCGGCAGGAGCAACTGTACACCTGGAATGTGCTCGAACGTCCCGAGATCCGGTGGCATCAGTTGCGAGATGCCGACGCCATTTTGATCGGTGGTTCGGGAGATCATTCGGTGACCCAGGACTATCCCTTTATGCCGTGGCTGGAAGCTCTAGCGCAGGAAGCGGTCGCCCACCACAAGCCGTTGTTCGGTATCTGCTGGGGGCATCATTTGTTGGCCCGGGCTCTCGGCGGTCGGGTTGTTACCGATCCCCAGCATGAAGAGATTGGCACCTACCGGATTGGGCTCACGCAGGCGGGCAGCGAAGACGCGCTGTTCGACGGGCTTCCCGACCAATTTGATGCCAATCTGGTACACCATGACTGCGTTGCCGAGCTGCCAGCCGGATTTCAAGAGTTGGCCACAACCACGGGTTGTCGTTATCAAGCGATGCGGCTCGCCGGTCAACCGGTTTATAGCACGCAGTTCCACGGCGAGATGACGCCCGAGCAACTCCGCGCACGGCTGTTGATGTATCGGGGCTATTACCTCGAGTCCGAGGAGCAGACTGAGGAAGTGGTGGATGGCCTGCGTCCCACTTCCGAGGCTAATGGCCTTCTGCGGCGGTTCCTAGAGCTCTACACTTGATCGCCCGACGAGTTCTCTCGGCCGGCGAGTGCTTTGTAGAAGGACGCTGTGTAGAAAGACACTGTGCTTTGTTGAAAGACACTGTGCTTTAGCGAAGCACGAAAGCAAATCGTTAGGAGCGCGCTCCTGAGTTGGGCGTTCGTTGACCCTTCGACGAAGCGACTGGTAGCATGATTTCTGCCGCAAAGATCACCGCAGGTCTGGAGACGATCGGTCTGGAGCTGATGGTCTGAACTGATAGGTCTGAAGTGATACTGCATTCGACAGGATGGAATCTGTGAAGCGGGAAACCAAAACCGACGAAACGACAGTGGATCTCGATTCAGTCCTCGAGCTGGAGCGGACGGCCTTGGCTGACCCTCTGCCGATGGCGAACGAGCTCGGCGGTCGGCAGGCGGTGGAAGCCAACATTATCCTGATTGCCCATCCGCACAACGAGATGCTCGGCACACGTTACCGACTGCCGCCTCACAGTCGGTTGTCGATCGGGCGTTCGTCGGCGGCGGATATCAGCATGCCGGAAGTCCAGTCCTTGTCTCGGCACCACGCACGCCTCAACCACCGGGGAGCGGTGGTCGAGGTCGAGGATCTGAGATCCACCAATGGTACCTATGTCAACGATCTGCGGGCCAGATCTGCCCAGTCGTTGCGTAGTGGAGACCGCTTCCAGCTCGGCGCCGCGCACTTCAAATTCCTGCACGAGCAAGATCCGGAACACGCCTATCACGAGGCGATTTATCACTTGGTGATGACCGACGGTCTGACCCAGATCTACAATAAACGTAAGCTCGACGAGGAGCTGACGCGTGAGTTGGCGCGTGCCCTGCGGCATCAGCGGCCGTTGAGCCTCATTCTGTTCGACATCGACCACTTCAAGGACGTGAACGACACCTTCGGCCACCTCTGTGGCGACTTTGTTCTGCAGCAGATTGCACGGTTGACCACGGAGCGGTTGCGGCCAGAGCAGGTCTTCGCTCGTGCCGGTGGCGAAGAGTTCGTCATCATGAGCCCTGAGATGGCACTCGAAGGTACGGTCGATTTGGCGGAGAAGCTGCGTGCGCAGTTCGAAGCTGCGGTGTTCACCTACACCGATGTTGATGTCAACATCACGTGTTCGTTTGGAGTTGCCACCCTCAAGCCGGGAATCGAGCGCCCCGAAGATCTTTATGACGCTGCTGATCGGGCGATGTACATGTCCAAAAGCGCGGGACGCAATCGCGTCACCTGTGCCACGCCACCGACCTGATCCACAAGGCCGACCCTGCCCAAATGTTGTCCCGGCGTCTCGACGTTGAACGCCCGTCGGAGGCTGTCTTTTTGCTAGACTGCCAGCTCTTCACGGGTCTGCTCCGAGCCTTCTCGAGAGTTGGCCGTGTGCCTTTCAATCGACCTGGAAACCGACGTCCACCGTGCTGCGTGATCTTCACATCCGCAACCTTGCCGTTTTAGAAGAAGCCTCGATTGAGTTGGGGGCTGGATTCAACGTGCTCAGTGGTGAGACGGGGGCAGGGAAGTCGATTGTGGTCGACTCGTTGGCATTGCTTTCAGGCGTGCGGGCGTCGAGCGATTTGATCCGCACCGGTGCCGATTCGTTGACGGTGACCGGTTTCTTCGACCCCGATAGCGGCTCTCAGAAGCTGCTGCTCGAGGCCGGGATCGAGCTCGACGGCGACGAGCTGGTGGTTCGACGGGAGGTCGCTCGCAGCGGGCGCAATAGAGTGTTCGTCAACGATCGGCCGGTGACCCTCAAGCTGCTGGCCGAGATCGCGCCCTTTCTGATCCGCATTCACGGTCAGCGCGAAGAATTGGGATTGGTCGCGCCCGAATTGCAACGGACTTGGCTCGACCTCTGTGGTGCCGCTGAAGCGACCAAGTTACTGCAGCAGGTTGCCGATGCTTTCGCTGGATACCGCGCCGCTGCGGCACGCCTCGAGCGGCTGTCTGGCGACGATCGATCGCGCCACGAGCGTATCGACTTCCTTCGGTTCCAGCTGGCGGAGATCGATGACGCCAAAATTGAGTTGGGAGAGGAAGACGAGCTGCGGCGCGATCGCGAAGTCTTGCGTCACACCGAGTCGATTCAGCAAGCGTTGGACGAAGCCAATACCCTGCTGTTCGATCAAGAGTCGGCTGCTTATGATCAGGTGAATCGCTCGCGGCAGGCGTTGCAAGCGGTGGAGTCCTGGGAGCCCGAAGCAGGGGGCTGGGTGCGGGAGCTCGACGAGCTCAGTATCCGCCTCGGAGAGCTCGAGGCCGCTTTGCGTCACCGTCTCGATGAGGTCGAAGCCGATCCCAAGCGTCTCGATGCGATCGAAGATCGTTTGGTGACGTTGGAGCGGATGTTTCGCAAGCATGGCACCAGCAGCGCGGAGACCTTGGAACGCCGTGCAACCCTAGCCGCTGAGCTCCTGGAGCTCGAAGGGGATGAGAGCACTCTCGCCGAGGTCGAAGAACAGGTCCGGCAGACGATCGCCAACTACCGGGAGGTTGCTGGTGAGTTGTCTGACGGGCGTCGCCGGTGGGCCGAGACGTTGGCGCGCCGGGTGAAGAAGGATCTGCGCGATATGGCGCTTGAAAAGGCGCAGTTTTCAGTCCGCCTCGAGCGTCGGCGTCGCACTGACAGCCAACTGCAGGTGGCAGGGGAGGGGATCGAGTTTGGTGAGCTCGGCTACGACCATGTGGTTTTCGTGTTCTCGCCGAATCCAGGCGAGGAGCTGCGAGCGTTGCACAAGGTGGCGTCCGGTGGTGAGTTGTCGCGGCTGTATCTGGCGGTGCAGCTGGCGACTCGCGGTGGATCTCGGACGACTGGGCCGGTGACTCTGGTCTTCGACGAAGTGGATGCCGGTGTTGGTGGTGGCGAGGCCGCGGTGCTCGGCGCCAAGATGAAACGTTTGGCCCGCGGTGGACAGATCCTGTCGGTCACTCACTTGCCCCAGGTTGCGAGCTGTGCCGACCTGCACTTCAAGGTTTCGAAGCAAGTCCGCAAGGGGCGTACGCATACCCGCCTGCAGCGGTTGGCGGAGAACGCCCGAGTGGACGAAGTGGCGCGTATGTTGGCCGGCAGCGAAGTGACGGAGTTGTCTCGCTCTCATGCCCGTGAGTTGATCGAAGGGGCCGGAGGTTGACCGCGGCAGAGGTGCCCGAACGCTGGCATTGGGGCCAGCCGGTCAGCGATCTGCGGGCACACCTGAAAGCTGGTGGGGTATTGGCGATCCCCAGCGAGTCGAGTTATGGCCTGGCGGCTGATCCTCGCCACGCTGGAGGTGTCGCGGCGATCTTCGAGCTCAAGGGACGCCAGGGAGATATGGCGTTGCCGGTGGTTGCGGCCGACATCGAGCAGGTCATCGCCCTCGGCGTCGACCCGGCACGCCCCGAGTTCGAGCCCCTGTCCCGGTTGTGGCCAGCGCCGCTGACCGTCGTATTACCGGTCGACAAGCCGCTGGCGGCGGCTGCGGGCGACGCGACCCTGGCGTTGCGCGTTCCGGCCCATCGGCGTTTGCGTCAGTTGATGCGAGACCTAGGATTCGCGGTGACGGCAACCAGCGCCAATCGATCCGGCGCGCCGCCAATCCTCGATCCCGAGGAGCTCGAGTCCTTTCTCCAGCCTTTCCATAAGCGGCGATCCGTCAATCGACCTTCGGTTGTGATCGTCGACGACGGCCAACTGCCCGGCGGCCCTCCTTCAACCCTCGTTCGGTGGGAACTTGGTGACACACCGACTCCAGGGGTTCTGGAACCACGTATTCTGAGGCAGGGGGCTTTCCCCGCGAATCAACTGCATCCGATCCCGGCTCCGCTGCCTCCTGTTGGAGCCTCTGTGTCTCGAAAGCCGAATGAAGGGTAGGACACAAAACTCAAGATGAACAAACTATTCCAAGCCCAAACCGTGGTGATGGGAGGGACGGGGGCGGGGCGGCGCCTGGTAACGTTTTGCTGGATGGTCTTCGCCATTCTCACCCTGGTGGCGCCGACCGTTTTGGCACAGGCCAGTCCTCCACAGACCAGTCTTCCAGCCCCGGCAAGCCCAACCGATGATGTACCAGGTGCCGGCCCGACGATCACTCCCGACGAGCTCATCCGCGGCCAGAAGGGATATGGTCTGTCGGTGTTTGCCGGCAACGAGCCCGAGCGCTTCGAGGTCGAGGTGTTGGGGGTGGTCCGCAACATGACCCCCGAGCTGAGTTACATCATGGCGCGGCTGACCGGTAAAGATCTCGAACGCAGTGGCGTGGTGGCTGGCATGAGCGGTAGCCCGGTCTACTTCGATGGCCGGCTAGCGGGGGCGGTGGCTTTCAGTTACAACTTCAGTCTCGACGCGATCGCTGGCATCACACCGATTGGTGCCATGCGCCAACTGTCGACCTTACCGGCCGGGACTGCTCCGCGTTCTGCGTCTGGCCTGAGCCTTGAGCTTGCCGACCTGGTGAGCCAAGACTTTCCGCAAGACCTGGTAGCGCGGCAGTTGGCAGGCTGGGTGCCGATGGTACAGAACGGTGCCCGCTCCAGCTTGCAATGGACAGCCTCGGGTTTTGGCGATAGCGCGATGACGTTGTTGCGTAGCTCCCTCGGTGAGGTCAGCCCGATGGGCGCCACCGGTGGCGGACAACGCGGCGGAGTCGAGATGTTAGGGGCTGACGCGATGCCGGGCGCTGAAGACTTGCGGCCGGGCAGTTCGGTGGCGGCGATTTTGGTGCAAGGTGATCTCAACCTCGCCGCCCATGGCACGGTCACCGATCGCGATGGTGATGAGATTTTGGCCTTCGGTCACCCGATGTTTTCCCTTGGGCCGGTCAACTTGCCTTTGGCGGCCTCCGAGGTGATCACCATCATCGCCAACGCAGCCAGCTCGTTCAAAGTTTCGAACGCCGGCCCGATGATCGGTGCCTTCGATCAAGATCGTGAAGCCGGCATCCGCGGATTCCTCGGACATTCGGCGCCAACCACACCACTGACGGTTCGGTTGGCTGGGCTCACCGAGCACGAGTACCACATGCAGGTTTCGAATCTGCCCCAAATGCGGCCGGTGTTGATCGCGATTTCAGCC
This sequence comes from Acidobacteriota bacterium, assembly GCA_029263395.1. GTDB lineage: Bacteria > Acidobacteriota > Thermoanaerobaculia > Multivoradales > J023 > JAAELT01. The sequence continues at coordinate 49,342 of JAJCXO010000232.1, read as the reverse complement.
TTGGGTGCGATCAACTCCGGAACTTACTCGGGCGGTTATCAAGGGCTCGATGTCGAAGCTCGGATTGCTCTGCGTGGTTATTCCGACGTTGTTGCCCGGCAGAGCTTCGATGGTGATCAATCAGCGCTCGACGGCATCATCTACCTGTTGAGTTATGTCGCCTATCTCGAGTTTAATGCTTTTACCGAGGTCGAGATCGAATCGGTGGAGGTCGAGCTCACGCAGGTTGATCGGCCGCGTACTGAGACGTTGCTATCGGCGCATACCGGGCGTACCCGGGTCGAGCCGGGTGAAACGGTGCCGGTGACGCTCGAGTTTAAGGCGTATCGCGGAGAGATCTTCCGCCGGGTGGTTCAGGTGACAGTGCCGGATGAGGTGCCGGAAGGTCGCTACGTCGTATTGATTGGCGACGGATCCAGCATGGACGCAGCGCGCCTATCGTTCGAACAACGCGAACCGCACACCTTCGAGCAGGCCCTGGAGATGCTGCAGTCTTTTCATTCGCGCCGGGAGTTGTTGACGCTGGGTTTGGTTCCCAAGCCGGGACTGGCGGTTGGCGGCGAGGTGCTGCGTGATCTGCCTGCGTCGATGCGGTCGATTTTTGCAGCCGGTGGCCGGTCTGTAGGGAACTCCCTGTGGCTGGATATTGTGCATCAGGAAATGGAAACGCTCGACGATCCGATCAGTGGTCTGGTGCGGATCGATCTCGAGGTTCGTAAGCCATGACTTTTCGAGGAGCCGACGTGAGCGGGAGAGTAGCGATCGCCCTGTGGTGTGGATGGCTGGCATTGGGAGTGAATGCTGCCGAAGTCAAAATTTTTCGTACCGACTCTCAGGAAGCAGTACTGGCCGGGACTCTGGAAGGCCTGAGCGTCGACCCGGACGGTCACGTGACGCTCGCTCGGCAGTTCGAACGCCTGGCCATGATCGAGGAGCCTTTCGTATTTACCGCCGCTGCGCACCCCAAGGGTTGGGTGGTTGGTACCGGCAATTCGGGCAAGGTGCTCATGGTCGACCGCAAAGGTGAGGTGAGCGAAGTTTTGACCGCCGAAGAACCCGAGGTTTTTGCGGTTTGGGCCGCTGCCGACGGCACTGTGTTTGCGGGTACCTCACCGCAAGGCAAGGTTTACCGAGTGCACGGTGATTTGGAGAACGGCGCGGAGGCTGAAGTCGTTTTCGAGGCTGAGGACAGCTACATTTGGGATCTCGAGCAAGATGCCAAAGGACGCTTGTTAGTAGCGACAGGGCTGAAAGGGCGTCTTTACCGGATCGATGCCAAGGGCAACAGCGAGATGCTGTTCGAAAGCCGTGACGCCCATGTGCGGTCGATCGCAAGTCTGCCCGATGGGGGAGTGCTGTTGGGAACCGCCGGCCAGGGGTTGATCGTGCGTTTGGACGCCGACGGCACCGCCAAGACGTTACATGATGCGGCGCATCCAGAAGTCCTCAGCGTAGTCGCGGCCGAAAATGGGACCGCCTATGCCGCAGTGCTGGCGTCGGAAGCAAGTTTCGTCGACCTATCGGCTAAGAGTTCAGGCAGCACGGCTTCGACGGCAGATGAGGCGGCCACTACTGCGACAGTCGTCGACCCCACTCAGGACACCGTGGGCTCGCGTAGCTCCAGCTTCAGCGGCCCGCGCAGTGTGATTCTCGAAATCTCGCCCAATGGCAAGGTTGCGGAGGTAGCGAGCTTTCAGAGCGAGACCGTGCATGCCTTGTTGTGGCAGGACGGCGAGTTGTGGATCGGTACAGGGCAAGAAGGCAAAATATATCGTTGGAGCGATCGTCGACTGATGCAGGAAACAATGCTCGAGGAACGGCAGATCGCTGCTCTGGTGTCAGGGCCGGCCGGTGCTGCCGCAGTGACCGCCAACGCCTCGGCGCTCTACCGGCTGCATGACGATGTGGAAGCGGCTGGCACCTACGTCAGCGCGGTACTCGATAGTACCCAGGTTGCTCGTTATGGCTCGTTTCTGTGGAACGGAGCGCTGCCGCGGGGCGCGGCGGTCAACCTGGACTTTCGCAGCGGGATGAGCGCCACGCCGGATGCCACCTGGACGGATTGGACCACTGGAGGTGAGGCACGATGTATCGCCTGCGCTGGCGGGGCAGGGCGTGGTCAGGAGGTTGCCCTCGGTGACATTGCACACGGCCGTTATGTGCAGTGGCGGGCGCAACTCGAACGTGGCTCGGACGATGCCCCGCAGCTGAAGAGCGTCGAACTCAGCTACCGTCAGGAGAATCTGGCGCCCGAGATCGAGACCCTTGAAGTGCTCGACCCGGGTGAGATTTTAGTGCCGACAAGTTTCAACCCGCAGAATCAAACCTTCGAACCCTGGAGCCCTAACCGCGACGGTATCTTTACGACATTACGTTTGGAGACACCGAAGAATGGTAGCGGAGGCTCTAAGAAAAGCCTGTGGAAAAAAGGCTACCGAACGCTTCGGTGGGGTGCCAAGGACGCCAACGAGGACGAACTCTGGTATCGACTCGAATTCCGGCTGGCGGATAGTGAACACGCCTGGTTGCCAATGGTGGCCGAGATCACCGACGATCACTACGGTTTTGACGCGACGGTGCTGCCAGACGGCCTCTATCGGTTCCGTCTGACGGCCAGCGATGCGCAGGCTCGGCTGCCGGAGGAAGCGCTGACGGATCACAAGCTCAGTGAATCGGTGGTGATCGATCACACGCCGCCGATGCTGGCTGCGCGGAATCGACGGGGGGCGACGCTCGAGCTCGAACTCGAGGATGCGCTTTCGCCGATGCGTTCTGTGGCGGTCAGTTCCGACGCGACAGAGTGGCGCCCGGTGGCCGCAGCTGATGGTCTCCTCGACGGTCGGCGCGAGCGACTGCAGATCGAAGTTCCGGCCGACGCGCAACTCCTGCTTCTGCGAGTGAGCGACGCGGCACACAACGTGGTAACCTTCAATCTGTTAGGGGCCAACAACTAGATTGCCGGCTGAGGAAGCCTGTTGCATGAAAGACCCGTTGCATAAAAGACCGGTCTTGCTGAGGATTAGTCGTGCAAAAGCCTAGCGCACTAGCTACCCGAGTTGCGGTTTATCCTGGATCCTTTGATCCGGTCCATAACGGCCACATCGATATTATCGAGCGCGGTTGCCCGATTTTCGACGAGGTTGTGGTGGCCGTTCTGAACAACACGTCCAAGAATCCGCTGTTTTCGACCGAGGAACGAGTCGAGATTCTGCAAGAAGTCCTGGCGGATCAGCCACACTGTCGAGTCGAGAGCTTCAGTGGCCTACTGGTGGACTTTATGAGCGAGATTGGCGCCCGCACCATTGTCCGCGGCTTGCGGGCCGTTTCGGACTTTGAAGCCGAATTCCAGATGGCCTTGATGAATCGGCGTCTCGATCCGCGGGTAGAGACCGTCTTCTTGACGCCCAAGGAAGAGTACAGCTACCTCTCGAGTCGATTGACCAAGGAGGTCTTTTTGCTCGGGGGAGATCTCGAGGGTTTGGTGCCGAAAGAGGTGCTGGAGCGCATGCGTGAACGGGTGAAGCGTCCGCAGGAATAGGTCTCCTAGAGAGATAGGTCTCTAGAGTGATGGGTCTCTTGAAGAGATAGGTTCACGGGATGGTCGACCAAAGCCTTCCCGCCTCCTTCGTTCGGCGATTCTTCGACCAGCTGCGTGCCTGTGACCAACCCCTTATCGAAGCCTGGGCATGGCCCTGGAGTGGCAAGTGGCGTTTGCTAGAGCAGCTGGCGACTGAGGATCCAGCTGCCTGGGCTGGCCTTGGGGATACTGATCTCAAAGCTGCTGTCAACGGCTCTTCTGCACGCTGGCTAGTGGCTGAAGGCACCTATGACAGCCAGCAGTTGTTGGCTGCCGCCGCCGTTTTGGGTCCCGGACAGCGGTTGGTTTTACCGATCGATTGCCGTTCGAGGGATCGAGTTCTGCCGCTACGATCGATGGCTCCGTCGCGACTGCTGCTGCGCGGTAGCGAGATCGAAGAGCTTTTTGGCAGCGGTACCAGTGCGGCCCGGATCGAAGAGCTACGGCGTGTGAGTGATGGTTGGTTGGGGCCTCTGCTGTGGCTGCGTGCGAATTGGTCATCCGAGGAATCATTGGAGGCGACGCTAAGCCGACCGGATTTTACCGACCGTTTTGCTCAGCGGGTGCTAAGTCGGCTGGATGCCGAGACTACGGCGGTCATCCAAGAATGCGCCGTCGCTGAAGAAGTTGACGCGCCGTTGTGGCGTCGGGTCTGGACGTCGCAGCCCAGCCGACTCGCGGCTTTCGAACGGTTGATCGACGATTGGGGGTGGCTGATCAGCGAGCCGGGAAAACCCGCTCGCCTGCCACGATTATTGCGCCGAGTGGTACGCGCTGGTGGTTTGCCGGGAAGGAACGAGCGTGACCTCTTCAGGCGACTCGGGGTCGCCGCCCACAACCTCGGAACAGGCGCGAAAGCCGAGCGGTACCTGCGATTGGCTGGCGAAGCAAAACAGCTCGAGTTGGTCCGGCAATTACGTCGTGATGTTCCTGCCGGCCCGGCTGGAACCCCGATCGCTGGCCGCCCAGCCGCAGCTGTGGCTCCAGTTAGCGATCGTCTCGACGCGCCGTCCGAACGATCGTTGCAGTTGGGTACGGTAGCACCGTCCGACAGCGTTACTGCGTCTGACAGCGCAACCCTGTCTCACAAACCAATCCCGGCTCACAAACCAATCCCGTCTCACAGCGCAGCCCTGTCTCACAGCGCAACCCTGTCTGGCGCGGCAGTATCGCCGCCGAAATATCGACTCCAGCTGCTCGGTCAGCCGGTGATTCAGCGAATCGAGTCCGACGGCAGCCAGCGAGAGCTGAGTTGGCGTCTACATCGCTCGTTGTTGAGCATTGCCTACTTGGCGTTGGCACCTGGGCATCGAGCAACCAAAGACGAGTTGGTCGACGCGATTTGGCAAGACGCCTCGGAACGATCCATTCGCCAAAACTTCCATCCCACCTTGAGCGAGGCTCGTCGTGCTCTGGCTTCGAAACGGGTATTCGTTTATCGGCAGGGCATCTACGTCCTCAATCCAGAATTCGGTTGGTGGGTCGATTGTGAGCGATTTCGTGAGCAGATCACTGCCGGCCGGTTGCTCCTGACTCAGCAGCCGGGAGAAGAGCAGCGCGCCCTCGACGCTTGGCTCGAAGCCTGGGGGCTTTACCATGGCCCACTCCTGTCGGGCTCAGAAGCCGCCTGGTTGCGGCCTCAGCGTGATGCCCTCTATCAGGACTATGCCCAGCTGCTACGCAATATCGGGGATCTCTGCACCCGTCTCGATCGTCGTACGTTGGCAATCGACGCCTATCGCTCGCTGCTGATCGAAGAGCCCTTCGAAGAGCGTGTTCATCTCGCCGTGATGGAGCTGTATGCCCGACAAGGCCGTCGCGATCTGGTACGACGCCAGTTCATTCGTATGCAAGAGTTGTTGGTCAATGAGCTCAACGTCGAGCCGCTCGAGGGAACTCAGGAGCGTTATCACCAGCTGATGCGTTAGAATCGGCAGCCGGCCGAGGCCCGTCTTCTGCTGTTTCCCAAATCAACACCATCCGAGAATACCGTGTCTTCCAAGAACACCGTATCTATACGTGACGCCAAGTTGGCCTCAGAAGCCGAATCTGTCGATGTCGAGGCTCCAGACGTCACCATCTTGGTGCCGGTACTCGACGAGGAAGATAGTGTCGTCGAATTGCGCGACCGTGTCACTCAGGTGTTTGATGACCTGGGACGTTCGTTCGAGATTGTGTTCGTTGATGACGGCTCGCAGGACAATACCGTCGAGCGGGTGCGGGCGATGCATGCCGAGGATTCCCGGGTAAAGCTAGTGCGCTTTCGCCGAAATTTCGGCAAGGCAGCAGCAATCACCGCTGGTGTCGAACACAGCCGGGGACGGTTGGTGGTAACTATCGACGGCGATCTGCAGGATGTGCCGGAGGAGATCCCACGTTTTCTCGACAAGCTCGAGACGGGGGGGCTCGATCTAGTTTCGGGCTGGAAGCAGGACCGTCAAGATCCACCCTCGAAGCGGTACCCATCAAAACTTTTCAATTGGGCCACCCGGCGTGTTGCTCAGGTTGATCTGCACGACTTCAACTGCGGTTTCAAGATCTATCGCCGCGAGGTGCTGGAACAGGTCTCAATTTATGGTGAACTCCACCGATACATCCCGGTACTGGCGAGTCGTCGCGGTTTCCGCATCGGTGAGATCAAAGTGTCCCATCAGAAGCGTCAGCATGGTCGCAGCAAATACGGCTGGCATCGACTGTACAAGGGCCCTCTCGATCTGCTGACGGTACTGTTCATTACCCGTTACACCCGCCGGCCGTTACATCTATTTGGTGTATTCGGCATGTTGTTCATGTCGTTGGGTTTTCTCGTCAATCTCTACCTGGCGGCACTATGGTTCGTCGCACAATCAGGGTGGACAACGCTGCAATCGCTGCTTGGAGTCGAGGCGACTTTCTCGCTCGCCAGCCGGCCGTTGTTGCTGTTCGGAATCCTGTTGATGTTGTTGGGCTTTCAAACCCTGACGACCGGTTTGTTGGGTGAGATGATCACGTTCAAGAATTTTCGTCGCAGCGATAGTTATTCGATCCACGAGCGTTTGGAGTAGTGGGCCTGGGCAAGAACTTTCTTTTCCTCACCCAGACCTACCCGCGATTTGCTGGCGACACTTCGGGGCCGTTTATCCGCGAGTTGGCTCGCGGGTTGGTGCGAGGTGGTGATCGGGTGACGGTGTTGACGCCGCATGCCCCTGATGTCCGCCAGCATTGGGACGATGACAGCGTGTCAGTGCGTAGCTTCAGGTACGCTCCCGAGAGTTGGGAGCTGATTGGCTATAGTCGCAGTCTCCAGGCGGACGAGACGATGCGGGCAGGTGCCGCCAGTGTCGCACCGTTGTATGTGCTCGGTGCGCTTCGAGCAGTCCGTACCGAACTGCAGCGCGGCGTTGCTAACCGTCAACCCTATGATCTGCTGCATGCACATTGGGTGGTACCTAATGGATTGGTGGCGAGCTATTTCGCCAAATCGCTCCCGGTTGCCGTTGGCCTCCATGGCAGCGATGTTTTTGTCGCTGAGAAGCCTTTGATCCGGCAGTGGGTAGGCAGATCGCTGCGTCGGGCCAGTGTGCTTACTGGCTGCTCGCCGGAACTGGTGGACCGAGTGTGTGCCCTGGGTTTTGATCCCGCATACGCACGGGTGATTCCCTATGGGGTCGATGCTGAACAATTTGCGCCCGATCCCAAACGTCGCGGTGTTTGGCGTGAACAACTCGGCATTCCTCACCATGCGCCAGTGATGTTGTCGGTGGGGCGAATGGCAACCAAAAAGGGTTATCAGGTGCTGATAGCCGGCCTCGATCGGCTGATGGCTCGTCACCAAGAGGCTCATCTCATACTGGCCGGCGGTGGTGATCGGTTGGAAGAGTTTCGTCGGGCTACCGCGGAGTGGGCGGATCGGGTACATTTTCCTGGCGCAGTAGGGCACGACGATTTGCCCGACTTGTTCCGCACCGCCGACCTTTTTGTGTTGCCGGCGGTCCACGACCCCAAAGGCAATGTTGATGGGTTGCCCAACGTCATCCTCGAAGCGATGGCGAGTTCGCTGCCGGTGGTAGCCACCGAGATCTCAGGTATCCCGTTGGCTATCGACGATGGGGTCCAAGGTTATCTGGTGCCGGAAAAAGACCCTCAGGCGGTCAACGATGCGTTGTCCCGGCTACTTCAGGATCTGCCCAAGGCGCGAGCGATGGGAGCCGCCGGCCGCCGTCGCACGCTCGAAGAATTAAGCTGGGACGCTGTAGCTGCGCGCTACCGTGCTGCCTACGATTTGGTGTTGGTTCCGAGCTAGTGGGCACAGCCTTGGGGAGGCTCCAACTCTCTTTGCCGGACCTAGTTGCGCTGGATCGGTTCCAGTCCGTCACGCTCAGTTGAGCGTGACGTCAACGTAAGTCGGGACGTTGGACCGCAGAATCGTGAAGCTCAATCGGCTACCGCGAGTGCGTGTGGCAACGTACCCTTTGAGCTGCTCAGCGCTGGTGACGTCACGACCATCAACCTTCAGAATCAGATCGTTTTTGCGGATCCCGGCACGAGCGGCGGCACTGCCTGCTTCGACACGTTCCACCATGGCACCGCGGAGGCCAATCGCTGCGTAGTCGATGTCGGCATAGCGAATCCCGAGGCGCGGTTTTTTGGCTGCTGTTGCGCGACCTCGGCGAGTTGATGCGGGTGGTGCTGTGACCCGGGGTCGGTCACGAGCCTCTCGAACCGCTTGTAGATGCTCCGTGGCCCGTGGGAAGTTGGCCTGAATGGCCAAGGACCGTTCGAGCGCCGCTTCCGCTTCGTCGTAGAGACCGAGTTGATAGTACACGCTGCCCAAGTTGAAGTGGGTGTCGGCGCGGGTTGGATCGAGTTGCCGGGCAGTTTCGAGGCCTGCACGGGCGCCGTGCAAGTCACCGAGAGATTCCTTCGCCAGTCCCTGGTAGACATGGGCGTTGACCAGATCGCTACGCCAGGCCAGAGCGCGATCCGCCTGCGCGACCGCCTGGGTGTAGGCTTGGGTTTCGTAATACAGTTGGGCCATGTGCACCGCGGCATTGCTGGCCCAGCCCCCAGCGTCGTTCGGATCGAGCCGGATCGCGTTCTCGAAAGCGGCGATGGCCTGCGAAGATGTGCCTTGCCCGTGGCCATGCAGGCCGTTGCGAGCGCGACCCAAGTGTAACCAGAGGTTGGCGTTGGTGTTGTCGACGACGGTGGCCCGTTCGAGAATCGAGACGGCTTGTTGCCAATCTTCAGCGTCGATGTAGGCCAGCGCCAGGTGACTCATCGCTTCCGGGTTATCCGGCTGCAGCTCATACGATCGCCGGAAAGCGTTGGCGGCGTCTGATGATTTGCCCTGCTGTCGCTGGGCCACCCCGAGAATCGACCACGCCTTCGAGTTTGACGGTTCGGTCGCGACCGCTTGCAGCAGTATGTCTTCCGCCTCTTGGGCGAGGTCGCGCTGTAGGTAGAGATGACCGAGGTTGACCCTCGCCAACGTCTGCAAGCTAGCTTCGACTCGGTCGCCCAGTGCAAGCAGTTTTTGGAAACCGGCTTCGGCGTCCTCGGAGCGCTGTTCTTGGAGATGCGCCAGCGCTAGGTTGTAGAGCGCTTTGGGGTGATCGGGTTGGTAGCCGAGGGCAGTTGCGAAGCTCCGGCCGGCCTCGGCGTATTGCCCGGCTCGCCAGTGGTCATTGCCCTTACGAATATGCTCCTCGGCGAGCTCAGAGCGCATCTCGACCGCCAGTTTCTGACCCTGATAGAACACGTTGCGCATGGCTTCGTCGTAAAGCTCGGCGCGGAAGGTGTAGTCAGGGTCGACGCTGAGAGCGTCGCGCACGGTGGTGACCGCATCCTTGTGGCGGCCTGAAGACTGCTCTAGGTAGGCCACAATCATCAAAACCCGGGTCTTCTCATCTTGAACCGTATGACGATCGGCCAGTTGTCGGTATAAGGCAATCGCTGCATCCAGATCGTCTTCTGCGAAACTCTCCTCTGCCAATAGCCTGAGCTCTTCGAGGGCGCTGGCTGCTGCTAGATCTTCGCCGTTGGCGGCATTGCCTTGGCCCGATGCTGGCCCAGCTAGGCCGATCAGGGTGATCAGGGTGATCCGAAAGATTGTCAGGAGGTATTTCATGCTCGGTGAGCTCAGAGACTGTGATCCAGGAGAAACGGTATTTCAGGAGAGGCGGCGTTTTTAGAGCAGCGGCTACTCAGCGAGGCAGTGTTTTGGTGTGCGATTGAATCTCGCCAGCAGCAAGATCAAATGACAAGATGACTTCCTTGCCCGACTCCAAGCGGACAGTCTCGGTCAATCCCTCCCCGTCGTCACCCTGGGGGCGGATCTCGATAGTGTACTCGCCCGGCTCGCGTTTGACTTTGTTCAGTGGCGTTGGGCCCACCGGCTCGCCGTCGATCAGTGCCTCGCCCTGTGATCGTAACGGCAGCGGGCGGATGGTGAGCACCCCCGGTTGTGGAATTGCGATGGCTAGCCGTTTGGGCTTACCTTCGACGATTGAGACCTGCACGGTGCGCGGTGCTGGATTGTAATCTTCGGCGTCGAGTTCGAAGACCGCCTGGTAGCTGCCTGGCGGTAGTTCGATCGAGCGCCGGCCACGCAACTGGTAGGTCCTATTGGCGATCCGCAGTGTCATGCCTTGCGTCCAATCGACGATTGGCAGGATCAGTCGCCCGGGCAAAGGTTTGGCAGGTAGTGGCTCAGGACTCGAGGCGGTGTTGTCTGCTGTCGTTTCTGAGCTCGAGGCCTCACTCGGTTTGGAGGTCTCTGAGACTGAACTCTCGGTTGTACCTTCACCCGTCGGCGTCTGAGAGTCGGCTCCCTCCTCGGTTAGTGTCGGGCTCACATCGATTGTGGCCGAATCTTCGAGCGCCGTGGCGTCCCGCCCAGTTTCAGCTCTAGATTCGTCGCGCATGCCAAACCACCAGCCAGCGCCAGCAGCTATCGCCGCCAGCAAAAGCAGCGTGACGGCGCTGGCCACTGTCGACCAACGGGAGGATGGCTTGGCTTGCACCGCGAAGTGCGGCCCGACCGAGTCGCGTTGGCTGTCGTCGTGCTGCCCCGTGTGGTAGGAGATATCTTCAAGCTGAGGTCCGGTCGCGGTTGCCACTGTTTCGGTGGCGACCGCCTCGGTGGCGACTGCCTCAGTGGGTCGTTGGTGCTGGGTGATGGCTTCAGACGGCGCCGGGGTATCGAGGCGTTGTGTCGTGCGCTGCGGACTATCGTAGTGCAAGGTTTCGGTTTGTTGCTCGGACGCGTCCAGCGCTGGGCTCGGCGGCTCTTTGGGGGCAGACTCTTTGCGAGCAGACTTTTTGTGAGCAGGTTGTGGGCGGTCTCTTCGCTGCAGGCTTTCGAGCTCCTTGACCAAGGCGCTACCGTTAGCGAAGCGTTCAGTGGAGTCTTTACAAAGACAACGTTCCACGATCGCCACCAAGCCGGCCGGCGTGTTCGGAGCGAGGTTGATCAGCGGTGTCGGCTCGTGATGCAGCACCTGATAGATGACAGACGAAATCTGTTGCCCCTGAAACGGCCGCTCACTAGCCAGCAACTCGTAGGCGAGCACGCCGAAAGAGAAGATATCGGTCCGGTGGTCCACATCCTCGCCGCGTATCTGCTCGGGAGCGAGGTAGGCGGCGGTGCCCAAGGTCATGCCGGTCTGGGTCAGGCCACTTTCCTGCTGGGCCAATTTGGCGATGCCAAAATCCATGATCTTGACCATGCCATCTTCCAGCACCCGGATGTTGGCTGGCTTGATGTCGCGATGGATGACGCCCTTGGTGTGGGCCTGCGCTAAGCCACGGGCAATCTGCAGCAGGTAGTAGAGCTTCTCTGGGTAGGGCAGGAAGTCGTGACGCTTGATCTTGGTGTCGAGATCTTCCCCCGACAAGTACTCTTGGATCAGATAGGGCAGCCCGTTGTGGATGCCAAAGTCGTAGACCGTAGTGATGTTGCGGTGCTGGAGGTTGCCGGCGATCTCGGCTTCTTGAAAGAAGCGATTACGGATCTCCTCGTCTTGGGAACTACAAGTTTTGACCGCTACGTGACGCTTGATAAACGGATCGTAGCCCTTGAATACCTCTCCGAAACCGCCGGAGCCGATCTTCTTCTCAATCTTGTATTTGCCGATGTTCTCCATGACGCACGAAACCTGCTAGCTCTGCGAGTTTAGCACCCCACGGTCCGCGCCGTGGGTGCGGTGGTGAGGGGGCTGCTGGGTGGCTCGGGCCGGGTTAGGTTTGAGACCGACGCAGAGCATCCGAGATGCGTTGCTCGAGCCGCTGGGTTTGGTCGAACTCTCCAAACAGCTGGACAGCGAAGCGCAGTGCTCGTTCGGCCATCGCTGGATCCCCCTCGTCTAGTAGCCTCTCGATACTTTCGATGGCTTCCTGTTGTTTTGGGTCCGGAGCTCGCGAGGGTTTGGCCTGAGCGTCTTGGTGAAGGGCGGCGAGGATGTGGCGACCGGCAAGATCGTCGGGATCGAAAGTGTGGACACAGTCGACGATGCGTTGCGCTTGCTCGATCGGCAAACGGTTCTTGCGGCGCAGTTCGGCCATCGTTTCGACCATACTGTGAGCCTGGCTCAGCGCGGTTTCGCGGACACCTGCTACCTCGGCCTTGGCTGCGTCCACTATACGTTGCCTCAGCGTTTCGGTCTGATCGAAGTCGCCGAGGAACTGCGTCGCGAACTCGAGCGCCTTGGCGGCACCCACCAGTTGCCCGGCCTTGACGTAACCTTCGATGCTCGAAATAGCCTCACCGATCTTGCGCTGTTGTCTGGCTGCCGGCGCTTCCCAAGATGAGATCGAAGTCGAGACTTGGGTCGATTCGGGTATCTCAGAAATCGTCTGTGTCTCAGACACGAGTTGATCGCCGGGGCTTGTCTGGGGGATTACACCAGTCTGTGAGACAGTACCGGTCTGAGGGACAGTACCGGTCTGAGTGGCGACAGTCGCGGTCCCCTCGAGATCGGGTGCGGCAGTCTGGTGGCAGGCTGCTAGCAGACGTTTGGCTTCAGCGTGATCAGGGGCGATCTCCAGCACTTCGTCGAGTAGCACACTGGATCGTTGCAGCTTGCCGCGGTTGTATAGCTCTCGAGCGTGCTCCAGCAGTCCAGAGAGCTTGATGTCAGCGGAGAGTGCTGTGCTGATCGTCCCGGTGGTCGGATCTTGGTAGGAGCAGGTCTCGGCCCGTACCTGCTCGAGATCGCGAGTCAACTCGACACAGGACGCGTAACGAGTCGTCGGATCCTTTGACAGGCATTTGTGAATAACAACGGCCAGGCTGGGTGGACAGTCGGGCCAGCTTTCGGCCAGTGGCACCGGCGAGGCATTCAGCACCTGGTCGATCAAGTTGGGGATGTTACGGCCGATGAACGGTCGCCGGAACGACAACAGCTCGTAGCCGAGGACCCCGTAGGAGAACAGATCGGAGTTGGTACCCGACGGTTTGCCCAACAGGCGTTCCGGGGAGAGGTAAGCGACCGTACCGAGGGTCATTCCGGTCTGGGTTAGATTACTCTCGACGTTGGCCAGCTTGGCAGTGCCAAAATCCATGATCTTCACTCGGCCGTTGTCGAGGATCCGAATGTTCGATGGCTTGATGTCGCGGTGGATCACTTCTCGCGAGTGGGCAAATCCGAGCCCGCTGGCGATCTGTAGCAAAACATCCAGCTTCTCCTCCAAGGCTTCGGGCTCGCGCCGTCGAATCATATGCGCGAGGTCTTCCCCCGGTAGATATTCCTCCACCAAGTAAGGCATCTGCTCGTGCAGCCCGAAGTCATACACCGCGGTAATGTTGCGATGCACCAGGCGACCAGCTATCTCCGCCTCACGATGGAATCGCTTGCGGGTCTCCTCGTCGCGCGAGTAGCACACCTTGATGGCAACCGGGCGCTTGATGAATGGGTCGTAACCTTTGTAGACGACCGCAAACCCACCCGACCCGATCTTATCGAGGACTTCGTATTTTCCGATCTTGTCCATGATCTGCTGTCCCGTGCAGCGGCGGGAGTCTACCACCAACCCAGCCTGTTGGGATGGACGACGCGTGCGGAGTCAGATCAAGGTCTGGAAAGGTTCATACAGGCTCAACCAGCAACAATGGCTTGTGCAACCATGGGCGTCAAGAGAAAAGGGTTGACTAGGCTGGTCAACCCGGTACAAAGTTCGGCGACCACAGTCGGTGACCATAGTCATTCATCTTGGAAAGGAGAACCCATGGCCGGATACAACGTTTACCTGCACGACATCCCCAAGGTTGGAGACAACGGCAAGTCGCTCCCGATCAAGCCGCTTCAATCAAAGGATTTTGAAGATCTCGAAGCAGCGCAGAAGTTCGCTAGCGAGCACAAGGAAAAGTTCGAGCGCGTCACAGTTATGCAGATGTTGGACGATGGCACCAAAATGGTCGAACGTTTTATGGACGGCGACCACATCGTCGCCGAAGCGTAACCAGCATCTACAGTCTGTATACATCCTCAGACTGAAAGACCGCCCAAGTTGTGCAGGCGTTTCGGAGGCGCCTGCGCAACTTGTTAGATTGGATCCCGTCTCGTTTTGCCATTTTCGGCTCAGTGAGAAAGGTCTTGTGGAGCGAGCAAGCAGCGAGCATGTTTGAGCTTCGCACCTGTTCGCATCTCGTATCCGCTAGCACCAAAAGGGCTTAGGCTTCTCGTTGCAGATCCGGCGAGTTCTGGAGCTGCGGCGCAGCCCACAAGGCCGACCGAGCTCTCGGCGTGTTACAGGACGCAATCTAGATTAGGCTCTGCCGCTTGGGTCAGCCGTCCAGGGCCTCTGAGCTGGCGCTCGTCGCCGTGTCCCCAGGGTGCTGGTGGTGTATCCACCACTTGGGTGAGATCGAAGTCGACTTGGAAGTGACGCTCGGGGCGTCGCAAGGTGTAAGAGAACGTCTTGCCGGGGATGATCTCCATGCTCCACACATTCACTACCGACGCCTGGAGCTCATTGGCTTCGAATAGCTGTTTGGAGAAGTCATCAGCAGGGAACTGCTGGACAACCGCGGTGCCGGGCGAACTCGTGTGGCCGCCGTAGAGGGTGACGGCATCCGGGCTACCATCCTCGTGGCGATGGTCATGCTGGAGTTGCAGTCCTTGATCTGTGCGGGTCAAGATCCAAGTGCGCGAGCGATTCGTGCCGATGTGGAAAGGGATCTCGAGCCGATTGGTTTCGCAGTGGCGGACGTGCATCGTCATCGCCTGATTGGCGAACTCTGCGTCGACGCTGTCTCGAGAGGTCAGTTGACCGTTGAAGGCGTTGCCGCAGAGAGCATTGAGTTGATGCCACCAGGATTCCTGGGGTGACGCCTCTTCTGCCGCGGGCTGGCTGTCGAGCGTAGGTGCGGTGCCGGCAGCGTTTTGATCGTCAACCGGCTTGGTGCAGGAGATCCCGAGGCTCAGGACACAGAATACCAAGCCGTGGATCCAGGTTGGGTGAAGCTTCATGGGAAAATCCTCATTCTCTTGAGTGGCTGAGATCGACGCTGACTCCGAGACGGTAGTGTAAGCGTATGCTAAAGAGCGGCTCTGCCGTACGTGGTCGGAAAATCTAGGTAGATCCCGTCCAGTCTTGCCATTTTCGGCTCAGTGAGGGAGGTCTTGTGGAGCGAGCAAGCAGCGAGCATGTTTGAGCTTCGCACCTGTTTGCATCTCGTATCCGTTGGCACCACAATAACTTAGGCAGACTGCAAGAGATCCGGGGAGTTCTGGAGCTGCGGCGCAGCCCACAAGACCGACCGAGCTCTCGATGTGTTCTTGGATGCAATCTAGGCAGTCGCAAAACCCATGATTCTCAGAGGGATCTCATGTCCGATATCGAATCCAACGTTCCTGGCCTCCGGGTAGTGTCTTGTAACCAGGCTCCAGTGCGGGCCACCGGTGACTACGTGCTCTACTGGATGATTGCATCCCGTCGCGTGGACTGGAACTTTGGGCTCGAGCGTGCCGTGGATTGGGCTTGTGAGCTTGGTAAGCCGTTAGTAGTACTCGAGGCACTGCGCTGTGGCTACCCCTGGGCCTCGGATCGATTGCACGCGTTTGTCCTGCAGGGCATGGTGGACAATGCACGCCGGTTACGCGGGACGCCGGTCAGTTACTACCCGTATCTCGAATCACGCCCTGGCGACGGCCGCGGTCTGCTCGAGGCTCTGTCGCAGCGTGCAGCAGTGGTGGTGACGGATGATTTTCCATGTTTCTTTTTGCCTCGGATGGTTGCTGCCGCCGCTAGCCGTCTCACCGTGCGCCTGGAGCAGGTTGACTCCAATGGCCTGATGCCGTTGCGGGCCACCGATCGGGTCTATCTTCGGGCGGTCGATTTTCGACGTTACGTTCAGAAGACCCTGGTCCAACATCTGGATGCGTTTCCCAGGGCAAATCCACTGGCTGAGGTGAACTTGCCCGCCCTCGAGCGATTACCGGCAGGGGTTGTGGCGCGTTGGCCACTTGCCGAGGTCGAGACTCTAGCGTCCGATTCGGGAGCCCTTGCGGCCATGCCGATCGATCATTCGGTACCGCCGGTCGCCTATCGCGGAGGGCGCGAGGCAGGCGGTTTTGCTCTGCGGCGTTTCCTCGACCGCCAACTAGGCCGTTACACGGACGGCCGACTCGACGTCAGGGAGCGAGCGACGAGTGAGCTTTCGCCCTATTTGCACTTCGGTCATGTGTCGGCTCACGAGGTTTTTGACGCCATCGCCAACCTCGAAGGCTGGAATGTTGGTCGGTTGTTCCACAAGGCAACAGCAAGCCGCAGCGGCTGGTGGGGGATGAGCGAACCGGCAGAAGCGTTTCTCGACCAGCTAGTGACCTGGCGTGAGCTCGGTTACAACATGTGCGCGTTACGGGAGGACTACGAGCGTTATGAGTCTCTGCCACTGTGGGCTCGCGAGACGCTCGCGGTACACGCTAGCGACCCCCGTAGTTACGTCTACACGCCGAGCGAATTCGAAGCAGCTGCCACCCATGATGAGTTGTGGAACGCGGCCCAGCGCGAGTTGATCCGCGATGGGCGCATTCACAACTATTTGCGGATGTTGTGGGCCAAGAAGATTCTCGAGTGGTCCGCCACGCCGCGGGATGCGCTTGCCGTCATGATCGAGCTCAACAACAAATATGCCGTAGACGGCCGTAACCCCAATTCCTACAGCGGTATCTTCTGGTGCTTGGGACGTTACGATCGAGCGTGGGGACCCGAGCGTCCGATTTTCGGCAAAATACGGTACATGACCTCTGCCAGCACCAGGCGCAAGCTCGACGCAAAGGCTTACCTGGCGGAGTTCAATGGTCAGCAGTTGATGTTTCGCTAGTGGAGCGGCCTCCGAAGGCTATTCGGCGGCCTCGTCGAGTTTCGCTTCGAGCGTTTCAACCATGTGACGCAGGCTCTTGACCCGTGCGTAATATTTGTCATTACCCTCAATCACCGTCCATGGAGCCGTCAGTGTGCTGGTTTTGAGCAGCATCTCGTCGATGGCGACTTCGTAATCAGCCCATCTCTCCCGATTGCGGTAGTCCTCATCGGTCAGCTTCCAGCGCTTGTGGGGGATCAGCTTCCGTGCTTCGAATCGCCGCAATTGTTCATCGGGATCGATCTGGAACCAAAACTTGACGAGTAAGATACCCTGAGCTGTCAACTCGCGCTCGAAATCGTTGATCTCGCGATAGGCTCGTTTCCAATCTTGCTCCTCGGCAAAACCCTCCACTCGCTCGACCAGGACGCGGCCGTACCAGCTGCGGTCAAAAATCGTGATCTGCTTCTCGTCCGGCGGCAGCAAGCGGCGCCAAAAGCGCCACAGGAAAAAACGCTTGCGACCGATCTTCGGCGCTGCAATCGAGTAGACGTGGTAGCCGCGGGGGTCGAGCTTCTCGGTCAAGCGGCGGATACTGCCACCCTTGCCGGCTGCATCCCAGCCTTCGTAAACGACAATGACTGATTGGTGTTGCTGATAACACCGAAAAGCGGCGTCCCGCAGCCGGAGTTGATACTCGAGCAGTTGCGTCTTGTACTCCTGCTTGTCCAGCGACTTGGTGAGATCGAGCTTGCCGAGTATCGTCAAGGATCTAAAACCTCCAGAGTCTCGTGGCCCGGGTCGACCGGCTCGATCGCTGCCGGTACCTCGAGGCCGCGTTTCGCCAGTCCGGTCTCCAGCCGTGCAATCAAGCTCTCGAAGATCTTGACCCGGCTCCACCGTTTGTCGGTGGCTTCGACGATGGTCCAAGGTGCCCACTCGGCCTCGGTGCGTTCCAGCATTTCCTCGGCCGCCGCGAGATAGTCGCTGTATTTCTCGTGGCGTTCCAAATGGGTGGGTTCTATCCGCCAGGCATTGCGCTTGTCTTTCTGCAGCCGGTTCAAACGGCGCCGCTGCTCAGCTCGGTCGATGTGGAGGAAAAACTTGACGACCTCGTAACGATCGTCCGCCAGGGATCGTTCAAATGAGGTGATCTCCTCGTAGGCGCGTTGCCACTCCTCTGGCGGTACCAGCTCTTCGACCCGTTCGATCAGCACTCGGCGATACCAGGAGCGCTCGAAAATTGCCATGTGGCCGTAGTCCGGGACCTTGATCCAGAAACGCCACAACCAGGGCATCTGGAGCTCTGTGCTGCGTGCCGCCACCGTGGCGTGCATGTCGAAGCCGCGGGGCTCCAGCCACTCGGTCAGCTTGCGGATCGTACTCAGCTTACCGGCTGCGTCCCAGCCCTCGAACACCAGCACACTGGCCAACTGCTGATTCCAACAAGCCTGCTGGAGCTGGTGTAAGCGACGTTGCAGGATCGGCAGGCGTTCCTGGTACTGCTTCTTAGATAACTTGAAATTGAGGTCGAGGTGTTCGAGCACTGTGTTCCAATCCAGTGATTGTGTTCCAATCCAGTGACTGTGGCTAATCCGGTGGCTGTGGCTAACCAGGTGGCTCAGCCGAGCGCTACATCCAAGATCATCATCACGGTGAAACCGACCATTGTCGCCAGCGTGACCAGATCGATATTCTTCTCGTGGCGTTGAGATTCTGGGATCAGCTCCTCAACGACGACAAAAATCATCGCGCCGGCAGCAAAACACAGAGCGTAAGGCAGGATGTTCTGCATCCTCAAGACAAAAACCGCCCCAATGACGGCTGCAATCGGCTCGACGATACCAGAGGCCTGGCCCATGAAAAAACTTTTGGCGCGGCTCATGCCTTCGCGGCGTAAGGGCAGCGAGACCGCGGCGCCTTCTGGGAAGTTCTGGAGACCAATGCCGATAGCCAACGCGATCGCACCGCCGATGGTGGCGGATGGCAGGCCAGCCGCCACCGCTCCGAAGGCCACGCCTACGGCAAGGCCTTCTGGAATGTTGTGGAGGGTGATCGCGAGTACCAGCAAGGTGCTTCGCCGCCAGTGGGTTTTCGGCCCCTCACTTTTCTCCACTGCCAGGCCCAGGTGGAGATGTGGCAGCAAGCGATCCGCGATCCTCATGAAGACCCCGCCAGCCATGAATCCAAGGGCGGCGGTTAGCCACGGCTGATGGCCCATCTGTTCGGCCATTTCGATACCTGGCGCCAACAGCGACCAAAAGCTCGCGGCGATCATGACGCCAGCGGCAAATCCGAGCATGGAGTCCATCAGCTTGGGGCTGACGGTTCGGGTGAAAAACACCAGACCCGCCCCGAGCGCTGTCACCCCCCAAGTGAAGAGCGATGCGAACAAAGCCTGGGTGACGGGGCTGAACTGTTGGATGGTATCGATCACAATGGTCTCGAGTCTTCTCTCGCCTGCGCGTGAATCTTGGCAGTGGCTTATTTTTTTGGCGCAACGGGTCCCAAATAGACGTTGCTAGACCTGTACCTTCCCACTACCGGATGTGAGACGATTCTACACACTTCTCGAGTCAGGGAGCTCGAGCGGCCGTCAGGTTCATTGTGCGGCTAGGTTCAGTGCGCCGCTAGGTTCAGTGCGCCGCTAGTGGCAGCACCTGATAGCGGCCTGCATTGTCGAGCACCGTTCCCCAGACGCGGCTCGTCGCCTGATGACGATCACGGTTGTAGTGGAGGGTCGAGCCGATGCCGAGATCGAGATCCTTGATCGACTCTGCCGCATCTACAAAGGACTCGATCGTCGGCTGCTCGCCAGCTCGCTTCAGGGCCTCGGTGAATATGCGCGCCGTGAGGTAACCCTCGAGTGAGACAAAACCCGGTTGCTCGGCTGGGTAGTGTTGGGCCAACTGTTCTCGGTAGCGCGCCACGCCGGGGTCGTCCGACTCGAAGTGTGGAACAACCTGGGTCACGATGACCCCTTCGGTGTACTGCGGCCCCATGCGGGTCAGCTCTTCGACAAAGGCGCGGCTGCCGACGAAGGATAAGCTAGCGTAGGAAAGCTCGCGACCGGCATCCGTGAGTTGTCGAATGAGCTGCGCGGCGGGGCGATACGTCGCTACCAGCACCAAAGCTCGCACTTGCGGATGCTGTTCGACGATGGCATGGACCGCGTTGTCGAGTGCCGTCGTGTTGCGTCGGTAGCCCAGGCGCGGCACCGAGGCTTGGTAGCCGCGTTGTTCGAGCGTGTGGACGACCCCGCGGTAGCCCGCATCACCGAAACTGTCTTCTTGAGCAAAAACGGCAATCTCCGACGGCTCGAGGCCCGCAACATCAAGGAAGTATTCGACGATGGCGGCGGTTTCTTCGGAGTAGCTAGCGCGATAGTTGAAGACAAAACGGTCCGGTGGCTGTTTGCGCAGCAGATCAGCGCCGGTGAAAGCTCCGAAGAAGGGGACCTTCTGTTCGAGAGCCAGTGGCAGGGCGACCTCGGCGGTTGGTGTCCCGACATTGCCGAGCACGGCGAAAATATTTCGTTCGAATAACAATTCGGCCATGTTGGCGACGGTGCGACTCGGTTCGTAGCCATCGTCGAGGGCGATCAATTCGAGCTCACGACCATGAATCCCGCCGCCTTTGTTGATCTCCAGCAGGCAGGTTTCGATCCCGAGCTGCATACCGCGGCCAAGCTCGCGAGAGGCGCCGGAAAACGGCGCACTCATGCCGAGCAGCACACGGTCTGCAGTGATCCCTCGGTCGCTGGCGGTCGCTTCTTCGCCAGCCACCTGGCCCTCCTTTTGCGCCTGCCAGAACACACCAGCGACGATGAACGCGACGAGCAGGATAGTCCCTACCAGTGCCAGCCAGGTGCGCTTTTGTGGCCGTGGGATCACCTCGGTCGGGCGCATGTCCACGGTTGGTACTAAGGGGCGGTCGCCAGTCTGAGGCGCCCTTGTCATGACCGTGGGCGGTGTGGTCGCTGTTGAAGCGCGGCGCCCTGTCGAGTGACCGGTGAACTCACTTGGCGACAGGGTCGGATCGGAGGCGGTGTTTAGCGCGGCGGCAATTTCCTCGGCTTGTTGATAACGAGCCGCGGGGTCCATGTGCATGGCTTTGTGCACCACGGCGGCCAGTTGTGGAAACTCGCCGAGTCGGCCTAGATCCATAATCGGCGCGTCATTCAACTGCTGCGCGAAAATCGACTGCGGGGTTGCACCTTCGTACGGCCGGCCGCCGGTGAGCATGAAATAGAGAATTGCCCCAAGGGCATAAATATCCGCCCTGGAGTCCGCTTCGCAGGTCGATTGAATTTGCTCCGGTGCGATGAATCCTGGGGTACCCATCAGCATGCCGGTTTGGGTCAAGCGTGTATTCTGCTCACCTTCGAGGACCCTGGCGATCCCAAAGTCGAGTACTTTCACCACCTCTTCGCCGCCAGCGCTGCGGGCGACGAAAACATTTTCGGGCTTGAGGTCACGATGCACCAGATTGCAGCGATGGGCGGCGCCGACGCCTGAGCAGGCCTGCTGCATCAAGCGCAGCACCTGAGGCATGGGCAGTCCATGATCTTGCGGCACCAGATCGCCGAGGGTCGAGCCATCGAGGAATTCCATGACCATGAAAATCAGACCGGCCTCGGTGTTGCCAAAGTCGATGATGCTGACGACATTGGGATGGTTCAGCTGACTGAGCAGCTTCGCTTCCTGAAAGAAGCGTTGCACCATCGAAGGCGTCGACAGCAGGCTCGGCAGCAGGCATTTGATCGCCACGTCGCGGCCCAAGGGCATCTGGACAGCGCGATAAACCTCGCCCATGCCACCCGCACCAATCTGTTCCTCGATGCGGTAGGTGCCTTTGAGCACCTGGCCGATCAGAGGGTCTGAGGTGTCCTGGACCTGGATCAGAACAGCCTGGTCAGTGGGGCAGAGGTCCCCATCGGGATACTCGGTCCCGCATAGTGGGCAATATTTCACGTCGACACTCGATTCATCGGCTCGGTCTCGCGAGCGCATAGGACCAGCAATTGGGGTTGAAGCCAGGCGTCTAAGCACCCTCTACATTGTCCCGCAGACGATACCACTGCGGACGCTCTCCATCCTTTTATGCGCACAAGCGAGACGATATGCATCAGTGGATCAAGAAGTTGACCTCCCGCTAATGCGGTGCAGGTGTATGCTGTAGATACCTGCCACTGAAAGGAGTCCCGCAATGTCTATCAGACCCGTCAAGCGTGTCAGCACGGCAACCCCCGCTATGGAGGGTGCCGGCGTCCGTCTCGACCGTGCCTTCGGTTTCGGTGACCCGTCGGAACTTGATCCTTTTCTGCTGTTGGACGACTTTCGCAACGATCATCCGGAAGACTACCTGAAGGGGTTCCCCTGGCATCCGCATCGGGGCATTGAGACCGTTACCTACGTGTTGGCGGGTACCGTCGAACATGGTGACAGTCTGGGCAACCGAGACACTATCGCGGCCGGTGATATTCAATGGATGACCGCCGGCAGCGGCATCGTCCACCAAGAGATGCCGCAAGGGGATGCTGTTGGGCGTATGCACGGTTTTCAGTTGTGGGCGAACCTACCGTCGTCCCTCAAAATGACGCCGCCGCGGTACCAGGGGATTCGGTCAGCCGATATTCCGGTGGTCACCGAAGACGATGGCACGCAGGCCCGCATCGTCTGTGGAAGCTTTTGGGGCAAGCGAGGTCCGGTCGACGGTATCGCTGCCGATCCGGTCTACATCGATGTCTCGGTACCACCGGGGTGTCGTAAGACGCTACCGGTCGAAACCAGCCGTCACGCCTTCGCCTACATCTTTGCCGGTGGCGGTCAATTCCTTCATGCCTCCGCGCCTTTAGCAGCACCCACCGAACATGTCGGTGGTGGTGCCGCAGCCCACTCCACCGAAGTCAACAATCGATCGCTGGTGTTGTTCGATCGAGGCGACGAGGTGACCGTGCAGGCAGGGGAGGATGGGATCCGATTCCTATTGGTCTCGGGCAAGCCGCTCAAAGAGCCGGTCGCCTGGCAGGGCCCAATCGTGATGAACACCCAGGCCGAGCTGAGTCAGGCATTCCGTGAATTACAGCAAGGATCGTTCTTGGATCACTGAGCCGCGCCTCGACCAAAAGCCGAAGTTGTGCTTTGCCGCATCAAACTTCATTGAGGTCAAGCCGAAGTTGTGTTTTGCCATGTTGGGACTCATCGAGGTCAGGCCGTATTGTGCTTTGCCGTGTTGAGTCTCATCGGGGTCAAGTCGAAGTTGCGCTTTGCCGGATTCACCTTCATTGGGGTCAAGTCGAAGGTGCGCTTTGCCGCGTTGAGTCTCATCGAGGTCAAGCCAAAGTTGTGCTTTGCCGCGTTGAGTCTCATCGAGGTAAAGCCGAACTTGTGCTTGACCATGTTGAGCATCATCACGGCAAAGTCGAAGTTGTGCTTTGCCGTGTTGAGCTCCATTGGCGTCAAGCGTGTTGCAGCTTGATCGTGATGGGTTAGTAGGAGGTCGCCACGGAAGCTTTCCGCGGTCCTCGAAGATCTATCGCGCCGACCACGCCGACGTATTACCGCTTTCGAAGCCATCCGCGAAGATCGATCCGCTATCGATGGTGAGAAAGGCCGCGGCGACGACGCCCTGGTTGCCGGCGGAGTCAGTGCCGCGCACATAGAGCATGTGACGCCCGCCCGAGAGTCCGGTGGTGTCGAGCATCGTTTCGACCTGCTCGACGCCCTCGTCAAAAGTGCCGTCGGAGGCGATCATTGCGAGGGGGATGGCGGAATCGTCCCATGGTGGCACGTCGACGAAGGCTTCAGCGATGGTGATGGTCTCCGTTGGCTCGGTGCCGTTGGAGTTGTTGAAGCGAGTGTCGTCGAGGGTTGCAGTCAGCAACACCAGCTCGCCTGGGGAGACCGGGTCGGTGGGTGCGGTGGCGTCGAACGCCTCAGGTCCAGCGGGGGTGAGGTAGGGCGTGCGGGCAACCTTGGCCCCGTAGACCAACGAGTCGATGTTGACCTGCAGGATGTTGTTCTCGAAGAACGTGCAGCTTTCAAAGAACTGGGTTCCGAGCTCATATCCCATACCCGCAACCCCGAGCTCACCATAATAGAAATCAGAGCTACCACCATCGGCGTTGGTCAGTTCGCGGACCGACAGGGGAGTGTGGTCGTTGAAGAAGGCTAACTTGCGGCCAAAAGTTCTGAGAGCGGTACCGTTGGGTGGCGGATCAAAAGTGAAACCCCAGGACCACAACACCAATTCTCCAGACGCATGAACATCGATCGCAACACCGGTAGCGTCGGCGGGAGCGGGGTCGTTCAAGCCAGGGCCCCGCTGATCCGGGAAGATCGAGCGGACGTAGTTCTGTAGCACCTGGATTTCAGGCTCGGAGGCCGCCGAGGGGCCACGGTAGGTCTGGTTACATTGGCTGCCAGACGACCCGCCGCAGCAATTCCACTCGAAATCGAAGTTGCGATTGAGATCCGCACCGCGGTCATTGGTGTTGGAACAGTAGTTGTTGTTGGCGTTTTTACGCCAAAACAATCCGCTCTCAGCCTGTTTGCGTCCGTCCGGGTTGCTCTGGAGCATCAGGTGGACTTCGTGATGGTCCAGCAACCAGGTGATATCTGGGTCCACATCGTAATTGTCGACCAGATATTCAGCGAATCTTGTGCCGAGTTCGGCGGTGGTGTATTCACGGGAGTGAATTGCGAAGTTGGCAAAAAATACCGGCTTGGGACCGGGTACCGTTGACTGAGTCAGCTCGAGCACAAAAATGTCCCAGCCGTTGTTCGGGTCTTGAAGCTTCTCCCACGAGTCGCCGACGTCGGTCCAGGTTGCCAAGCCTGGGTTTGCGGCGACAATTGCCTCAGCAGTGGCGTAGGTCTCTTCGACAGTGCGGTAACACGGGAAGCCCGGGATCCCACCGCCTTGATCGGGCAACGGAATACCGAGACGCGCCAGGGTGCGCGTCTTCTCTTCAGCGACCGCGAGGACAAATCCCTCACCGCGCAGCTGCTGCGCTTCGTCCGCTGACACCAGAGCCTCGAGCACTCCCTCGTCGTGTCGGATCTGCCACACGTCGATCCGTTGGTAGAGGTCATCAGCAGTCTGCCGAGCGTCAAAGGCGATCCGTACCACCCACGGTCCGGTTTCGGAGATGGCGAACCAGGCTTCCGGCAAGGGGGCGTCGCTTGCGGGCTGGGCCGATACGGAGCCGGCTAGGAGGGCGGACAGGGCGAAGATCCATGAGGCTTGCTTGAGAAGATTCATGGCTTCTATTCTATTTTTCTTCGGTGCCCAATGGGCGGATTGGGGTCTGCCGGGGTTGAATCGCTCTAGGCTGCCGGGCACCCGTGGTGTGTTGTCCCTGTTGTTGGCGATGCAGTGCTGCCGCGCTTGCCAAAGGAACAAGCTTGACGGGCTTACTTCACGGGAATTTATCCCCGGCCTGAGCCTGGGGTAAAAGACTCGCTGTTCCTTGACCACGAATCGCTAAAAAATTGGCGATTGGGCGTTGACAATGTGCCGGATTGAGTTATGCTTTCTAAGCGCCAAAAAATTGGCGGTTGGAGATGCGCTGCAGGGCGTGCTGTCGATCAATATCAGGAGAGTATTTGATGGCCAAAACCCACGACCTGAATCTCAGCCGACGAGAGCGACAGATCATGAACGTCCTATTCCAACAGCGGCAGGCTTCAGTGGTCGAGATCGCCGCCGGTATGCCCGACCCGCCGACCGACACTGCCGTCCGCACGCTGTTGAGGATCCTCGAAGGCAAGGGTTATGTTCGACGCCAGAAGGAGGGTCGGCGACACTTGTATCGTCCCGCGGTGGCGCGGACACAGGCCGCTCGAGCGGCGTTGTCGACAGTACTCGGGACGTTCTTTCGGGGCTCGGTGGGAGACGCCGTGGCAGCACACTTCGCAGATCCCAAAACCGAGATCGATGTGGAGGAGCTGGATCGCATCCAGCATCTGATCGATCAGGCCAAGCAAGAGTTGCCTTGATGTTGGATCCCTGGATTCTCCAAACGTTGGGCGGTTCCGAGGTTCTCTCCACTGGGCTGCTGATTGCATTCAAAGTCACGTTGATTCTGTTGTTGACTCGGTTCGGGCTGCTCGCCATGTGCCGGATGCCGGCGTCGATCCGTCACCTGACGATCGCATTGGCACTCTTGGCTAGCCTCGTGGTACCCATACTCGCTTGGGTCTTGCCAAGCTGGGATGTGGTCCCGAGGCTAGCGACCCCGAGCTTCGAGACGTTTGACATGGGCCAAAAACCCAGCGGGCATTCGGCGATCGCGGCGGATTCAGGGGGAGCGGTATTGTCGCCGACGATATCTGAGACCGTGGGGTCCAGTGACTGGCTGCTGCTGGGTTGGTCCCTGGGGGCGCTGGCTTTGTTGGCGCTGCTAATCACCCGAGTGCTGGCGAGCAACCTAGCGGTCCGTCGTGCCGAGCCGATTGTTGACGAGAACTGGCTTGCCTTGCTGGCTACCATCCAGCGTCGACTCGGACTCTCTCTGGCGGTTGAGCTGCGGCGACGGTCGGGCCGAGCGATGCCTCTCGTCTGGGGGCTCGTTCGGCCGACTGTCCTGCTGCCTGAGGATTGTGACACGTGGTCGGTCGAGCGTCGGCGTGCGGTGTTGGCCCACGAGCTCGGCCACGTCTCCCGGCGCGACATCCCAGTGACCTTGATCGGTCACCTGGCCTGCGCCGTCCACTGGTTCAATCCCCTTGTCTGGTGGTTGCAACGTCGCCTGACTCTGGAGCGCGAGCTGGCCTGTGACCAGCTGGTCGTCGAGCAGGGGGTTCCGTCCGCAATTTACGCCGATCAACTCCTCGAGACCGCAATGGCCTACCGTGGAGGCGCGAGCCTCTCGCCGGTCATGGCGGCTCGATCTCAACTAGAAGGACGCATCATGGCTATTTTGGAAAGTACCTCCAGTTTGGAAACAAGCCCCAGTCGGAAACGCTCTCGAGTCACGGAAGTTTTGGTGGCGGTGCTGGTGACCCTCGTTCTGTTGCCGATCGCCAGTCTGACGTTTGCAGCGCCAGCGGTGCCAGAAGCAGGTTCTGATCCGGATTTGATGGCGGACGAGCGTAGTCTCGAGGTGGAGGCCAAGCGTCTCCAAGACGCCCTCGAGGCGTTACAGGCTCGCATGTCGAAGGGGGGTGAGGACGCTCTCCCGGCCAAGGAACGACGGCTGGTGCAAGAGCAGATGCGGGAACTGCACGCTCGATCTGCCGAGATGCATGCGCGATTTGGCGAGGTGGAAGCCCGGCGCATGTTGAAGCAGCAGCTGCGGGATCTCGAGGCGCGGTCATCAGAGGCCGAAGAGCAGGCTCGTCTGGCCGAGGCTCAGCGTTTGGAGTTGGAGCTTTGGGAAAAGGCAGCCAAGACGTCGAAGGTGAAGGCGCAGGCTGGCGAGGAGAAGGCCCAGCATATGTTGCAGGAGCAGCACCGTGCAATGAGAGCTGAGTCTGTGAAAATGAAGGCAAAAGCTCACCAGGCGAATGCTCGGCGTCTGGAGCTCGAGCTACAGGAACTAGAGGCTCGAGCGTCAATGGTCGATGAGCGTGCCCTCGCGGAGCAGGCCAAACAGTTGGAGGAAGAGCTCCAGCAGTTGGAGGAGCGGGCGTCCGAGATCCATGAGCGCGTCCGTGAGGCCGAGGCCCGGCGCCTTGAGGCAAAGCAGCGGGAACACGAGGGGAAAGCGTCCAAGAGTGATCGACCCAATCCATAGGGCTGTCAGCTGCGGGTGAGAGTCATCCTGGACCGAGTCGCTCCAAACCCAGGATGAATCGAACGAGGACCGCATCGATCAGTCAGCGCTATTGGCGGATCCATGGCCGAAAACCCTTGCTGTGCAACGCCGTCGGTTAGATCATACGCTGTAGGTCAGATCTAGGATCAACGATCATACTCGTGATCGTCCCAATCTTCTGAGGCGTCGAGTATCATCCCTGGGTACCTGCTCGCAGCAGGAATTCTAGAGGCTAAAACGGCGCCATCCGCTGTCGTGATGGCCAGTCACGATCGGCGGCTTGGGGAGACGACTGGAGGATCGATTCGATGCTTGACCGAGCCCTAGTGTTGCGGTCGTCGACTCTGGTGTGGTTACTCACGGTTGGGGTGTGGATCTCGACGCAAGCACAGGCGAAGGAAGTGTTACCGCGTTGGTCCGCTGAGGAGATCACCTGCCCAGAGGGCACCGAGCTGCGCCGCGTCGAAGCGCCTGACGGTTTTCGCTCAGCCTTGTGGTGCGAGGCGACGAGGGGAACTCGGGTTGCCCGTCACGGTCCGTATCTGGAGCTTTATGCCGACGGCTCGACGGCCCGCCAAGGACTTTATCTCAAGGGTGTGCAAGCTGGACTCTGGGTCTCCTGGACGCCCAGTGGAACCATCGAATCGCAGCGTATGCTGCTGCCCGGTGAGGCGAGTCGCTACATCCTGCAACCTGAAGACCTGTGCCCGCCAGGTTCGAGGCGTGAGCGCTCCTTCGGCTTTGACCATCGTCCGCGGATGTGGTCGCAGTGCCACAAAACGGATAAGCACGGCGAACAGGTGTTGGTTGGGCCCTATGTCACCTGGGACGCCGAGGTCGACGCCAACGGGGCGAAACGTTATCTGCTGCGCGAGATCATGACCTACGAGAACGATCGGCGGCATGGCCTCCATCGTGTTTTCGAAGGACCGTTCGGCCGGGAAGTGTTGGTCGAAGAAGAAACCTTCGTCGAAGGCAGACCCGATGGGGAAAGCCGCGCCTACTATCTCGACGGGTCTCTACGCGAGGTGCGTACCTACCGCGGCGGGGAGCTCGACGGCGAATGGATCGGCTTTTTTTCGGATGGATCAGAGCGTTGGCGTATCCTCTATGAATCAGGCTATCGGAGTGTCGTCGAAGGGGATTTTACGGTTGCTGGGCAGGAGTGCCCTGACCAAGCGGTGCCGACTACCTCGGCGGACGGGCGTGAGGAGTTCTGTGCCACTCGTCAGCTGCATTTCCTGTACCGTGACGGCGCGTTTGTGTTGCGTGATGCCGCTGGTGATGTCATCGAGAGTGGGCTCTACCAAGACGGTAAGAAAGTTGAGCTGTGGCACGCCCCACCAGGCGTCGAGCTACCGCCGAAAGTATCCGACGAGGTACAGGTAGCGGCCATCCAGCTGATGATCGGTGATCGCCCCTACGTCGAGCTCAACTCGCCGCAGCCGGAGGACAAAACAGCCGCCGCGACAGACGTCGAGTTGATCGACAGTGCCCTCGAAGGGGACATCTGTTGTATCGCGACGATCACCGAAGAAGAGATGCAGCAGATTGTTGCCGGGACGGCGGAATCAGGGGCTTTGCCCGTCGACAGCGAACCCACCTCCGAGCCAGTGACCGACTCAACCGGCACACACGGTCCGCCGGACGGGACCGTAGAGGGGGTTCTCGATAGCGGCTCCGACCAGAGTCTCGAACCTTCTGGTCCAGCCTTCGACATCTGGTTTATCAACAACCACACCCGAAAGTATCCACATCCTCGAACCGAAGTCGAGAACGGGGTGGTCAAGGTTTACGGTTTGTCGCCCGGCAGCTATTACATGAAAGTGGAGGTTGACGCTGAACCGTTGAACGGTAGGCAGCGGACCGGGGATTTAGCGTCGAGTTCAGGATTTGAAGTGGTGCTAGGCGAAGTCACCCAGGCCACTGCACCTTTGCTCTACACCCTGCGCCTTACTGAACCCTGGGACAGCAACGAAGACTTCCCGGAAACAAACCTTGACTGTGCGGCGGTCGAGCCACTACCTGGGCAATTCACCTTTGCTTGGCAACCACCGGCCAAGGAGGACCCCAAAGGTATTGAGTATGGCTACAAGATCACCCGTCGGCATTGTGATCCACCTGCTGATTTGGAAGTGATGGTCGAAAGTCAAACGTTCGATACCTCAGTTGACCTCGAGCTGCCGCCAACCCGTCTCGGGGAGTTCTATGAATGGACGCTTTATGCCAAGCGCGGCGAGCACGCCATCGGTCAGATGATGACCTTTTATGAAGGTGGGGCCTACGGTTGGAGCTTGCAGTTTAGAGTCGAGTGAGTTCTCACTGAGGTGCAGGGGGTGACTGCACGAGTTGCTGGTGTCACAATGGCCTATGATCATTCCAACCAATGAACTGACGCTCGCTGACGTCCCCTCTCCAGGTTCTTCGGGCGTCGAGGTCATCCGCTTCGCTCAGACCCTCAACGGCTACCAGCAAGTTGGTGGCGAGGCGCGCGACCTGGGGGTTTATGTCAAAAAGCTCGACGAGCAGCCCTTGGACAGTCTTTCGCTGGATGACCTGCGTATCCTGCTATTTGCCCGTCAGCGGGCGCACTATCATCAGGGAGGCGGCTGGCCTGATGGTGATCCGATCATGGACGAGATGCGGAGATTGACGGTTGTGATCAGCTCTCGGATGAAGAGTCGTGCGGGGGTATCGAGATCCACTCGGGTTTATTGAGGCAAGTCAGGTGCCTGTTCATGGCTGCAGAAGACGGCCGGCAAGTGGATGGTTGTTGAGCGACGCCCAACCCTCGCGATGAGTCTCGAGCTGAAGGGTTAGGCGCCGGTCAGCTTGCTAGTCAGCCGCCTTCGCAGGTCCCCGGTTCACACTTTGGTGCCGCCGGCTGGTAATTACCTTCTCGACATTCAGGACTGAGATCCGACGTCGGCTTGCCCCATTTGCCGTTGGGGCAGACGGTCTGTACGTTGTGCATCATGCCGCGGTCCTCATGACCGAGAATGTGACAGTGGTTGACGAACTCGCCGGTGAATTCGGTCGCTTCGTAACGGATCACCGCGTGTCCTAGATCGGTAGGTGTGCCGGTGGGAATCGCCACCGTATCGCGCCAGATGTAGGGCGGCTGGAACTCGGTCGGTCCGTCGCTGACCAGTTGAAACGGGTTGGTGTGGATGTGAAAAGGGTGGGCAATGTTGCTGTTGTTGGTCAACGTCCACTCTTCCGGGACCTCGAGGGTCAGGGTTTCGTTGACGCAAGCGGGATCAAACTTCTGCCCACAGATGTCGAACTCGACTAGTTCGAGCTGGCCTTGGTTTTTCATCTGATAAGCGACGGTTCTTGGCTTGAACGGTGGTGTGAGATCGTCGAGGAAGTTGGGTAACTTCGGAAATTGATCCTCGGTGGGGAAAGTACTGTTCACCGGCTCACCTTCAACGACTACCGTCAACAACGGAGGGTCAGTGGCTTCTGCTGCACCAGTGGCGAGAGCGTTGGTGTTGCTGAAACGTACGAGAGCTTCGAGTTGATCGGTAAGATCTTCGGCCGCCGTTTCGTGCAGATTGGCAACCATTTTGAACGTCATCGTGTGACGACCCGCCTCGGTGGGTGCCTGCACCAGCAGGTCAATGCGATTGCCGGGATCGAGATTCATCACATTTGCTACCGCATTATCGGCGCCGGCTTGGTTGTCTGAGGCGCGTAGCATTAGTTGGCGGGCGTAATTCTGCGGCGCAAATTGCACGCCATCCATCGCGATTTGCCGGATTTCTGGGGCCGCGCCCGAGCTTGGCGGGAAGCCGATCTCCAGCTGGGCAGAGGCCTGCATGGTGGCTCCGATGAAACGCCAGCGTTGGATCTCACCAGGCTTCATTTCGATAATCGGGTTGGCCATCCCGTTGATCAGCGGCATGGAGGGCCGGGGGGAGCCGTTCTGGTAGCCCGGGGGACGCTCCTGGACCTGTTGCACCACTAACACCTTGTCGGGGAGCCCGCCTTGGCTAGCGAACAGTCCATCGAGCTCCTTGTCGAACTCGCCGAGAATCTGGAAGGTACCGACCAGACCGTTGAGCACCTGTAGCGCCGTCGAACCGTGTTTGTGGGCATGGTACCAATGGGTGCCCTCGGCTTGGGTGTAACGCAATGGGTCGACGTCAAAAGGATATTCGCCGATCACCGCGGCACCACGAACGTGGACTGCATGTTCTGGCGGCGTCGAGCCGAAAGGCAGGAGCTCGAGTCCTACCCAATCCTGGTGGGGTTGTGGCGACACGTGAAAGCCGTGGAAATGGAAGTTGGTCGAATTGTCGCCGTGAAAGCAGTTCGGCTCAGTGTTGGGGGTGAACATCGCCTGGGCACCACGACCGAACGAGTTGGCGGCACGTCCGATCGGATTGCAGGCGTGGGGATCTGCCTGCGGGGCCAGGAAGTTGTAGAGATTCATCTTGAAGCGTGTGCCGTTGTTGATGCCGGGATCCGTTGCTTTGTTCAACACGATGGTGGGACCGGGGGCACTCCACACCACGTTGGCATGATCGCTGCTATCCCGCAGCTCGTTGGGATCGACTGGACTGGTGTGATCTCTGGGGTAGCCGTAGGTGCGCAGTGACAGCTTCTGCATAGTCCAGCCAGTATTACTGTCGAATACCGGGACACAGCGTTCCAGCATCGCGACAAATAGCTGGGTACCGAGCTCGGCACCAACCGGTTGGATCTTCGCCGGCTCCTTCAAGACTTCCTGTTGGTAGGTTCCGCACTCCTCTGCCGTAGCGATGTTGAGCATCTCCGGGTCAGGGGGCGAAACCTTGGCCGTCGGTTGCGGGTCCGGGTCGGGTGGTGGCTCTGCCTTTGGGCCGCAGGCTATGAGTCCCAAGGCCCAGATCGACAGCGCTGCTGCCAACGGACGGGTTGGAATTCGAGATTGATGAGCAAGCTTCCAGTTTCCAGGATGCGGCATTTGAACCTCCTTGTAGGCAATGGTCGGTCAGCGATCAACCGAAGTCGGATTGGCAGAGAAATCAGACCGAGGCTAACACTGTCTTACCGTCGATCGCCAGTC
The DNA here is from genome assembly GCA_029263395.1 of Acidobacteriota bacterium. Taxonomy (GTDB): domain Bacteria; phylum Acidobacteriota; class Thermoanaerobaculia; order Multivoradales; family J023; genus JAAELT01. Next base: position 16,665 of record JAJCXO010000232.1, on the reverse strand, counting down.
AGGCGCCTACGAGGGGTGGGAAAGCTCTGCTGGAAGCTCCAAAAAACTCTCTCAGCGGTGGAGAGCCAGTCTTATGTGCATGGGAGTTTGGGGGCAATCCTCGGCAAGTCGAGGCTATAATCCTCGACGTTTCTAGTGATCATGCTGAGTCGGGCGAGATTTTGGTCAGCGGTGATGATGGGTGTTTGCCCGGACAGTAGTCGCCGAACGGACGGTAATCGCCGAACGGACAGTAATCGCCGAACACTGAAGACGATTGTCGTTAGGAAGCCATGACGAAGTACACGCTGACCCTGGTCGGGGTAAGTATCGCCATCGCGGTTCTATTGTTCACGAAGCTAACGGGTTTCGAGTTGTTCGAGGCAGTGGTCGACTTCTTTGTGGAAATCGAACATTACGAACTGGACGAGTTTGTTATTCCCCTTGGTATTGTTCTGGTTTTCGCGTTGTTCGACCAAGCCAGGATGAGGAGATCCCATCGAGTCGAGCGCGAAAAGATCAAGATATACAAGGCCATGTTGTCGTCGACTCACCATATCTTGAACAATTTTCTCAATCAGATGCTACTGGTCAAGCTGGCGGCGAAGGAAACTCCTGGGTTCGATCCCAAGGTCTTGGCGTTGTACGAACAGATCGTTGGGGATGCGTCGACGCAGATTGAAGCCTTGGGTAGCATCACGAGAATTGATGAAGTTTCGATTCACAAATCGGTAGAGCCCCGGCCCGTCGACTGAGATGCCTTCAGAACCCGAGCACCTTTCCCTAGGTGATGATGCTGCGTCGGTTTATGCTCATCACCGCGCCGAATACTTGGCCCAGTTGGTTGCCCCGATGGATGACATGTGGGCCGCCTTTGCCGATATGGCCACTCCCCATGCCTTGATGGTAGGGGACGAAGTGGCTGGCTCTTGTTGTGTGGATGAAGCAGGCAAGCTGTTACGGTTCTATGTTGTGCCGCGCTTCCAGCACCGCTCAACGGAGTTGTTGCGCTGGGTGCTGAGCGAGTGCTCAGCCACGGTCATGATGGTCTACACCTCGGACCCCAACTACTTGTCATCGGCGCTGGATCTAGCCTCCGCCGTCGAGCCCCACTCTTTGTTTTTCAGGTGGATGGTGGAGCCGGAGGGACCGGGATTGGATCCCCTGCATGTGGCCGAGGCGAGCGATCACCAGCGTATCGTCGACTTTGAGGCCAAGGCGATCGGAGCGCCGAGAGACTTCTTGGAGCACTACAACCGTGAGCGGCTCGAACGCCAGGAACTGATCCTTTTCGAGGAGGGATCGCGTTTGCTCAGTGTGGGAGAGCTGCGTCGGGATCGGCAACAGCCCGGCTTGGCCCAATTGGGGATGATCGTATGCGGTGACGAGCGCGGCAAGGGCATAGGCTCACGCATGCTCTCCAGCCTGGTCAAGCGCAGCCTGGACGAGGGGCTTACGCCCTATTGCTCCACCGAGGTAACCAACCTGGGCGCTCGCCGGGCCATCGAACGCGCCGGGTTCCGCGCCAACCATCGCGTATTGCGCGTAGTAGTCAGGCCGCTGATCGCGCCGTAGCTCGGCCCCCGGGTGTTGCGATCGTCCTCACCCGTAGATGGCTGGCCCGAGGGTGTACCGCAACTGTACGCGGGACCTTTGGGGGAGATCGTCCCGTTCTTCAACGAATAACGGCTCTACCTTTCGCCTTGGTTCGGGTGCTCACTCAGCTCGATGCGGAGCGTGATTTCGGTTCTGACCGGGACGAGGCGCACACGAGCTCAGACACCCGCTCGACGGGCTTCGAGAATTGCCGCGACCAGGTCTTCGGGGATATCGGTCGGTAGCGCTTCGTTGGGCTGGCAGATCATCTTGCCGAGCCGAACGGTTTCTTTGTAGCTCTCGAGATAACTTTCGCAATTGACACAGATGCCTAGATGGTCTTCGAATTGGCGCGTTTCTTTTTCGGGCAGCTCGCCGTCGAGATAACTCATCAGGAAATCGATCAAGTCTTTGCAGGTCATGCCGCGCCCTCCAGGATCTGAGGATCGAGTAACTCACGCAGGGCTAAGCGTGCGCGGTGTAGCCGCACTTTGACAGCGTTGGCGGTGAGTCCGAGCATCTCACCGGTTTCGGCCCCGCTCAATTCTTCGATATCGCGCAGCAAGACGACGCTACGGTACTTGACGGGTAGTCGATCTATGGCTTGGCGTACAACGTCTTGGAGTTGCTCGCGACCGACTATTTCTTCCGGGCTGTCAGGCCATGCGGCCCCGGGATGCTCTCGGTGGCCATCTTCGATGAAGGTCGGCAGTAGCGGCTCGAGGCTTTCTTCGACTTTTGAGCTCTTCTTGCGCAGCCGCATCAGCGCGGCGTTGACGACCACGCGATGTAGCCAAGTCGAGATCTTGGCCTTGCCGTCGAAGCGGTCGATCGCTTTGAATGCGCTCAGGAAGGCTTCTTGTACCGCATCTCGTGCGTCTTCCTCGCGCAGGAAGCGACGCGCAACTTGGAGTAACTGGCCGCCATAGGTCCGTACCAGGAGCTCGAAGGCTTCGTCGTCACCGCGACGTAGGCCCGCAACCAGCTCGGGTTCGTTGAAGGCGGCCCGGATGACATTGGATCCGTCCATCAAGAGTCTCCGTCGGGGTAGAGTTGTTGCCTCAGGTTCTCAGCATTGGGGGGCATCGTCTCGGACTCCAGAGTCAGCTCGGAGCCTATTTCGAGTTGGTATAGGGTCTCGACTTCGGTCGCTTGATAGCCATACACGGTGAGTGACGCTGGGCCGTATTCTGGTTTCTTGCGGAAAGCGGAGAAGCCGATCTCGGTGGCACGCAGATCGAGCCCGTTACCTTCCAACGTCGATGCGTCTTTGCTGACCAATCCCATGCGGGCTCCCTCGATCTTGAGATCTCTGAATTGCAGCCGGCTCCTCTCACCGACGCTGACCGCCTTGTCTCCAATACGCCGGAAGGTCGATTGTCCGAGAGTGATTTGGCTGCCAGAGATATCGACAGCGTCTCCGACGATACGGTCGAAGTGGGTGTCGCGGATCTCACCGTTGCCAAAGTCGATGTCGATCGCATCGGATGCGGTGTCGTGAAAGAGGGTGGTGTGGATGGTCAGTGTACTGCGAACGATGTTGAGAGCGTCGTCGGAGGCGTGATTGCCGCCGAATGAGCTATGGGTAACTTCAACCGGTGATTGATAGAAGGTTACGGCACCAGTCATTGCCCAGCCCCGCCCACGCGGTGCTGCTAGGCCTTCGACCATCACATGGTCGAGGTATGAGGTGTCATCAGCGTTCGCGACCATTAGACCTTGGCCAGTCAGGTCGCTCGATCGGATTACGATCGGCTGCTCGGGTTGCCCCCGGAAGTCGAGGGGAGAGTAGGCCAATAGGCTGGCGCCGTCGCGGAGATCGAGAGACACCCCCGCGCCGGCCACCAGGCGGTAACCAGCGGGAATCACCAGGTTGCGATCGAGAACCCAAGCACCGGGACGAATGCGGATCTCGTCGCCGGAAAGCAGCAGGAAGGGGCGCTCTGGGACTTGCGAAGAGGCGTCCATCAGGTCCGGTGGCACCAGTTCGGCCCGAGGTGCGGGCCAAGGCAGCACGGTCTCGGTGAGGAGAGCTTGGGTCCCGGCGACGCGAAACTGTAGCTGAGTGCCGTCGAGATCACGCCAGGTTGCACGGGTGCTTGCGTCGAGCTCAAAGTGGACTGAGTCCACCCGTACCGGGCCCTGATCCCAGGGTGCCAGTAGCAGGGGCGATGGCAGTGTCAGAGTGGTTGGCGAATCTGGCCGCGTCAACGCAACAATTTCGAGGGGTACCTTATTGAGGCTGACGAGCTCGAGTTGGATGTGGTCAACGGCCGTTGCGGTTGCCTGATGGACCCGTAAAGCACGCAGCGGTTGAAGGACTTTGCGGATGACGCGTTGATTGGACTCGTAGACGGCACGCGTCGCTGCCAGCGGTGTGACATCAGGTGTATCGATGGCGACTTGAGGGCCAGGTGTGTTCATCGCCAGGATGGCTTGTTGCCGTGCCAACTCGTCGCCGAGCTCAGCAAAAAGGGTGTCGAGGTAAGCGGGCTGGGCGAGACGCTCGAGCTCGCCAAGGTAAGCTTGGCGAAACTCCTGGTGGCGCCACAGAGGTGCCAAACCCTCGCCAAGCTCGATCGCGGTGCTGTCGAGCTCCAGCCCAGCGTTGGCGTCGAAGCCGATCGGCTCGAGCCGAGCGGTGATCGGGTTCATATAGAACCGTTGGTTACCCCAGCCGATGCCATGGTGGCCGCCGACGAGGTCGGCGATGGCGTAGAACCGAGCCATCTTCTCGACGTCGAGGGCGTTAGCAAGAGGTAAGGCCCCGGTGCGAATACCCTCGAGCAGGCTGGCGGCGCGGACGAATGCGGCTTTCTGGACATGATCGCCCTCGACTCGCGATGCGCTGTACGGTCGGATATCGCTGAGCTCACTCAAGCTGCGAGTGGGTTGGGACAGGTTGGGATCCACCATCATCGCCCAGCGCAAGTCTTCATCGAAACGCAGGATCGGACCTTCACGCTGCCCGTTGTTTTCCAGCAGGCGATGATCGAAGTGCTCCTCGACGGCGTAGATACCAAGGTCGTCCTGATTGAGAACGAGGTGGACGAAGCGGTACCGCAACGCCACGATTCCTTCGCGGCGGAGGATTTGGTGGTAGAGCCAGCCGTGGAGGCCGTTGCGGTGTCTGGGATGCTGCAGCGAGAAGGTCTTCATCCCAAAGAGACGACCGTCGCCGGCAAGCTTGACCCGGAACGACCAATGGCGTCCTTTGACGTGTTCGCTCCAATCGCCTTTGAGACGCACTTTTGCCCCAATGAGTGACTCGGCGTCGCTTGCTGCGAGGCGGGGAGGGGGGATGAGATGGGCTGGGACCATGTCCTCCGGGCCGGTCACCAAGATACCTCGACGCAAGGCTTCTTCCCGTTTGCGCTCCAGCTTGGCGAGATCTTCCCACTTGATCCGCAAGCCCACGCTCTCGATCTCCAGGTCGACCGAGAGCGGGAGCTTCTGCGCCGGCCGCACCATCGCCCACAACAGCTCACGGTTCCCGGCTTCCGAGAGATCTGAACCCAAAACCCCCAACCCAACCAACAGGGCTGCCAGCAGGCCGCCGACCAAGATAAGGCCCGTCCGTGACTCTCGACGCCGAACTCCCTTGACGAGCATGGCTGGAATCTAACAGAACCGGCAGGGTTGTGAGGCCCTGCCGGCCAAGGTTCGAGCGACTTCGCTCGAGTCAGGGGGGGCGGTCGCTTCCGAACTACCAGCTGCCGATGATCGGCGTGTCGCCGACGACGCCGAAAATGAAGCCCTGATCTGGACCCAGGGTGAAGAAACGGTCTTCGTTGGTATCCAGCAAGAAGAGTCGATTTGCGGGGCGATAGACGCCGGTCTGGTCGTCGCCATCGCCGTTCCAATCACCTACCAGCGGTAAGTCACCGATCAAGCCGAACAGGTGGCCAATATCGACGCCCGGGTCGTAGACCAAGTTCTCATTGGAATCCAATAGGAAGACCCGATTGGACGGTCGATAGATGCCGATGTCGTCGTCACCGTCTTCGTTCCAGTCGCCCACCAAGGGGGTGTCGCCGATCAGGCCGAAGAGGAATTGTGCGTCGTTGGCGGGGTTGAAGACACCATCTTCGTCGAGGTCGAGACGGAAGAGGCGGTTGGATGGTCGATAGATGCCGATATCGTCGTCGCCGTCACCGTTCCAATCACCGACCAAGGGTATGTCGCCAACGGCACCGAAGAGAAAAGTCTCATCGTTCGCTGCCGAGTAGGTACAACTCTCGTCGAGGTCGGCAAGAAACAGTCGGCTGGCCGGCCGGTAGACGCCGATGTCGTCGTCGCCACCGCCGTTCCAATCGCCAGACAGCGGGATGTCGCCACTCACGCCGAATTGACATGCCTGATCGCCAGCGGGCACAGAGAACGTGCCGCTACCGTCGACATCGAGCAGAAACAGGCGGTTACTTGGCCGATAGACGCCGATCTTGCAACTCACCGCTGCCTGGCAAGAAGGGAAGCTGAAACTACAGATCTGGGTGTCCCAGTCGGTGGATCCAGTCGTCTCGATGTACTCGTTGGTGATCCAGAAGGTGCAGTCGTCAACCGGGTCCATGCTGACCGAGGCGTAGTCTCCCCAGCGGCCGACACCGTTTTGTGTGCCGGTCTGGATGCCGGTGCCGTCGACGCAGACCGACTCGGTCTGCAACGTGCCCGCGGCAGCGCCGGTCTCACGGCCCGTGAAGTAGACCGACGGAAACTGACCGGCGGAGCTTCCCGAACGCGAGTAGACCATCGCGATGTCGCCTTGGCTGTCGAGGCCGGCAGCGGGCATCCAGCGCGATTGACTGTCGGGGGGGGAGAACGTACCTTGATCGGTCAAGCTGACGCCGGCCAAGCTGGGTAGGGAAAAGTGGGAATAACGCACGCTGTGCTGACCACCGCCAGCGTCGATATCATGGGAGACGACACCTTCTAGAGCGCCGTTGATCATCCGGGTGCTGAAGCGGTACATCGCCCGCCCTCGGAGCACACCCAGTTGAACTGCAGTTCCTGGCTGGGGCACATTGCCTCCAGGGATGGTGAAGGCTGCCGACGCAACGAACGGACCTTCAGTGAAGGTGGTGCTGCCTGGCGTGGCGAAGTTGCTGCAGAGCTCCCAGAACTGGTAGCCATCAGCTTCGGTGCCGGTTTGACCAGTGAACGCGCCGTCATTGAGCTGCAGGTAGGGGGCACACCTGCCGGTTGGCGGCAGAGGGCCCTCGAGATGGGCCGGCTGCAGTGTAAACGGAACATGGCCGGCGGCACTCGGATCGGTAGCTACGCTTTTGAAGAACGAGATCGACGTCGCCGTGGTACCTGCCAACATCGCGTTACGTTCGAAGGTTGTGGCTCGAATACCGAGGAAACTAAGGCCCGGAAGGCTGAATTGATTGGAGCTCATCTGATAAGAGCTCTGGGTGCCACCATCACTCCACAGACCAATCTTCTCGTAGTCGTTGAACTCACCGTTGGGCGCTGCTGGCCCGACCACGAAGTCGTAAACGAAGTAGGGGCCGGCGGGGTTGCCGCCGATGGTGATGGCGAAACATTGGTGGCCTTCGGTGTTGCTCGGGCTGACGAACTGGCTGAATACCCACTCCTGCGCCAGGTGGTCGTAGAGCACGATGGGGTCGCCCGCGTTGTTGGTCACGCACGGGCTGCTTGCTGGCAAGGTCGAGCCTTGCCAGAAGCTGTTACCGACAAACGGACCACCTGCCAACGAGCCGTTGGACTTGTTGAAATACTTCCAACCGACGTTGTTGTACTGGACGTAGTAGACCCGGCCAACGTCACCATTGGTGTCGGGTGGAAAGAGTCCGGAGGAATTATCAGAGCTGTCGTAGCCGCCGAAGCTGAGAGTCGTAGAAGGGGCTCGGCTGGGTGCCGCTGGCCGCATGGCGGGGTCCGATTCGGCGACCGGCAACTGTCGGTTGCCGAAGATGGGCTCAGTGACCGACGGATTATAGATGGCTCGGTCTGGCTGGTCGTAGTCGTCGGGGCCGGCATAGTTCTGCATGATGACGTCGATGGTCGGCGCCGTGCCGCGGAGGGCCCGGGTGACCAGGATGGTGTCACCGTTCGCTGTCTGTATCGTCTGGATGCGCGAGGCGTCGGGCTCTTGAACCTCTGAAGCTGAAGCGCTGCCTGCGAAACTTGGCAGGATGGCTAGAAGTATCGCGGCGACGAGCGTGGGGGAAGGAGGTCTGTTGGTGAGTGTCTTGCCGGCCATGGTTCGGTTGTTTTGCAATGGGACCATAAAGTAGTACTCCACGGTGTTCGATTTCGAAGCAGTGTTCAGTTTCAAGATAGCGACGATCGGGAGATGTGGTGAACACAATCGGCAGTCGTACGACCCGCGATCAAGCCGTAGGGCCACGGAGTCAAGTCTAAGAGATTCAGCCTACGCCTGGTCTCGGGTGAGGTCAATTTGAAAAGCGGCTCGTCGATTGGGAGGCGATAGCCGAGGGATCTCGAGCCTTGGGTAGCTAGTCGTTGGCTGCGTCCGCCTTACGTTGAACGACTTCGGCGAGCAAGTCGTCGATGACATCGAGGACTTCGCCAACTGGACACATATCGGTGACAATGTGGCGCTCGATAGCACCGTCCTCATGCTCAGGCAGGAGATGAATCTCGTATTGTTGAGCATCTGGTGTGGGTATCGATGTCGACATCGAAAACGGTGTCGACGCCGGTTTCGAGCGCGCTCCAGAAGCCGCTTTCAAATTCTCCGAGCTGAGGTGCTCTTCGGTACGCTGTGCAAGCTCGGCTGGCAGGTCGGCGGTATCGAGCGCGCCTTCGAAGCGCAGGCCTCCGATACCCCCAGAGCTCTTCAAGATGAGTTTCATCGACTGACCTGGCTCAAATGTCGATACCTACCAGTTTCCACGCACGTCGGGTCAGGATCATTTCGCGACTGCCGGTGTTGAAGCGTTTGCGGGCTTCTTCCACCGTCTTGTCGGCCCACTCGGCAAAGGTTGCCCGCGGGTTGTTGATTTGCTGCATGGTGTCGTACCAGATGTGCCCGGCTTTTTCCCAGGCGTTACCGCCAAGGTACTGGGCCAGCAGGTAGAAGGCTTGGTTAGGGATGCCCGAATTGATGTGGACGCCTCCATTGTCACTGGTCGTAGTGTTGTAGAAGTCCATGTGGTAAGGCTGCGGATCTTTGCCCAACAGGGCATCATCGTACGCTGTGCCGGGGGCCTTCATCGATCGTAACGCATCGCCGTTGATGTTGTCGCCCAGGATCTCGGCGCCGATCAGCCAATCGGCTTCGGCAGCGGTTTGACCCTTTTTGTATTGGTCGGTGAGGACACCAAAAACATCCGCAAAGCTCTCGTTGAGAGCTCCCGATTGGTCTTGATAGAGCAGGCCACCAGAAAACTGCACCACACCGTGGGAGAGTTCATGGCCACAGACGGTCAGCGATTCCGCGAGCGGTTTGAAGATGGTGCCGTCACCGTCGCCATAGGCCATCTGCTGACCGTTCCAGAACGCGTTGTTGAATTTGCGGCGCACGTGCACGCTGGACACCAGCGGTAGGCCATTGCCATCCAGGGAATCGCGCTTGTATTGCTCGAAGTAGAGCTTGTAGGTATCGCCAGCACCATCGTAGGCCGCATCTACTTGCGCATCACCAGAGGGTGGATCACCCTCGCTGCGTACCAACTTGCCGGGTAATGTCGCACGATTTTGGGCATCGTAGACGGTGCGGTCGAGGGCTGGCTGAGAGGCTAGCGCCACCCGCGGTGGGGCTCCGAACGGCTGGACCTGAGCAAAATCCTGGCGCGCCTCACGGGCCTTGTCGGCCTCGCGTTCGAGGGTGTCGCACATCTTCCGCATTTTGGCGTCGCCGCGCATGCGCACGGTTTCGATCATGTGAGGTGGCAGGATGCACTGCATGGGGTGGCAGGGGCTGGTGCGATGCGACATCTCGATCCTCCTAGCGTCATCGATCAAAGAAATGGGGTTTGGGGTTCCCAGAGTCCCGACTCGCTGGCTCGATCCTATCGTAGAGGGTTTTTGTCAACGGTCGATACCAAGTTAGAGTCCACTGAAGCGCGCCACGGGTTAGTCGCTTCGGGCTTCTAACCACTCGATGTGGTGCTGGTTGAACCAGGCGTCGATGATGCGGACTTCACCGGTGCCAGACGGCCAGACCCGTGGCTCGTGGAAATGGCCGAGAACCAACACGTCGTAACCTTCCGGCAAGCGCCTGGCCGCATACTGCAAGATGGCTTCGCGCGGAATCTCCATCTTGTGCTTAAAGTTGGTTTTGGCGAGCTTGGCTTCGCTGGAATGCATCAGGTAGCGAGCCACCGGCGGGGGCAAGGTCGAGACCGCCCAGCGTACCGGCAGGCTCTTCGAGAACCATCGCCAGAACAGGTATTGGCGATCGCGATCATTGAGGCCATCACCGTGTACGGCTAAGTACCGGGTACTGCCAACCTCGAACTCGAGCTCGGTCGACACGGTGTCGAAGACCTTGGCATAAGGCCCACGAGCGATGAAAAAATCGCGATTCCCCTCGATGTAGTCGAGCCGGATACCGGCATCTCTCAACCGCTCGAAAGCGTCGAGCACTTGACGGATCAACGGTGTTTCGAAGCTGCGTTTACCGACCCAGACGTGAAAGATGTCCCCCATCAAGACGACGCGGCGACAGCCGCGGTCTTTCAAGGTCTCGAGTTGGGCGAGCAAAGCCTCGGCGGCACCGCCCGGCCCCCCGAGATGGCAATCGGCAATGATGGCGACAGTCATGGCAGCCGATCGACGGTATGACGAAGGGTCGGGATTAGACGATTCTCAGCGTGGGTTTCTGTCCGCGACGGACTTCGGCGATGACTGCCTCGCAGATGCTCTCGAAGGCATCGGCATGGACACCTTCGGTCTGGGTGACGACAATCGGTTCGCCGGAGTCGCCGCCAGCGACGATCGCTGGATCCAATGGGATCGAACCCAGAAACGCGGTGCCGACCACTTCGGCGGTACGCTCGCCGCCTCCATGTTTGAACACGTGAGTTGTCTCGCCACAATGAGGACAGGCAAACCCGGACATGTTTTCGATGATTCCAACCACCGGCACGTTGACTTTGCGGAACATGGCAAGGCCCTTGCGGGCGTCGATCAAGGCGACGTCCTGGGGAGTGGTGACAATCACGGCGGCGGACAGCGGTACCTTTTGGGTCAAGGTGAGTTGGGCGTCGCCGGTGCCAGGCGGCAGGTCGACGATCAGGTAGTCGAGCTCGCCCCATTCGACCTGACCCAGCATTTGTTCCAGGGCTCGCATCACCATCGGTCCTCGCCAGATCACCGGTGTGTCGATCTCGACCATGAAGCCTAGTGACATCACCTTGACACCGTACTTGTCGAACGGTTGGAGCGTTTGGCCATCGGTGCGTGGTCGCTCAGTGATGCCGAACATCATCGGCATCGAAGGTCCGTAAATGTCAGCGTCGAGGAGCCCTACACGGAGACCGAGTTGCGCCATCCGCACCGCCAAGTTTGCCGAAACGGTCGATTTACCAACGCCTCCCTTACCGCTGGCGACGGCTACCACGTGTTCTACGCCGGGCAGCAGGCCGGGGTCACGAGCTACCGCACGTTGTGCCGATGCGCCACGGTTGGGGGGTTGTTGGACGCGTAGTTTTGCCTCGACGGCGGTGACGCCATCAACTGCACGCACTGCTTCGACGACTGCAGTCCGAACCTGTTCTGCGGCCTCCGGATTGTGCGTCGACATCTCGAGTTCGACAGTGACTGTGCCGCCGGTAACGTCGAGTTTTCGGACGAAACCGAACGATACGATATCGCGGCTCATTCCCGGGTATTGAACGGTCTTGAGCGCTTCCCAGATGTGGGCTTCGAGATCCTTCGACATACTCTCTAGGTCCTTTGTTCGTGGCTGGATCTTTGGGTGGGGCAAGGATTGTGGATCAACCGGGCGCGTGGCCTTACGCTAGCGCGAAGCAGATGATCCAAGGATACACGCCTAGGCGTCGCGGATCTAATAAACTTGAGCTTGATCACTCTGATCCCAGCGGTTGTAGATTCGGGCTCATATCGCTGATACGCTTGGCGGCCAAACCTACAGTCGATCTGTTCAATCAGTCACTTGATCCTCCCAACTTCCTATCCCGAGACTCGCGTTTGACTGCGCGGCTCTCACGAAGCCGAAACATGACAGGACACATACTGGTGACCGGCGGCGCCGGATTCATCGGTTCAAACTTGATCCGGCGGTTGTTGAGCCGCGGCGAGCGCATCACTGTGCTCGACGACTTCAACGATTTTTATGATCCGGCACGCAAACGGGCCAACGTGGCGCCGATGCTCGACCGTGATGACTATCGTCTGGTCGAGGGCGACATTCGAGATGCCAACTTGGTAGATCGACTGTTCGACGCCAGTCAAAATCCTGGCTGGGGCGGCTTTGACGCTGTCATCCATCTGGCGGCCCGAGCGGGAGTTCGGCCGAGTTTGTCGGAACCGATCCTCTATGAAGAGGTCAACTGCATCGGCACGTTGAATTTGCTCGAGGCGGCGCGTCGCCGAGGGCCCGAGGTGTTTGTGTTCGGTTCGTCGTCGTCAGTCTACGGGATCAATCCAAAGGTACCGTTTTCTGAAGACGATCCCATCGACATGCCGATCAGTCCTTATGCTACGACCAAACGCACCGGCGAGTTGATGTGTTTCAACTACCACCATCTTTACGGTCTCAAGACGTCCTGCTTGCGATTCTTCACCGTCTATGGACCGTCCCAAAGGCCGGAGATGGCGATCCACAAATTCACCAACCTGTTGGCTCAGGGCGAAGTCATCACCTTGTTTGGCAACGGCGACAGCCGGCGCGACTACACGTATATCGATGACATCGTCAGCGGTATCATTGCGGCCCTCGACTTGGCCCCAGGGTTCGAGATTTTCAATCTCGGTGGCGCCGAAACTACCCGCTTGGGAGACCTCGTACAGTGGCTGGGGTCGGAGCTTGCTGTCGAACCGAGGATCAAGTATCTTCCCGACCAGCCTGGTGACGTGCCGATTACCTATGCCGATGTTTCCAAGGCCGGCACCCTTCTGGGTTACTCCCCGCAAGTACCGATCCGAGAGGGCCTGCGCCGATTCGTCGCCTGGTACCAATCCGAGCGCACTTGACCCGTGCCCCCCGCCCTCCCCGACCTTCCCGTAACGTCATTCGATTCGAGGTAGAGGCAGCGTATGAAGATCTGTGTCGTTGGTAGCGGCTATGTAGGCTTGGTCACTGGAGCCTGTTTGGCGGATTTTGGGATGAATGTCACAGGCGTCGACAAGATCGCGAGCAAGGTCGAAGCTCTGCAAGGAGGCGAGGTTCCGATCTACGAGCCAGGCCTACGATCGATCGTTCGCAAGAACATGGCGGAGGGGCGGCTCCGGTTCACTACTGAACTCGGCCCAGCGATTGAGGCAGCGCGGGCGGTGTTCATCGCCGTTGGAACGCCACCGCGAGCGGACGGCTCGGCGGATCTGTCGTTCATCGAAGAGGTGGCGCGGTCGATTGGGCAGCATCTCAACGATTACAAGGTCATCGTAACCAAGAGCACGGTGCCGACCGGTACTGGCCAGAAGATCGAAAAGATCGTTTCGGAAGAGTCGGGCGGCAACCAAGACTTCGCCGTCGTCTCAAATCCCGAGTTCCTGCGTGAGGGATCCGCGATCGACGATTTTCTGCATCCCGATCGGGTGGTTATCGGAACCCGCGACCAGCGGGCGATCGACATCATGTTAGAGATCTATTCGCCGCTGCGGGTCGCCGATGTGCCGTTTGTGGTCACCGATGTCGAGTCGGCAGAGCTGATCAAATATGCGTCCAACGGTTTTCTGGCGACCAAAATCTCGTTCATCAACGAGATTGCAGCGCTGTGCGAGGCGTTCGGCGCGGATGTCGGTGTGGTAGCCCAGGGTATGGGACTAGACAGCCGAGTTGGCCCCAAGTTTTTGCATCCTGGGCCAGGTTTTGGAGGCTCGTGTTTTCCCAAGGACACGCGGGCGGTGGCGCAGATCGCGCGTGAGAAGGGAATGCGTTTCCGCATCATCGATGCAGTGCTGGAAGCCAACGAGGAGACGAAGGCGCGGATGTTGACAAAGATCCGCACTGCCTTGGGAGACCTCAAAGGGCGGACAGTGGCGGTCCTGGGTTTGTCGTTCAAACCCGATACCGACGACATCCGAGAGTCGCCGGCTTTACCGATCGTCGAGGGACTGTTGGCCGATGGCGCCGAGGTCAGGGCGTACGATCCCGAGGCCATGCCCGCGTGTCGGGAGATTCTGCCCGAGGTGACCTATTGCGACAATGCCTATGACGCGGCGGAAGGGGCTGTGGCCCTGGTGATCCTCACCGAGTGGAATCTGTTCCGTGCTCTCGAGCTGCCTCGATTGAAGCAGTTACTCGACCAACCACTGGTGATCGACTTGCGGAATATCTACCAGCCGTCGCAGATGGCCGCGGCGGGCTTTCGGTACATCTCGGTTGGCCGGCCTGAAGGTCGCCCTGAAGGCCGTCCGGAAGGCCGCCCGGAATGACGATACCAACTCATGAATAGGAAGGCACGGCGACGTGACAACTAGCTTAGTAACGGGTGGCGCGGGTTTTCTTGGTTCGCATTTGTGTGAGCGATTGATCGCCGAGGGCCATCACGTCATTTGCGTCGACAACTTCCTGACCGGGCGACCGCGCAATATCGCCCACCTCGAAGGGCGTCCAGATTTTCGACTCATCGAACACGACGTCTCCCAATCTTTTGAGGTCAAAGAACCGGTCGACTACGTATTGCACTTCGCCTCACCGGCGAGTCCGATCGACTATCTCGAGCTGCCGATCCAGACGCTCAAAGTCGGCTCCCTCGGCACCCACAACGCGCTCGGTGTGGCGAAGGCCAAGGGAGCTCGGTTGCTTTTGGCCTCGACCTCCGAGGTTTATGGCGATCCGCTGGTGCATCCGCAGCCCGAGACCTATTGGGGCAATGTCAATCCGGTGGGGCCGCGCGGCGTCTACGATGAAGCCAAGCGGTTCGCCGAAGCGATGGTCATGGCCTATCATCGATTCCATGGCATCGAGACCCGTATCGTACGGATCTTCAACACTTACGGCCCGCGGATGCGACCGCGCGACGGGCGAGTGGTACCGGCGTTCATTCAACAGGCGCTCACCGGCGAGCCGTTGACGGTATTTGGCGATGGCTCACAGACTCGATCTTTTTGTTACGTCGACGATCTTGTCGAAGGTATCTTCCGCCTGTTGATGAGTGACCGCAGTGATCCGACGAATATCGGCAATCCGAGTGAGATGACGATCTTGCAGTTTGCCGAACACATTTTGAAGCTCACCGGTGGCGATAGTGTCATTGAGCATCGAGACTTGCCGATCGACGATCCCAAGACGCGGCAGCCGGACATCACCATGGCTCGTAAACATCTCGGTTGGGAGCCGCGGGTCGCTCTCGATGAAGGGCTGGCCAAGACCATCGCCTACTTCCGCGAGCTGCTCACCCATCAGGTGTAGACTTCTGTGGCTGCGGGCTCGCGATCGGTGAGCTTCGTAGCACCAATCGATAATCGAGCGGGCAGGTCGAGCTCAGGAGGGCTGAGTATGAGCGAGAATCTACAGTCTTTGGCATTTGCACTCGAGAAGTACCCCGAAAGGGTTGAGGTCGTTCCGGTCGAGGACTTGCTGCTGGACAGTGCACGGGGCAACGACAAGCGGCGGGCCTATATCAAACTGATTGTCCCCGATGAGGTTGTGAAGAATCTGCGCGGCCTACCTGAGAAGCGCCAGGACCAGCTGTTTTTGGTGTCGATCCCCAAAGAAGTACAGGAGCGCTCGGAAAGTCTGATTATCTTGCCCGGTGAGGCTTGATCTGCACTAGGAGAACTCATGTCTGAAACAAAAGCGTCCGGCACGGATGTTGACTGCGTCCGCTGTGGCCTCACGGCGCCAGCTGCAACCGGTGTGTTTTATGCTGGTGAGCTTGGCGACCAGATCCGTGCCGAGATCTGCACCAATTGCTGGGCCGAATGGAAGCAGAATGAAGTGATGGTGATCAACGAGCTCAAGCTCAACTTCATGGATCCCAAGTCGCAGGATATTCTGGCTGAGCAGGCACGGGTATTCCTGCAGTTGAATGGTGGCTGAACGCCTCTTGCGACTCGGATGCTACGTTGAACCCTCCAACTCCTATCGAAGAGCGCCGCGGTATTGTCGCGGCGCTGCGGAGAGTTCCATCCAAAGCTTGGTTGCAGATCGGCGTCCTGGTGGCACTGCTCGTGCTCGGCTTTGTTCTGCTGCGTTTCACCCCGCTGGGTGACTATTTTGCCCGCGACCGGATGATCGAGCTGTTGGAGCAATTGCGCGGTTCGCCGTGGTCGCCGCTGATCTTGATTGTGGTTTATGTGGTTTTGGCGCCGCTGGGTGTGCCGATGAGTCCAGTGGTTGTCGGCGGCGGTGTAGTCTTCGGCCCGTGGCTGGGGTCGTTCTACAACACTCTCGGGTTGGTGCTCGGCGCAATGGCGGCGTTCTACGTCGGTAGGGCGTTGGGACGCGATTTTATTGTCGCCTTGGCGGGTAAGAAGCTCCGTCGCGCTGAGATGATTTTTGAGCGTCGAGGTTTCTGGCCTTTGGTGCAAGCGCGTTTCCTACCGCTGCCGTTCTGGTTGGTGAGTTACGGCGCTGCTATGGCCGGTGTCAAAGCGCCGCGTTTCCTCACCACGTCGACTCTGGGGCTGATCCCGTCGACGTTGATGCACACGTATTTTTCGTCGCAGCTGATCCTCAACCCATCGGCGATGATGGGTGCGAGCTACATCCTGGTTTGGGGTGCGTTCAACGTCGTCACCGGCTGGCCGACGATACGGCAGGGTTGGCGCAGGCGCCAGCGCTACCGCGAGCTGATGAAGCAGCGTCAGGGATAGGTCAGCCTGGGCTGCGGTGGTCTCTAGACCGCCAAGTCAAGAGAGTCAGGGTTAGGGACAACATCCTCTTCTTCTGCTCCCATCACCCCGGCCGACTCGGGATCAACGACAAGGGGCATACTCGAGAGATCCCTCGCAGCCTTGTTAGTGCTG
>JAJCXO010000231.1 GCA_029263395.1 Acidobacteriota bacterium | reverse complement strand
CCTATCCCATCTGAGCTTCGCCGAATATTTTTCCGCCGAGCATCTACTGAGCCTCGGAGCTCCAGCGGCCCTGGAGCATCTCGAGAGCCGTGTTGATGATCCTCATTGGCGGGCAGTAATCGCCATGACGATTGCGGAGATGGTTCGGTACCTGGGCGAAGAGTTGCTCTGGGAGTTTCTCTGGCCGGACGATTCGCTCGGCTTCGAAAAGAGACTGCAACGCGCCGCGCTGACTTTCGAATGCGCCCTCGAGGCCGAGCTGGAAGGAGACACCTTGGCGAAACATCGCCAGAAGGCTCTCGAGTGGCTGGCGGCTGGACCAGCGGAAAGTCCAGAGAGTTATCGTCTCCAGGAGAGCCTTCGCCGGCTCGACGGTCGCCAAGAGGAGCAGCCAGGGATTGGTGCCGGCCACGAGTAGGTGCCAAGGGAAGGGGGTCCATATGGGGGTGCAGGTATACCGGTGCAGTTGCAGGCGCCCGACACCACCATGGCGCTTATCGTTGCCTAGCACCTAGAAAAGGGGCGTCGAGACCATCGAGGATGCGGTTCGACACTTACTCCGAAACCGTGCAAACCGAAGTCGAGACCAACGGCGTAGCCAATCTGGCCCGCATCCAGGGACTGGCCGATGGCAAGGATACGGCGTTCGTACGATTGATCCTCGAAGCCAAGACCGAGACGATCCAGCGGCTCGATTTCGGCTTCAGCGACCGCGTTCGGATCTACACCAACGGCCAGTTGCTCTACTGGGGCTCGGATCGCTGGCAGTCACGGGACTACCGGTTCCTTGGCACCGTCGGCACTTACAGCGCGGTCTTCCTGCCGCTACGCCCCGGTCGCAATGAGGTCCTGCTGGCCGTTTCGGAGAGCTTCGGAGGATGGGCGGTGACCGCAAACCTGGTCCCGGAGGCCGGAATCCGGATCGTCGAAGACTAGCGAAATCCCATCCGATGACGAGGCTCTCGGGCCGCGGGGAGATCTCGTTGCCGCACGCGCCAAGACGGGTGGCATTGTGTGGCAGAAGCATCTACCCCGGGACCACAAGGTTCGTAAACCGTATATGGCTTCAGTGCGTCCCCTCGCCTGTTTGGCGACATCCTGGTGCTGCCACTGGGCGGCCAGGATCGGGCGGTGGCTGGCTTTGATATCAACACTGGGGCCTTGGCGTCGGCGGCAGCAACCGATGCCATCGCGTATCAATCCCGAACCCACCGTTGGCTCGAGATGTTGTTGTCGTTGGAGCAGGCCCCTACGGTACAGTCTGATCACTGAGTCTCGGCAAGCTCCGCGTTGTTCGAGTACGGTCTTATCTCTCGCCCCTCGAAATCCGACCAAACTTGGATCACCTCGCCGCCGCACTGTCGGCACCGCTGCCGAGCTATCGATCGCACGAGACAGCCGTCTTGATCGACCTCATCAACCGGATCCTCCACGTTGTCGAATCTCCATGAGCCGACTTTCCCACAATGCGGACACCGCAGGAATTCTCGATTGATGATCATGGTATAAACGAGGAACGCGCAGCCTATCAGCGCTATCGTGAACATCCACGTCATCATGACTCAACAACTCCTTGGGGTATGCGAACCGGCGCTGTCGATCCAAAGTTCGGTATTAACCGGCGCTATCTGCCCGGCTCCACACGAACCAGCTGCGTCTCGAGATTCCCTTTGATCGCATTCATATCCCCACCGATGTTTGTTTGGGTCTTTGTCAGAAAATGGAGATCATTGTATGCCTGCCGGTCTTTGGGGGCCATTCCCTTGTATGGGTTTTTATAAATCGGTCCTACAAGATAATCCTCCAGCGTTATACCGGGAGGAAGCAGTACCAATAGCTCAGTCTCGGATTGAGACAGAGGGCTGAACCCAGGGAAAACAAAGATTCTCTCGCCGTCGGCTGGCACGTCAAAAAACGCCAGGTTCTCCGCGACTCTCACGATCTGGTCCAGACCACCTTGCATATCGTCTGTCGATAGCGCCGCGGTTGAGGGATCTACTGCTACAGAGATGAAAGGACTCGGAAAGTCTGTATCCCCTTCAGTGTGAGAGGTTAAAAGTTGTACAAGTGGTACTAATTTATTTTCTTTTATAAGATCTATCACTTCTCCGTATTGCTCGGCTTGTTTCCCTGCTCGTGCGGCCGGAGACCTATTAGAGTTCGTCCTACCACCAGTAAAATATCTAGCAACTCTTACAATCTGGTTAGCCCCAGAAGGCGCGAGAACGATCCGAGGCACCCGCTGCTGAATTCGCGTCATCGCCTCTGCCGCTGTTGCCGCCTCGGCCGCTGTTGCCGACCCTGCCGCTGTTGCCGACCCTGCCGCTGTTCCGCCCGCTCCGCTCGCTGCTCCGCCAGTCTCGTCCTGGCTCGAATCTCCGATGCGAGCGCTCTTCTCGGGCCGTGTCGTGGGGCCATCCGTTGTCGCTGGCGCCGTTCCGTCAGTGGCCACGACTTGGCGTCTCCGCTTACTCTTACCCTTTCTTCCGCTGAGCATTGGTTCTGCTTTCCTTTCGTTCCCACAAACACGCTGACTATTGATGGAGCTTCACCGACACGGCTGGAATCTCGTTGCTGCGGGAGCCATTCGAGCGGGCTGGCGAGCCGAATCTGCGAGGTCCTTAATACATCTTTTCTTTGGAGGCATCGCTCGACCTTCTACTCCAGACCGGTAGGTTCCGGCCCCTTGTAGATTTTCTGGATGGCTGCGACGGCGTCGCGCAACTCTAACGGTCTGCCGTCGTCCTCCGCTTGCGCCACGACCAACTCGAAGATCCGACGAACACGGGCTTCGGCCTCTGCAGGGTTCGCCACCATCCGATCGACGAAACGCGTACGGACCAACTCCTCCATGGTGTCGGCATGGTGGACGAGCCATTTGAGCGCGACAGCTGGATCGCCGACTTCCGCGGCACGGAAAAACCACCCGGCAGCGTCTTGCTTGGACATGAGCTTGATCCAGCGCGCGACCATGACCGGCTCCTTTTTCAACACCTCGTCCGCCTTTCCATCTCCTTGCACGAAGCGCACAAGCCGACCCTGCAAGTCGTCGAGGCCGCGACCCGTAGGGTCGATGATCTGGTCACCATCGACGTCGAAGTACACGGCGTTGACGGTGAAGTCACGGGCCAGAGCATCGAATTCCAGGCTCAACGAGGCGCCGGGTCCGCTCGCGTCGTGGGTGCTGAGGATGTCGAGACCCGTCTCGTCGCTCGGCTCGACCTGGACGACGCCGAAGGGAACGTTGCGCCGAACCTCGAGCTCGCCCTGCCTGCCACCCTTCTTGCCCAGGCCGTCCGGGCTGCTGACGATGGCGGTGAAGGTGTCGACCACCGGCTGAGTCGATGCGAGGTCGATGTCCTTGGGATCCTTGCCAATCAGGATGTCACGCGTTGCTCCACCGACGATGTAGCTCCGGAATCCGCTGCCCCGGATAAGATCAGTGTACTGATTCACGCTGAGGGTGCGCCCCGCCACTTGCCGAGTTTTGAGGTCACGCAGAGCGTCCCGATACTCGAGCACCTCGGGAAAACGCCCGAGGTCGCCAGTGAGGGGGACCCTCTTCTCCTCCCATGCCTGGGTCCGCGGATGCTCGACGCCCAAGAAATTGGGGACCAAATCGTCGGGAATCGACGCCACCGACTCCGTGTCGCTGAGCGCATAGAGAATCTCTCCACCATCGAGTAGGACGCGAGCGTTACCCAAGGTCGTATAGCCGTACAGACGTCCGTCAGCCGTCTTGTTATCCGCAAAAGTCACCCGCACGGCTTGGCCAAACTGGATCGGAAACTGGTCGCTGGCCAGCTGACTGACTTGCGACCTTAAGGGAAAGGGGTTACGTGGCGAGGCGACGCTAAACAAGTGTAAGGTGACGCCATCAACCTGGACATCGGCCTGGGTCGGGGCATCGTTGGGACCGATAGGCTCGGCGGCCGGTGGCAGATTTCTGAGGACCCTCATAACGTCCCAGTTCGTCGTTACGATCCGCGGCTCGACTTCTCTAGTCCGGGCCTCACTAATGACGTCCGCAAGCTCTATGCGTTGGGCTTCGGACAGTAGTGCGCCCGCTCTGCGGCTTCTCAGGGTTTCGGACAGGCGTTGATACTCGTCGGCCGTCCGATCCGGACCGAAGACGACGGCTGCGTCGCCGCCTTGGGTTGCCGCGGTGGGGAGTCCGACGAAAACCTCGTGATCTTTCAACCCCATTAGCACCCCTTCGGCCTGAGCGATGACACTGGGCGACGGCAGACCGAGCGTGCTCAGGTCGAGGGGCAGGCGGTCCAACATCTCAGCCGCCTCGTTGTCGCCCAGGCTGCGGCCCAGGCGAAGGTTCAAAGGGTCGCGCCGCCCTCGAGCATAGTTCGCCACGTCGTGGAGGACACCGGTGAGGGCCTCACCTTGCCGTGCCTCAGATACAAGCTGGCGCAAAATTAGGTTTTTGACATCCCTCGCCAGATCGGAGCTGCTCGGGAGGTCCGGGACGTCTCGGAGCAGGCCGTCGACGTCTCGGCGCAGGTCGTCGGCGTCTCGGAGCAGGTCGTCGACGGCTCGCTCGACCCGACGCCAGGCCCGGTGGCCGTCGCCGAGCACTACTGCGGTTGTCGAACCGAATCTCTTCACCCTCTTCCTAGCCTGTTCGACGTTGTCCGCCATGGTCGCGAGGGCCGACGGATGCCCCGAGTCGAAGGCTTCACCTATCAGCTGACGTGCCACGCCAGCGCTCAACTGCGTCTGTAGGCCGGTGAGTTGGGGCTCCGTGAGCCAGCCGTCCAAAGCCCGCCGGTCGATTTCCGGTCGCAGCGGTGCCGGCTGCTCCACTCCCAGCTGCGCAGGCGCGATCTGCACCTTCAGTTTCTTCCGTCTCTTCTTTCCGCCTTTTTCCATCGTCTAGTGTTCCTTCGCTCTGCCGGGCGGCCGCTTCGGCGGCGCCCAATCCCGCCGAAGCGGACCGAGCAGGCAGCCAGGCGAATGATCAGAATTCGAGTTCAGACAGTTTTTTGCAATGGGCCCCCGAAGGTCACAGGAATAAAGGACTCTCTTCCGACAGGAATCAATGCGTCAAGACTTCGCGGTCTGCCCCCGGATCGACGGGAGGTCAAGCCGGAGTGACTACGGGAGCGCTTCGTCTTGCCCATTCGCGTCGTTCTCGTTGCCAGAGCCCTCGTTGACGGCTGGTGCGTCGGCCTCTAGCCTTATTCGCACCGCTCGCTCGGCCGCCTGACGGCGGGTTTCTACAACCTTCGCCGTCGGTTGCAGGGGTTGCCGGAGACTGGCAGCCCGCTCGGCGACCACATTGGCTTGACCGCTCGTCAAGGATTGGCCAGGGGCGACCCGCACACCGAACCGTGTCGCGGCCTCGGCGGCAGCCTGCTCGGCGGCTTGACGCCGGCTCTCCGGACGGGGCGTGAACGCGGATGCAGCGGCCTCGGCGATTTTGGTGGCCTCCTCACCACTCAACTTCCCAGGACTCGATAGTTTTATCCCCAGACCCTCGGCCGTCTTCGCTGCGGCTGCCTCGGCCGCCTGGAAGGCCTCGCTGCGGCTCAACTGGCCGGGACTTGCCAACTCGACCCCTTGTGCCTCAGCCGCCTTCGCGGCTGCTGCCGTGGCCCGTTTCCTAGCCTTCCTGGCCTTCTTGTTCTTCTTGGAGCGTTTGCGCATGGTAGTCTCCTCGCCTCCTCAACCGACGTCTGCCTTGAACGACATCACCATCTGGAGATTACGCAGGCTCGATTTGTCACCGCTCGGCTCGTCTTGGCCCGGCTCGTATTAGCTCGGCTCGTCTTGGCGCCGCTCGTTTTGGCGCGGTCGGGCTTGGCGGGTAACTTCGGCACGACGGACCCCTCCCGAGTTCAGATTGAATGGCTCGAGAAGGTATCCAGCTCTGCCGGCCCGGACTCCTCAGGAACCTGGGACGAAACAAAATATCTGACCTCAGTATGGCATGTGATGCCGTGCGGCGTCCACTAGAGACCAAAAAATCCCGACTCCAACCGTGCCAGCGGACCACGACGCCGTAACGCCAACACCCTGGACGCAACAGTCGGTTTTTGACCCTTTCAGCAGTCAGAAACTGACCCACCAGGGAGACAAGACATTTTTCGACCAAAGCCCTCAAACTCTTGAGCGAAGGGCGTTTGGACGAAAAATGTAAGTGGGGACAACCAGCCGAGGTGGGTCTCGTTCCGATTGTTGAAAGGGTCAATTTCTAAGTGTTGCGTCTGAGCGGCGATCCGAATTCTTGTTTCCTCATGGAGCGACACTAATTTCAGCAACTCAGTGTCTCAAAGTCATTGACACCTACCGGAAGCGCAACAACTTGATCGTGCAGTTGTAGTGAAAGTACGCGAGATTATTATCGCGCAAATGGTGAGGCATCGCGGGGCGCCGTAGAGACCTTGAGTACAGCACTGATTTCATTAGCCAGTTTGGACCAGTGTTCCGAGAGTCTAGCCTTGCTCCCAAGGCCAGTTCCTTTCTCAAACACCGAGACGTGAGCCTGGAGGGGAGGCAGATTCCATTTCCACTAGCAACCGTTCAAAGTATGGCCTAGCTAACTGTTCCAGAGACCTCATCGCATCATTCACTAAACCAGGAACTTTTGGTAGAAGCGCCTCCACTGTCGGTGGGGGCTCAAGCCAAGCATCAAAATCCGCAAGGTCAGGTGCAGGCAAGAAATCCCAACCTACAGCTACTGGAGCTGGGTTCTCTTGCAGCCAGTGGAGTGTAAAGCTCAAGCCGCCTTCTTCCGGAGGGTCACTTGGCATCATCGGTACGACAAAACTCGGGTACTCAGGCTTCGTGCCTATCGAAGGACTTTTTTTCCAAGCAAGTTCAATGTCAAACTCTTCTTTGCCGTCATATACAAAAAAGCGCACGAAGAACGACAACTCATCTTTCACCTGCTTTTCGTAGATAAGTTCTCGGCTACTCGGATCTGACTGGATGAGCACAAAGTCCGAGAACGTCTCTCCCATGCCGCTCTTGACTTCCTTCATGAGTGCTGTCCGAAGCTTCCGGCGCATATCTGACTCCCCCTGCTAGCCAAAATAGAATCGAAGCCAGCGATACAATCCCTCCACGCCATGGACAAACTGAGTCCTTGCCGCGAGAGCGCCTAGATGAGTGTGGACCAGTTGTAGCTGTCGCAATGTTGGTTCTCTTAGAGTCCAAACCACGACCTGGCCTTTTTTTGTCGACCAAGCCTCTGTAACTTGACCAACCAGCCGGGTAAGAGCTTGTCCCGTTTGCCACGGCAGGTTCCATTTTACTTCGACCCATACCCTAATGCCATTCGAAGACCTCAATAGGAAGTCCGGAATGTGACGAACGATCTGTGTACCTCGGGCCACAGTGACACGACCATAGTCGGTCATAACTTGACGAGCCACATATTCAGCATAGCGCCCCATTGCGCTCCAAACTCTCCAAACTCCAGCACCGCCAGCTGCGAACGCTGCGCCAACCTGAACCGAGAGTCTCGCAGTCTGTATTTGGGCGGCAGCTGCAAGACTCGCAACCGATTCTGGGATCGAATAGAGACCAGTCGGATCAAGCTGACCAACTGGATCGGCTTTCCCATATAGGTATGGATGCAGAGAAGGTGGATCGAGCTTGGAGCCTAAAAACGGGTCGATGCCAAGGAAGAGTCCAGTGAATCCAGGCGATCTTGCCTGCTGCAACGCCAGCCTGGACGCTGCCTTCAGCGTCGCCACCAAGATCGACATCGGCGAGAGCAGTGTCAACATTGGCGGCGTCGACACGGGTCAGCGCTTGGCCTTCGCGGACAGCTCGGGTGAGAGCGGTAACGGCGGTCAGGTGCTCACCACCGAGAGCGGTCGCGAGAGCTTCACCCTCGATATACGACGCGTGGGAGCCGATGAGCTCCAACGTGGCGATGCTTGCAGCCGAGGAGGTCGCAGTGCCGTCGGCGGGGAACAGACCTAAAGTCATCGAGCCGAGGTCGACGGCAGGAGGTGCAGCACTGAACGTCAGCGGGGTGCCGTCGGGAGCGGTGGAGACTGCGCCGCGTTGGACGGCGAGGGCGATGTTGCCCAGTTGGACACGGCGCAACCCACGCAGGGCAGCAAGGTGATCGACGTCGGAGCTGACGGCACGCAGATAGACGGCAGCGGCATGGGCGAGTCCCCAGGCAAGCTCGAGACGCTGGCCGTAGACGGCCGGCCAAGGCGCCGACCAAGTGAGCAACGTAGGGCCACCATCTTCCCGGACTTGGACCTCGAGCTGTTGCTGGAAGGTCTCGGGCACTGTCGTCGACTCACCGGTGACACCGAGGATCTTGGCGCGCAACGTCCCAGGCACGAAGGGGAATGCTTCCTCGACGATCTCTTTTCCCGGCTTGACCTCGTCGAGCGTCAAACCTAGGTTCTGGGCGGCGATGTGGGCTTGCAACGCCTCGTCGTAGACCTGCCGCGGTGACGATTCCGTCCCGCTTTGAAGATAGGCGCCGAGGTCGTAAGGAACCGCTTCGTCGAGACGGGTGCCTTCCGTGGTCTCGAAGCGCTTGAGCGATGGATCCATGCGCAGCCAGGTGTCACCAGAGCCAGCGGTCACCCCACGTCTGGGGATGTAGTCGAGATGCGCTTTGACCCAGACGTGGGACATCCGGGCATGGATGACTTGACTACCTTCGACGACCAGTACGATCGGCATGCCGGCGGTGGTGAGCAGGTCTCCGGCACGGAAGGGATCGCTGACACCAGCAATCTGGAGCATCAGGTCGGTCGGGAGCTCAACTTCGCCCCACTCGACGCGAGCGTCGACGCCCGCCGCGGTGAGCAGCTCCATCAAAAGCCAGGCTTGTTCCCACGACGTGCCGAGCCCTTCTTGCAGTGTGCCGAGCGGAGGCTTGCCAGCACCCCACTTCGGATCGTAGTCAATGGCGTCGTGGACAAAACGAAAGATGCGGGCTGGAGAATTGTCGAGACTGGTGGCAAGGGCGGTGATCTCGGACGCGATACCCGCCTTGGGGATGACTCGGCGGGGCGTCGAGGGTGTCGCCACAGCGGAAACGTTGGCGCTCAAGGCGGAAGCGCTACCGGTGACCGTGCGAGCCTTCTTTTCGACCCTGGACAGCGGCGTGGGCCCATCCGTCGAGCGCGATGCCACCGACTTGGTGCTCGGCCCCTCCGTCGCGGGAATTGGTTTTGTGGGCAACTCGACGCGTGGCTTGGCGGCCAGCTTGCTGTCGACGGCAGACGCCTGCGGCGAGGCGGCATACTGTCGCGGCCCAACCGACCACCATGAGGTGGTAACAACCTCGTCCAAGGCTTCCTCGAGAAGACTCTCGACCCGAGTCCTGGCGTCGGCAATCCGCGGCCTCACCGTGTCCCGTAGGCCTTCGACGCGTTCTTCAAAAGTTGGACGATCGCCCTGCAAGTTTTCGAGGGGAATGCCAAAAGACTGCGCGAAGCGCTGGGTAAAAACCTCTCGCTCGTGCTGCTTCAACTCATGAGCATAGAGCGTGCTCGTGCCATCAACCATGAAGAAGACGTTGATGGCCAACAACGTCAAAAACGAAATGCGGTGCGCTTGGAGCGTCTGCCGAAACCAATTCATTGCGATCATCCTTGTTACACGAGCAGTCTTAGTTGCATTCGGACCTGTCCCTTCAAGACACTTCCTTCAAACCCTGGCGAACTCACCCCCAGATTCACCATCACCGTCTGAGTCATTATCATCGTCCGAGTCACCCTCCATGGCGCAAACCAATAGTAAATCTGCTCATTCGCAGACAGAAAGAATCAATTATGCTGCCAGATCTTCGTTTCCGCTTGGGTCCGCTCAAGGCAGTCAATTTAAGTACCAGCGCCGACTCTCTCTCTTGGAGGAGACTGTAGATTAAAAGAGATCTCCCTCCACGTTTCTCATCAGAGTAGTTTTCTGGCAACAAGTAATCGAACGGACACCGTCGACCCAGACTCGGTGAGCCAGGGATCCCAGATCCCACCGCTGCCCCCTCCCCTGGTTTTGGTCCAGAAACAGTAGTATCTACCAACAGCAACATCGCGCCATCACCGCTCGAGAGGTCACTCCCACCTCATGCTCACTTTGGAAGAACGCCAAAAACTCGCCGACGAAAGCCCGGGTTGGATGTACGAATTCAACCTTGGTGACGGCATCGTCACTCCCCTACTCGCGGACGAGCTCCGATCGGTGCATCAGACCCGCGAACGGATGATCTTCCCGCATCTCGATCGGCTCTTTCCCAGTGTCGACGGAACCCAGGGTCTCGACGGGACCCAGGGTCTCGACGGGACTCGCTGCCTCGACGCAGGCTGTAACGAGGGTTACTTCGCCCACCTCCTCTACCACCGTGGAGCCGATGTTCAGGCGATTGACATCCGCGAGGTCAATATTCGCCGAGCCCAAGCGATCCAATCCATCCGAGGCTTCGAACCTGATCGCCTTCGATTCGAAGTCCGCGACTTCTTCGACTGCCAAGAGCCGCCTGACACCTACGATATCTGCCTGTTCCTAGGTCTGCTCTACCACCTTGAAAATCCCATGGGGGCACTCCGGTTGCTGCATCGAGTGACCCGCTCAGTGGCGATCATCGAAACCCAGTTCACCCAGCAGCGGGCACCGATTGTCAGCGGCTGGGGCCAAACCGGCGTGACGTGTCAACTCGAAGCCAGTTGTGGCCTCCTCCTGGAGGAAGATGCCCATGCCAATCGGTTGGCGTCTCACCCGGAGGGCGATGGGCAGACCGCGTCCCAGGCCAGCGGTCCCACGTACCTTCTGAGCTTCGTGCCCAACCCAGCGGCAGTCGAATTGATGTTGAAAACGGCTGGATTCGTCGAGGTCGAACAGATAACTCCAAGGCCCGGCTCGAATCCACAGTATCTATCGAATGACCGCGGAGTGTTCTTCGCCTACAAGCAGAGCCGAAGAGCTATCTGTGAGCGTAAGGGATCGAACGAGTAAACGGACAGCTTAACGGCTCGCTAGCTCACAGCTTTCGCTCGCCTGGCTTCTGCTCAACCGCGGCGAAAATGGTGGGATTGTCCTCGAAGTCTTCATAGAAGATCGCTTCGAGAATTTCACCTCGACTCTTGAGAAAGTCGTCGCCAAACTCCCACAACACCAGGTACTCGGCTTCGCTGCCGTGAAGGCTCGGAGGTAGCCAATGGCTGACCTCGCCGGTGGGTGATCGACTCGCCCGCTGTCGACTCGCCCGCCCAGGTAGCAGCGGCACCGTGTAGACCTGCCGGCCTCCGGGACGCAGGACACGGTGGGCCTCACTCAGTGCTCGATCGGGGTCTTCCAAATGTTCGAGAGTCTCGGAGTGAATCACCAGGTCAAAACTCTCGTCTGGGAAGGTAAGCTGCATCAAGTCCTGGTTGACGAACCCGTCCGCTTCCACCCCCAAGGGCTGATCTAGCCGGAACAAGGTCTCGACAATTTCCGCTGCTGGCGATGCCGCCAAGACGGGTCCCAGATAGTTGATCTGGTTGACATGCAGGATGCGCAGGCCTTCGAGCTGTGGCGCGACTCGTCGGAGTGTCCAGAGCAACATACGCACCCGATAGGACATGCCACAGGCAACACAATGATGCCCCTCTCGCTGATCGAACCAATCGCGCTCCTGAGAAGACAGCTCCCAGGTCGACGCCAGCTCATCGTCGATCACCGACTGTTGTGCAAAACGCTGTTCCCCACAGCCAACACATCCCCCACGATCAATGTTACAGGCTGCTGGCGGACTACCCTTGTCAGCCAAACGCTTAGGGCCAGCCAAAGCGGAAAGAATCACGGGATCTCCTGCTCGGCCATCTAGTCGCCTAGCGGCTCGAGGCCGAGATAGTCAGCTGAGAGGCAGTGGCGGTATTGGACATTGTTCTCGGTGGCCATCCCTCGGCCCTCGAACTCGCACTCTAAGTCGATCCGTGCGAACGACCGCCCTGCCGGTAAAGGACCGGAGATCTCAAAGGACTCGCCAAGTTTCAAAGGCCTGCGCATTGGCTCGCCACCGTCAATCCGAACCGCCAAAACCACTGCTGGCCCTCGGCCCGGCATCTGTCCTCGAAACAACCACCGATCGTGGTGCTCGTGACGACGGAGCTGGGCTGCTGCCATGCGCGCCATCCCGCGGCTACCTCCCTCGACCGTCGATTTGCCCCAACCGAAGAGCAGCTGCTCTGAAGATGGCGGTGGCGTCGGAAAATCGATCGCAGAAGCATACCGCTGGCCTTCTCGCTCGTTGCCCATGAAGCCATGGGACTTGACATCGATCAGCTTCAGAGGGGCGCGGAACAACGAGGCTGACGAGCTGTCACTGGCCTGCCCCAAGTATCCGAGCGCCCGAATCTGTTCTTCGACCTCGGCCGGGATCTCAACGGCTTCGACTGGCGCCAGGTGGGCCGAATCCAGGTTGGATTGATGAACATCCAACAGCGTTTCGAAGAGTTGTCGGCTGTGGCGACGGTCGGCCGCAATCACATTGTGGTGCTCGCCTGCATCGACTTCCCCATCGAACAGCAGCTTACGGTGGTGTTGAAAGTCGAGAATGAACTTGTCATAGCCAACTTGCACCGATCGAAACAACATCGGGTCACCGTTGCCCAGCAGACGTAGTAGCCCTTCAGCATAAACCGGGATCTCTGCTGGCTTGGCTCGCGAGCTTCTGAGGCTTGGCTTCAGACTTCGACCCGGCAGCTCAGGCGGTAACGCGGTGCCCGCCAGGTCAAGAATCGTGGGGGTGAGGTCGATCAAGCTGACCGGAGTCTCAATCCGTCGACTCTGCACTCCGGGGCCGGCCACGACCAGCGGTACTTGAAGCAATTCCCGATAGTGGCTTTGACCGTGGCCGAGGTCATGATGGTCCCACAGCTCTTCACCGTGATCGGCGGTCACAACAATCAGTGTGTTATCGAGCAAATCGCGTTCGGCCAACGCATCGACGACAGCACCCACTTGTTGGTCGCTGAAGACGATCTCACCGTCATACAACGCCACCACCTGTCGGCGGGTGAGGTCGTCCACCTCGAGCAACCCCAGACGCATCTGCTGAAGGATGGCGGGCTGTTCGCGCTGCAGCTTGACAGGTTGGGTGTAGAACATCTCAGCGGCTGGGCTAAGCGGTGCCTCGAGGAACGGTGCGACCACCTCGCGTGGCGGACTGTAGGGATCATGGGGTCCACCGAGGTGGAGATAAAGAAAAAAGGGTGCCTTTTCGACGCCCTGAATAAACGGTACCGCCTGACGGGTGAGCAGACTATCATCCGTTTGGCTAACAAAACGCTTGGCTGTCTTGGCCACCCCCGACTTCCGCAGCTCGCGCCAATAACCCTTGTCCGGTGAGGTATACGAGTCAAAACCACGACCAAATCCGAAGGTCTCACTGACATTGCCATTGCGATAGATGCCGTGGGTAACGTAACCAACAGCACTGAGCCGCTCCGCCAGCGTCGGTATGTTCTCGGCGATCGAATCGGCATGGGTTACGGCGCCGTGTACCGAAGGGTAAAGGCCGGTCAGAATCGAAGCCGAGGATGGGCGGGTATAGGAGGCCACCGCGTTCGCTTGTTCGAATAGCGTGCCGCGGGCGGCCAGCTGATCGATGTGTGGTGAGGTCGAACGGGAATAGCCATAACAGCTGAGGTGGTCGGCACGCAGAGTGTCGATGACAATCAAGACGATGTTGGGGGGTTGCCGCTGGCCACATCCACCGATCCAACAGGCCAGGACCGCAACCCACATCGCCAGTGCGGGACGCCAACGACTAATCATCGGCGGGCTCGTCGACAAAGCCAGAGTCGACCCACTGGCGGACCTGCTCCGAAACTAATGGGAACGGGAAACTCTCCTGCCAGAGACCCAAACGCTTGCGCAAGACCCTCGGCAGGTGCTCAGCCAACAACGGATCATGCGTCTGCAGCTCACCCAAGAGCTCGGCGATGGCTTCGCGATCGTCACGCAAGAGGTGAAAGAGCCCCTCGCCGAGCACCAGATTCCGCCGCAGCCGCTCGTCTATCTCCCAGAAGTCCAGATCTTCAGCCGCCGAGGCATCGGCTACGGAAGCCTCGCTACTGACGTATCCAAGCGAAGCGAGCATCTCCAAGTCTTCGGATTCGACATCCTCGCGCAGTTCCTCCTCGGTGTCGACCGACTTCCAGCGCATCCGGTAGGAGGGTGTTGAACGGGGTTCGTGCTGTTGTCGGATCCGTGGGTCAAGAACATCTTCGACCACTCCCCCGGGCAATTCCTCGGAGATCGGTAGTCCGAGCAGAGCCAGCAGAGTTGGAGCAATGTCCATCGCGTTGACGCCTGAAGGCAATTCACCCGCCACGATATCCGGGCCGGCGGCGAGGAAAATCCCATCCGGACGATGACTGCCGCTCAGCAGAAACAGCTCATCGTCCTTGTTCCCTGGCTTCCAACTGCCAGCGGCAGGGCCAAAGCCATGATCCGAAATCACCACCAGGTTGACTTCGTCGCCAAGCTCGGCCACCAGCCGTCCCAGGAAGTCATCCGTGTCGCGGTAGGACGTCGGGATGATGTCCGACAGCAACTCCTTCTCGAGAGGACTCGGCTTGTCCTCGAACTCGGCATCATCGAAGTACATCCAGGTGGCATGGCTGGCGTGATCTGGCATCCGGAGATACACCATGAACAGATCGAAGTCCCGGGGCGCCAAGCGCAGCGCCGCTCGCCGAACAAGCTCTTCGGTCACTACATGTTTTCCGATGCGACCCTTCACCACCCGCGTTACACGATGGTATCGATCTTCGGGCCGATGGATGGCGTGGATGTCATAGGGCCAATGCAGGTAACGCTGCTGTAGTTTCTGAATCTCTTCACGCTGTTGGAGCTGGTCGATATCGGGGCGCAGCTCGTCGAGAAGCTCCGGTGGGTAAACACCCTCGGCGGAGCCCCAGGCACGATCGGAGACCATGACACCGTTGACGATCTCGGCGGGATGCGAAGCAAAATACCCGACGACCCCAACCGAGCGTTCATAGTGTGAGGCGATGTTCCAGATTGCTGGGACACGGCGCAGAGTGGACCGTACACGACGCTTGGGCCCAGCCACATAGGGATAGGTGTGATCCATCACGTTGTGATGGCGGGCGAAGCGACCGGTGGCGAACGTCGTCCACAAAGTTGGTGACGAGAGCGGCGGAATTGCGATCATGTCGCCCCGCAGTCCCCGCTTCACCAATTCTGCGAGATGCGGCATCTCGCCTCGATCCATCATCGGTTGGGCTAGGTCCCAAGTCATCCCGTCGATGCCGAGCACCACCAAGGGGCGTGGTTTGGGGTCTTCAACCGCTGGACTCTCGGTCTGCCCATCACCCTGACCGACGCCACATCCGGTAGCGAGCCCAATCACCCCGACGGCAGACAATGCGAGCCAGGATGCCCGTCGAAACTTGGAATTCATAGGCGAAGGTTTGTTTCTCGAGAAGAACCGAGATTCGATGCCATCCCGGCGATGTCTCGCTCTTGGCCACGTTGCATCGGTGCGCGCAACGCATAGTAGCAGTAGACGATTCTTCCATGGTTGGACGGATCACGACACGACTTCTCTGGATCAGTTGCTGATGGCCAAGCCGAGAGGTAGCATTAAAAGTTCCACAATTAACGTCGGCCTTAACTCTAGGTGACCAATCTAGTTAATTAGTATTATGCGCATAATAAAATTGATCAGTCCGAAGCATCGACGTTACGGCGCATTATTCACAGTAATGTTCGGTCTGTTGGCAGTCGGCCACACGGTATCTGCCAACCCGATTGGGTTGCCTGGGACGGACTACAACCTCGCAACCTTGATGAATGGCTCCTCCCAGGCCACCTACGATACGGTAACGGGCACGATTGTCACGACTGGCCCTAAAACAAAGCTCTTGCTGCCGGCATTGCCTACAGTGTTGCCGAACCACCTACGTTATATCGAGGTCGAAATCTCAACCGCCGCGAGTACACAGGTGTATTTGAATTGGTGGGAAGCCACCGGATTCCGAACCAGTGAAATCAAGTTCCCAGCCACCGGCAGCACTGAGACGGTTGCCGTCAACCTGTCGACCATGGATGCCAGCACCAGCACGATGAAGCTGCGGATCAAGGGAACCCCTGGATCTGTTATCTCGCGCGTCAGACTGGTCGACAGACCGCAGCCCAACATCATTCTCATCCTGGTTGATGACCTCAGTTTTGATGAGCTCGAGTTGGGCTTTGGTCGCAGCCTGCCCGAATGGCCCTCGGCATTGGTTGCCGATATTCTGCAACAAGGCACCGTCCTCGAGAACTTCTTCAACACCACGCCACTGTGCTGCCCCTCACGCGCCTCCTTTCTCACCGGGCAGTACGCCCACAATCACGGCATTTGGGGTAACAACTACAACCTCACCGGTGGCAACGGTGGCTGGAGACGATTCTGGGAACAGGGCTTCGAAGTCGACAGCCTGGGGACTTGGATGCAAGATGCCGGCTATCAAACGGCGCTAGTCGGCAAGTTCATGAATGGCTACCCTGACAAACCCGGTTTTTTTGTCCCCGAAACTTATGTTCCAGCAGGTTGGGACGAATGGTACGGCGAATTCAACAACGACGCCGGCTTCTCGTACTACGACTTCAGGATCAACGAAAACGGAACCGTTGTCACCTATGACGACGGCACCTACCTCACCGATCTGGAGAAGACTCTCGCAGTCGACTTCATCAACCGCACGGCACCAACCGCCCAGCCCTTCTTCATGTTCTTCACTCCCTACGCTCCCCACGGACCGACCGAACCCGCGACCCGTCACGACGGCATGCACAACGATCTCATTGTGCTGCCACCGCCATCGTTCAACGAGACCGATCTCTCGGACAAACCGCAGTTTGTCCAAGACGGCGCGACGAACTTCAGCAACTACTTTGGGCTCGGTTCACTGCGAAAACTCGATATGACACTGGCCGTTGACGAGCTGATCGAGGCCGTCTTCGACACCCTAGAAAACCACAATCTACTCGACGAAACCTACGTCTTCTTCACATCAGACAACGGGCTCATGCGAGGTGAACATGCGATCGGCGGCAAGAGTGTGCCTTATGAGGAGTCGGTTCGCATCCCTTTGATAGTGCGCGGACCCGGCGTCCCGGCCGGGGCTTACCGTCCAGATCTAGTGGCCAACATCGACTTGGCGCCCACAATTCTCGAACTCGCGGGAGCCGTGCCGCCGGATACGATCGATGGTGAATCGATCATTGAAGTCATGACCGGCGCGACACCCTCCGAAAACTGGCGTGACGCCATTCAGATCGAGCTTCGGACTCCGATTTCATCCAATCAACCGTTCACAGTGCCTACTTATTTCGGCATACGCACCAACTACCAGTGTTATGTCGAATACGACACTGCCGAACTCGAGCTGTATGACTTGGTGCGGGATCCCTTCCAAA
Source organism: Acidobacteriota bacterium (assembly GCA_029263395.1). GTDB lineage: Bacteria > Acidobacteriota > Thermoanaerobaculia > Multivoradales > J023 > JAAELT01. The sequence goes on along the minus strand of JAJCXO010000231.1, from coordinate 22,899 downwards.
TGGAAAGCCAACACCTGAGTGATCCCGAAACGTTGTTGCCAGTCCTGCAAGGCCCCCTGACAGCGCTCAGCACCTGCGCCGGCGCCAGCTGTCGAGATGCGACGCGGCTCGGCTGGCCACAGGCTGTGGCAACGGTGACTTGCGACCACCTCGATTGCACGTTTGATAGCTCCGGCTCGTCCGATCCCGATGGCACCGTCGACAGTCACGCTTGGGACTTTGGCGACAGTGCCACCGACACCGGCTCGTCCCAGACTCACAGTTATGCTGCGGGCGGCGACTATCAGGTAATCCTTACTGTCAAGGACAATCTTGGCAATCCAGGAATCGACACCTACAGCATCAACGTCATCGAGCCGACCTCACACTTGAATGAGGTTCTGATCCTGCTCAAACTCAGCAATCCCAACAATCTCCGCGCCATCGCCAAGATGTTCGTACTCGACGATGAAGGGGCACCCGCCCAAGGAGCCACAGTGACCGGGGATTGGTCCATCAACGGCGGATTGATCGGTAGTTTTTCGGGCGTCACCAACAGTCTGGGTCGCGCCAAAATCAATATGGGCGAACCGACCCCCGGCGATCAACTCGAGTTTTGTGTCACAGACATCACTCACCCAACCCTCACTTATGATCCTGCGGCCAACATCGCGACCTGTGGCCAAGCCGTATGGCCGTGACCTTGCTCGCCGGCCCTCGCTAGCGTCGGCGCCCGCCCAAAGATAGGATGGCGCGGTTCGCGCAACCGCCGAATTCGCCCTCCTCTAGAAAATCTACCGGTACCAACTACCGGTCACCGAATCGATGCCCGATCGCACTCCGCCTCGTCTCGCACAGGCCTACTGGATCATTCTCAGCCTCGTCTTGGCGTGTCTCGCGCTGCTAACGATCGCCGGCTACTTGATCTTGAGTCGCCCCAAGCACGACCTGCCGTTAGCCGCAGCGTTGCAGGATGCTGAGCTACGCCAGGAAGTGATCGCCCAACTGGTTTCGGAAAACCGGAGGATATTCGATTCCCACGTTGACGCCGATGTAGGCCGAGTCCAGTTGCCCAACTTGGACAACCACGAGCTGAAGGGTATTCGAGTTTCGACTAACCGCTTCGGGATGCGCGAACGCGACTACGTCATGCCAAAACCCGACCATGTGGTACGCATCGTCTTTCTCGGCGACTCGATGATCTTCGGCCATGGGGCCAACACCGAAGATCGACTGGGCGCCCAGCTCGAGGCCTGGTTGTTAGAAAAAGTCCCCGACTTCAGTGGCCAAATCGAATGCCTGCACCTTGGCGTCCCATCATGGAATATCCAGGCCGAAACGGCCTACTTGCGTCGACAGCTGAGCGAACTCCAACCAGATCTCGTGATCCACGTCATCTTGCCCAACGACATCGACGATTCCGCTGGCACTCGGGGTTTTGGTGCTGCAGCAAGCTTCTCCAGCCAACGTCGAGCCTTCGCCGACGCCAGGATATCGACCGGTTACCCGGCCAAGATCTTGGGTATTGGCCGACTTGGTCTACTGCGGTTCGGACTCGACTACGAATCCCGACACCGATACCAGGCAGCAACGAAAGACCTCCAGCGTTTAGCACACGACGTCGAACGAGTCGGGGGACAATACCGCTTACTTTTCCACTTTCGGCTGCTCACAGCGGTCGGGGCAGAACATATTGGGCGTCATCTCGATCAGAGGCTTGTAACCTACATTTCCTCCACCTTCAGCTCGAACAGACACTACACGGTCGCTGACAATGATCCCCACTGGAACCGGGCCGGCCACGGCAAAATTGCCCAGTTGGTTTACGGCCTGATGACTCGAGATGGCCTGCTACCAGGTCTCGATCTGCCACCGTGGGAAGAGGCTTCCCAAGTGTTGAACCAGATAGCGGAGGCCGGTGCTCGAGAAGCTGCCCGAGGCTACACGAGCCACGACGCGTTCACTTTCTTTAGTGAAACACCGCCGTCCAACAGCCTTGATCTGACCGCCTTGGATCCATCGAATGTGTTCCAGATCCATGGTGGCCTCGACCAACAGGCGCGGGTGTCCCCCTATGCTTCTATGTTGTTGAAGAACGACGGTGCCCACTTACGCGTTGTCGGCAGGACACTCCCGCACCCTGAACTCAGCGACGCACGGGTAGAAATTTTTGTCGATTCCGAGAGGGTCGGAGACATCGTGATCCAACCCGACATGGAGATCAACCTAACGTTCCCTCTGCCAAAAGTGGTCGCGGATCGCCCTTTCCTCTCCATCCGCTTTGAAGCCAATGACTACGTCTACTCGGGACTGGATCTTCAGCATTGTGTCGTCTTCCAACTCCATCGACTCGCGATTGAGGCGTGAGGGCACAAGAGGCCTAATCGGATGCTGAAGCGACTCGCCGATAAAGATCCTCGGTTGCTGCAGGCCTACCGGATTGTGGTTTGTCTCGCTGCAGGCACCTTCGGATTGTCAGCTATTGTTGGTTACCTGATGATGAACCGGGCGCCGGATTCATTCTTGGGAGCTGCTTTGCAGGATCCGGAGACCCGCCAACAAGTGATCGCCCAATTGGTCGCTGACAGCGCAGGAATCTATGACTCGCACAATGATGCGGATGTTGGCCGCGTGTTAGCGCCGAGCCAAAAAGAGCGTGACCATCGCGGGGTTGCGGTGTCGACCAACCGTTATGGCATGCGCGAGCGCAACTATGAGCTGCCCAAACCGAAGGACGTGCTGCGTATCGTCTTGCTTGGTGACTCGATGGTTTACGGCCTGGGCGCCGCGGCAGAAGACCGCTTGGGAGTTCACCTCGAACAGTGGCTCCGCCAGCGCTCCCCAACATTCACCGGCCGCATCGAGTGTTTGCACCTCGGAATCCCGTCCTGGAACATCCAAACCGAGGCGGCCTATCTGCGGCGCCAGTTGAACGAGCTGCGTCCCGACCTGGTAATCCACATCATCGTCCGCAACGATCTCGCGGAGACTGCAGGTACTCGAGGTTTTGGCGAGCCGGCCAGATTTTCGCCTCAGCACCGCTACCGCGCAGACAGTCTAATCACAGCCGGCTTCCCCCAACAGATGCTGGGATTCTCCAGCACCGGCTTCCTTAGGCTGGGACTCGACTACGAGAGCCAGTCACGCTATCGTGCCGCCGCCGAGGATCTGCAGCGCTTGGCAAAAATCGTCGAAGACTCAGGTAGCCCCTATCGCCTGCTGGTCAACTATCGACATCTCCTACCCATCGCCCGCAAATATTTTGGCCAGCAAGTCGGTGAGCACCGAATCGTGTACCTTTCCAAGACATTCGGGCGTCAACAGGATTACTTCCTAGCTGATGGCATTCACTGGAATCGTGAGGGCCACGCAGCGGTCGCCCAGTTGATTTATGGCTTGGTTCTCCGCGACAGCCTCTTGCCAGGATTGGCCTTGGAGGCTTGGGATGACGCTGTTCAACTTTTGAAAAGAGTCAGCGAGGATGGACGCACCGAGGCCATGCGTGAGCCTTCGAGGCGGTGGCGACTCCGCCTCTATGACAACCCGGCCATCGCTTCGAGTCTCGACTTCACACAGCTCAACGCCGCCCAGGCAGCACAAATTCACGGTGGCGTCGACCGTGAAGGCCGAGTCTCGCCTTATGCATCCGTCCTTTTGAAGAATGACGGCGGGCAACACCTGCGGCTCGTCGGTACGGCGTTTTCTCGACCAGAGTTGGACGGCGGACGGGTTCGAGTATTTGTCGATGCCGAAGAAGTTGGCCAGATCCAGCTTCGAGCAGGTGACGCGATCAACGGCGACTGGCCGCTACCGGCAGCCACCAGCAATCGGCCCTTCCTTTCGGTTCGTCTCGTTGCGGACGACTACATCTACGTTGGGCCAGACCTTCAGCATTGTGTCGTTTTCCAACTGCATCAGCTTGCGATCGAGACTTGAATGCACAGGTGCGGCCGTTGATAAATCTCCAACTCCGAGGGACCTCCTTCTCACCATGCACACGATCCTCAATCCTGAAACCATCACACGGCGACACGAACTGGCGGCTGGCTATCGATCCGCAAGGTTCTACCCCCACATCGTCATCAATGACTTCTTCACCCCTGAGGTCTGCCAGGGCTTGGTCAACGAGTTCCCGGTATTCCGCGACCAGGACGCTCTCAATGAATACGGCAAGATCGGCAAGAAAGCCTACCGTGAAGACATTCGCCAACTCGGCGGAACCTATGCCCGGCTCGACGAGCATGTGCGTTCACCTGAGTTTCTTGGTCTGATGGGCGACATTACCGGTATTCCGGATCTGCTCTACGACCCGGACTACATCGGCGGAGGAACCCATGACAATGTCGATGGTTCGGAGCTCGATATCCACGTTGACTTCAACTACCACCCCAAACGGGGATGGCATCGCCGCCTCAACCTGATCGTGTTCTTGAATCCTGATTGGGACGAAAGCTGGGGCGGCGCTTTCGAACTCCACAAAGACCCGTGGGAGCCAGCGACCGACGAGGTGGAGGCTGTTCCACCGATGCTCAACCGCGGCGTCATTTTCGAAACCAGTGAGATTTCCTGGCACGGCTTCAACAAGGTTCACCTTCCTGCCGACAAGCAACACTTGTCGCGCCGCTCGTTCGCGATCTACCTCTATTCCAAAGACCGACCTGAGGAGCAGATTGCGCCGTCTCATGCCACGTTCTACATTCAGCGGCCATTGCCTGAACGCTTCCAGAGTGGGATGACTCTGGCACAGAACGACGTCGATCAACTTTCGCACCTGATCATCCGCCGCGACCAACACATGCGGTACCTCTACGAGCGCGAGAAGGAGTTCTCAGCCCGGATCGAGAACCTGGAACAGATCATCCGACAACGGTTGCCGATCCGAGGTTATGTCCAACAGCTGGGCGAAGCGGAAGGGATTTGGGAAGACTTGTGGGTCGGCCAGACGCTAACCTTCGGTTTCAAGAATGAGCGCCCTATCGCATCGCTCCAAATTGATGGGTATGTGCCCGACTTCTTCCCTTCTGGGCGCAAGCTGAGCACAACCATTGGAGAACTCAACTTCGAGCGGGATCTCGATGTTGGCCCCTTCCAGTGGCAACTCGATCTGCCGTTAGAGGCTGGGACTGAAACCCAAGTCAGTGTCGAGTGTAGTGCAACCTGCAACCTACACGAGCTTGGCCAATCCGACGATATCCGAGACCTGGCCTTCCTGCTGCTGGGTATCACCACCCAATAGAACGCGAGCACGTCCCATGACCCAATCTTGCCGCAATTGCCCAGTCTGCGACCTCGCCCCGGATGACACCGCGCGCATTGGCACGCTCGACGTCAACCACACCAGCCGCGCACGCCTCGCCGTCAAGCAATATGACCTCACGTATTGCAACTGCGGCGACCTGATCTACATCTCACCGTTACCGTCGCGCGCAGATATCTTGGCGATGTATGCGGACAGCGAGCAGTTTGCTGACAAGGACGCTGTCGCAAGCCCGTATCGCGGCGAACATGCCATCGCCGTGTTGGAATACATCACCAGCCAATTCCTGAGTCTTCTGAGACTGCGGAGGCAGGGTACCGAGATCCCGGTCAAAGTGCTCGAGGTCGGCGCTGGTCTCAGTTGGATGTGCCGAGCCGCCAAAATCGCCAATTGGGACAATCTGACCGTAGCCCAGGACCTCACCACCGAAGCCATCTCCGAGTGCCGTTGGGTCGACCATTACATCGTCGAAGACATGATCGAAGGAAACTCTTTCGACGAACATGGTCCTTTCGATGTGATCTCCCTGACGCATGTCTTCGAGCACTTGGCAGAACCCGTCGCAATGCTTCAGCGTCTCGCGGGTCTGTTATCCCCCCGTGGAGTTATTTTTATTACGGCACCGCATCACCCTGCTGGTTGGAAACGTGGCGACGCGATTAGCGACTGGGAGGCTTGGTCCTACAACCACACCCCAGCCCACATTCAATACTTCGCCCGCGGCAGCTTCGAGAAAGCGGCAGCGGCAGCGGGGCTCGAGGTTGCAGCCTGGAACGATCAACACGAAGATGGGCAAGCCTTCGAGGGATGGCTTCGCCACATCGGTGTCGTGGACGACTAACTAGATCCCATCCAATTTTGCCATTTTCGGCTCAGTAAGGGAGGTCTTGTGGAGCGAGCAAGCAGCGAGCATGTTTGAGCTTCGCACCTGTTCGCATCTCGTATCCGATGGCACCACAATAACTTAGGCATACTGCAAGAGATCCGGCGAGCTCTGGAGCTGCGGCGCAGCCCACAAGACCGACCGAGCTCTCGATGTGTTCTTGGATGACATTTAACTAAACTCAATTCCCCAAGTAGCCCAGGGACTCGAGAATTTCGATGCTCTCCGGTGACAAGCCAACCGTCGGTTCGACCCCGCGAACCGCGGCCAGCATCACCGCGCATGGCTCGCCACCAAGGATATTTCCCAAGTCCCGATAGAGCTCCCGGGTAACATCCGGCAGCTCTGAGCTCAGGTCGTGACGCTCCTCCGGATCGGCTTCGAGATCGAACAGCCGCTGTGCGGGTTCAGGCAAACACGTCTGGATGAGTTTGTGATGACCATTGCGCATGCTCAACCAACGGTCGCGGGAACCGGTCATCGAGACACCGACCAACCAATCCGGCTCGTCTGTGATCTGCACCAGGTCACGCCCATCAACCTGAGCGTCGTGATCGATACCAGCCAGGCTGAGGAAGGTCGGCAGGAAGTCGAGATTGCTGGCCAACACCGGGGTCCGCAACGGCTCGCGAATCGTCGGATGTCGGATGATCAGCGGCACGTGAACGTGTTCTTCGGTCAAACGGTCATGCTGCCAACCGCCATGCTCTTTGAACTCCTCGCCATGATCTGAGGTCACGACGATCACCGAACTCTCCAAGAAACCGGCCTCCCGTAGACCTTGGATCAGCTGATCAAACAAGGCATCCGCGTAGAAAACTTCTCCATCGTACAGCTCCCGGATACGTTCGATCTCCCGCGGGTCGTCGGTATCGAACGTGTGCCCCGTCGTGTCCAGAAACTTGCCGGCATAGGTTGAGTCGTAGAGGTCTGCAGCCATCTCCCGTCGATCGTAGGGTGAGTGAGGAGAAATAAAGTGGATCCAGGTAAACACCTTCTCTCCCTGATTCTCTTGCAACCAGGCCAGGGACTTCTCTACCACCGTCTCGTCCGCCACGTTGAGCGCTTCGTAGACTCCAAAACCGGTATTGAAGTGGCGTTCCTCCGTAAGCTGGATGTTGTTGAGAAACGCAGCCGTTTTGTACCCAGCTTCGGCGAATCGGTGAGCCAAGGTGTCACGATACTTCAGGTCCCAAGCATGAAACACCCGAGTGGGCAGCAACCCAGTGAATGCCGAAGCAAAGGACGTTGGAGTGACCGGCGCCACCGTGTAGGCACGGTCGAAAACAACACTCTCACGACCAAAATCATCGAGTGTCGGAGAGGTGTTGCGCGGATATCCATAGAGACCCAAGGCATCCGCCCGCAGAGCATCGAAGCTCACCACGATAACGTTGACGTAAGGTTGTATCGGCAGGCTGGCTTGTAGTTTTTGCAGCTCTGACAGGGGTGTCGGTAGCACATCCTCGCCAACCTCTGCCGCACAGCCACCGACGACCAAGCCGAGCACGATAGCGACTGCCAACATCACGGTCGCGCCCCAGATCACGGTCGCGCCCGGTGACACCATTTTACTTGATCCAAATCGCAACATATCTAAGTTCGCCCGTTGATCTGAAAGCCAGGCCCGCTAAATCAAGAGGCCTACTAGCTACTATTTTTGTCGCTGAAGTCCAGGCAAGATTAGCACAGGGCCAGGGGGTCTACGTTCATGCTTACAGCCTACATCTACGGCCATCACGTCCCATTCGAACGGTCTTCGCGAGTGGATTTAGACTATAATATGCCTGAACATTAATTCGTTGGCTGAGTTGGCCAGGGTTTGCCGTGAGAGTAAGGTATGAATAGCTACACCCGGGGCCTAAAGCCCCCGGGGAAACCGGAGGATCAGCCTGAATCACGGGCTGCTTCGGCATACCCCTCAACGGCGGGTCGAATCTCGACAGCATCGCCGCCAGCGTCTTCTCCTGGCACCGAAACTGAGCCTTTCGTGCCACTGCTTGATCTCTACCGCAAGAATTTCCCTCGAGCCATCGAGCTACAGGATGGTGTCGGGCAGCTGCAGCATGAAAGCCAAGCCTTGGGCGAAAACAAGGCGAACGAAGTCCATGTTTTGCGCAACCAGATCTCCGACCTCGAAGAGCAGTTGACGGCGTCACGCCAAAACGAGCAAGACTACCGTCAACGATCTCAAGAGCAGGCTGATGGTCTGGAGCAACAGATTCCACGGCTCCGTCATCAAATTGCTGCCTTGGAGGAGAAAGAGCGTACCCTGCCAGAGCTCTATCGCCGAATCGAGGCCCTCGAATCTCAGATCGCGACCCTGAGAGAGCGGGAAAAGACGATCCATCCTTTACAGGAGCAGATTGCCCGTTTGAAGGAAGTCGAACGCGAAGCGACCCGTGATATCCCTCTGCTTCGGCTAGAGCTCGAGAAGCAGGCCGGCTTTCGTAGTGAGGCCGATACCCAGGCAGAACAACTCCGGCAAGCGCTTGCAGCGGCTGCTCTGGAGATAGCCGACCTGCGCAAAACGAACCAGCATTTGCAGGAGTGCGAGCAAACACACCAGCAAGGACTCCTCCAGCAGGAACTCAGCGCTCATCAAGTCGAAGTGCAGCGCCTGCGTCGACAACTCGAGACCTCGACGCGAGCTCACCAGCGATCCAAGGAACGGGCTCGAGCCATGGCCGACTCGACATCGTGGCGCATTACCAAACCGTTCCGCTGGATCCGGGATCGCCTGGGTCGCCAATCCACCCGTTCCCCGCTCCGAATCGAACCGACGACCGCACGCCTCTCCCGCCACCGAGAGTCGTCTAGATGACCCGAACGCTCGCCAAGACTCAACGGCTCGCTGTTGTCTTCGTGCAGTACGACCGGCGGAAGTATCGCCGGGCGCTCGAGAAAATGATGACGGTTCTCGATCGCCTGCCCAGCATCGACCTCGAAGTTGTTGTGGTTGACAACGCGCACCCTGGGCGCTGGTACCACAAGGTCACCGAGACGCTGACTCACATCGGTGGCGACAACACGTCGTGGGAGTTTTCCGCATTTGATCGTGGCTTGGAGTTCCTCGCAACAGCAGGCACTCGCGCAGATGTTTACGCGTTTGCAACCGATGCGTTCACCGCTTACGGTGACGAGTATCTCGATCTTGTCAGTGAAGGCGTCTTGACCCACTGCATCGAGCTCGAGGGATGTGTCGGCTGGGTGGACAGCTTCGGGGGCAGCCTGGAAGTCCTCGGCTACACCTTCGAGCATTGGATGCGAACCAGCCTATTCTTCATGCCGGCTGCGGTTGTGGCCAAGCTTGGCCGCCTGACGACACCGATCGACCCGTCGGTTTTTTTCAGCCGCGAGCCAGCCAAACCTTTCAAGGATACGGCTCCAGTCAGCGCCAACCTCCAGAGTTTGCTGCTGACCTGGCTCACCCAGACACCCACCGACATCCACCTGGCCGAGGTTTGGCATTCTCAATTCAATCTCACAGCAGACACCTTCGAGTTCTTTCGCAAAAAAGTCTCCGCCATCCTTCGCGAGCAGTTGCTTTCCGCCCGACTCCAAGCACTAGAGATCGCCAGCTACGATTTTCGCCTGATCGATCGGTTATCCAAGGCCAGCATTCGCCCGTCACTACTCTCTGAGTTCGAAAAAGACACCTTTGGCTGGGGCGGATGGAAGACCGCCGAGATCGCCCGGGAGCCATGTTTCCACATCGAGAGTTTTTCGGCGCCTAGGGTCCTGGTCCACGGTGACCCCGAGGAGTTGAAGCTCGTTGGCTGGGTGATCACCGAACCTCAAACCCGCGAAGTCGAGCTCCGATTCTCCGGCGGCCCAACCGTTGGCGGCTATTGCACAAGAACTCGTGAAGACGTCCTCGCCTCCCATCCCGAGTTTCGCAACGAGCTCTGCGGCTTCGACATCCGAGTCCAACTGGAGACCCTCACACCGGGAGAGTATGACTTGGAGTGGGGAGTGCCTGGCACCCTGTTGGCCGAAAAAGTGGGAAGGATTCAGATCACACCACGTTCGAGTTTCGAGCCAGGGCGGATGTTTCTTCCCGAGTCAGCATTCGTTGGACAGCCAATTCCGGTATCGCTCGAAGGTCAGCTCGACTGCAGCGTGCCTCTGGAAGAGGTGCAGGTGCTTTGGAATGGGCAGACGACGGAACTGGAGCCACGATGGGCCGCGAGCCCGCGCCAAGCCAACGGTTTATCCCATTATCAGGTTTTCATCGCGGGCGATCTTCCCTACGACGAGACCCTGCCTCAACATCGGTTCGAGCTCAGCTTTATTCATCAAGACGACTCCCGTTCGTCATGGAGCCATTTTCTGACTCTGGCCAACCAGCAAGCCCGGCCTCATAGGCTACTGACAAGAACGATCAGTGCGTTCGATTCCCAACAACGGATGGTCTCCGTTCACCTCGAGGGCGGGGTTTTCTCAGCCGCCGACGACGACTTTGTTGTGCTACTGCGCAACGGTCAAGTCGTCGCGGAAACAGCGTTGGCGCCTTCGACCTCTGGCCCCTCGGTCAAATGGTTTGAAATCCAGGAAAAGCTGAGCAACATTCAGCCAGGTACGTGGGACTTCTGCCTTGCTGTGCAATCGGGAACGGGTTCCACCGATATATTCTCGCAATGGAACGGCTACGTTGGCCTCATGGAACCGGTGATTTTCACCGAAGAAATGGACGTCGAACCGCCAACCCAGGGCCAGCCGACCCTCCACATTGCAGGTTGGGTCAAGAATCATTTCCTAGTCAGCCACTTGTCTCTCATGGTTGACGAAGAAGAAATAGCAACGTTGCCCCTGGATCAACCGAGAGACGACGTTGCGGAATATTTTGGCCATTCCTTGATTCGCCGGCAGGGATTTCGCGCTGCGATCGATCTCGACCTGCCAGCTGGCGAACATGTGCTCAAGCTGGTTGCCGCTCAGGAAGATGGACCTCCCGGAGTTTGGACCCAGCCGATCGCCGTTCCCGAAACGGCCACCACCGGCTTCCTTGTCGAGTCCGATGATCTCGACAACCTCGACCGAGGGATTGAACGGACCTTCTTGTATTCGGTGACCCTGCGGGGTGAAGTTGTCTCCGAATTCGACGATATTGTCGCAAGTCTCTACATCGACGAAGTGCTCGGCGATCAACAGCTGATCACGCCACGCCAGGGGTTCGAACTCGCGTACACGCCGGAAACCTCGGGGACTTTTGCAATCCGTGTCCTGTTCATGTCCCGTGGGCGAACGCTCTACGACTCTGGCTCGATGCCGATCGAGTTCGCTCGGATTGGCCTCCCCAAGGAAACTTCGCCAGCTCTCGAGCGTTTTCTCGAAGCGTTCGATATCCGGAGACGCCTCGGCCTCGGGATCACAACGGATCACTTGGCCCGGACTCTATTGGAACGAGAAGCCGAAGGTACTCCCGAATTTCTGGAGATGCTCAGCGAGATCGCAACCACCATCGGCCAGCCCGACATTGCGGGAGCCAACATCACAACTCCGACGTTTAGCGATGAGGATGGGGACGAACGACGCTTGAAGGTGTTGTTCGTGTCTTGGGAAGTTCCTTGCTTACGTCATGGCGGCGGCGTGTGGATGGCCAACTTGCTGAAATACCTGGCTCGACGCCACGACATCACGTTGATCCATGGCTACAGCTTTGGAGAAAAGCGTTGGGTAGAGGACGTGCGTCCCTATGTTTCAAAGGTCATCAGCATCTTGAAACACTCCGGAGAGCACCACGGGGATCGGAGAATCCCAACCTACATCCATAACGACTACACTGCGGATCTGCGCTCAGTGATCGAGGCCGAGGCCAGGTCTGGTAACTATGACCTAGTCGACTACGAGTACACCCGCATGTACAAGTATGTCTCTACGGCCGACATTCCGCAGGTCCTCACCATCTTCGAAGAGGGTTTCCTGGCCCGGCTTTTAACCTTTTCTCAAGCTGTGGTCTCGGACTTCGAGAAGATCGAGCACCTCCGAGAGTTGATCAAAGAGTTCTACTTTCGGGCGATCATGCTGCCTGAAGCTTTTGACCATTTCATCACTGCCACGTCAGAAGACGCGGCAGCACTCAACCGCTTCATGCCCAACTCTCAGTTCTACGTCAACACGATTGGTGTCGACAGCGAACGATTCGGTCCTCCGGCCGCCAACGAGACCGACTCTCAGCATAACGTGGCCCAGAACGACGCGCCTCAACTGGTGTTCCTAGGTAATTATCGGCACCCGCCCAACGTCGACGCGGTGATTTTTCTGGTCGAAAAGGTGATGCCTGAAGTGAGACGCCGTTGCCCAACAGCTGAGTGTTTGATCTTAGGGGCGTATCCCAACGAACGGATCGAGAGTTACGCCGATCGCGACGGCGTCACCGTTCTAGGCTTCGTCGAAGACTACCGTCCCTACTTTCGACAGGCCGCAGCATTCATCGCTCCGATCTTCACCGGTGCCGGCATGCGGGTCAAAGTCCTCGAGGCCATGGCTTGCGGTGCTCCGGTGATCGGCACCGAGCTCAGCGTGCACGGTATCGGGGCGGGTGATGGCGAACATTTCTTTCAGGCGGAGAGCGCCACCCAGTTCGTTGACGCTGCCTGCCAATGCCTGGAATCTCCAGTCTACGCAAGACAAATCGGCGACTCGGGTCGTCGCTTGATCGAAGCCAAACACGGCTTCGAAGCCAAAGCCAGAGAGCGCGAGTTGATCTGGCAACAGGTGATTAATGATTGGCAAGACGATCGAGTCGCAACTCAGCAACCGCAGCTGGCAATCGTTCGCACCGTCGGCGACTCGATCGGCGAAGCCAATTGAGCTGAGTTAGCTAGCTAGCTAGATTCCAAGTTGGACTGATCCTGCAGGCTCCGAATCAACTCATCACTGACTGCGACTTTTGATTGCAGCTCGAAGACGCGATCCTCCAACTCTGTAGTTCTTGCGACCAGTGTCTGGGCCCGTGCGTTGGATGCGTCGATTGCAGCTTGCAGCTCCGCCTTGGCCGCATTTGCCTCAGCAAGCTCGGTATTGAGGCGCAAGGCCCATAAGGTCCTCTCGTCGTACTCGGCTTGTAAGTCGAGCAATTGCCGTCCACGATCCGCCAGTTTGCGATCTACTTCCAGAGCCCAGCTCATACGACGATCGAACTCGGCCTGCAATTGTGAGATCTTCTGTCGCAGATGGTGCAGCTCATTGGTCTGCGCCCAATGGAAATAGTGTGGATGAGCCTCGAGGCCATCACTCGTTGATGCCTCGGCTGTGCACAATGCCAAGAAGAAGTCGCTGGCTTCAGCGGCTTGCAACGCGCGAGGTGCGACTCCACCTCCCAACTTCAACAACTCAACGGTCTGCTCAGGCCCGGGAGCTCCTATCTCGGCGAAGAAAGGCCCTTCAGCAACGTTCTGGCTATAGAGCTTGATCGTGGGAAAATGCACCGATAATGCCTGTTGGAACTCTTCCAAGTAGAACTCATGCACGTGGTACGGATTGTCTTCCTTGACCGACTCATCCGAATATGTCCGCTTGTTGGGGGTCGAGATGATCAACAGCCCATCCGGTGAAAGAACTCGTCGCGCTTCCACCAAGAACACTTCATAGGACGGTACATGCTCGATCGTCTCGAATGAGACGAGCACATCGAACGCATCGTCATGGAACGACAAACGCAGACAATCGGCCGCAGCGAAGTGGGTTCTACTGTCGCTGAAGTGATCTCGAGCATACCGAATCGCATCGACAGCAATGTCGTTACCAACCACCCAACGGGCCCCCGCCGAGCGCAGCAGCGCACTGCCGTAGCCAGCGCCGCAGGCGAAATCGAGTACCCTCTTGCCAGCCACAAAGTTGGCAGCAAAAGCATAACGACTGATGTGCTCAGCCCACAGTGATGGCTCGACGTTTCCAGGCACAACACGCTCGCCAGTGAAGGTTAGATCACTCAGTTTCGCCGCCATCAATTTTGCCCCTTCGATCGCCAGGTTCTCGCGCCGCAAGTCTCGCAACAGGTAAAGCGGTACAGCCATCATTGCCAGGTCGCTATGATACCCTCAGACGGTCTTGTCGTCGGCTACGCAGCACCGACGCCTGCCTTGGCATTCTCTCCTCTCCTCTCGCCGTGCGCAGTTTGCTGCGACACGCTGCGGTGAGACGCCCTGGATCCCCTCGACATTTGGTCGCTCGCTGTCGATCAATGTCATTTTGAAAGACGACTTCCCGGAGTGATTTCTCATGTGGAAACCGTATCCCACCATCCTGTTGCTCTGTGCCTCTCTTGCGCTTGCTGATGGTCTTGCTGCTCAGGTCGAAGTTCGAACCTTGCAACAAGATTTGGTTCTCGACAACGCGACTCAAGTCCATATTGACCTTTCGTTCGGCAATGTGACCGTTGAGGGCATCGACGGTGGTACCGCCCACGTCGAGCTGACTCTCGAGTGCTCACGAACCGATATGGAAGCGTGCAAACGACGGGCAAACCGAGTCCAGCTCGCCCCGCGAGTTCGCCGCGGTGATCTTCAGATCCGACTCAAGCGGACACCACGGGCACGCCTGCGAGGTATCAAGGCCAAACTGCATGTCCGTATGCCACGCCAAATTCCCCTCGAGGTCGACGTCGGCAGCGGCAGCATCTACCTCAACGGCCTACAATCGCATGTCAACATCAACAGCGGCGGTGGCGACGTCGATCTGCTGGGTGTGCGGGATCAAACCGCCTTGGTCAATGTCGATGTTGGCTTCGGAAATGCAGATCTGTGGTTAGGTGATGGTCGGGTCCAAGGTTCTGGCTGGCCACGATCGATCGACTGGCGAGGATCGGGCAAAGCGGAGATCAATGTCGATGTTGTCGGGCAAGGGGATGTCTCGATTCGGCTCGAATAAACTCTTCTGCTGAAACGCCCAAGATCTGACCTCTGGAGTGGAGTGCATGGAGGATGAATCGGCTCCGCGGAGCTTGTCGGGCGACCTGCACATCGTGCTGGTCGCCCCGCAGATTCCTTGGAACACCGGCAACGTCGGTCGCACCTGTTTGGCGATCGGAGCCCAACTTCACCTCGTGCGCCCGCTAGGCTATTCACTGGACCATCGGTACCTGCGGCGTGCCGGTCTCGACTACTGGCACCATGTGCAACCTCGCATCTGGTCGGGCTGGTCAGAATTCGAGGCTGCTATCGATCAGTTTGGAAAACCCTTCTTGTTTTCCAGCGAAGCTGACCGCAACCTTTGGAGTCTCGAAATTCCAGAGCGTGCCGTGTTGATTTTCGGCAGTGAAACCGCCGGCCTGCCGAAAGACATCCGGCAACAATTTCGGGATCGGCTGATCGCCATTCCAATGCAGCAGGGACCGGTACGGTCACTCAACCTCTCGACATCCGTGGCAGTTGCAGCTTATGAGGCCAGACGTCAGCAAGCCCAGGCCGATGGCAGGCCCTCATGAAGCTCAAATCTACCTGCTGCAGAAGCTACAGAAAGAAAGGCAAGGGCTGTAAAGGCTGTCCGGTGCTCGAGCCGCTGACCAAGAAAGAGCGGCGCAAGCTACTTCGAAAGCTCAAGAAAAAGCGGCGCTGACCGCTCGTATGATCCCGCGCAAGCCGAGGGCGATACTGGCGACGACCACCAAACCCATCGCAATGTTGGCGACGGTGCCGTTGACCGCCTCATCCCCCAACAGCCGGCGGTCGTTCATTACCAACCAGAGGAAAACCGCCACCACCGGCAACAACAGGCCGTTGAGAGCTTGCGCCAAAATGATTGCGGGTATCGGCTGCACCTCGGCGATGCCGAAGGCTGCCCCTGCCAACAGGACGCCGAGCCAAATCGCACGATATCGCCACGATCCATCGCCCCAGCGCGGATCGTCGGCGCTGGAGGCAAACAGACTGCGCGCCGTGATCGCGGCTGCCAGCGGTGCGGTCACCGCCGAGGAGAACCCAGCAGCAAACAAACCGAGGGCGAAAAGTGGGCTCGCCCAAGCGCCGAGTTGCGCCGACAACACCCGGCCAACCTCCGGATAAGAAAAAGGACCATCAACGGCTGCACCGACCAAAACTACCGCCATCGAGATCAGTCCCCCGAGAACAATCGCCACCACCAAACCGAACCGCGCCTCCCCCAAGCGCTGGCCACGGGCGATACCGGACCCCAGAAAAAGGTTGTAAGGCACCACGGTGGTCCCGACCAGACCAAGGACGAGGAGCGTTCCATCAGGGGGGATCGACGGCATCGAAAGGCCTGCCAGCACTTCCCGCAGCGGTGGGCGTAACAGCAGTCCGGTGACCAAAAACGCCCCTCCCATCACCGCGACCATCATCCCCAAAACCAGCGCCACGACCCGCGTCGAGCCGAAATAAAGCAGGGTCCCAGCCAGAGCCGCCGAAATCACGGTCAACGTCGATCGCGACCATCCCGTCGCCAAGGCCGCACCTTCGACACCACCCAAAATGTTGCCAGCTTCGTAGGCAGCACAACCCAGGACGATAGCACCGAGCACCAAGACCAACATCACCACGGAGGCCGGCCCACCATGGAAACGCTGCCGCAACGCCTGACCGAGATTCTGCCCGGAAGCGATCGTCAGGCGCGCCCCAGCTTCCTGTAGTACTAGACAAGCACAGGTCGCAAGAGCCAACGCCCAGAGCAGGCTATAGCCGTGTCCGGCTCCAGCCCGAGCTGCCGTGGTGATCGTACCGGGTCCGAGAAAAGCCGCCGCAATGACGGATCCGGTCAGGATCGCAAGCAGGCGCCGCATTCGACTACAGACTCAGTGCACAGGTCCGGGATTTGTGGACTCGTCCTCATAACCATGGGTGAGAACGAAAAAATAGCCAACGACGCGATCTTTTTCGGTTTCGTTGATCAACTCGAAAAGATGTTCATCCTCACGCTGGCCCTGAACTCCTTGGACATAAGTCGTCTGCTCGGAATCCACCAGGATTTCTCCCATCAGACGTTTTCCTCGCAGGACCTGGACCAAAAGGGTGTTGCCACCTTCAGTCGCGAAGTTCCAATGCAAGTCGTCGTCGTCGTAAAGCACGGCCTCCGGTGTTCCTGCCCGCAGAATACAGTTGGGGTGGGTGACGACCCAATTCCAGAAGGCTTCGAACGGTAGCGTAAATGGAGGTTCCATGATGTCTTTCCCGACAAGTGACTGGGGCGCTATCCTACCCTTTATCGACGCTACGCGCTCTCGACTCGGCTGACGATCAAGCATCCTGGCACTCCGCAAGATCGGCCTCAATGAGCCCAACGCTCTGTCAGAGCTATTCGGACTGTTATCGTACTAAGATAAACCAACGTTCGAGACAACAAAACACTCGGTTGAAACTCGTCCGACAAGGACGACGGTGGCAACTCGAAACCAGCGACGGATCGGTGCAGTTGGAATGGAAGCCCAGTCTTGCTGAAGCTAACCTGCAAGCAGTGCTCGACGCGCATCGAGATTCCCGACGATATGACGCAGGCTCCGGACGTCCGGATCGTCTGCCCCGGTTGCAACGCCCGTTACCGGCTGCGCCCTCGCAGCACCGCCGGTACCCAGTCCGCAGGGCCTGCTGCCACGGCTCCTGCACCCCGACCCTCATCGAGTCAGCCGACCGCGCCTCAGCCGACCAGACCTCAGCCGACGGTAGCTCAGCCGACCGCACCGCAGCCGACCGCAGCCCCACCAGGTGGTTCGCAATCCGTCGGCATACCTATGCCAACAGGGGCGCACCATAGCTTGACTCCGGCCACGCCGATGCCTTCGGTGGTACCGAGTCCGCCCCGTCCAGGTGAACAGGATACGGTGGTCGGTACACGACCAACAGGTCGTGGCGCCCCGGTGTTCAACCCTGGTGACCTTGCTGCCGGGCGCTACCGCATTCTTCGGTTCCTCGCCCAAGGTGGTATGGGGGAAGTGTACGAAGTCGAAGACCTGGAGCTCCGGCAGTCTTTGGCGCTCAAAACGATCAGTGCCCATGCCGGTGATATCGACTCGGCAGCGGTGGAACGCTTCAAGCGTGAAATTGCCCTGGCCAGGTCGGTGACCCATCCCAACGTCTGCCGTATCTTCGATCTTGGCCAGCATCAACCGGAGCCCAACCCCGGTTCCTCTCCCTCACCTCCCATAACGTTCTTGACGATGGAGCTACTCGAGGGCGAAACACTGTCTAACTGCCTCAAGCGCCGTGGACGCCTGAAGACCACCGATGCCTTGGCGCTGGTAGAACAGATGGCAGCGGCACTGAGCGCTGCCCATCGTGCGCAGGTAGTGCATCGAGACTTCAAGAGTGAGAATGTATTCTTAGAGCCTCGAGAGCCGCCACCCTCTTCCCGCCCCAGACGCGTGGTCGTCACCGACTTCGGTGTGGCTCGTGGCGGCGACAGCGACCGCTTTGCAGCCCAAGTGACCGGTGCTGGCATTGTCGGTACTCCGGCCTACATGGCTCCCGAGCAAGTCGAAGGTGGACCGATCACCCCGGCAACTGACATCTACGCCCTTGGCATTGTCATTTACGAGATGATCACCGGACGGTTGCCATTCGAGGCTGCCAACCCGCTGACGACCGCGGTCAAGCGTCTCAAAGAACCACCGCCACCACCCCACATCCATGTGCCAGATATCGAAGCCTGGTGGGAGAAGGCGATTCTCCGCTGTCTCGAGCGGGATCCTGCCAAACGTTTCGCCTCCGCCGACGAACTGGTCGCCGCGTTGCAGCCACCGGCAAGACACGCCGGGACTCCAAGGCAGACAACAAACTCACCCCCTGACGACATCGCGGCACCGGTTGTTGCTCCGTCCTTCGCCGCCTCGACATCAGACGCCGCCGCGCCGCTACCGGCCGGCTCGCCGGGACCACCACCCAAAGCTGCCGCGGCATCCGCAGAGCGACGCAGCTGGATGCTCGGTGCCGTGTTGATCCTGGTCAGCTTGCTATCAGCAGGACTCTTCTACTTCAACCGCGATCGCGAGCTCGACCGCAGCCGCATCACACCACGACGCTCGGTGGCAGTCTTGGGGTTCAAGAACCTGGCAGCCACCGATACCGACGCGTGGCTGGCGACCGCTCTGGCAGAGATGCTCACCACCGAGTTGGCGCGCGGCGAAGCGCTGCGGACCATCCCGGGGGAAAACGTCGCACGGGTGCGACTACAGATGGAGCTCGACCCGACCGCAGTCCTCGACGGCGCCGATCTCGACCGGGTACGCTCGATCCTCGGCTGTGATTTTTTGGTCCACGGTAGCTTCGTGACCCTGGGAGAATCGTCGCAGGAGATCCGCCTCGACTTGCGGCTACAGGACGCCGCCCTCGGCACCCAACTCGCGTCCCTTGCCCGCACCGGTCGCCGGGAAGATCTGTTCACGATGGTTTCCGAGCTCGGCAGCGAGCTGCGTGGCGAACTTGGAGTCGACGAGGCAGGCAGCGGCGACGATCCTCTGGGCGGCCTACCGTCAGAGCCCGAAGCGGCAAGACTTTATGCCCTCGCCCTCGACGAGCTCCGCGAGTCGCGACCACGAGCCGCTCGCGAAAACCTCGAACGTGCCACCCGCCTGGTACCGGAAAACGCGCTGGTGTTCTCCGCCTTGTCGCAAGCTTGGGAGGCCGAAGGTTTCGGCGAACGAGCCGCCGAGGCCGCGGAGCGCGCCTTCGAGCTGTCGTCCCCGCTACCGCGGGAAGATCGGCTGGCGGTGGAAGGGCGCTACCGCGAAGCCACTGGCGACTGGCCAGCTGCGATCGAGGTTTATCAGGAGCTGTCCGACTATTTCCCCGATGACCTCGAATACGGTTTGCGACTGGTAGCCGCCCAAACTTCGCAGCGGGATGCACCCAGCGCCCTGAACACCATCGCCGATCTGCGTCGGCTACCAGCGCCAATTTCTGAGGATCCACGAATCGATCTGGCGGAAGCGTCAGCGGCAGGCCTCGAATCAGATTTTGCACGACAACT
The DNA here is from genome assembly GCA_029263395.1 of Acidobacteriota bacterium. GTDB lineage: Bacteria > Acidobacteriota > Thermoanaerobaculia > Multivoradales > J023 > JAAELT01. Next base: position 2,860 of record JAJCXO010000231.1, on the reverse strand, counting down.
CGAGGCCGCTCAGCGGGCCGGCGAGCGGGCAACTCTGATCGATGCTGGCCTGCTCGTAGCCCAGGCCCGGCTCGCCGAATCCCAGGCCCGCCGTGCCCTGGGTCAACTCGACGATGCCGCCCATGCCGCGAGTGCAGCAGAAAAGCTTTATTCGGACTTTGGTCATCGCATGGGCACGGCGCAAGCTCTGACCGCGCTCGGTAATGTCCACTTCGATCGCGGCGAGCTCGACAGTGCCGCCGACCGCTATCGCCAAGTGATCGACGACTATCGCCGCCTGGGGGACCAAGACGCGACCGCCTCTGGCCTCAACAACCTGGCGATGGTGCTCAAGCGGCGCGGCGACCTCGATGCCGCTCAGGATCTCTACGAGGAAGCGGTCGGGATCTTTGAAGTCACCAACGACAACCTCGCGATGACGTTGGCCCTCAACAACCTCGGCGTCTTGCTCGTCGCGCGCGATCATCTGCGGGAAGCCAGTAAGATGTTCGAGCGGTCGCGAGATGTCTGGCAACAGCTCGGCAACCGCAGTGGCCTGGCCTACAGCCTGAACAACATCGCAGCAACGCGGCACCTCATGGGTGATCTGCAGGAGAGTCGCAAGTTACACGATCAAGCGCTGGCGATCCGCAAAGAGACCGGCGAGAAAAGCAGCGAGGCCACCTCTCTCACCAACCTGGCCGATGTCCTGCGAGATCTCGGTGAGCTCGAGCAGGCCGAAGGATTACTGAACCGTGCGGTCACCCTCAGTGAGGAAGTTGGAGATCGCTCGGCCCTGGCTCAGGCGCTCCACGTCCGTGGCCGATTACAACTCGACCGGGGTTCGATTGAAGAGGCTCGGGCTTCGCATCAACAAGCGCTCGAATTGCGGCAAGCTCTCAACGAGACCCATCGCATCACCGATAGTCAAATTGCTTTGGCACGGGTTGCCTTGGAAGCTGGCGATCATGCCCGCGCCGAGATCGAAAGTCAGAAGGCGAGTCTCGCTTGCCAACGGCAAGGCCGCCCCTCAGAAGAGGCACGGGCTACCGCCGTCCTGGCGTTGGCACTCCTCGCCCAGCAACGGCTGGAGGCGAGCCAAGAGGCTGTTGACGGCGCTTCGCGTCTAGCCGAAACCAGCGAGCAACCCGTGATTCAAAGGGTCACCAAACTTGTTGCGGCCCGCATCCAGGCAGCACGCGGAGAAATCACCAGTGCCCTACTCAATCTGAAGAGCTTGGAGAGTGATAGCCGAGAAGACGGTTACGCCGCATTGGCGCTCGAGGCACAGCTCACTTGGGCAGAAATAGGGTTACGCAATGGACGCGATGCCGAAGCCAGGCAACAGCTAGAGGCCGTCGAGACCGAAACGGCAATCCGGGGGCTGGGACTGCTCGCGGCCAAAGCGGCCAAGCTGTAGAGCGATAAGACTGCAGATCAACAAAGCTGTAGAGCACTAAGGCTTTAGAGCACCTGGGGCGAGCACAATGAGGCTGGCGAGCTCAGCTCAGCGACGCTCAGCCTCGAATCGCTGCACGCGACCGAAGAAGTTTTTGTGTCCCTGGAATGTAGCGTTGTCTCGGCGCTGGGTCACGAAGGTGTCGAAGGCGCGACGATGATCCGCGTCGAGAGCACGATAGTAGCGTCGCAGTTGGCCGACGACTCGATCTTCGAGCTGCTTGCTAGGGAGATTGATCCAACGCTCGGCCAGCTCATCCAGTTGGAATAGCGCACGTTGCTTTTCGTGCTCACCGGTGAACAGGTGGAATCCTGCCATGAAGCCATCCAGGTGGGCGAAGACTTCAAGCGACGTAGTGCTGTCTGCCGTCGATTCGACCGTGTTCGCACGATCTTCTTCAGTGATTCTGCCACGGCCGGGTTTCGTCTTCCGGCGCAGCCAGTCGGAAAAATCGCGGCCGGTGCCGGACGCATGGAACTCGCGAATCAGAGCGATCGCACGCTTCAGTTGAGACTCGTGCTCCAACTCGTGAACGGAGGTCATCTGGGTGAAGACCGGTGATTGCCGGATGAACGCACCGCGCCCCAAGGCGATTGTTGGCGCGGGCAGATCTGCCCCGGGAGCGGCCGATAATCGCGAGGGAAAAGCCTGGCCTTTCTCCTTGACGCCAAGATAGAAGTTGATTTTCCCCGGTTTCAGATCCTTTTCCTGTCGAGCGATGTGGACCTCACTGGGGTCGACGCCGGTGGCGTCCACAATCAGGGCCGCAAAGGCATCGTAGCCATCGTCCAAGGTGTCACTCGACGTGATCAAATCATGGGCATCCCCAACTCGCTTCGCCCAGCCTTCCTTGACGCCATCCGCGATGGGATCCACCCAGCGGACCTGCTGGAAGTCGCGGCCGTCCTCATGGGGCATCTTACTGATACCGGTACCTCGAGGGACGCCGGACAGCCCGGTGTCGAGCACGTGGTATCGACCGTCGTTGTCGACCACCACCACACTCACCGTCGGTTGCTGGCGGGCCAGCACCACGGCTCGCAGCTCTTGCTCGAAGCCCCCGAACTTCCCTGGCTTCTCCCCCACCGGCACCACTTCGCCCACCGATGTCACTTCGAGGGATCCCTTACCGACAGAGCTCATCGTAGCCAGGCCCCGGTTGCGGTGCTTGCGTAACGGTCGGCGCTGGATCCTCGGGCCGCTTTTGGCCTGCTGCACGACGTGGGTGAGTTCGTGCGCCAATAGATGCTTGCCCGATGCGGTCTCGGAGTCGAGTTGCCCGCGAACGAAAACGATGTCGCTTCCGACGGTGTAGGCTTCGGCCTGGAGTGCTTCCTCCGACTGCGCGGCATGTTCGCCTGTATGCAGCCGTACAGCGCTGTAATCGTGACCAAACTGTGATTCGAAGTGCTTGCGAGAGGC
>JAJCXO010000230.1 GCA_029263395.1 Acidobacteriota bacterium | reverse complement strand
GATCTACGACGAGGCTGTACGGGCAGCGCTAATCGTCGTTTGGGAGACCGCCGATCGGACCGTGGCATTGCACCGGGGCATCGTGCGCACGGTGACGCTGGTGACGGTGACGCTTGGTGACGGTGACGCTTGGTGACGGTGACGCTTGGTGACAGTGACGCTTGGTGACGGTGAAGCTTAGTGACGGTGACGGTGACGCTGGTGACGGTGACGGTGACGGTAACGGTGAGCGTCACCGTCACCTTGTGTTCGAGGCGATATTCGGCCAAATCGGGCGAATTGGGGCCCGTTCTGGGTGATTCGCCGGAGAAGCCCCGAAAACTACAACTGGGAGAAGACCTTTCGGTCGTCAAAACACGGGCTCTCCCGCCGGGAGGACGCCATTCGATCGTCATGTATCGCGTCCAACGGCGGGAGAACGCCTGTCGTGCGTGGGGTCATGGGGTCCAACGGCGGGAGAAGACCTTTCCGTCGTCACAACACGTCTCCTGGTGGGCTCGGAGCGTGAGTTGAAAGGCTGGAGAGGTCTTGAGCCGCCGGCAGGACGCGAGTTGGGGCTATGGGGATGGCTCACCATCGAGCCAATGGCAAACAGAAACCGGCGATGATGCCATCCCACGCCGAGAAGTACTTGGGCTTGCACCGCGCCCGTGGCAGTCTCCCGCTCCAGGCCCTCGCAGGCGTGAGGCCGGCCGTGTTTAGTGGCGAGATCTTGAATCAGCGGATCGACGGGCAGAGTCGACCCTTGCAGCCTTTTTTCTTGGCCACTTGAAAGATCGTGAGGGAAGTTTCTTGCGGACCGCCGTTGATCGAGGCGACAGCCTTGATTACGGTGTAATCTCCCGGCGCGGCGGAGGCGGGCACGTTGATCGTCAGCGTCCGCACGAGCGCTTCACCCGAGTCGACGTTGACGCTGACCGAAACCGGACCGCCCTGGAGCCAGCCTTTGTAGTCTTCGATGTAAACATCCAACAAGCCACTTCCGGTCGACAGGTTGGAGGCGACGAACGGGTGTTCAACACTGCTGCCGGGGTGGACCGGGCGTTCCGAGTCGGGGTTGAGTGAGACGACAAAGGTAGACTCGGCGGGCACCAGTTCGGGCGGCGGGCTCATCAACTCCTCTAGGGTAACGTCGCTGTCAGTGAGGATCTGATCCTCGTCCGCGGCGATGATGATCTGGCTACCGGCCTGGAAGTAGTTGAAGCCCGGGGCGAGGTTCTGCAGGTCGAGCTGCCCGCCGGGCTGCAAGCGGATCTCGAGGATGTCGCCAGCGTCGAGGGCCGGGGTCGGCAGGGTACGCGAGGCGAGCCCGCTGGCGTCGAGATCCTCACCGGCGACGATGATGTGGTCTGCCTTGACGCTTGCGTCGTCGTTGAGCTCGAGCAACGGTGGATCCCAGTAGACGCAGCTGGTGCCGCCATTGATGGTTGCGTTGGCGCCGATCGTCGACGTCGTGCCGAAGACCGTGGTGCATTGGTTGGCGTTGGCCAGCGGGTTGCCGACGATGGTGGTGCCACCGATGGAGAGGTTGCCGCCGCCGGTGTTACAACTCAACGCTTGCACCCGGACACTGCCGTCCAGAGGGCCGGTCGTGACGCCGTTACACTGCGGCAGAGGCGGCATGTTGGGGTTGGCGTTGAGGCCTTGGTAAATTTGGCTGGCACCGTTGATGGTGACGTCGACGCCGGCGATGTAGACGCTGCCGGCAACACTACGGCAAATTGCGTTGTAAGGGACAAAACCCGCGCCGCCGTTGATGATCGCGCCGTTCAAATCGATTTGATCAGCCAAGATGTAGATGTTGCCGTCGTTGGGCGCGGCGGAGAACGTACCGTTGGTCGAACTGACTCTCGAGCCGGAGGGGCACGGTATATCGCCGCCAGGGCCACCATCATGGATGAAGATGTCACCGCCGAGGGCTCCTGCTTCGATGGTGCCGTCGTTGGTGATGTCGAAGGGGAATCCCGGCGGCGCGGTGATGTAGATCGAGCTGTTGGCGGCTCCAACCAAGTTGCCACCACCCTGCACAACCATGGTTTGGACTTCGATCTCGAGCGGGAAGCCGTTCATGACGAGGACGCCACCGGAAAAGATGTCGAGGCTATTGACCGCGATATCGGTGGTCGAGTCGACGGTGTGAAAGATTTGGACCGTAGTGCTGGGGCCGGGTACGAAGCCACAGGTCCAGGTTGCGGCCGCATTGAAGGAGCCGTTGGTTTGGGAGTCACATTGGGCGGCAGCGGTGCCACACAACAACAAAGCCAGACCGAGGAAGATCACAACCGGGCGCGTGGACAACAAGGGACAACTGAAGGGACGACTGAAGCGACGACTGAAAAACTTGGACATCGATGCCTCCTGAGGATGAAAAACTCGAACACCTCTCGACCGGCAGAAACCTTCGAAGGGTGTTCCTGGATGAAGCGCCACGAGTTGCCGCGGAACCGTTGCCGTGACTTCGTGGTGCTATGCCATGACTGCGGATAACGGCGACGTTCTCCCTCACGCTGTTGTAACTTTTTCTCCGCAACCGGGTTGTCGACGCGTGCTAAGGTCGGTTCTCATCACCCTCGAACCCACGGATCTCGAATGACGGTTTACACCACAGCCTGTCCGCGCAACTGTTACAGCACCTGCACCATGCAGGCGGAGGTGATCGATGGCCGGTTGCGTCGGATCATGCCCCACCGTGGTAACCAGGCAACCGCTGAAGGGCCTTGCCTGAAGGGGCTGAGTTACGTTGAACGGGTGGTGTCGCCGGACCGGATTCTGCATCCCTTGCGGCGACAACCCGGTGGCAACTTCGAGCGCATCTCGTGGGACGAGGCGTTGTCTCTGATCGTCGAGAAGTTGGAGACCTATCGTCGAGATCTCGGCCCGCAGAGCGTGTTGTATTTCGCCGGGAGCGGCACCAAGGGATTGCTCAACGGCGTTGGCTCGGCGTTTTGGCGGAGTTATGGTGGCTACACCACGACCTACGGGGATTTGTGTTGGCCGGCCGGTCTCGAGGCGACTCGATTGACCCTCGGTGCCAATCGTCACAATGCGCCGTGGGATCTCGAGAACGCTCGCTTGATCGTTTTGTGGGGCAAAAATTCGGCTGAGACGAATATCCATCAGATGACGTTCGTCGACCAGGCCTTGGCGAAGGGCGCTCGGTTGGTGGTGATCGATCCCCGTCGGACGCAGACCGCCGAACGGGCTGAGCTTTTCATCCAGCCGCGCCCCGGAACCGACGGTGCCCTGGCGCTGGCAGTGGCGCAGCTGTTGATCCAGCGAGACTTGATCGACCACAACTTCATCAACCGCCATGTCCGCGGCTTCGAGCGGTACCGTGAGATGGCGGCGGAAGTCACAGTGGAAGAGGCGGCGGCGATCTGCGAGATTCCGGTGGCCGAGATCGAGCAGCTGGCGGACGCTTTGGGCACCATCGAGCCCGCAACCATCTGCGCCGGTTACGGTATGCAGCGGTATACCAACAGCGGCCAGACGATGCGCGCCATGCTTGCACTCCTGGCAATGACCGGTAACCTCGGCCGGCCCGGGGCTGGTTGGCAGTTCGCCAACCTCCAAAGTGCGGTTTTTGATCAGGTGCAGGATCCGATCGCGTTTTACCCGCCGGCCGAGCCCGACGGCGTGGTTCGGGTCGGGGTTTCGACCGCTCGTTTGGGCCGCGACATGCTTGCCTGCCAGGATCCACCCTTGGCGATGGCATGGGTCGAGCGAGGCAACCCGGTGACTCAGAATCCAGACACCCATCGTGTGTTGGAGGCTTTTCGTGCTCTCGACTTCCGGGTGGTTGTCGACCAATTTTTAACCGACACCGCCCGCGAGGCAGACCTAGTGCTGCCGGCCAAAACGATGTTCGAGCAGTCCGATGTCATCGGTGCCTATTGGCACCCGTATTTAAACCTGCGGCAGAAAGTGCTCGATCCACCCGGTGAGGTCAAAACCGAAACCGAGATTTACGGGCTGCTGGCGGAGCGCATGGGTTTACAGCCCGAGCTTGATGGAGTCCCGATTCCAGGTCCTTCGGATGTTGAGATTGATACCTGGCTGGAGCGTCGACTGGCACCCTTCGAGATTACGCTGGATACCCTGCGGGAAGGGCCGGTGCTGGCCCCGGGGCACCAGGAGGTGGCGTTCTCCGACCTCCAGTTTCCTACTGCATCGGGCAAAATCGAGCTCGCCAGTGCAGAGGCCCGTGAGCGTTGGCAAGCGGATCCTTTGCCACGGTATGTCGAGTCGGCGGAGTCTCCGCGTCGGGACTCGCCTGAAGCCCGCAAGTATCCACTCTACTTCATGACCCCCAACACCAAGAATCGCATCCACTCGCAGTTCAACAACTTGTCGTTGATCCGTCGAGTGAGTGATCGGCCGCGAGCGATGATCCATCCCCAGGACGCCGCCGATCGCGGCATCGACGATGGGCAGACGGTGCGCCTCTTCAACGATCGCGGTAGCTTGGAGATTGCGGCGCAATATGACTATGGGCTGCGTCGAGGCTGTGTCGCGGTCACCAACGGTTGGTGGATGACGGACGGCGGCGCGGTTAATGTCTGTACGATGGGCCGCGAGACCGACATGGGGTACGGCGCCGCGTTTCACGACAACCTGGTGGAGGTCGAGAAGGTCCGTTGAGTCAGCGTGCCTTCCTCTTCGACGTCAATCGTTGCACCGGCTGCCAGGCGTGCGAGGTGGCCTGTGCGATCGAGAACGAGCTCGAGGATGTCAGCTGGCGTCAGGTGGTGACGCTCAACGAGGCGCGCCAGCCTGGCGTGCCGACCATGCATCTGTCGATCGCTTGTAATCACTGCGAGGAACCGCCGTGCATGTCCCATTGTCCGGCGCTGGCCTACAGCAAAGATCCTGTCACCGGGCGGGTCGACCTCGACGCTGAGAAGTGTATCGGCTGTGGCTACTGCAGCTGGGCCTGTCCCTACGACGCTCCGACCTTCGATCAAAAAGCCGGAGTGATGACCAAATGCACCTTCTGTGGTGAGCGGCAAGCAGCGGGGTTGGAGCCCGCTTGTGTCGAACAGTGTCCAACCGGTGCCTTGGGGTTTGGCGAGCTGGCGGATCTGCCGGGGGTGGCTGACGGACTGGGAATGCCCACCCTCGAACCTGGGCCGTCCATTCGTTTCGAACCCTGGCACGGCAGTGATGCGGGGCCGACGTCCGCTTGTGCTGACACGACGGGTCGACCCAAGACGGCCCCGCTGCCCAGTGTGACTACGCCACGCAAGATCACGGTCCGATCGGAATGGCCGTTGGTCGTCTTCACGTTGATTGCGGCGTTGTTGGTCGCCAGCCAGTCGGCGTCGTTGCTCGGTGCTCCGGGCCTGCCACCCGTCGTCTTCTTTGCGCTGGCTGCGCTTGGTATGGGGGCCAGCACCGCCCATCTCGGCAAACCGCAGCGTGCGTGGCGAGCCTTGCTCAATGTGCGCCAATCGTGGCTGAGTCGCGAAATTGCCTTGTTTTCGGGCTTCATGGGTGCGGCGTTGTTGCTGCAACTCGGCGTTTCGTCGCAAGGCTTGGCGATAGCCACAACGGCGATCGGACTGGCGGCGGTGTTTGCGATCGACCGGGTGTACGACGTAGCTCGGTCCCCGGAGTCACGCTGGGTGCACAGTGCCGACGCAGTCCTGACGACTGGGTTGCTGATCGCTGTGTTAGTTCGATCGGACGTTGGCCTCATGTTGGTCGTGTTGGTGAAGGTCTCCCTCTATCTGTGCCGTAAGATCTTGCATCATCGGCGGGGGCTGGATATCCGGCGGCGATGGAGCGCTGCGCGGCTGGGAATCGGATTTTTCCCGGCGGGTTTGATTGCTTGGATGACGCCTGAGGAGGGGAGTGGATCACTTCTCGGACTAGGTTTGTGCGTCCTTGTTGGTGAGCTGATCGACCGTTGCGAATTCTACGAAGAGCTCGAGGTGCCAACCCCTCGTGGGCAGATGCAACAGGAGCTTTCGACCCGTCTTGCGAGCCTTTAACTTGCGCTCGGGACGATTTTCTGCTGAAATTGCATTTGTCCATCGCCATTTAGACTGGATAGCTTCGAGTAGATTCTCGTTGTTGTCCGGGAGCACTTGGACCGAGAACAACCTCTGGTAAACTTTAGGCTCCCACGCTTGAGCGATTTGTCGCGCCGCACATCCAAGTTGCTCCAGCCGACGAATACGACTTGCGACCCTTGTAGCTGTCGACCGGATCAGATCCATTGTGGGTGCTGATGCGAAACCCCTCACGACTCGGAGAATCGCTGTGAATCGGCAAAAGCTCGCCTTTTTGTTGCTGCCCTTACTCCTTACTACGCCGGTGTTTGCCGGCACTGTTTATGTACCGTATTCCGGAGACGTCATGCTGGGCGACCAGCATTATCGGACGTTGATCTGGGCTTCGAACGACTACCCCGACATTCTGGGCCTCGCCGAGGTCTACTTCATTCCCTCGTTCGAAGATGGAACGGTGCGCGAAGAGGGGGATACCGGCGACGAAGTCTGGATCCTGCCCGGTGCAACCCGAGTGGTCGGAAGCTCAGTGCAACGCGGCATGGTGGAGATCGAGGCTTCGTCGGAGGTCTACATTCAGGCTCGGTTGGTGCCAGTCAACGGCGACCCCGGGAATGGAGAGGGCGTCGAGCTGCCGGTAATTTCGTCGGACAACGTCGTTCCAGCGGACACCAAAGTTCAGCTTCTGGGCTGGGAGCGTCGGAACGACGGGGCTGATTCGTATTCGAACTTCGGCCTGGTCAACCTCGGTCAGAGCAATGCCAACTGTTTGGTCGATATCTACCGAAACACCGGTGAGGTGGTCATTTCCGATGTGTTGTTGACATTCAATCCGTTGTCTCACAATCAGTTCGACAACGTCTTGAGTCTGTTGGGCGAAACCGAAGCGACCGATTGGCGCCTCGGTATTTCCTGCGACCAGCCGACGTTCCCGTACTTGTCGATTTATTATCCGAGCACCGGGAAAATCGCCTTCATCGAAGGTGCGGCGAGCGGTAAGTCTGAGCTCCAACGTCCGTTGACCGGTGTCTCCGACCAGTTCGACTACATCAGCGATCTGCCGATCATCGGATGGGGTGGTATCGAGGTTGGACCCTTTCTCGACAGCTCCGGCGTTGAGTTCCATGGTGTGCCCAGGCCGGTTGGTGGCTTCAAGCCGATCGAGATCAACGGCGTAGAGTACGCCAAGGGTGTGTCTTGGTATCCACTGTGGGGTCATGTTCCCTACATGGAGTTTCAACTCGACGGACAATACGCGACGTTCAACTCCGTGGTGCGGATCGACGATCATTTCTTCAACCACTATGAGTGGGCGGTAGTCGAGGAGAGCACCGGTCGCTGGATTCGCCTCGAACGTCCGGGCGACGGTTTCCGTGGCGCTGAACGGTCGAATCCGATTCGGATTGGGGCCGCCGCCAACTACCGGATCCTCGGTGATGGTGAGCTGCTCTACCAAAGTGGCGAGATCTACGCCTATGGTGAGCCGGATGTAATCGAGATCGATGTTCGGGGTGTCAACGTGCTGCGCTTGCAGCTCAACCCGGACGGCACAGAGCAGTTGAATGCTCCGCACCGTAACGGTTTGTCCAGGGCACGCCTAGTCACGCGCTGCAGCTGGCACGACATGATCTCGTTCGGTGACGCGAAGGTCTTCCGCGCACGGTAGATCTGACGGTCATGCTAGCCAACAGGGCTAGTCGGTAGCGGCTGGGTAGATCCGAGCCGAAACGAAAGCGATCCCCAATCGACGGGGGTCGCTTTCTGTATTTTGGGCATCGGGCAGGTGCAGCTCGATCCGGTTGATGCCTGGCCGTAACATGGCGCTGTCGAACTCGATGAGCCGATGCTGCGGCGTCAATCCGTCGAGTCTCCAGTGGGCAACGTTGTGCTCGTTCACTCGGACGTTGACCCGTTGTTGGCCGAAGGCCCCTGCTAGGAGCTCGAAGGCGTAACGTGATGCGTCGATGGTTCGCAGTGGGTAGACCAGCCGCGCCACTGATGCCTGGCTCCAACGCAAGTTCTGTTCGGCGGCGGAGAAGCCGTTGAGGAAGTACGGATCGTCGACATGTGTCACCGCAACGCTTGGAAAGCGTAGGGGAGCGATCTCCAAGGAGCGAAAGCCGAGGCCAAGCGGGCGGGAGTCCTGGGTGTCAACGATTCGATCGCCGAGGATCGACAAGTGCAGTTCGTGAGCTTCAGTGGCAGCCAACAAAGCGCCATCGAAGGTCAGGCGTTGGGACTGCGGTGTAAGGGTGTCGAAGGTGAGGTTACCTAGAGGGTGATCGTCGATCATTAGCGTGACCGTTTGTGGCGCCCGGCCGCCGCTGGACAGCTCCAGCAGGTAGGCCCTGTGAAGATCTGCCAGCACCTGAAGGTCGATTGTTGGTTGGTCTCCGCTGGCCCAGCGCCAGCCTTGCTCTGCTCCGTACCAGCCGTCGCCCTGGAGGCTGTCGGCTGTGACAAGAGTTCGTGGTGGCAGCGGCTCGAAGTCGAGTCGAATCTGGCGCGGTGAGCGATGGCGCAGGTGGGCTTCAGGCGAGGTGACTAGCGTCTTGGCTAGGCGAGCGCGAGAGCTCGGTTCGGGGTTGGTGATCCAGTTGCGGCTGGCGGCGATCTCGTCGTCAGTTGCCGGCCGCCCGAGAACGTCGCGGTAGAGGCCGGCGACATACCCGTCGACTGTGCCCTCATGATGTGTGAGGTAATCGGCGGAGGTGAGATCTCGTAGCAGGGAGCGAATCTTGGGATCAGCCAGTTGGCGATAGGTTGCAAGTGACGGTTTGGCCACCGCTCCGGCTTGCATGTCATAAAACAGTCGCTCCGGGACGGCGATTGATGCCAGGCCTGCGAGCAAAGCGTGGGAGACGATCAATGGCGCCAGCCGTCGGTGACGCCGAAAGAGCCCAATCCAGACCAGGGCGGCGAGGAAGGTGGCGATGGTCAGGGGCCAGCTCGGCAGGTGAAACAAGCCGAAGATGGTTGCCGCCAGCAGGACGGCCGTAGGCTCATGGCGGACGACTTGTCGCAGCAATCGCCAGACGAAAAGCTGGAGAACAACCTGCTGAAGCGCGGCCAATCCGATCCGCCTGGCAATCCACGTTGCAGCTGCGCTCATCGGGCTCAGCAGTGGCCAGGTCGGTGTCTCGTAGGGTTCGCTGATCGCAGCGACCCAGGCGATGAGGCCGACCGCAACGATGGTGGTGGCGATCCATGTCTCCCGCCAGGCACGTCGAGCATCCCTGGGGTGAGCATTCCTGGGGTGAACCTCCCTGGGGTGATCGACGGGATCCCGAGTCGCCTGCCAACGGCGATAGGAGACGATCCACAAGCCGGCCGCCAGCACGCGGACCGTCCAGCGCCAGGGCTCGTAGCCGGCGGTGACAGGTAGCCAGAGCTCGATCAGTACCAATGCGACCATGGCAGTGAGCTCGGCCAGCAACGGCGTTTTTTTGCCCCTCACCCCCTGGCCCCCTCTCCCACCCACGCTTCACACCCACCCGGGAGAGGGGGAAGCAGAAAGTACGGAGTCGGTTGCATTGAGAAAGGATCCGCAGCCCACAACGACCGAGCTCTCGATGCGTTTGTAGATGGACTCTAGCTAGCGAGGGGAAATCGGGTCGCATGCTACCATGCGGCTATGAAGAGTCGACTGATCGTGCTGTCCCGTCTCGTCGTTTGTGGTGTGTTGCTGCTGTCGATCCGGCCGGTGACTGCGCAGACGACCTCGATCCCCGAGGTGCACCGGTATCTCGACAACGGCGGTGTCTTCGTGACCCATCAGGGGGAGGCACTTTATGCCCATCGCGCGGACGAATCTTTTGTCCCGGCGTCGACCCTCAAGCTGGCGACCGCGCTGACCGCAATCCACACGCTGGGGCTCGACTACCAGTACAAAACCGAGTTCTACGTCAGCCCGGATGATGACCTGATCATTAGAGGATTCGGCGATCCGTTCCTGGTATCCGAAGAATGGGAATTGATCACCGGCGAGCTCGCCGACACTGGCGCCTTGCCGAGTGCGATCCGTAACCTACATCTCGATACGTCTGCGTTTGCTCCGATCGACATCCCAGGGCTCGCCAGCACGCTCAATCCTTACGATGCCGCGAACGGGGCATTGGCGGCGAATTTCAACACCATTCATGTACGGGTCGAAGCTGGGGGCCGAGTTCGCTCAGCCGAGGACCAAACCCCATTGACGCCCCTCGCACGTCAGTTGGCGAGCAAGCTCGCGGCTGGACGGCATCGTATGAACATCTCCAAACAAACTGGTGTTCCAGCACGTTATGCTGGCGAGCTCGCCGCTGAGTTCTTGGCTCGCGAGGGACATCCGGTCAGCGGCCGCATCGTGACCCGTGAGGTTGCGTCAACCGATCGACTGATCTACACCCACACCAACTCGCGCAACCTGGAAGCGATCATCGCGGCGATGATGAAGTACTCCAACAACTTCGTCGCCAATCAGCTCTTGTTGGCGGTGGGGCTCGAGACCGGTGGCGAGCCCGTGACCTTGGCCAAGGGTGTCCGGGCTTTGGAGACCTTTCTGAGCGAGGAAGTTGGTTTGGACCGCAACGACTTCGAGGTGGTCGAGGGTTCCGGCATCTCGCGTCAGAACCGGTTTACACCCCGTGCCCTGGCCGAGGTTGTGATGGCGTTTCATCCCTACCGTCATCTGCTCACCCCCCAAGGTGACGTGCTGCTCAAAACCGGCACCTTGAGTGGTGTTTATGCCCTCGCCGGCTACCTACCGTCGGAACATCCGCTGAGCTTCGTGATCCTGCTCAGTCAGAAGCGCAATACTCGCAACGACGTTCTCGCTGTGCTCGAACGTCAGGTACCCCGCACCTTCGAGCCGATGCTTGTGGCTACTGAGTGAGGCTGACCGGCCCGATTCCAGGCCGTCCCAGCTCGAAGATCAACCCGTTGCGGCCGAGACGATCTCACCCACCGAGCGTTCGTAGGTCAACCCGAGATCCAATGGAAACTTCGCCAGCCCTTCAGCCCGCAATCGCGGTGCGTGATCGCGTTCATAAGCATCGAACGCGGCGCGTGAGACGAAGCGATAACGCGCTTCATAACGGAGCGCGTCACCGTCTATTTTGACCGCCTGGGCCGCGATGGCACCGGCTGCGCAAACATCAGCGAGATGGCCGTCCCGCAGCCAGGCTGCCCAGCTCTCGGCAACTTCAGGATCGGTAAACGTACATGCGACGGTGTAGGCAATTTCGGGCATGACGGCCTTTCAGGTTGCGGCTCGCCGGCGTCGCCGCGGGGGGTTCTGACTGCTGGATTGAGCGATCATGCCGATCGCCAGTAGGATCAGGAAGAGCCAGGTTTCGTGTGGTTGACCGACGGTGCTCATGCGCACGATCAATAACGCACCGATCAAGGATGTCAAGGCGACCAACGAAGCCTCGAAGAGTGCGGCAGCGAGTACGGTGCCGATCACAGCGCCGAATGATGTGATGGCCCAGATCCAGACACCTGGCTGCCAATGCATAGCGCCCACCAAGGAGATGGCCGTCCAATAGGCCAACGATCCACCGATGAAAAAGCCGCCGAGGCCAACCGCTACCCGCTGCGCAGCCGCCGCCAGGTAGGCACCGAGAATTCCGATCAAGAATCCGAGACCAAGCTCGAGTCCAGTCGACGGCAGGTCGAGATAACGATCGGCTAACCATAACCCCATGAAGAACCCGACACCGCCCAGGGCTAGCCAGTAGAGTTTGCGGCCGGCGAACAGCAGGGCGATACCGATACCGAGGGCAAAATAATGGGTGGCTGTAATGCTGGCGAAGAATTGTTCCAAGGCTCACCTCGATCCGTGCGATGTCGACGGCAGGACCGTCATCTTAAGACTATACGGCGAAACCGGCGATATGATTCAGCGTAGTCGGTGAATTTTGGTAGAAGATGACTGTGAATTCGAGCTCCCGTAGAGGGCCAACCATTGAACGACCAGCGCCGTGTCCACTGGAGCTTCCTAGGCCGAGTACCCTATGAACCGACCTATCGGTTGCAGGAACAAGTCCGTCGCGAGATCCGTATCGGTGGCCCCGAACATCTGTTGCTACTAGAACACGAGCCGGTGTTCACCCTAGGTCGCAGCGCCTCGGCCAGTGATGTTGTAGCGAGCGAGGCCTGGTTGGAGGAGCGTGGGATCAAAGTCCACGAGACCAATCGTGGCGGCCAGGTGACCTACCATGGGCCAGGACAGCTGGTCGGCTATCCGATCTTCAATTTGGATCCCGATCGTCGCGATGTGCGGCGTTACGTCCGTGATTTGCAGGAAGTCCTCCTCAGAACCCTGGCTGATTTTGGGATCATCGGTCGGCGACGGGATGGCCAGGCGTTTATCGGTGTTTGGGTTGGAGACCACAAGATCGCCTCGATCGGCGTCCACTTGGCACGCTGGATCACTCTCCACGGTTTTGCCCTCAACGTGGCAACCGACCTCGAGCATTTCGACGGCATCGTCGCCTGTGGCCTACCCCAAGTGAACATGACCTCAATCGAGCGTCTGACCGGTGAAGTTGTGCCGTTGGCTGAGATATCAACGCGTTTGGCGCGCCATGCCGGCGACGTCTTCGACCGTTACATGGCCAAGACTGACGCCCAGACGCTGTGGGATGGGCTAGCCGGAGCCGCCGTGGCGCGGTAACGTAGCCAGATGAGCGAAAGCTCCCAGATCTTCGTCGGACTGAATGCCGTAATCCTAGCGGTTACCGATGAGGAACCCAGAATCCTGACCTTGCGTCGCGGCGAGCATTCGGTGGTTGTTCCAGCAGACGGTAGCGCTGAACCTCCGCCAGCGGAGCTGATGGACGGTTTACCTTTTGGTCCGCTCGATCCGGCGCGTGATCGGACCCTCGAGCTGGCATTGCGGGCCTGGGTCCGCGAGCAAACCGGCATCGAGGTTGGTTACGTCGAGCAACTCTACACCTATGGTGATCGCAATCGGGATCCTCTGGAACGTCAGGGAGGACCGCGTATCCTGTCGATCGGCTACTTGTCGTTGTGTCGGGAAGATGTCGTGATGGGTGCCACCCAGGCGCGATGGCGCCCGTGGTACGACTATCTGCCGTGGGAAGATTGGCGTGACGGCCGTCCACAGATTCTCGACAAACAATTAGAGCCGGCTCTGAAAGCTTGGATCGACGTGGCGGAAGATCGACGTGCAGCCCAGCTCCGCCGGGATCGCGTCGACATCGCGTTTGGTTTGGGGGGAGCTCCCTGGGACGGCTATCGGGTTCTCGATCGCTACGAGTTGTTGTATGAAGCCGGGTTAGTCGGCGAGGCGATGCGTGATCGGGGTGCCCCGGAGGCGACGGGTGAAGAACTGCCGACGCGGCGCTTGGGTCGTCCCATGTGTTTTGATCATCGCCGGATTCTGGCGACGGCGGTCAGCCGTCTGCGCGGTAAGATCAAATACCGCCCAGTGGTGTTTGAGCTTCTGCCACCAACCTTCACGCTGCTCCAGCTGCAACGGGTTGTCGAGGCGTTAGCCGGTCAGCGGTTGCACAAGCAGAATTTCCGCAGGCTGGTAGAGAAGGGGGGCCTGGTCGAAGGCACTGGCAAACTTTCGGCGGGAACCGGTGGCCGGCCAGCCGAGCTCTTCCGCTTTCGTCACGGTGTGTTACGGGAGCGTCCAACGCCCGGGGTTGGGCTGCCATCACTGCCGGAACACTGAGGGCAGTCTGCCGCGCTGCATAGCGCAAGACAGTCCGTAGTCCTTCAAATAAGTTTAGGTAGGTCTCCATAAGAGTCTTGACAGGTTTCCACAAAAGTCTTGAGAGAACTTCATAAAAGTCTTGACAGTGACTTATACTCAGATTTAGCATAAGTCTGTCAGCGAGATGACGACGACCGGCCTGCGCCGGGTTTTTTTAGGTCCCTTAAATGCTCAACTTGAGCATATGTCGGTCTGCAATTCGATCGTGCAGCGGCGCAGCCTCGAGTCTAGTCGTCACAGTCAACGTCTCTGAAGGAGAGAACTATGCAGGATCTATCGACGTCTGCCGCCGGATCGATGCCGTTGCCCGTGCTCGACTACACCCCGCAGGTCGCCGCTCAAACCGCTGCGATGTATCAACGCCTCGAGCAGGTTATCCCCGAAATTGAGTGGCCGGTGCATGCCCCGTATATCGCCGAGATCGAGCGCCTCAAGAAAGAGCGCGGAGCCATCGTTTTGGCGCACAATTATCAAACGCCGGAGATCTTCCATGGAGTGGCGGATCTGAGCGGTGACTCGCTCGCCTTGGCGCGATTGGCTTCGGAGACCGATGCCGAAACCATCGTGCTGTGTGGCGTGCATTTCATGGCAGAGACGGCCAAGATTTTGAACCCGGAGAAGACCGTGCTGATCCCGGATCTGCGGGCTGGTTGTTCGCTTGCCGAATCGATCACCGGCGCCGACGTTCGGCTACTTCGCGAGCGTTATCCCGGCGTGCCGGTGGTGACATACGTCAACACCTCGGCGGACGTCAAAGCCGAAACCGACATCTGTTGTACATCAGCCAACGCGGTGGAAGTTGTGGAGTCGCTCGGCGTTGATCGAGTGATCTTCTTGCCGGACGAGTTCCTCGGCCAGTATGTCGCCAGCCAGACCGAGGTCGAGCTCATTCTCTGGAAAGGCCGTTGTGAGGTGCACGAACGGTTCTCTGGTGCCGAGGTCCGAGCCTTCCGTGCCCAGCACGACGGTGTGGTGGTGTTGGCACATCCCGAGTGTCCACAAGACGTGCTGGCCGAAGCTGATTACGTCGGTTCGACTTCAGGCATGATCGGTTATGTGGGAGACCAACAGCCGAGGCAGGTGGTGATGATTACCGAGTGTTCGATGTCGGACAACGTGGCGGTGGAGCATCCTAATGTCGAGTTTGTGCGGCCCTGCAATCTTTGCCCCCACATGAAGCGCATCACGCTGCCCAAGATTCTGCGGTCACTGCAGACGATGAGCCACAGCGTCGAAGTGGATCCCGAGATCGCCACTCGGGCTCGTCGATCGGTCGAGCGTATGCTGGAGGTCGGTCGCGGAGCGGGTCGATGAGACCGATCGCGGTTCGCCGCCTGGCCGATGAGGTTGTGACCAGCGACGTCATCGTCGTCGGCAGTGGCATTGCCGGGCTTACCGCAGCCCTTGGATTGTTACCGCGCCGGGTGACGGTGCTGACCAAGACCACTCTCGGCGGAGGCAGCTCGAGTCAGTGGGCCCAGGGCGGCGTGGCGGCGGCGATGGCGGCCGGCGATTCTCCCCACCTGCATAGCCAGGACACGATTTCGGCCGGAGCCGGCTTGGGCCAGCAGGCGGTGATCGATACGTTGACGCACGAAGGACCGGAGCGCATCCGGCGATTGATAGAGCTCGGTGCCCGCTTTGATCGGGATGACGATGGCGGTTTTCTGCTCGGTCGCGAGGGTGCCCATGGCCGTCGCCGGATCTTGCATGCGGGCGGTGACGCAACCGGTGCCGTAATGGTTCGAGCGCTGGTCACCGAGGTGCGACGGCATCCCGGGATCAATCTTCAGGAGCAGGTGGTTGTCCACGATTTGGTGACCTCTGGCGACCGGGTTGTCGGCGTTCTAGCGCGGGTCGGCGATCGGACGGTGTTCCATCGGGCTGCCGCGGTGGTGCTGGCGACCGGCGGCCTCGGACAGCTTTATGCTCGCACCACCAATCCAGTGGAGGCGACTGGCGACGGATTGGCCATGGCCGCTCGCGCGGGCGCTCAGCTGGTCGACCTCGAGATGATTCAGTTCCACCCAACCGCCCTGGAAATTGTTCAAGACCCAGTGGTGATGCAGCCGCTGCCGCTGGTGACCGAGGCGTTGCGGGGTGAGGGTGCAATCCTGGTTGATGATCAAGGCCAGCGATTCATGCTGGACGTCCATCCGATGGCGGAGCTGGGGCCCCGAGACGTTGTAGCCAGAGCTATTCTGGGCCGACAGCAAGCCGGGTGTCGGGTGTTTCTCGATGCTACTCAGGCAGTTGGTGCTCGCTTTCCACAACGTTTCCCGACGGTCTGGGAACATTGCCGAAATCAGGGCATCGATCCAAGGTGCCAGCCGATCCCAGTCACTCCCGCAGCCCATTATGCGATGGCAGGAATCGCCGTCGATGGTGTGGGCCGGAGCTCATTGGCCGGGTTGTGGGCCTGCGGCGAAGTGTCGTCAACCGGAGTCCACGGCGCCAACCGACTAGCTTCGAATTCACTGCTCGAGGCTCTGGTTTTTGGCGCGCGGGTGGCGGAGGACCTCGGCAGCGCGACCGCTCCGAGATCGGTACCTCTGTCGACCTCTGCCGATGACAGCGAGGTGGTTTGGCGCGAGGCAGGGTCGACCTCGGGTCTAGAGTTGGCCGCCGCCAGTCACCAGATCCGGCGCATGATGTGGGATAGCGTTGGATTACAGCGTCAGCGCACCGGGCTCGAGACAACCCTCGAAGCTCTTGGTCATCTCGGTCGAAACTTGCCGCCTCAGCCTTCGAAAGCTCGCAACCTGATGACGTTGGGACGTCTGGTGACGGCCGCTGCTCTGGCTCGGGAAGAAAGCAGAGGCTCGCACTTTCGATCCGACTTCCCAAGCTCGCAGAAGCGCTTCGAACATCGTTTCTTCTGGACCTACCGGCCCGGCACGGCGGCATCTTGGCGAACCGCGGACGAGTTCCCGCTGGTCGCGACCCGTCCATTGGTCAACACGCGGGAGATCGCCTGATGCAAGACTTGCCAGTGCCGATGTATCCGATCCTCTACCAACCGATCCTCGACGGTGCGCTGCGCGAAGACCTGGGGCGCGCTGGTGATCTCACTACCGATGCTATCGTGCCTCCTGGCCTGCGAGCTAGTGGATCGATTGGTGCTCGCCGCGGCGGCCGGGTCGCCGGCCTCGACGTCGCGCTGGCCGCGTTTCGTACCCTCGACTCGACGGTGGAGGTCGAGATCGAGGTACCCGATGGTGCCGACGCTGAAGCCGGCCAGATCTTGGCCCGGGTGCGAGGTGGTGCCCGTGAGCTCTTGTCGGCGGAGCGAACCGCGCTCAATATCTTGGGGCGGTTGTGTGGCATCGCCACCACTACCCGCGATTTGGCGCAGTCGATCGCCCACACCAAAGCGAGGGTGGTCTGCACCCGCAAAACCACACCGCTGTTGCGTTGCCTGGAGAAGTATGCGGTGCGCGTGGGTGGTGGCTCGAATCACCGGTACGGGCTCGACGACGCGGTTTTGATCAAGGACAACCATCGAGCCCTGGCCGGGGGAGCGGCGGCGGCGGTGGAGCGGGCTCGGCGTCACGCTGGGCATTTGGTCAAGATCGAAATTGAAGTCGATGATCTCGACGAGCTGGACGAGCTGTTGGCGCTTGGTGTCGACGCGGTGTTGCTCGACAACATGCCCCCTGAGGTGTTGCGTCAGGCGGTCGAACAGATCGATGGCCGGGCCATCGCTGAAGCCTCCGGCGGCATCACCCCGGCAACCGCGCCGGCGATCGCTGAAAGTGGGGTGGATTTGCTGTCGGTAGGCTGGCTGACCCACAGTGCACCGGTGCTGGATGTTGGCTTCGACATGGAGCTTTGACCGAGCCGTTACGACAGATGGTAGCGGGCGGCTAAATCTCCTATAAACTCCTGGCCATGGAGACACTCGTCCAAATCGGAGCCCCTCGCGAGCGCAAGCCGAGGGCCAAGCGCCCAGACTGGCTGCGGATCCGCATCGCGACCCCGGAACGTTATCGTCAGGTTCGAACCTTGGTCTCGAAGCTGAGCCTCAATACCGTCTGCCAGGAAGCGCGTTGCCCCAACATCTATGAATGCTGGGGCGAACACGGCACCGCGACCTTTATGATTTTGGGTGATATTTGTACCCGGCGTTGTGGTTTTTGTGCGGTGACCACCGGGCGACCCGAAGCGGTGGATCGTAAGGAACCTGAACATGTTGCCGAAGCGGTTGAGGTCATGGGACTGCAGCACGCGGTCATCACATCAGTAGATCGCGATGACTTGGCGGACGGCGGAGCGCAGCATTGGGCGGAAGTCATCGAGGCGATTCATGCGCGCTGTCCCGATACTGCGGTCGAAGTCTTGACGCCCGATTTCCGCAACGTGCCCGAAGCTCTCGAGATTGTTTTGGCGGCGCGCCCGGAAATTTTCTCTCACAATATGGAGACCGTGCCACGGATGTATCGCCAAGCACGGCCGGGTAGTCGTTACGAGCGCAGTCTGGGGTTGCTCGCCGATGCTGCCGCCCGGCGTGATCAGGGAACCTATGCTGGGCGAGTGAAGACCGGCATCATGGTGGGGATCGGCGAGGCCCATGACGAAGTACTCGAGACTCTGCGAGACATTCGTGGGGCAGGCGTCGAGGTCTTGACGATCGGCCAATATCTACAGCCGACCGCGGACCATCTGCCGGTGGATCGTTTTGTGACGCCGGAAGAGTTTGCCGAGTTCCGCGTTCAGGCTCTCGAGTTAGGGTTCTTGCACTGTGAGTCCGGTCCCTTGGTCCGCAGCTCCTACCATGCACATGAGCATGTTCCAGCGAGCATGCGAAACCGGAACCGGCAGTCGCCACCAGTGACCCAAGTCAGCCACGGCTGACTGTGGCCGCGGACCGAGGCTGGACTTCAGACTTGGATCTCAGGCTCTACCTCTCAGCAGCTAGAGTCAGGGCGTTATGAGTCCGTCGCGAGTCGCGAGTCGGTCTACGGTGTCGCCGTTGCCTTCGATGTCGTCTTCGCCACTGGCTAAACAGACTCGATTGCGACCGGCTCGTTTGGCTTTGTAAAGAGCCGCATCAGCGTTTTCGATCAATCGTTCGCTGGAGCAGCCCGTCACATGTGAGGCGATGCCGAGGCTGACCGTGACTCGGGCGGTCTGACCATCCCGGGTGTCGAGCACCAAGGCGGCGACGCACTGCCGGACTCGCTCGGCCAGGACCAAAGCCTCTTCGGCGGTGGTTTCGGGAAGGATCATGGTGAATTCTTCACCGCCGTAACGTGCCAGGACATCCGAGGCTCGACTGAGTTGCCGCAGGGTTGTCGAGACCGCGATCAGTAGCTTGTCGCCGCGGGGGTGGCCGAAGGTGTCGTTGAAGTTCTTGAAATGATCGATGTCACCCATGACAACCGATAGCGGGCGCGTATACCGTTCGGCTCTTTCGACCTCTTGCTTCAGCCTCTCCTGCAAGTAGCGGTGGTTGTAGAGCCCGGTCAGGCCATCGGTGTTTGCCATCCGCCGGGTCTCTTCGAGGTCGAAGGATTGGCGAATCCGCAGGTCGAGGAGAGTCGAGTCGACCGGTTTGGTCACGAAGTCGGTGGCTCCACGACGCATCGCGTCGAGGGTCAACTCTGCCGATCCGTAGCCGGTCACGACAAGAATCGGCAAGATGTTGAAATGCTCGCGGATCTTCTCGATCAGCGCTAAACCGTCCAATTCGGGCATGACAATATCGACCAAGACGACGTCGAACTCGCCTTCGCGTAGAATGCCCATTACGTTGCGGGCGTCGGTTTCGGTCACCACTTCGTAGCCACGATCGGTGAGCATGATCGCCATGACTTGGCAGACGGCTTCGTCGTCATCGACGACGAGCAGATGGCGAGGCTTCATGCGCCCTCCAGGAAAAAGTCGTATCTCGACAACATGAACAACTCCGTCGGCACCGGATGTGCCGAAACCGGCAGGACACGACAAGCTAGCGTAGAATAGACCGTCTCTCTCGGAATATTATCAATATATTAACAGAATTCTTCGATCTGGTATCATTCCGTTGATGCGTCGTCAACGGAGCGGGGCCGCGAGCGGCTGATGTCGCCAAGATGGTCGGTATCGAAGATTGTCCAGTTCACTCGAAAAAGCGTCTGGTCTTTACCATCGAATGCGCCGAAACCTTAGAGCACTGCACATTGGTGGTCGATCCAACCGGGCTTTGATTTCGTCAGAAGGGTGACAGATTCCTCTGCGGGGTGTCGCCGCCGGACGATCTGAATCCTGACTCCGTGGACTACAACATCGACCCCAATTTTTTCGAGGATGTGTTGTGGCCAAGGTTGGCTCACCGCGTTCCAGTCTTTGACCGGTTGCAGGAAGGAACCGCTTGAGCTAGGCATTATGCGGTCAACGTGGCGGACCGCAACGCCGTTCTCTGCGCGCATCCGGAGATCCCCGAGTTCTTCGTTGCCAACGATTTCAGCTGCCATGGTCTGCAACAGACTCCGGCGGTGGGTCGTGCCTTGAGTGAGCTCATCACCTTCGCTCGGCTCGAACGTTGGACCTGGCCGATTTGGCTTCGAACGCTTCGCCGAAGGTTGTTTTGTGGCGGAGCGTAATGTCATCTAAGCTACTGGTCATTGATGGTGAACACAGGGTTCGTGTCAGCCGATACCAAAACTGGTATAGATTAGGGCCCACAGCGACGGGTGCCCCCCATGAAGTCGAAACCTTACGATTTCTGCGACCGGCCCCTGACATCGACGCAGCGACCAACGGCCCGAATGCGACGTTCGAGCCTCGAACCATACGAGTAGTGCATCCGAAATGCTGGTGGAGTGACTTATGGACGACTATCAAGGGGCCCGCGATCCTCGCGGTCAAGCATCGAAGCGGCCCATCAATATCCAAGACAGTTTCCTTTTTGGAAGTCTCAAAGAGGGCAAAATTCTTGTTTTTGCCCTGGTGACCGGCAAACAGATCAAGGGCCAGATCAAGCGGTTTGACCGTTATGCGCTGGTCGTCGATAACGGAACGCAGGAATACTTGATCTACAAACACGCGATCGTCGGTATCACGGACCTGGCTCCGATTCCCTGAGGAACGAGCCGATCGCACGCTCGGCGTAGGCTTAGAAACTATGCCGCAGGCCCGGACCATCTACGGCCGGCTCCTACGCCGGCCGTCAAGCTGACTCGAGCGCTAGCTGGCGACTTCGGCGCCGCCAAGCTGACTCGAGCGCTAGCTGGCGACTTCGGCGCCGTCAAGCTGACTCGAGCGCTAGCTGGCGACTTCGGCGCCGCGGATCTCTCCCTGGACCTCGCCGCCGTTCTCCAGGTAGACGGTCACGTCGCGATCCTCGTCCTCGACGATGATGTTGCCTTCGACTATCGCACCATCGAGAATCTTGATCGCCAGTTTGCGCGACCGACCGATACCCTGTCGACCTTCGATGATGATGTCTTTGCGCAGGCGTCCACCGCGCAAGGTCACCGAGCCGTTGTGCGTCGTGAGCCGGCCACGGATCTCGGTGTCGTCGAATTGCAAGCGGCCGTTGACGGTCGACACGTCGCCATCAATTTTGCTTCCGCGGCCACTCTCGACCGATCCATTGACCGATCCCAGGTCGCCGTCGACAGTGACACTTTCGTCGATGTCGATTGAGCCGTTGACGGTCGACAGGCTACCGACCTTTGAGCCTTCGCCGACCGAAATACTGCCGTTGACGCTGCGACTGGTGCCGCCGACGGTGGCGTCGCGCCCAATGCGTACGCTGCCGTTGACCGTGTTCATACCACCATCCACAGTCTCACCATCGCTAACCCGCAACGAGCGGTTGACGCCGGTTTTGCAGCCGGTCGAAGCGACCGCCAAGGTCACCAAGACGAGGGTAACGAGAAACTTCGTAAGGGTGTTTTTTGCTGTTGTCATAACCATGAATTCTCCTTTTGAACTCACTACGACGACAACAGCAGCAGTGTTACCTCGTCGACCAAGAAATGCTTCGGCCGCGAGGCTGAGCGCCTCAAAACTCGAGCATGTTGGCCGCGATCTCTTTGAACAACTTGGCCGCAACCATGCCGGTGACCCCAGTCGGGTCGCGGGTTGGGTTGAGCTCAACGAGATCAGCCCCGACCAGCGGGACCTGCAAACCTTGAATGATACGGATGACTTCTCGTACCGAAAGCCCGCCCGGTTCGTGATGTGAAACACCGGGAGCAAAAGCCGGATCGAGAACATCGAGATCCAACGAAAGATAAAGCGGCGGCTCGAGGGCCGGCACAGTCCGAGGATCCCAGGTCCGCATGTCGATGATTTCAACCTCAAAGCGCTCGGCCTGCATTCGTTGATGGGGATTGAGCGTCCGAATACCAATCTGTACCAGCCGGGCCACCAGACGATCTTCCATAATGCGAGCGAAGGGACACGCGTGCGACAGATAGTTGCCGTCGAGCTCGTCGTAGAGATCGGGGTGGGCATCTAGCTGGAGCAGGTTCAGCCGCTCGAAGCGTTTGCCATAAGCCTTGAGGACCGGATAGGCGATGGCGTGGTCACCGCCGAAAGTCAGCACGCGGCTGCCGTTGTCGAGCAAGTCGCCAACCGCCGCTTCAATTTGCTCGAAAGGGTCCGTCTCAGGCTCGAACGTCAGGTCGCCAGCATCGAGCAGCCTGGGTTCGGTCTCGAGGTCTACTCCGGCTTCGCAGCAGGTATTACTCGAAGGTGAGCGAAAGGCCTCGCGGATGACGCCCGGAGCCTGGGCTGCACCGCGCAAGAACGACGAACTCTGGTCGTAGGGAATGCCCAGAATTGTGACTGGTGACTGCGGCGATGGATGCATCGGGTTCATCTCACTGTTCCGTGGATATCGATCTACCGGCTATTCCGTGGATATCGATCTGCCGGCTGAGGATGGTACCATCCGCGTCGCGAGCACGCCGCCGCGGCGGCCCTCCCAAAACATCTTTCTGCGGTAGGTCTGCCGTGGGGTAGTCTGCCGCCGGTCGGCCTCCGAGAGTGCAGTTTCTAACCGATCCGTCACGTCCAGGAGATGCGCAATGGCGTTCAACCTCAGAAATCGTCACTTCGTCAAGCTGCTCGATTTTACGCCGCAAGAGATTCGTTTCTTGCTCAAATTGTCGAGCGACCTCAAGACTGCCAAATATGCGGGTACGGAGCAGAAGCGTCTGACCGGCAAGAACATTGCCTTGATCTTCGAGAAGTCTTCGACCCGAACCCGCTGCGCGTTCGAGACCGCATCCTTCGATCAGGGGGCCCACGTCACCTACCTCGGACCGTCGGGCTCACACATCGGCGCCAAAGAGACGATGAAGGATACGGCCCGGGTGCTGGGCCGCATGTACGACGGCATCGAATATCGCGGCTTCGGTCAGGAGCGGGTTGAGGAGCTGGCCGAACACGCGGGGGTACCAGTTTGGAACGGGCTGACCAATGCGTATCACCCGACGCAGATTTTGGCGGACTTCCTCACCATGCAAGAGCATTGCCCCAAGCCGCTGTCAGAGATGACCCTTTGTTACCTCGGCGACGGCGGTAACAACATGGGCAACTCGCTAATGGTGGGCTCAGCCAAACTCGGCATCAACTTCCGTATGGCCGCGCCGGAAGGTTGTCGCCCGGACGACGAGCTGGTGACCACTTGCCGTGACCTCGCGGCGTCGACCGGTGGCGAAATCCTGTTGACCGACGACGTTGCCACCGCTGTCCGCGGCGCCGACTTCCTCTACACCGATGTGTGGGTGTCGATGGGAGATCCCGAGTCCGCTTGGGATGAACGCATCAAATTGCTCCAGCCATATCAAGTCAATCGCAAGGCCGTCGAGCTCACTGGTAATCCACAGGTGAAGTTCCTCCACTGCCTACCGGCGTTCCACAATCGGGACACCACCAAGGGTGAAGAGGTGTTTCAGAAGTACGGCCTGGACGGTATGGAAGTGACCGAAGAGGTTTTTGAAAGCGAAGCTTCGATCGTGTTTGATCAGGCCGAGAATCGCCTGCACACCATCAAAGCGGTGATGGTGGCGACCCTGGGCGCCTGACGAGCTGCCGTCGACGGGACGCACCAGGGGCGGCGGCTCATCAGGACGGTGCCGCATCAATCCGGCCGGTGGGGACGCGCCGTAGGAAGGGTGACTGTGGGCAAGGTGATCGTCAACCGAGTGCCCACAACCTCCCACCTACCAGCGAGCCCCACCATGCAACGTTTCCCCAGAATCCTCTCCCGCCGGGTTGTCACCGGTGCCGCCTGCCTCGCTTCCGTGCTGCTTCTCTTGACCCTCGGCCTCCTTGCATTCGACTCGACTGCCGAGAAGACTGAAGCTCCGCCGCCATCACAAATTGACCCCAACTCCGAGCAGGCGGTTGGCCTGATCCTGGCGTTGCTCTCCGGCGAGGGTGCGCTCGAACAGCAAGCCTTCGATTTTCTCGAGCAACAGTGGCAGCCGAGCTTCGTACCGATGCTGCTGGAGGTGATGCATCTCTCGCGTGATCCGATCATTCGCAGCCGGCTGCTTGGTCGACTAGAACGATCAACCCGCCAGAAGCATGGTGCGGACATCGACGCATGGTACGACTGGCTGTGGGGCCAAGAGGCTAAGGATCATCCCCACTATGCTGATTTCAAGGCCGCGATCTACAGTCTGATCGATCCCCGCTTCCGGGGCTATTTTTCAGATCAACGCACCACCAAAATTCGCCTCGATGAGGTGCGTTGGGGCGGAGTGGTGCAAGACGGCATTCCGCCGCTGCGAAGTCCGACGATGCTGGCCGCCGAAGATGCAGCCTATCTCGAGGACAACAATGTCGTCTTCGGACTAGAAGTCAATGGGGACGCTCGTGCTTACCCCAAGCGTATCCTGGCGTGGCACGAGATGTTTGTAGACACCGTAGGCGGTGTGCCGGTGGCAGGGGTTTACTGCACCCTCTGCGGCTCGATGATTCTGTACGAAACAGTCCACGATGGCGTCGCCTACGAGCTCGGCACCAGCGGCTTTCTCTATCGCTCGAACAAACTGATGTACGACCGCAAGACTCAGTCGTTGTGGAACACGATCTGGGGTACACCAGTGATCGGTCCGCTGGCCGACGCCAAGAACGAGATTACCCTCGAACGCCGCAGCGTGGTGACCACCACCTGGGGAGAGTGGCGTCGCCGCCACCCTGACACCCAAGTGCTCTCCCTCGACACCGGCCATCAGCGCGACTACTCCGAGGGGGCTGCCTATCGTGCCTACTTCGCCACCGATGAGCTGATGTTCACCGTCCCCGAGCTGG
>JAJCXO010000229.1 GCA_029263395.1 Acidobacteriota bacterium | reverse complement strand
GAGCTCATGGAGGGCTACTTCTCCTTGGCGGTGGATGCCATCTTCAATCAAGGTGGCACGTTGGACAAGTTCATCGGAGATTGTGTGATGGCTTTTTTCGGTGCGCCGATGAGCCAACCGGATCATGCGTATCGAGCCGTGCAGGCCGCCGTCGACTTCTGCGCCGGACTCGACGCCTGGAACGCCGAGCGGGAACGCCAAGGACAGCGCCGGATCGCTTCGCGTATCGGCATCAACTCAGGACCGGTTGTGGTTGGTGACATCGGTTCCAAGCTGCGGGTCGACTACACCGTGCTCGGCAACACCGTTAATGTGGCAGCGCGACTCGAAGAGAAAGTCGCTACGCCGGGGGACATCGTGATCGGTGACACCACCTATCGTCAGCTCGCAGGTCGCATTCCGACACAAACTCTGGGCGAGATTCAGCTCAAAGGTTTGAGCCAGCCAATTGCCGCGCATCGTGTGGTGCGGTCGTGAACTCCAGCCCGCCGTTCACTCTCGTCACCGGCAACCCCAACAAGGTGATCGAGGCCGAACGGGCGTTGGGATGCCGCCTAGAGTGCGAGCCACTCGATCTGCCTGAGATCCAATCTTTGGATCTGTTGGAGGTGCTGCGTGCCAAGGGTGAAGAGGCCTGGCGCCGTCTGCAACGCCCGATCGTGGTCGAGGAGACCGGCTTGTCTCTGCCCGTGATGGGTGGTTTTCCTGGGCCTCTCGTCAAGTGGATGCTCGAAGCCGTCGGCCCAGTGGGTATCGCCCGCACAGTCCACGCCTTGGGAGATCCGACGGCAATCGCGCAGTGTGCGCTGCTCTACCGGGCTGAAGGTGTCACGCTGATCGGAGAAGGTGAGGTGCGAGGCCAGATGGTGGAGTTGCCTCGTGGCGAGGGCGGCTTCGGATGGGATCCCGTGTTTGTGCCAGAAGGCCATCAGCAGACGTGTGCCGAGCTTGATCCCAGCGTCAAGGACCAGCTGGCTCACCGGGGTTTGGCCTGGCGTAACTTCCAGCGTGTCCTGCACTCCGCAGGGGTGGTTTAAAGCCTCGGCTCGAGTGGGCCGGAAAGAGCTGTTTTGAATCTTTTGACTGGCCATCGAGTGGCTAAGTCTTGCCATTCAAGAGCTTACAACACCCCTAAAGTAGCGCATGAGGTTTTTCTGTGGAAAACTGGT
Source organism: Acidobacteriota bacterium (assembly GCA_029263395.1). Taxonomy (GTDB): domain Bacteria; phylum Acidobacteriota; class Thermoanaerobaculia; order Multivoradales; family J023; genus JAAELT01. Next base: position 120,106 of record JAJCXO010000229.1, on the reverse strand, counting down.
TGACAACTCACTCGTTTGGGGCGTCCTTGGCTCATAAGGCTTTGCTTAAAGCTTTTAGAAACAATAGCTTAGGTGTTGTTGCACAGTTTGTTGTGCAATGTGGTCATAGGCCCGTGGATCCGGGCCTTTAGGCCCTTTTCCGGCCCCTTTTCCACAGGCTTTTCCGCGGCGTCTGTTGATACTTTCCCGGACCGTCGATTTCTGAGAGGTGCGAACCTCGAGTTTGTACGATTTGAGTCAGAATCATCTGACGTTGGGTGGGGATTCTAGGGTTCCGATGATCTGTCTTCGTCTTCGGGAGCGCCAGGTTGATGGCGTGGTGGTCAAGCTGAAGATCAGTCGGCTCGCGATCGACGTCCTGAATCCGAGCGAATCTCTTGCGCGTCCCCTTGTCTTGGTAGTGGTGGACGGTTTTTGAATCACGACGATCGTGACGAATCGATATGTAGGTGACTTCTGGCACTCTAAGTAGGAGAGCATCACCTATTCGTGGGATGCCCTTTAAATGTAGATTAACACCTGAAAAAAACATATTCCTTCGTAAACGCCGCTTAGATCAGATTAATCGATCAATTCTAGGTTGCGTTTGGAAGGGCTGTTCGGGCGAAAACACACGCTGAAGAGATTCCGGGAGATGGGGCGCATGTCGAGAAGAAGTTCTGCTACTACCCAAGAGATACGGATGACGCAGCGCTCTGCCGCTCTCATCAGCCTGTTGATCGCTATGGCTGGTTTCCTCACGCCGATGCCGGTCCAGGCCCAGGAGTTGAACATCACAACCTCACTGTTCGATGCACCTGGTGGCATGGCGTTGGCTGGTGACAACTTTCGGTACCGGGTGACTTACGCCTGTAACCTCGTGGTCGGGGACTGTGAGAATGCCACCGTTGTCATCGACTTGCCGCCGGAAGTGGAATTTGTGCCGCCGGCCTTTTTTCCTCCCGGCGATGTCGCGTCGGGAGCGCATGACGGCTCTCCCTTGGGTGGCACGGTGACGTTTACCTTCCAAGCAACCGTGCCAGCGGGTCACGCGGGCGACCTCGACATCACGGTCCGGTTTCCCAACGGCTCGACGCCGGACGGCACCACGACGACGATGAACACTGACGCCGTCACCTCGATGGGTGACCCGCCGCTGGTCACCCAGATGGCAGATTTGCCGCCGGTGACGTCCTCCGCCAGCCCGATGGCTGACATCGATGTTGCGCTGCAGCACGGTTTCTTGGACAGCTGCCAATCGCCCGGCCCTCCGGGAGCCTTTCCCAGCACCTACCAAGTGTCGATCGGTCCGAGCGCGGCCGCCGGCAGTCTCGACTTCGTGGATGTGGCGCAGCTGGTGTTGACCTTGCCGGTTGGCGTGACCTCGGTCGTGCCCATGGACGGCGGGATCTACAATGCCATCGCCAACACCGTCACCTGGACCGGTCTCGGCACAATTGCCGTCGGCAGTGCAGTGACGGTGTCGGTCGAACTCAACTTTCCGCAGCCGACGTTCATCCCCGGTCAGATGGTGACCGCAACCGCCAATGCCCTCGTCGACGTACTCGATGCTCCAGTCGATCCAACCTTGGTGCCGTTCGGACCTTTGGATTTTGTCGATACTTTGACCGTCTTTGAGGAGACCACCGAGGCGACCGTCGCCAAGAGATTTGCCGATGGCCGGGCCGCCAGTCTGCCGCCGGCCGAAGGTCAGGACTTTGCCTACAACGTTGCGATCAGCAACACCGGTAATTTCCCGCTCGACACCCTCACTGTAATCGATGATGGTGACGGCGCGCTGGCTGACGTCGACGCCGGCATTGACATCACCATGGTGACCACCGGTGCCTACAGTCCGGCGCCGACCAGCGTGACGATCAACGTCACTGGAGATTTGGGGTCGACACCGTCGATTACCTCGCCGAATGGCATGACGGACACCTTGTTGGATCTGACCCTCGGTGGCATGCTGATGGCGGGAGAGCGAGTGATTCGCATCGAGTGGGTGTTCAACGGCGGGTCTCCGGTTGGTATGGCGCCGTCCAGCGAAGCCAGGGTTGATGCTATCGCCAATGTCGGATTCCCGGTCGGAACCCTGGTCGATAACCATGTCACTGCTAGCTGGACCGCCAGCCCGACGATGCCCAGCCCCTGCGGTGGAGTTGTGCCGCCCACTTCAGGTTCCGACACCGACAACTTTCCCTACACCGTAAGCGATTCCTACACCTATTTGAACCCGAGCAAGAACGAAGTCAGTGCTGGGCCTTACTTCCCTGGTGACATCGTCAGCTTTTCATTCGACGTCACCAACGATGTGCTCGCCAACGATCCGGCGAGTGGTGTGGTGGTGACAGACTTGCTGCCTGAGTTCCTCGAATTCCAGACCGGAACCGAAGTGGAAAACTTTGCGCTGGCGCCTGGAGTTTCTCTGGCAATGCCGTTAGAAGTGGTCGCCAATTACAACGGCACCGGCCGTACGCTCTTGCGTTGGACGCTGAGCGGCGACCTCGATCCCGGCGAGACGGTCGAGATCACCTTCGACACCGAGGTGCTGGTAGGGGTGACCTTCGGTACGCTCACCAATACGATGGGCATGACGTATCCCGCCAGTATCGAGCAAATCTGTGCCGGCAGCTCGGCCGCCGATCCTGCCGATCTGGACGGCGACACCGACACCAGCGACATCTTGTGCTCGGCTGGCGAAGGCGTCGAAATTGCCGCGGTGGCGCAGCTGCCGTCATCGAAGTTTGTGCAAGGACAGTGTGATCCATCCTTCCTGGCAGCGCCTGGGCCTGGCACCACACTGCCGGGTGGTGTGGTCGATTGGCGGGTTGAGGTGTCGAACGCCCAGACTGTGCCGATGGGGAACTTCGTTCTGATCGATATTCTGCCGTTCGTAGGTGACACGGGTGTGCGCGATTTGACGCCGCGTCTGAGTCTTTTTAGACCTCTTCTGATCGAGCCGATCACTCCACCGCCCGGCGGTACTGTGTTCTACAGCTTGTCGGGCAATCCGTGTCGCCCGGAAGTAGGCGGCCCGACCAGCGGCTGTGACGCTCCTGGCTGGACACCTATTCCGCCAACCCCGATCACCGATACCCGAGCGATCAAGGTCGAATTTGGTGGTCTGGTACTCAATCCCCTCGATGTGCTCGAATTCAGTTGGCGGATGACCGCGCCGGCCGATGCGCCGACCGATGGCAGTGAAGCCTTCAACTCGTTCGCTTTCGGTAGCAATCGCCAGGACGATGGCGGCTTCCTCGGCGCCGAGCCCAATAAAGTGGGAATCGACGCCACCTGTGCGCCTGTCGCCCCGGACGACGCGATGCTCGGCGACTTTGTTTGGCTCGACGCCGACGGCGACGGCATACAAGACGGTGGGTTGGAGGTTGGCATCAATGATGTGCCGGTCCAGCTTTTTGATCCCGGATCGGATGGCCTGCCGCGCACCGGTGACGATGTCCTGGTTCTGTCGTCGATTACCGCCGATGACGCGTTGGGTAATCCGGGCTGGTACAAGTTCAGCGCCCTGTCTCCGGGTGACTATTACGTGCAGTTCACGCCGCCGGCCAACTTCGAGGTCACCCTGCAGGGGGTCGGTGGCGGCGCGACCGATTCGGATACCGATCCGATCTCGGCCTGCACCGACGTCGTGACGTTGGCCGCCTCCGAGGTCAATCTCGATGTCGACATGGGCCTGCTGGCGCCGGTGACAGCATCCCTCGGCAACTATGTATGGTTCGACGGCGACGGCGACGGCGTTCAAAACGAAGCCGCGACGGACGGTATCAATGGCGTCGCAGTGAAGCTGTTCGCCGATGACGGTGATGGCACTCCCGAGCCTGGGGCCGACGACGGCGTACCGCTGCAAGTTGCTGTCACAGCAGATGATACCTTCGGCAATCCCGGGTTTTACCTCTTCGAAGGCCTGACTCCCGGGGTGCCCTACTTCGTGCAATTCATGTTGCCGCCGACGGCCACCGGTTTCACGACTCGCAATGCCGGCGGCAACGACACTGTCGATTCGGACGCCAATCTTGGTAATGGCACCAGCCAAGTGGTGACTTTGGCCGCTGGCGAGCTCAACCCGACGGTCGACGCCGGCCTGACGCCGGTGACCGGTACCCTCAGCCTCGGCAACGTGGTGTGGATGGACGACGGCGACGACGTGTTTGATCCTCTGTCCGCCGACATGCCGCTCAACGGAGTTCGTGTCAATCTCTATCTCGATACTAGCGGTGACGGTCTGCCGCAGGTCAATGAGTACTTCGGCTCGACGGTCACTGCGACCCTCGCCGGCAAAAACGGGCGTTATCGTTTCGGCAACCTCACGGCCGGCGATTACATCGTCGAGATTCCGGCTTCGAATTTCGCCGCCGGTGAGCCCCTGGCAGGCAAGACTTCGGTGCCGTTCTCCACGGTCGATCCGAATGACGACGTTGATCATGACGACGCTGGCGACAGTCTCGGGACCGTGGTGGTCAGCGTGCCGATCAGCCTCAGTAACGATGGTGAACCGACTCCCGACGCCGACGACGATCTCGAAGACGATGACAACGTCAACTTCACCCTCGACTTCGGTTTTGTGGTCGGCACGGTTGCCGACTACGATTTTGGCGACAATCCCGATGCCGGTGGTGGCACAGCCCAGGGCAACTACGAGACCGTGGTGTTTGATGGCGGCGCTTTCCACGAGTTGATCGGTCCGACGGGGCCGTATCTCGGCGACTGTGTCGACTCTGACAATGGCACGCAGCAAAGTTTCGCCGCCGATGCCGACGACCTTGGTGGCGCTTCGACCGTGACTCACGGAGCCTGTTCCAGCGCTGGCGACGACGAAGATGGCGTGAGCTTCAGCACAACTCTGCTGGCAATGGGTGGCAGTGTTGATGTCACGACCAGCTCGAGCAGCGGGATCTCTTGCTTGATCAACGGGTTTGTCGACTGGAACCGTGACGGTAATTTTCTCGGTGCAGGTGAGCAAATCCTCACCGATGCGTCGACGGGATTGTCCACCATCGCGGTGCCCGCCACCGCGGTACCAGGAATCACCTACGCCCGTTTCCGTTGCTCGTCGGCGGGTGGGGATGGCCCGACTGGGTTCTCGCCTGATGGTGAGGTTGAGGACTATCGCTTGCAGGTGATGGGCGCCGACTGGGGGGACGCGCCGAATACCTATGGCACGATGATGGGGGCGGGAGGGCCGTTCCACGATACCGACCCCAATATCGAGCTTTATCTAGGCGCCTGTGTTGATACTGAGTCCGATGGTCAACCGGTCACGTTTCCGCTGGCCGCCAATGGCGACGATACGATGCTGGGTAGCAGCCGTATCGGCGACTGCGTCGATGACGAGAACGGCATCACTTTCGACACGATGTTGATCCGCGGCCAGATGGCGCAGGTCACCGCCACAGCCTCGGTGCCGGATCCATCGGCTGGACTGCTCGACGCCTGGATTGACTTCGACGGCAGCGGTACCTTCGACCATCCCGCTGAACATCTGTTTGCCGGCGTCAGTCAGTCTCTGGCCACCGGGTCGAACAGCTTACCTGTCTTTGTGGTGCCCGCCACCGCGGTGCCTGGCGTCACCTACGCCCGCTTCCGCCTGAGCTCGGGTGGGAGTTTGCTGCCGGGCGGCATGGCGTCAGACGGGGAAGTAGAGGACTACGAAGTTGTGATCAAGGGGTTCGACTTTGGCGACTTGCCGGATGCGACCTACCCAACGGAGCTCGCATCGAGCGGTGCCCAACATGTCGTCGATCCCGCCAGCACGCTCTACCTTGGTAACTGTGCTGATCCGGAAGACGACGGCGCGCCGTCAGCGCTTGCCGACGGGGATGACCTCGGTGCCGACAATGGCCAAATGGATACCGGTACCGCTGGTACCTGCGGGGCTAACGACGACGAAGACGGTGTTGTCTTCAACACCATGATCGTTGCCTGTCAAACGGCCCAGATAACCGTCGATGCCAACGCTGCCGGACGCCTCGACGCCTGGATCGACTTCGATCCGACGACCAGTGCTGGTTTTGATGTCACAGACCAGATCGTAACGAATATGGCTTTGGCGGCAGGCAACACCGTCCTGAATGTGCCAGTGCCCTGCACCGCTGATGTCAATACCGTCTCCTACGCACGGTTTCGCTTCAGCTCGGTTGGTGGTCTCGCCGAGACCGGCTTGGCGATGGATGGTGAAGTCGAGGACTACACCGTGTTCTTGAAAGGTTCGGACTTTGGCGACGCGCCTGATTCCTACGACACGACCGATGCAGCGGGTGGACCTAAGCACGGCATCGATCCGAGGTCCGGTAACGAGTTCTTACTCGGCGCCTGTGCCGACACTGAACTCGACGGCCCGGCCGCCGGCACCGCGGTGCAAGACGACGGCAGCGTCGCAACCAGCACGGCTGGTACCTGCACCGTCGCCAACGACGACGAGGATGGCATCACTTTCGGCGGTGGCATGGCGATGGCCGGCGCCTGCACGACCAGCAACGCGCTTGCCGTCACGTTGCTCAACAATGCTAGTGTGGCGACGCCCAGGCTCGACGCCTGGATCGACTGGAATGGTGACGGTGACTTCGATGTCGCCGAGCATCTTTTCGGCGGCACCAGCGCGGTGCTTACCGGTGCCTCGACCAATCTCACTTATGACGTGCCCTGTGATGCCGTGCCGCAAACGGTGAGTTATGCCCGTTTCCGGCTGAGCTCCACCGGTGGCCTACTGCCGGGGGGCGGGGCTCTCGACGGCGAAGTGGAAGACTACGCCTTCCAAGTGAAGGGTGTCGATTTCGGTGACGCACCGGATACTTATGGCACCACGCTGACCGCCACTCTCGGAGATGCCAGTCACACGATTGTGCCTGGCTTCAGCTTGGGAGGCAGCGAAGATACCGAGTCCAACGGCCAACCGACTGCCGGAGCCGATGGCGACGGCGTCGACGAGGACGGCGTCAGCTTCGCAGGCGGGATGGCGATGGCAGGTGCGTGTTCGACCGCCAACGGCGTCGATATTGCTTTGGTCAATACCGCGGGGCTAGGGGCCGCCTTCGTCAACGCCTGGGTCGACTGGAACGACAACGACGTCTTCGATCACCCCGCTGAACACCTCTTCGGGGGTACCAGTCAAGCGCTCAGCTCCGGGGTCAACAATCTGACCTACGACGTACCCTGCGATGCGGTGGTCCAAGCCACCAGTTATGCTCGCTTCCGCCTGAGCTCCGCTGGCAGCCTGCAGCCCACCGATGGCGTTGGTATCGATCCGGTGGCTGACGGTGAAGTTGAAGACTATGTCTTCCAGGTCAAGGGCATCGACTTCGGTGATGCCCCGGACACCTATGGCACCACGTTGGGGTCGATCCTCGGCGATGCCAGCCACACTATCGTGCCCGGTTATAGCCTCGGTGCTGCCGAGGATACCGAGTCCGATGGTCAACCCACCGCTGGTGCGGATGGCGACGGCGTTGACGAAGACGGTGTCGCATTTGCCGAGGGGATGGCGATGGCGGGGGCCTGCTCGACCGGCAATAGTCTCGATGTGACGCTGACCAATACCGCTGGCATTGGAGCAGCTCTGCTGGATGCCTGGATCGATTGGAACGCTAACGATGTCTTCGACGATCCGTCGGAGCATCTGTTCGATGGCACTAGCGCGGCTTTGACTGGCGCGGTCACGACCTTGACCTACGATGTGCCCTGCGACGCCGTGCCGCAGTTGGTCAGTTATGCTCGCTTCCGCTTGAGCTCAGCAGGCAGTCTGTCGCCCACTGATGGGGTCGGGGCCGATCCGGTCGCCAATGGTGAAGTGGAGGATTACACCTTCCAGGTCAAGGGCGTCGACTTCGGTGACGCTCCGGACACCTATGGCACCACCCAAGGCTCGACGCTCGGTGATGCCAGTCACACCATCGTTCCGGGCTTCAATCTCGGCGCCACCGAGGACAGCGAATCGGACGGCCAGCCGAACGCAACCGCCGACGGCGATGGCGTCGACGAAGATGGTGTCGTCTTTGCGGGCGGCATGGCCATGGCGATCGCCTGCTCGACCGGCAATACAGTCGATGTAACGTTGACCAACAGCGCAGCTCTCAGGGCTGGTCTGCTCGATGCCTGGATCGACTTCAATGGCAACGGTGTCTTCGATCACCCGGCGGAGCATCTGTTCTCGCCGGGAGTCGGCACCAGTGTAGCGTTGGCTTCTGGTGTCAACAGCCTGACCTACGACGTACCCTGTAGCGCTCTCGAACAAACGGTGTCCTACGCTCGCTTCCGACTCAGCTCGGCTGGTGGTTTGCCACCAACTGACGGGGCGGATGCTGATCCGGTGGCCAATGGCGAAGTGGAAGATTTTGTCTTCCAGGTCAAGGGCGCTGATTTCGGCGATGCTCCGGACACCTATGGCACAACCATCGTTGGTAATGGCGCTGCCCACGGCGTTGACCCTGCAACTCCGTTCCATCTCGGTGCGTGCATCGATACCGACCTCGACGGCGTGCCGGCAACGCCGCCTGCCAATGCCGTCGGCGATGACACCACAGCCGGTGCAACCACCGTCGGTTCCTGTGTGGTGGCTGATGACGACGAAGACGGCGTAACCTTCACCTCGATGCTCATTGCCTGTGAGGACGCTAGCGTCGATGTCACCGTGACAGGCGCTGCCGGTCTGCTCGATGCCTGGATCGATTTCGATGGCAGCGGTGCCTTCGACGACCCGACGGAGCACCTCTTCGGTGGCGCGAGTGAGCCGGTGACCGGGGGCGGCACCACGGACAGTCTGACGTTCAACGTACCGTGTGCTGCGGTGCCTGGCAATACTTACGCCCGCTTCCGCCTCAGTGCGTCAGGAGGCCTCGGCCCTGACGGCTCGGCGACCGACGGAGAGGTCGAGGACTACCAGGTGCTGGTCAAAGGGAGTGATCTGGGAGACAACCCGGACTCCTACGTGACGTTGTTCGGTTCCGATGGTCCGCGGCACGGAGTGGATCCCGCCCTCGGCCTCTACCTTGGCGTCTGCGTCGACACCGAGGCCGATGGCCAGGTGGCTTCGGGGGATGCGACCGACGACGATTCGAGCGTTGGCACGAGTACGGTCGGCAGCTGTTCCGGCAACGATGACGAGGACGGTGTGGTTTTCGATACCTTGGTCACCGCGTGTAAGTCGGCGACGATCACGGTGACGGCCTCAGCGCCGGGGCTGCTCGATGCCTGGATCGACTTCGATGCCGATGGAGGTTTCGATCCCGGGATCAACCCAGCCGGCGATCAGATCTTCGCTAGCGAGCCGCTGGTGGCTGGTGCCAACTCCCTCACCTTCTTGGTGCCTTGCAGCGCCGCCGATGGTGATACCTTCTCGCGTTTCCGGCTGTCGTCAGCTGGCGGTTTGTCGTTTGACGGACCGGCCCTGGACGGTGAAGTAGAGGACTATCAGATCCGGTCAGACGAGGCGGATCTGGGCGATGCACCAGACTCGTACTCCACCACTTTTGGAGCCGGTGGCGCGTTACACGGCCTCGATCCGGCGGCTGACCTCTACCTCGGCACCTGCGTCGACTCAGAAGTCGACGGTCAACCCTCGGTCAATGCGGATGGGGACGACACCGGGGTCGGGCCAACGACGCTAGGGACCTGCACCGTGGCCGGAGATGATGAAGACGGCGTGAGCTTCGACACGATGATCATCGCTTGTCAGCAGGCGCAGGTGACGGTAACCGCGTCGAACGTTGGGTTACTAGATGCTTGGATCGATCTCGATGGAGACGGTACCTTCAGTGGTGCATCCGATCAGATCTTCACCAGCCAACCTCTGACCGGTGGCGGCACACCCGATAGTTTGACCTTCAATGTACCGTGTGACCTGGCACCGGGTGCAAGTTATGCTCGCTTCCGTCTCAGCTCCTCGGGTGGCCTGGGTTTTGGGGGTACCACCCCGGATGGCGAAGTTGAAGACTATGCGGTCACCGTCAAGGGAGCTGACCTCGGCGATGCTCCGGACGGCTATCAGACGACGTTCGGTGCCGGTGGCCCTCATCACGGTGTCGATCCAGCAAGTCCAATTTACCTAGGTGCCTGTGTCGATACCGAGAGGGACGGTCAGCCGGCGATGGCGGCGGAGGGTGATGATGTCGGCCTTGGCACCAGTGTCCAGGGCGTTTGTGTCGCCGACGACGAGGATGGCATCAGCTTCGATACCGACGTCAATGTTTGCCTCAATGCCGAGATCACTGTCACCGCGTCTGCCGTCGGTCAGCTTGATGCTTGGATCGACTTTGACGGCGATGGCACGTTCAGCGGACCGAACGATCAGATCTTCGCTTCACAGGCCGTGGTCGCCGGTTCCAATACCTTGACCTTCGCCGTGCCCTGCGATGCGATTCCGGGCGATAGTTATGCCCGTTTCCGGTACAGCTCGTCGGGCGGGTTGCCCTTCGGTGGCCCTGCGATGAACGGTGAAGTGGAGGATTATGCGCTGCTGATCAAAGGGTTCGACTTTGGTGATGCTCCAGATCCGGCCTATCCGACGCTGTTCGCTTCCGACGGTGCCCGCCATGTGGTGTTGACGGTGAACAACCCAACCCTCGGCGCCTTGGCCGATATCGAAACCGAGGGGCAGCAGTCCGCGGATCATCTCGGCGACGACAACGACGGCGTCGACGATGAGGACGGCGTGACGTTCACCGGTCTTCTTGTCCCGGGTGCACCAGCGTCGCTCGATGTTGTCGCTGGAACGACCGGCGGAATTCTCAATGCCTGGATCGACTACAACGGCGACGGGGACTGGAGCGACGCGGGAGAGCAGGTCGCCGTGGATTTTACCCTCGGTGCCAATGTCGGGCAGACGCTGAACCTCATGGTTCCGTCGACTGCCTCGGTAGGTGAAACTTGTGCTCGTTTCCGCTTCAGTTCAACCGGCGGGTTGTTACCGACCGGTCAAGCCCTCGACGGTGAGGTCGAGGACTACGCTCTGGACATCACCGCCGAGGATTCCAGGATCGGCCTGTCGAAGGAGATCATCGACGTGCAGCGGATGGAACCAGGTGCATCCTACGACGTCACTTTTCTGATGCTGGCTGAGAATCTAGGCAACATCCGCATCCATGAAATCCAAGTGATCTCGGATCTGGCGACCGCCTTTGCGGAGGCGGCTAGTTTTGAGGTGGTGATGGTGGACTCGTCGGATTTTGCGGTCAACCCGGCCTTCGATGGCCAGGGCGACCCAAATATGCTCACCGGCATGGACAGCCTCGATCCGGCCGAGTCTGGCGAGATCATGTTGGTGATCAATGTGGTGCCAGCCGGCAATGTTGGGCCCTACGAATGTAGTGCGATCGTTGAAGGCCTGAGTGATGCTGACACTCCGGTTTCCGATGTGTCCCAGGATGGTGGAGATCCCGACCCGGACGGCGACGGTGATCCATCCGAGGATGATCCCACCGTGGTGATTTTCGACCTGCCACCGATCGAGATTCCGACGCTAGGTCCCTGGGGCCTTTCGGGTCTGATTTTCTTCCTGATGATCCTCGGCGTTCGACGGTTGGGGAGGCGGAGAGACCTGACTTAGCGATACCATACGGTTTTAGACTTGGGACCGTACGCTCGGTCCCGAGTTGCCAACCGATGAGGGGCAGCCAAAGAGGAGTTTCGTGAGCGTTAGAGCCCCTCAATCCAGATCTCGTATTGTTTCGATCTTGGCTCCCCGCGGTCCGTTGGAGCGCTGGCTGCTGAAGCTTCTTCGTGTCTCGGCTGCGAGCCTAGCGATCGTTCTGGCGTCGGTGAGTGTGCTAGTGGCTGAACAAGTGGTCGAGGTCGAGATGCTCGATCAAGAGCTGGTTCGTCTCGACGGCTACTGGAAGACTCAGCTCGGAGACGATCTCACCTGGGCAGTACCTGACTACGATGATTCGGCGTGGCTCGAGGTCAAGGTGCCGAGCGGCTTTGTGTCGGGCGAAGACGTCGGCATGGCCTGGTACCGACGAACGATCCAGCTCGACGGGAAGAGCTGGCCACTGTCGATCGAAGATCGTGGGGCCCTGCGGCTCGGGGTGACCATCGGCAAAGTCGACAGTGCCTATGAGATTTTCGCTGGTGGCCTGCGGCTGGGCGGCGTCGGACAGCTGCCGCCGACGCCGAAGATCGACTACGACCGGCATGGAACCTATGCGATTCCGCCCCGGGCGATCGAACCGAACGGCCGTCTGGTTCTTGCGCTGCGGGTCTGGAAGTCGTCCGATACCGCTGGGGACATGGACGGCCCCCACAGTGGGCCTTACTTGCTAGGACATATCGAGGAGTTAGCCCGGCACGAGCTCGAGTCGGAACAGTTGCAGGTCTTCCTGGCAGGTCTTTTTCTCATTCTAGGGTTATTCCACCTCGAGCTCTTCCGACGTCGGCCCCAGCTCAACGGCTATCTGTGGTTCGGTGTGTGCTCGCTGACATTTGGTGGGTATTCTGTGCTCCGTACTCAATGGAAGTACAACCTGAGCGACAGTTTCCTACTACTCAAAGAACTCGAATACTTGCTGCTGTTCGCGTTGGTCGCGGTGTTCGTTCAGCTGGTATGGCCGCTGCTTGGACTGCGCATCAGCCGCGGTTTGCGAATCTATCAGGGGCTCAATCTCGTGACGGGCCTGGTGGTGGTGAGCACGCCGGGGTTGGCGCTCAACCTCTGGGTCCTGCCCTATTGGGAGATCACAGTGGTCGTCATCGGTGGCTATTCCCTGTGGACGATCTTTCGTGAAGCCTGGAGGCGGAACCCGGAGGCTCGCATCCTGGCGATGGGAACGGTGCTCTCAATTTCGTTCTTCCTGCGCGATGTAGCAGTCGATCGTGGGTTGATCGCAGGTCCGCGATGGATTGCGTTCGGTTTCGGGTTTTTGGTACTGGCGCTTGCGGCATCGCTGGCGAACCAATTCCTGCGCACACATCTCGAACTCGAAGGCTTGCGACAGGATCTCGAGCGAAGGGTGGACGAGCGCACCCGGCAGCTGATCGAAGCGAGCGAGGCCAAAACCAGGTTTCTAGCCAACATGAGCCACGAGATCCGCACACCGCTCAATGGCGTCATTGGAGTGGCGGATCTTTTGCTCGATACGGACTTGACGCCAGAGCAGCAGGAGTATGCGGCGTTATCGCGCTCGAGCGGGGATGCGGTGCTCGCACTTGTTGACGACATTCTCGACTTTTCGAAGATCGAAGCCGGCAAGCTGACGGTGGAAACCCGACCCTTTCGACTGCGCGATGTGGTCGAAGAGTCGATAGGCATCGTCGCCTCGAAAGCAGCGGAGAAGGGGCTGGATCTAGCGTATACCGTCGATCGCCGACTGGCAGCGACCGTCGAGGGGGATGCCTTGCGAGTCCGGCAGATCCTGATCAACCTGCTGAGTAATGCGGTCAAGTTCACCGACCGCGGGGGAACCTTGCTCGAGGTGACCCCTCGCGACGGTCAGCGCAGTGACGACCCAGCGTCGGGGGTGAGTTTCAAGGTGACCGATACGGGTATCGGGATACCACAGGACCAGCTGGGGCATCTTTTCGAGGTGTTCAGTCAGGTGGATGCCTCGAATCGACGACGCCATGGTGGTTCAGGGTTGGGGCTCGCGATCAGCCGTCGTCTATGTGAGTTGATGGATGGAGAGCTGGACGTCGAGAGCGAAGTCGGAAGAGGGTCGGTGTTCCACTGCCACCTGCCATTGCGACCCGTTTCGTCGCTGTTTGACCACCACCTCGAAATGACTCCCGGGGAGCTGAAGGGGCGCCGGGTTCTGATCCTCGAACAAGGGATCTTCACCCAGCGTATCCTGAAGGATGACCTCACCGGCTGGGGCATGGTACCGCGGCTCGCGGAGTCACCGGAGCAAGCGCTGGCCTGGCTGCGTGATCCGCAACAGTTTGACCTTGCAATCCTTGGTGATTGGGGTGGTGACGGTCGCCAATGGCTGCGCCGGGCGTTACTGCCCGAGGTGTTTCGGCGGCAGATGCCATGGATCACGGTTCGTAAAATCAATGCTCGCGATGAAAGCGGCTTGGAGCCAGCGCAGTTGCCAGCGGGCCGATTGGCCTTGCCGGTGAGATCCCGTGAGCTCTTGAAACTGTTGGTTTCAGTGTTCGGCACCCCGAGTCAGAGCCTGCGGGTGCGTCGCAAGATGACCGGGCTCTCAGCGCTGTCGCGGGACAAGGCCCTCAAGATTCTTCTCGCCGAGGATGACCCGGTCAATCAGGTGGTGACGGTCCGGATGTTGGAGAGGCTCGGATGCCAGACCGACCTAGTGACCAACGGCCTAGAGGCGCTCGCTGCTCTCGAACACCAAACGTATGATGTGGTTTTGCTCGACGTGCAGATGCCGGAGCTCGATGGGCTCGAGACTGCCCGGCGAATCCGCCAGAAATGGACTGCGCCAGCTGGGCCGCGGCTGATTGCTTTGACCGCCAACGCGGTGCGAGGCGATCGTGAAAGCTGCCTGGCAGCGGGGATGGACGACTATGTGAGCAAGCCGGTCAAGATCGTCGACTTGAGGGCTGCGCTCGAACATTGCTGACGAGTTTTTTGCGGGCTTGATTAGGCAATTGTTAATCTTTTTGACTGGCTCTCTAGGAGCTAAATTAGCTCTATCTCAGGGCTTATGGATTTCTTCAAGTATCGCATGAAGAAAATGCTGTGGAAAACGGTCGGGATTTTGCATCTCCAAGATCTAGGCTGCTTCATGGCCAGAATTTTAAAGCTATTAAAATCAGTACTTTAGGTTTCCTGCACAGCTATTTGTGCAATCTGCTGTTGGATCTTTAGATTCAGGCCTCAGGGCAGTTTTCCACCGGGTTTTCCGCAGGCTTTTCCAGGCCGTCTGTGAATCGCTCGCGGAGGGCCATTTGAAGCTGAATCCGACCGGGTTGCACGGCGAAGTTGCCGTCGGTTCAATCGTTCTGTGGAAAACTCACATGACGCTGTAATATAACGGCCATAGTTGTATATCTATTTTTTATAACTATCTGATAATAGGTGACTTATTTGTTTAGGTTAGGCAAACAAGGCATTTGCTCTGAACGTAGAAATAACTAACGCCCAGGTGAAGGTGATTGTTTTTCCACAAAATTTCCGCAAGCCATCGATAGTCGAAGAGCTAGGCTCAAACATCACCAAATCAAACACTTAGCAGGTCGGGAGATTCTCTATCCAGATCTCCAAGCCGAGCTATGCTGAGATAGACTGCACGCTCCTTATCGCTGAGAGGTCATAGGAGAGTCAGATGTCCACCCGAACTTTCGGCCAGCGTCTCCGTCGCAACGAAGATCCGCGTCTTTTAACGGGACAGGCTTTGTTTGTCGACGATGTCAATCTTGCGGGCACAGGCCATGTGGCGTTTGTTCGAAGTCCGCACGCCCATGCCCGGATCGCCTCGATCGATGTCTCGGCAGCGGTCGCGCGCGACGGCGTGTTGGCGGTCTACACCGCCGCCGATCTCGGGGACTACTGGCAGCCCGGTCCATTGTTGGTGCCGCCGCCGCCGACCATCGAGCGCTGCGAGTTCACCGAGCGGACACAAGTGCCGCTGGCCAAGGGCAAAGTACGACATATGCGGGAAGCGGTTGCGGTGGTGGTGGCCGAAAGCCGCTATCTGGCCGAGGATGCGGCCGAGGACGTTTGGATCGACTACGAACCAATCGATGCGGTGGTTGATCTCGAAGAAGCTGTGACCAGCGGTGCAGCGAAGGTCCACGACGATGTCGAAGGTAACCTTGCAGCTCATGTGATTCAGGAAAAAGGAGACTATCGAGCGGCCCGTGAACAGGCTGATTTGGTGCTCGATCGTCGGCTCGTTTACGATCGAGGCACTGCGGCCGCAATGGAGAACCGAGGGGTTGTCGCCGATTGGGATAAACGCGCCCAGCGTTTGACCGTGTGGGATACCACTCAAGCACCGATTCCAATTCGCAACGGTCTTGCCGCCATGTTGGGCTTGTCTGAGAGCCAGGTGCGCGTGATCGCACCCTTTCTTGGTGGCGGGTTTGGGCCCAAGATCATGATGTTTTACCCGGAAGAGGTGATCATCCCTTGGTTGTCGATGCAGCTCGGACGTCCGATCAAGTGGATCGAGGATCGGGAAGAGAACTTCTTTGCCACGACTCAAGAGCGTGGTCAGGTTCATGATTCGGAGATTGCACTCAGCCGAGATGGCAAAATCCTCGGCATACGTGATGTCTTCTTGCACGACACCGGTGCCTACAATCCCTATGGCTTGACGGTGCCGATCAACAGCCAGTGCACGTTACTCGGTCCCTACTGCGTTCCGAGCTACTACAGTGAGTTTCGAGCCGTCTTCACCAACAAGCCGATTGTGACGCCTTATCGTGGTGCGGGGCGTCAGCATGGCGTTTTCGTGGTCGAGCGTTTGTTGGACTTTGCTGCGCGGGAGCTTGGACTCGATCGCGCCGAGATCCGGCGTCGTAACTTCATTCCGCCGGATGCCTTTCCCTACGATCACGAAATCATCTTCCAAGACTTTGCTCCGTTGGTGTACGACAGTGGCAACTATGAGCCGGTGCTTGACCAAGCGTTGGAGAGAATTGGCTATCGCAACTTCATTGAGCAAGAGCAGCCGCGCTTGCGAGCAGAGGGACGTGCGGTCGGCGTCGGCCTGGCAGCCTATGTCGAAGGCACTGGGATTGGGCCTTATGAGGGTGCCCGGGTGCAGGTCCAAGCGAGCGGCAAGGTGAGTGTTGTCACCGGTGTTGGCACTCAGGGTCAAGGGCACATGACCTCGTTTGCGCAAGTGGTTGCCGATCAGGTTGGGGTGGATGTTCGGGATATCGAGGTTGTGACCGGGGACACCGACCAGTTCCACTGGGGTGCCGGCACCTTCGCCAGCCGTGGAGCGGTGGTGGCGGGCAACGCGATCCACGCCGCCGCGGTGGGTGTACGGCGCAAGATCCTGCGGCTAGCGAGCGAGGAGTTGGAAGTTGCCGAAGAGGATTTAGAGCTCTCGGACGGTGCGGTTCGGGTACGTGGCGTACCGGGGAAGGCGATCCCGTTGGGTGAGCTTGCGTTGCGGGCCAATCCCATGCGCGGCGCCGTCAAGCCCGGCACCGAGCCCGGCCTGGAGTCGACAGACTACTTTGGCCCCGAGCGCGGTGCCACCGCGTCGGGAGTTCACGCCATGATCGTCGAGGTCGATCCGGAAACCATGCAAGTCGAGATCCAGCGCTACGTCGTGGTCCACGATTGTGGCAAGGTGATCAATCCCTTGATTCTCGATGGCCAAATCCACGGTGGCGTCGCGCAGGGGATCGGTAATGCGTTCTACGAACAGCTCCACTTCAACGAAGACGGTCAGCTGCTCAACGCCTCGTTGATGGATTATCTTTTGCCGACCTCCCTCGATGTGCCAAGGATCGAGTGCGGTCACGAGGTTACCGAGTCGCCGTTGAATCCTCTCGGGGTCAAGGGCGCAGGAGAAGCCGGTGCGATCCCCGTCGGCCCGCTTTTTGCCCAAGCTGTGGAGGACGCGCTCGGCGATCCAAGTTTCGAGATCCGCGAAATTCCTCTCAGTCCCAGTCGACTGTGGGAACTCCACCGGCAGTCTCAGGGCGAGTGAAGGTAGGTCTGGGGAGAGCTCTCGCGGGCAGCCCTGAGCGTGTTGGGGGTGGCCTGAGCGTTCTTGCGTCGAGCTTCGAGGAGGACTCAGAGAGACTTACTTCTTTTTGAGACGTCGAATTGCCCTCGGCAGGCTCTGGTGAGTGTGACTCAGTCGGTGTCCGCTGTTCGACCGGCACCGTGACGGGCTGCAACAATGGCCGCGGTGGCGAGGCCGATGACAGCACCGAAGATGACGAAGCCCAGGAGGCTGAGCCAGTCGGCGATTCCGTTGGGTTGCAACACAGACTCGACGGCGGCAGCGTAGTCGAACATTCCGTCGCCGCGGGCTGCTTTGAGGGCGGAGAGCAAGGCGGAGGAGAGCATCGCGCAAAGGAAGCCAGCAGCAGCACCGAGGACGCCACGGGTGGTCAGCGCGGCGGTGGACAATGGCGCCAAGGAGCGCGGTGCCTCGACCGAAAATTCTGGCTCGCGTGTGCCGAGTGGCGAGAAGCGCTGCAGCATCAGCAAGCCAGGGATGCCAGCGACAATGCTGGCCCAGAAGAACATCTCCCAGCCGACGGCATCGACGGTGAAGCCAGCAATTGGTCCGGAGACAATCCGCGGCAGGCTGAAGAGACTCGAGAACAGGGCGTATTGGGTGGCTGAGAATCGCTTGTGGGTCATCCGCAGCAATAACACTGAAAAGGCACCGGTGCCGAGACCCGTGGTGAATTTCTCGAAGCTCAGCGCGCCGTACATCAACAGTTGATGGGTTTCGGCGCGGGCGACAAAAACGTAGCCGATGTTGGAGAAGATCTGCAAAAAGCCGAAGAGCCAAAGCGCATTGCCGAGACCGATGACATTGGTCCACAAGCCACCGACGAAGGTGCCGCCAACAATCCCGAGCAAGCCGATGGTGGCGAGAGAAAAGCCACGGTCGAAGGTGGAATAACCCATATCGAATAGAAATGGGCGCAGCAGGCCGTCAGCCAGGTTGTCGGCAATTTTGTAGAGGAAAACGAAGGCCAAGATCTCGAGGGCGCGGTGACGGGCAAGGAATTCCAGGAAGGGTTTCCACACCGCATCGCTGAGAGTTTTGGGTTGAATCAATGTGTCGGGGGGTGGTGGAGCTTTCCAGGTGACGATCATCATCGGTAGGAAAACGGCTGCCAGCAAAACGTTGGTCAAGGGCCAGGAGGTGGCCCCCGCCAGGGTGATGCTGAGCCCGCCAGCGACGTACATGGCCGCTCGGTAGGCCGCGATGCGCGCCCCGACGACGGCGCCTTGCTCGTCTCTTTTCAGAACTTCGACCGCGTAGGCGTCAATGGCGATGTCTTGACTCGCTGAGGCGAAAGCGATTGCCAAGGCGAGAGCGGCAACCACCCATGGGGTCTCGGGGTGATCGCCGACGCCAGCCAGCAGCAAGATCAACAGACTCAGGACAATCTGTGCAATCAATGCCCAACCCCGGCGACGGCCGAGGAACGGTGGCGCATAACGGTCCATGAAAGGCGCCCAGATCAGTTTGAAGGTCCACGGGGCCTGGGCCAACGTGAACAGGCCGACGATGCGGATGTCGACGTCGATACTGCGCATCCAATCCGGAATTGCAATCCACACCAGGCCGAGTGGTAATCCAGACGCGAAGGACAGCAATGAAACCGAGGCTGTGCGCCATGAGGCTACGGCCTGGGCGATGCTCTGCCACATCGTCGGCCGGGCTACCTTGGCATCGGCGGTCATGACGAGCTGACGGGATCGACAGGAGGTTCCGAAGCGGCGTTGGCTTCGTCCGAGGGCTCGTCCGGGACGGCTGGCTCAGCGCTCGACGGTTCAGCGGTAGACGGTTCAGCGGCAGACGGTTCAGGTGCTGGCGGTTCGAAGGCCAGTCGTGTCTCAGCAGGCAGGGCATCGATGGCGGTGATCTCGAGTGGATGATCACCGTTCCATTGCACGTTGAATTGCATCTCGATCCGATCACCGACCTCAAGGGTGTGGATCAATGCCGGATCAGCGAGCGGGAAGGGCATGGTCATCGAGTCCATCCCAACGACCTTACCGTCGGCGTTCTTGAACTCTGGGATCGCCTCGTGGCGAACTGAAAGCTCCTGTGGGCTGCGGTTTGGTGTCGGTAACTTGCGGATGATGCCCCGCACCCGATAGGTCTCAGGGGGCGCTTCTGGCTGAGGGGCACCGCAAGCCGCGGTCAGCAGCAACATCACGGAGAGGCAACAGATCGCGAGTACTTTACAGAGGGTAGGTTCGGTGGTTTCGGCTCGGCATAGTTGCTTGATGTTCATGGGCGGCGCGCAGTCTAGCAGACCCTGTTGGATACGGCCTATCGAGTCGAATCGGTGGTGGAGCCCCTATTGAGCCTCAGATCAGGAATCTTTTTGGTTTCGTTATGTGAGATGAGAGGTTTTGTCTCTAAAGTAGTGGCCATGGGTAGCCAACAAGCGAGCGAGATCCTCGATCGATCGGTACTCGACGGTCTGCGGGCTCTTGAGTCCCGGGTGGGCAAGGAAATGTTGCCTGAGATGGTCGAGATGTTCGAGCATTATGCCTCCAGCTACTGCGAGGAAATTCGGAGTGCCCTTGCGACCTCAGAGGCAAGATCGCTGCGCCAGACCTCTCACAAATTCAAAGGCAGCGCGCGAACGGTCGGCTTGGTGCGATTGAGTATTGCCTGTGCTGGGCTCGAGAGGATTGCCAGCGCTGAGGATCTGAGCGACGCCTCAAACCAGGTGGCGACGATCGAAAAAGAGGTTGTGTGCGCGAAGAACGCGCTGCATGCCTACTTGGACGGCTGAGTTCGGGTCTTGAAACGGCGGGTGCCTGGGCCCTCGGCGATGAGCTCCTGGATCCGTTTCCCCATGACGTCGGGGGTGGCGACTTCATGGACTGCGCCAAGCGCAAGCGCCGCCCGAGGCATACCGAAGACGACGCAAGAGGCTTCATCCTGGCAAAGAGTGTAGCTACCACGGTACTTGAGCGCGGCCATCCCCTGGGCTCCGTCACGTCCCATACCGGTCAATAACGCACCGATCGCACGGTGCCCTACCACGTCGGCGGTCGAGTCGAACAACACATCGACCGATGGCACGTGCACCATGCCTTGGGGAAACGCACTGAGTTCGGCAATCAGGTCGTTTCCTTGGCGTTCAATCCTGAGGTGCGATCCTGCCGGTGCAATGTAGACCGTGTCCGGTAGCAGGTGCTCCATGGAATGTGCTTCGCCGACTTGCAGCGGTAAGTAGGCGTTCAGGCGTTCGGCAAAAGCCTCGGTGAAACCGACCGGCATGTGTTGCACGATGACTACCGGAACCGACACCGAATCCCCGAGGTCTTCGAGGATTCGCTGGAGCGTCGGCGGTCCGCCGGTGGATGCTCCGATGACAATCAGATCAAAAGCGGTCGGTTCTTCGACCTCCGAGACGTCGGCGACGGTCATAAAATCCGGCGTCGGGGGAGGGGCGTCCAACTCTTCGACGGCTTCGGGCGGCGTCCGGTTGGTGACCTGAAAAATCCGTTCGATCAAGACCGCACGTAAGGCTTCGAAGTCGACGAGCGAATATTGTTGCTTGTCGATGAAGTCGGTGGCGCCGCGGTGTAACGCCTCGATGGTCAACGGGGCGCCCTTACCACTGTGAGTGGAGAGAATGATGACCGGCGTCGGTCGTCGCACCATGATGCGATCGAGGGTGGCCAAGCCACCCATGCCAGGCATGTCGAGGTCGAGGGTGATGACGTCCGGGCGCCAGTCTTCGAGGTGAGTCAGCAACTCCTCGCCGGAGCCGGCTGAGCCTACGACACGGATCATCGGCTCATCGCTCAGCATCCGCAAAATCGCTTTGCGAATAAAGGTCGAATCGTCGACCACCGCGACACGAATCCGGGGCTCTGAGCCTCCTGTCACGCTTCTTTCCTTCGGTATGCGATGCAGGGTCCGATACGTTCGGCCTGAAAAGCGGTGGTCAGGCCGATGATCGATTCAGAATGGCCGAGAAACAACAAACCCCCAATACGCACTGCCCGTGCAAATTGGTCGATCGCGTTCTTGAGGGCCGACTCTGAGAAGTAGATCAGTACGTTACGACAGAAAATGACGTCGTAAGGCTCGACTTCGACAAATCTGTCGAGTTCGAGAATGTTGCCGCGTGCAAATTCGACCCCGCGGCGAAACGTTTCCCGCAACTCGAAGTGCTCACTGTCGTGGCGCTGGAAGAACCGTCGGATTTGATCCTCGGAGAGAGCGCGCAATGCACTGGGGCGGTAGATGGCTTCCTTTGCCATGGCGAGCCGTTGGCTGTCGAGGTCGATCCCTTGGATTTGGAGCGCGTTGGTTGCCATCGCTGCCGGCTGGTTGCGCGCAAAAATATTGAGCGTATAGGCCTCTTCACCCGACGAGCAGCCGGCTGACAGGATGCGGAGAGAGCCCGACCGACCGTTGTGACAGAGCTCGTCGAGCCGAGTGTTGTCCAGCGCCTCGAATTGAGCTGTTTCGCGAAAGAAGTAGCTCTCGTTGTTGGTGATGGCCTGGGTGAGGGGATCGATTTCGCGCTGCAAATCGTATTGCAGGATCAAGTAGTAGTCCATGAAACGCTGCACATGGTTGGCCCGTAGCCGGGGCAGCAGTCGTGATTCGAGAATCTCCAGTTTGTGTTCCGGGAAATGCAGCCCGAAGGTGGTGGAGAACAACTCGTTGAAGAGCGCCAGCTCTTCGAGGGTGAGCGCGGCAGGTGCTTGCAGCACGATGAGAACCTCTCTCAGGCTTCGAGAAACGAGAGAGCGCGTTGCGCGACGATTGGCACCGGATCTGCTGCCAGTTGAGCCAACGCTGCCAGATTCTCGGGTCGTGCGAAGCGCCCTAGGACTTCGGCGCAGGAGAGTCGGACGTACCAATCGCTGTGATGGATGGCATTACGGAAGATCTCGTCATCTTCCGAGGTAGCGCAACGGGCCAATGCACGATAGGCCATTCGCTCACGCTGCGGTCGTCCGGACGACGTGGCATGGCGCAAGGCGGCTCGTGCCTCTGGCCCACCGATGCGTCCAAGGCTCTCTAGGATAAGTGGTTCGAGCGGCGATTCGGGCTCCAGAAGTTGGGTCAAGATCGGGACACTCTCACGATCACCGAGCTCTCCGACCGTGCGGATGAGGTAAGGCTCGGTGTTTTCCGCCAGCAAACGCCTGAAGCTCGGTGCCAGATCGCGGACCTTGGCTCGGGCCGCAAATTCTGCGGCCACCGTGCCGTAGGTGTTGGGTGCTTCGTCGAGCCAGCGTTGCCAGGGTAGGCTGCGCATGGCGTCTTCGAGGTCGAGCAACTCGCGTAGTGCCCGGACTCGATTGTCGGCGGACAGCTCCAGTAGCGACTCTTCAATCTCGGCCGGTGAGCCACCGAGCAAGGCAGTCAGCACAACCCGCGTCGCCTGATCGATATCCGGATCGGAGGCCAGCCGCTGCTGTAGTGCCTGGCGATGGATCTTGATCAGGGGATGCACCGTGGTGCGTTGCTCGTCTGGCAACCGCAGATAGAAGCCCAACAGTGCGCCGCCAACTTCCGGGTCCCGTAACTTGGAAAGGGCGCGCAGAATGGGTCCCAGTTGGTCTGGGGTTGGAGAGTGTTGAAGCGCCGAGACGACGGATGCCGACGGTGTCTCCTTGGGGAAGCGTGCGGCCAATAAGAAGCCCCAGGCCCGTTGGATGCCGTTTTGTCCCAGCAGATGGCCAATCAAATCCTTGCGATGGTGGATACACGCGGGCAGCACTGCGGCTTCGCGGTGGAAGCTGGCGACTTGCATCAAGGCGTCGCCGTCATGGGTTCCAGTCTCGAGCGCCAACAAGCATCGTGCAACTGCGACCCGTAAATTGTCCTGCTCGCTGTGTAGCTGCTCTTCCAAGGCCTCGACCAGACCCTCAGGAGCCCGCGGGGCACTCGGTAGTCCTTCCAAGATATGGGCCAGTAGGCCGAGCGTCGTTTCGTTGTCGACTTCGTTGCGGAATCGCAGCCAGTGTTTCGCCAGAGCTTTGAATGCGTTCAGACCGCCGATTCGGGCCAACGCTTCAGCGGCCATCGGACCGGCCATGAAGTCGGTCAGCAAGCTCTCTAGATGGGGCACGGCAACCGGTGAACGCAGGTTGCCGAGAGCCTGGACCGCAGCCATCTGGAGCCAGGAATCAGCCTCTAGAAAACCGAGCAGATCGGGAATCGCTCGGGCGTCACCGATCTGGCCAATCGCGACGATGACTTCTTGCACGACGTTGGGATCAGGATGGTGGAGGGCGCTGCGCAACGGCTCCAGGGCGCGTGGATCTCGCAGATGGGTTAGGGCAATCACCGCTTGCAGAACCACGTCTGGATCGTCGTCTTTGAGCAGCGCCAGCATGAGGCTAAAGCCCCGGTTGCCACGCATCTTGAGCATTTCGAGCCCGGCATTGCGCAACACGTCATCAGCGTCCGAGCGCAGATAGTCCTTTAACCGCTCGTCGGGGATGGCCGCCGCACCCATGCGCAACGATCGACTGCGAATTCCGGGGCTCGGGTTACGAATCAGGCGTTCGATGGCGTCGATTCGTTCCTCGACGGGCAGCGAAGGTAGCTTGTCGAGAAGCTCTATACACTCCTGCCATGTGGTTTCGAAGGGCTGTGGTGCGCCGCTCATAGCTATTGGCTCCCTCCCTGGAGACTCTCTTTGTCGGTTCGAGGCTTATGGGTGTGTGTCGGCCTGCCGGTCTCCGCGACAGGGCCTATTCTTCGCCGGCGTCGAGTGTGAAGACTTCAGCCACACTCAACAGGCGTTCTGACTCGTTGGTCAGGTTGTGCGTATTGGACGAAAGCTGTTCTGCCGCCGCCAGATTCTGCTGTGCGATCTGAGCGATGCGCTCAACCGCTTTGACGACCAAATCTCCACCTTGCTTCTGCTCACGGCTGGCGTCAGCGACCTGCTGAGTCATCCGGTTCATGACCTCGACTGCCTTCATCATGTCGCGGGCGCCGTTGGCCTGTTCCTTGGCCGCCGAGGCCAACTGGCGGGTGACATTCTGCATGTGGGTCGAGGTTTGTAGGATCTGGGCCGCGCCGCCGGACTGCTCCTGGGTCGCGCTGTAGACCTCGCCCACCAGTTCGGAGGTGCGCGTGACGCTCTCGACGATTTGGCGCAAGATCACGCCGGTTAGCTCGATCGCGTCACTGGTATTCTTTTGGACGTTTTCGACCACGTGCGCAATTTCGCGAGTTGAGGTGACCGAGCGCTCGGCGAGGCGCTTGACCTCTTCAGCGACCACCGCAAAACCGCGTCCGGCATCTCCCGCGTGCGCCGCCTCAATCGCTGCATTGAGAGCCAAGAGGTTGGTCTGGTCGGCGATGTCTTCGATAATACCGACGATCTTGCCAATATCCTGTCCAGCGACACTGATACCAGCGATCATGGCTGAGAGCTCGTCGCCGCGAGAGTTGGCGATGGCGGCAGCTTCGCGCGAGACGTCATCCACCACTCGCACCTTGGCTTCGATCGACTGGATCGACGCCGCCATCTCCTCGATCGTCGATGATGTTTCATCAACGGAAGTCAGCAAGTTGGTGGAGTTCTTGGCCACTTCTTCGATCGAGGCGCCCATTTCTTGAATCGACGACGAGGTCTGGTCGACATTCACAGCGAGGGCTTGCGAGGATTTTGCGACACTGTCGATCTGAGCGGCGATTTCGACCATCGTTGAGAGCGTCTCGTCGGCGGAAGCGCTTTGGCTTTCAGCACCGCGGGTGATTTGCGAAGACGAGCTCGAGATCTCGTTGGCTGAGCCCGCGACCGCGCTCGACGCTTCTTTGACCCGGCCGATCATCTCACGCAGGTTCTCCGACATATCGCGGAATGCGCGACTGAAGAGATCATCTTCTGAGCGGGGATCAATCTGTGCCCGTAGATCGCCGGTTGCCATCGCCGAGGCGACCGATGCCATTTCACGCAGGTAACCGAGCATGGCCTTCATCGATTGCAGGAGGCGTCCGATCTCGTCGTCGCTGTCAACCACGACGGTGGTATTCATGTTGCCCTGCGAGAGCGAGTTGGCTACTTCCACCGCTTGGCTGACGGGCCTGTTGAGTGAAGTGAAGACGAAATAGGCAACCAACAACAGAATGACGAAGGCCGCACCTGAGATCACCAGAATGAAGGTTTGAGCGTTTTTCTGCCGGTTCTGTAGCTGGTCCAGCTGTTGTTCCAGATTGACGAATTCGGTTTCGAGATCGCCGCCCTCCTCCTGTGCAGAAAGGGCTTTGACCTGAGCCTTCAGCTTTTCCTGCAAATCCCGCATGGGCCGCACCCGCGCCAGCACATCCTGAGACAACACACCGCCACCGTCGATCCATGCTGTGGCATAGCCGGTTGCGATCTCGTAATAATCTTCGAAGGTTTGCTCGAGCTCAGCGACCTGCTCAGCATCGAAATTGGTGTAACTCTTGGCAGAAGCGAGATGACTGTGGATCTGTTCCTTCAGTATTTCGCTGTCGTTCAGCCGCTCAGGATTCTCTTCGGTGGTCGCGTCCTCAAAAGTTCGCTGGAGATCGAGCAAGGCGGCCTGCACTCGAATACCGAAGACGAAGCCTCGAATCGAGTTGCCGAGTGTGGTGACATCTTTGCCAAACAGCACTTGCAGACCGATGATGCTAACAAACCCGAGGATCGCGATACCCGGAATAATGAGCAGTCGCCATCTGAGGCTAATTCGTTGGAACATACAGGCCTCTCCCTATCCGGGCAGTCTCGACGTTGCGAGATCCCGGGTGGCCGATCGATTCATGGGGTGATCTTGAGCTCTTTGACGTCTTCGCCCAACTCGGTGTCGGCCGCTACATAGCCGATGGCGCCCGGAGTCGAGCGGACGAATTCCACGACGTCTTCGGCCGAAGCTTTCTCTTCCGGCGGCTGCCCTCGTGCCGAGAAGATCATCCGTTGCCAAAAACTCTTGATTGCCGTGACGCTCTTGCCGTGAACGGCTTTTGTGAAAGTTTTTCGAACCGGGTCCTTGGGGCCGAGATCTATCGGCGTAATGCTCTCGTCGTGATCCCAACGCCGCACCTTTTTGAGGAAAATTTTTGCGACCGTGGATGCCTCCATCGACTCGGTCGGGTTGGCGGTGTTGACGATCACCTGGAAATCTGACGAGCTAGCAGCGGTTTCACTATCCGCCTCCTGCGCTGTGATCGAGCTCCAAGTCCCGACGAGACTGAAGATCGGTATGATCAAAAGCCTGGCGAGACCGTGCCTCGCGAGAGTGGGTAAGCGGCGAAGGGGCATAGCGTCCGGCTGGTCTAGCTGATGATGTTGCTGGCGGTACTTCACGCTGGGCCCGCCGTCGCTTCATCAGCTGCGCTGCCAGAATGGGCGGAGCCTTGAGCGGCTGTATCCGCCATATCAACATGGGGGGCGTCGTGAATGACGAGCGCACGATCGATGTCGAGAAGCAGAATCAATTGGTCCTCCAGATGATAGACACCAGAAATATAGTCGGATTGAACCGTCATCACATCGTCCGGCGGTGGTTGAGCTTTTTCGAGATCGATGTGGATGACTTGGTCGACTGCGTCGACGAGGAGTCCCAGCAGGCGTCCGCGGGAACTCACTACGATGACTCGCGAGGCCCGGTCGAGATCGGCTTGTGGCAGCTCGATTCGCAACCTGAGGTCGATTACCGGAATGACGCGACCGCGCATGTTCGTGACGCCCCGGATCGGCGTCGGAGCGTGGGGAACGCGCGTGATCGATGCGACGCGCACTACTTCGCGGACCGGTTCAACCGGTAACGCGAAAGTTTCTCCAGCCAGCCGGAAAGCAACCCAGGTCTCGAGCCTGACCGGGGCAGCTTGCGGGGCTAGGTCAGCGGCATTGCGTTCCAGGCTGTCAGCGAAGGCGAAGATGCGGCGCGGATCGGCGATGTCGATCCCACTGGTTGTCATCACCGGTTCCGGTTCCGGTTCTGGTTCCGGTTCGGCAACTGGTGTGTCTTCGGGAGTCTTCTTGAGCAAGTCGGCAGCGAAGCCGAAGGCCGGTAACGTCAACTTCGGCGAGGCTTTGGTTTCCGGATCTTGACGCTCAGTCTCAGCCTGATCGCCAGAGGCTTCGCGTGCGGCCGAGGCATCATCCACCATAGAGGCCTCCGGGTTGTCCTCCCGTGGGTTGCCCGGCTCACTCTGTGAGCGCGCCTTGCTACTGTTGCTCCCTCGCGACTTCCTGGTCATTTTTGAGCTTCGACGAAAGGAGGTATCACGACAAGCGCCGACGGATCCAAGATCATGACGACCCTGCCGTCACCAAGAATCGTCGAGCCAGAAATGCCCACCGGCTGCCCAACGATGCTGTCGAGACCTTTGACAACGATATCACGAATGCCGACGATCGAGTCGATCGCGAGGCCACGGAAACGCCCATGAACCTCGATCACCACTACGAATCCATCGTCGCGCGGTTTGCTAGCGGTGCTGAAGGCGAGACCGAGGTCGAGAATCGGTACGAGTTGGCCCCGCCAACGGATGACTCCGGCTTGGTTCAGTTGGTGTGTTGGCTGATCCGACAGCCTAGTGGTTTCGACCACAGTCGACAACGGTAGCGCGTAGGTTTCCGTGTCGACGTTCAACAGCAGCGATCTCAAGATGGACGCTGTCACCGGCAAACGCAGTGAAAAGCAGGTCCCCGAACCCCGTTGGGAGCGGACGTCGACGCGGCCGCCGTGTCGCTCGACGCTGCGTTTAACCGCCGACAGTCCAACACCACGGCCGGCGCTCAGATCTGTGCCTTTGTGGGTCGAGAGTCCTTCCGCGAACAGCAGCGCCAAGTCCGAGCCTGCCTCGTAGTCTTCTCCTAGAACTTGCTTGGCTTTGGCCTTGAGGGCGCGCAGGTCGACACCGGCTCCGTCGTCAGCGACCTCGATCCACACTTCACCGCCTTCCAAGGTCGCTTTGAGGCGTATGGTCCCGGTTTCCGACTTGCCACTACGCAAGCGCTCCGCGGGTAATTCGATGCCATGGATCACCGCGTTGCGAACCAGGTGACCGAGAGATTCGCCAGCGGTTTCCAGCAGTGCTTTGTCGATCGGTGTCTCGCCACCTTCGATGGCCAACTCGACCTGTTTGTGTTCGTTTCCCGACTCATCGTGAACGATGCGACGCAGTGGCCTGAATAGGCTCTGCAAAGGCACCATACTCAGGTTGGTGACGTTCTCCTGCAGTTGATTGAGCGTCTTCTCGAGGGCTTGCTGGGCGTGCTCGACGTCCTCCCAGGCGGCCGTGGATCGGGTGAAGAACTCGACGGGATCGTTGATCCGCTGCTTGGTCAATTCGATCCCACGGTGAACTGCGTCGCTCAGCCGATTGCGAAAGATCAGGGTTTCAGCCTGCATTTCCACCAGTTGATCGATTTTGGAGAACGGTACTCGGACACTACCGCCAGCGACTCCGCGAGCTTCGCCGATCTGCGTGCCTATGGCCTCCTCTACCACCGTTTGGTCGTCCAACGCCGGGAACTCTTCGTCGAAGTCGGTCGGGAGAGCGGTCTCCAATCCCTGCCGGAGGGCATCGAGCTCGGTCAGTAGGTCTCCGATATCCGGCGCTTCGAGATCGAGCAGGTCCATCTGGTCTTCCATCCGATGGGCCAACTCCTGCAGATGGCTGAATCCCATCATTCCGGAGTTACCCTTGATGGTGTGGAGTTCGCGCTTGGCTCGTGCCATCGCAGCGTCTTTGACCTCGGGATCCGGTGACGTCAAACGCAGCAGCATTGACTCGACTTCGTCGGCTCGCTCTCGCGCTTCGAGCATGAACTCGTCGAGTAACTCTTGAAAGCCTGATTGCATCGTGTTGATCGCCGGGCCGTCTATGAACCGTTGTCATTGCCTGGATCACGTCCTGACTGGACACGGCGCGCGTGGTTCGAGACCACAACTCGAGTACACTTGGCCGGCATGAGACGTCCGGATCCCTCGCTGGACTAGACTTCCAAAGAAGTGTCATAGCACGGCCGACGGATGTCAAGCTTCATGTGCAGGTCTTGGCTGCTTGCATGGCCGGTGCGCTTGGGCTACTCTACTCGTCGAGTGTGCTCCTATGTCTAAAGTTGGTCTCGAGGTAGATCTCGAGCGTTTCGATGGCAGCAGCCTGCGGCTGGCTGTCAGGGGCAAAGTAAGGAGCGGTTCATGAGGAGGATGAGGTGCAACCGCGGAAGATTCTGGTCGTCGACGATTCCAAGCTGATCCACAAAATGTTCGAGGTGCTTTTGCGCCAATACTCGTTGGTGCATTGTCTCGACGGATTGGAAGCACTCCAAGCGCTCGGCAATCATGCGGATATCGATCTCATCTTGCTCGATATCAACATGCCCCGTATGAGTGGTCTGGAGTTCTTGAACCAGATCAAGGCGGACAACTTCTTCAAAGAGATACCGGTGGTGATCATTTCGACAGAAGGCAAAGAAGAAGACACCGTTCGTGGCCTTGAGGCAGGGGCGGCAGCCTACATCAAGAAGCCTTTTGGCAATCAAGAGCTACTCGAGGTGATTCAGCGACTCTAGGTGGAGCGGGCGATGGAGAATGCCGCACCAGGAGAATTGCTGACGGAATTGGGCGCTACTCTAGAGCGGGCCAAGGAGATTCTTGCTGCGCTTTCGATCGAACCGTCGAAGGCCGCTGGCGCCCTGCAGACGAACGATCGTTTGGAGGAGCTAGAGACGCAGATTTCCGCTGGCGAGCGCGATCGCGAGGAGCTGACCGCTCGTATGGTCGAAGCCGAGCACCAGCTCGGTCGCTTGATGAATCTGTATGTAGCCACGTTTCAGTTGCATGCAACCCTCGACCCGACAGAGGTACAGGCAACCATCGCAGAGATTGCGGTGGACCTGTTGGGTGCCGAGCGTTTCGTGTTGCTGTTGCGCAGCGAGGGGACCAACGAATGTGAAGTTGCCCTATCGCGTGGGTTGGACCAAGACCCCAGTGGACTTTACTCCCGTGAAAAATACCTCGGCGGCGATCCGCTGGTCGATGCAGCGCTCGAAGACGGAGTGCTGAGGATGGGTCCTGACGAGTTCTCTGACGTCATCGCTGCCGTGCCGTTGCGAGTGCAGGATGCGATTGTCGGGGTTCTGGTCGTGTTGAAGTTGTTTGATCACAAGACGATTCTGCGGGCGGAAGATCGCGACCTGTTGGATCTGTTGGCGGCCCACGCCGCGTCGGCACTCTTTGCCGCTCGGGTGTATTCCAACACCGATCGCAAATTGAGGACGCTCGAGAGCTTGGTGCAGTTGGTACGCAGCACTTGACATAGAATCTTCGAATTCGACAGACGGCCTTCGTCGTAGAGCGCACGAGCGTGGAGAACTAGCGGCAGTGAGCCTCAACGGCAAACTTGAAGACGTATCCCTGGCCGACGTCATGCAATTTGTGCATCTCGGTCGGCGTACCGGCACGCTGTCGCTGACCCGCGGCAGCCAGGACGCCGAGATCGGTTTTCACCGCGGGCAGATCGTCAGCGCCTGGGCGCCGGGTTCTCGTCGACTGGGCGAGCTCTTGGTGGAGAAGAAGTTGGTTGATACCGGGGCGATGGCTGAGCTGCTTCGTTTGCAAGCCTCCGAGCAACCAAGGCGATCCCTAGGGCAAGTGTTGATCGCTTCCGGCACCCTGACCTTCGATGACATTCGAGCGGTGATCGAGGAGCAGATCGAGCAGTCGATTTATGAGCTCGTGACTTGGAGCACCGGCTCCTTCGAGTTCGCACTCGACGAGCTCAAGCCGATAGACGATATCGCCATGTACCCAGGCGATGTCATTCCGAAGCTCGACCTCAACACTCAAATGGTGTTGCTCGAAGCCACTCGGATCATGGACGAAGATAATCGCCGGGCGAGTGAAGCTGGCAATAATGCCAGCGACCACGGGATTGCGGACCTGCCGGTGGTAGGTGAGGCCGCGACAGAAGAGGAGAACGATGGCCAGCGGATGCTGGGTGAATCGCGGTCCCTGGCGACCGTATCGGACACTCTCGAATCCCTAGGGGATGATCTACCGCTCGACGACGAAGTCTTCGCAGAGCTTCCCGAGGCCCACCGCCGTTTGCAGATTGTCTCGCCCGATCGCGGAATCGCGATTGAAATGGCCGAGATCATCCGTCCTGAGATCGCCCACGTGGTGCGTGTTCCCTTGCGTGAAGCAGGTACTCGACTACCGGGAGAGCCGACTCCAACGATTGTGGTGTTGGATATGCGACAGGATAGCCACACCGAGGAAGATCTACTGGCGATTCGCCGTTCACGCCCTCGGTCGTCGGTCATCTGCTTGATTGACACCCAGGAGATGACGACATTGGCATTCGAAGCTGGAGCCGTGGCAGCGATCTCGGCAGATCCGCACGCCTTGGCCGCTTGTTTCTACAGCTTGGTGCGGACGCTGCAAGATATGGCGGGTGGTTCAGGGGGCACTACCACGACAACCCGAGCTGGTTTCGCACGTTTACGGAGAGTTTTGGCCGATATTCGTTCCGGCCTACTATCGGCTACGATGGCGCTGAATCTGATGCATATCATCTCGGAATCGGTCGAGCGGGCGGTTCTCTTTCTGGTCCGGCGCGACGCGCTGACCGCGCTTGGCGCCTTTGGTTTCAGTGCCAAAGGGGAGCCTCTCGCCGAGGTCACTCGGGCCCTCAAACTGAGTCTGATCGCTGACAATGTGTTGACCCGTTGTGTGGCTGATGGCCAGCCACGGTCGCTCGGATTTGATCATGCGAGTCTGCCTCCAGAATTTGCTGGACTTCTCGGTCGCCCACGCAACGGCCAAGTTGTGGTCTTCCCGGTTCTGGGTGCGGAACGGGTCATCTCGGTGGTCTACACCGACAACGGTTCGTCGGGTCGGGCGATCGAAGATATCGAGCTCTTGGAGTTGGCAACGGCACAGGTTGGCGTTGCATTCGAGAACGAGCTCTTGAGGCGACAGATCGACGGGCATTAGTTGTCTTGCTTGCGGATTGCGCAAGCCACCACAAACTGTACGATGCTTTTTCCCGACTTGTTGATCCTTTTGGCTTGGGTCATAGTCCCCGAGGGTCGGCTCATCGAACATCAACTCGGCGCCTCGACCGCGTTGCCATCGGCCTGGGCTGAGCCCGTAGTGGAGCGAGCGTCGATCGTTTTTCATAATCGAGGCGATTGGGCGATGGCGTTTTTTGTGGCGGCGTCAACGTCTGGCGCGGCGTCAGAGTCTGTTACGGCATCGGAGTTAGTCGCAGCGTCAACGTCTGCGGTATCAGCACCACAAATCTATCTATTCGCCCCTTATTTCTTATCCACCGATGGCCTGGCTGATCTAGCGAGCCTGCCGGTCGATGTTGCCGAGTACTACTTACATGCCTTGCTCGATGCCCGGCTCGACCTCGAACAGAGCGGTTCCGACCAGGCTTGGCAACAGTGGGTGAAAGAGCGTGCAGACTTGTTGATGGCAGATGTGCCGGAATCTCAGCGGCGTTCAGCCTACCTCGCTGCAGTTAGTGATTTTGGTGCACACATCTTATCGCTTGCCAACGAAGTAGTTCGGCTACAACATCGTCAGAGACTGCAGGGGCGAGACGTGTGTCGGTCCGTCGGCCATCCGGCATCACTCTTTGGGTTGTGGGAGCGGAGTTTTGCCGTCGGGGCCTTTGCCGGTCACTACTCGACGCCACAAGGTTCGTCGAGTTTGGCTTGGACCGGTCTTCTCGAGCGCCGCGACAAGATCGCCCTCGTGCGCCATGTGCTCGGTCTCGAGTGGTCAGGCACCGCAGGGATCGATTTCTCGATGTTTTGTGGTCGGGAAACTGCGGATTGATCAGTTATCCGGGGTGACCCGGCGGAGAGTTGTGTCCCCTGGGGTTGCAGGGTCCTGTATATAGACGACCGCGCGGGTGATGCTGTCGATCAACCAGATACCGTTTGTTGTCCCATTGCCGGAAACATTTGGGACCGCAACGATCGTGCGGGGAGTTGTTGCAACGTCGGTCCTCAGGACACTGTAGAGATTGATGGACAGTTTACGCATCGTCGGCCGAGATGCGTTGTTGACGTTCTCGAGCAGAGCTGTATCGCCATTGCCGGCGTCCACAAAAAAGACGTGTTCGGTATTGTCGTCGGATCCCTGAACCGGTACTGCAATGAATCGCTGAGGTGACGGATTCTTGCTTTCCGTGTCGAAGGTTGGGAACAGGCTCAGTGGACTCTCGCGCACCGAGATACGGCTAGCGCGGTCGAGATTGAGATCGAAATACCGCATCGAACCATCGCTACCATCAACCACGAGGAAAGCGACCGTCTCTTCATCGACCGACTGAAGTTCTGCCGCCGTCACTTGTCCAGAGAGTGTCGGCAGATTCGGTACCGGGGTCATCGTCGGATCGATCTCCAACTTGGCCAAACCATCGAAATAGAGAGCGCGGCCGGTGGTGGCATGGTAGAGGTAAGCTCCCTCCGTACGTCCATTGCTGCCGCGTTTCATCAGCAGTGCGAAACGACCGTCCCCAACGGCGATTGGAGCGAAGGGGCGATTGATGACCGTGCTGATGCGTCCGAAGGTCGAGCCTTTGCCTAGTTGCTCGAAGTAAGCGACATAGCCGGTGCTGGTCTCGACGAAGAGAGCAGACCGGGCGTTACGATTGGCGTCGTAGATGGGCCGAAGGAAGATCTCGTTGGTGGTTGCCGCTGAGGTTTGTGGTCGTCCGATGTCCTGAAACAGGTTTTGGGTCAGACGACGCGAACGTCCTTTCAGAGCATCCCGACGTAGTTGGTCGACCCTGGCCACGCCACCGTTGCGGAGGTCAAGAACAAAAAAACTGTCTGTACCGGTGCTGGCCGTACGAGGGAGCGCCACAACCGGAGCATTGCTGTCTCCTTGTCCCGCAACTGGAGACAAGGTCAGCATGCACCCCAAAGCCCACGCGCGCCAAGGCAAGCTTGTTCGGTGCGATTTGCGGTGAGGAACGAACCGACGCCAGATATGACGAAACGTGGGCATAATCTGTTCATTGAACATTACCGTTTAGGAATACTACGTTCCGCCAGTGAGATCAAGGCGTGAGTGTCGGGTTGTCGTCGCAAAGCCCTTGCAGTCGTGGCTTTGCGACGGTTTCGCTTTATACTCTTGATATGTCGAGAGGCAGGGGTGCGCGATGACCATATTTGTGTCGCGGATCGATATGCTAAGGATGTTTGGTAGTCAGTTCGGCGCTCGGCGAGGTTGCTGAGGTCCAGATGCCGAGTTGAGCCAGCGATAGTTCTTGACTTCCAGTGACCGAGACTCGAGGTTTTCCAAGTGACTGAAACTAACGAACCGAGCTACTACGAGATCGCTTTGACCAACCGTCAAGTGTTGGTTTCGTTCGTGGTGCTCTTGACGTGTGTGCTGGCCGCCTTTGTCAGCGGCGTATGGATCGGACGCGAGGGGACAACCCCACTACCAGCCGAAGATGGACAGTTCGTATCTGCCGATGCCGAGCCGAGTGATTTTGATCAACTCGACGAATTCAAATTCTTTTCGGACCAGGAAGAAGCTGCTGCTGTGACGGATGGCGAGGTTCGGGAGCTGGCTGAGCCAGCGCCGCCGCCATCTGCGCCGCCACCGATCGCTCAGCAGCAAACTGCCCCGCCACCGCCTCGATCCGCGCCGCCGCGACAGATCACTGCTACCCCGCCACCACCGCGGCCGGCAGCAAGTCCGCCGCCGCCAACTGCCGAGGCTAGGCCTACACCAGCAGCTGGGGCACCGAAAGAGGGTCTGGTTATCCAAGTGCTCTCGACCCGCGACGAAGCCCGGGCCAATCGAGTCCTGACGCAGTTGCGTCAGGGGGGCTATCCGGCTTTCATGTCGCCGGTCAAGGTCGGAACCCAGGTCAACTACCGGGTTCGGATCGGGCCCTACAAAGAGCGTCCGCCAGCGGACAAGGCTGCTGGTGAAGTCAATCGCAAGTACAAGCTCGATACCTGGATCACCGCTTCGAGCAACTGACATCTTGTTGTCAACGGCGTGAAGATCTCTCCGACTTGGCGGGAGTCAGCGGTAAGCGCGTCTTTGGCGATCGGCGGCGCAGCGCTGTGGAGCTCGTGTTTCGGACGCCAGACCAGCCTGTGGTTGCCATGGTTGGCTTTGGCTCCGCTGTTCTTGTTGTTGGGGCGCCGCCGGGCGGTACTCTGGGGAGCCGTGTACGCGGTGGTGTTGTGGCTCAGTTCGATGTATTGGATCGCCGATACCCTAGGCTCCTTCGGAGGTCTGAGTCCGACCCTTGCGGCGGTGGCGCAAGGGTTGTTGGCGTTTTATCTGGGTTTTGATCAGGTAGTGTTTGTAGTGCTCGGGTCCCGGATCTGGCGTCGAGCCGGCCCTCGATCATTAGCGGGTTTCCCGATGTCCTTCTGGGCCATTCCGGCCCTGTGGGTCACGATCGAATGGTTACGAGGTGTCGCCTTCGGGCGTTTCCCATGGAATTTGGCCGCTTATGCCTGGGTCGATTGGCCGGGGGCTTTGCCCTTGGCTGCCTGGATCGGTCCCTTTGGTGTGTCGTTTCTGCTCGCATTTTCTAATGTCTGCGTCGCCGAATCGTGGCGGCGTCGACGTTGGGAGCCGGCTCTCGTCGGAATTTTGTCGGCGTTGACCCTACTGGTGTTTGCGGGGCGATTCAGCCAAGGCGATGATGCTGTCGAGCGCTCAGAATCGGTTGCAGCCCAAGAGGTACGAGTGATTCAACCCAATAATCCTCTGGTCCAGACGTGGGAAGAGAGTTGGGAGGGTTATCTGCGGTTGGTCGAAATGTCCGAGGCTGAATGCACCGAACCGAGAATGCCAGGGGAGCGTTTGTTGTTGATCTGGCCCGAGAGTGCCGCTTGGCCGCACAGCCATACAACGTCCGAGCGCTTGCGTCAGGATGTGGCGGGGTTGACCGAACAGGGGTGTGACGTCTTGCTGGGATCCCAGATCAATGAAAACGGCAAAGCGTTCAATTCGGCGCTGTTGGTGACCGACGAGGGACCGGTCGGCGTCTACTCGAAACGCAAGTTGGTGCCCTGGGGGGAATACATTCCGCTCGCCGAGGTTTTGCCGTTTATGGGCAAGGTGGCACGCAATGCTGGCAGTTTTACTCCTGGCTCATCCTTGGGCTTGATGCCCTGGCGCGGCGAGCGTTTAGGCCTAGCGATTTGTTACGAGGTGATTTTCCCTGCTGCGGTGGCCGAGCAGGTGGTTGCTGGGGCAACTGTGTTGGTGAATACCACCAATGACGCTTGGTATGGTGATACTTGGGCTCCGCATCAACACTTCCGCGCGGCCCGCTTTCGTGCTGCCGAGAGTCGTAGACCGATGATTCGTGCAGCTTTGACTGGCATCTCCGGCCTGATCGACCGCCGTGGTCAAGTGACGGCGGTGCTCGGTGTTGGTGAACGCGGGGTGCTGGCTGCTCGCATCACCGGCTCGCGGGAGTTGACGCTCTACAGTCGGATGCCGTGGCTGGTGCCGCTCATGAGCGCCCTACTCTCAGTGTGGGCGTTGGTGATGGTCTGGCGTCGAAATGGATGAGATTTGCTCACTCAGCAGCTGAGAGACCGCCTTCTTCTTGAGACCACACTCGTGGTAGCAACAATCCAACCACGACGAGTAGAATGCCGATCGCTGCCGAAAATTGCTTCGGCGCCCAAAGTCAATAGTTCTCGAAGTTAAGTTTTTTGAAGGACCAATCGCAATGATTCCGCAAAATTTCTCAGAACGATTCGATCGTTTAGAAGCCCAGCTCACACACCTCCGGGGGTATCTTTGACCGCTCCAACGTAGAGCAAGAGTTGGCGGATCTCGATCGCGAGATGGAGGCGCCCAACTTCTGGGACGATCCCAAAAAGAGCGCTCCGTTGTTGCGTAAGCGGCGCGGCGTGGAGCGCCAGCGCGACACCTTGTTGCAACTGCACCGCGACGCTGACGATCTCGCCGGCTGGCGTGAGCTGCTTGCTGAAGGAGAGGTTGACGACGAAGCTGTGACGTTTGTCGAGCAGTTGGAGGACCAGCTTGGCAAGCTGGAGCTCCAGCTCATGTTGTCGAGCCCTGAAGACGCTTTGAATGCTCTAGTCTCGATCCACCCGGGAGCTGGCGGCACGGAGTCCCAGGACTGGGCAGAGATGCTACTGCGCATGTATCTGCGGTATTGCGAGGCCCACGGCTTCGAGATCGACTTGATCGAACGCCAGGACGGTGAGGAAGCGGGTCTCAAGAGTGCAACCTTTGCGGTGCGTGGCGAGTACGCCTACGGTTATCTCCAGGGCGAGCGCGGCGTCCATCGGCTAGTACGAATCAGCCCCTATGACGCCGCTAGTCGACGCCACACTTCGTTTGCCTCGGTGGACGTCTACCCGGAGATCGATGACACGGTTGAGATCGAGATTCTCGACAAAGACTTGCGGATCGATACGTTCCGTTCGTCCGGCGCCGGTGGACAACATGTCAATCGGACCGATTCTGCAGTGCGTATGACTCACCTCCCAACCGGTATCGTCGTCAGCTGTCAGAATGAGCGCAGCCAGATCAAGAACCGCGCCACGGCGATGAAGGTGATGCGCTCCCGGCTCTACGATCTCGAGATGAAGAAGCGGGCTGAGGAACAGGCCAAGCGCGAAGATGCCAAGATGGAAATTGCTTGGGGCAGTCAGATTCGTTCCTACGTCCTCCACCCCTATCGGATGGTGAAAGACCATCGCACCAAAGTTGAAGTTGGGGATACCGACTCGGTGCTCGATGGTGGCCTCGACGTGTTTATCGAATCCTGGCTACGGGAAGGCATGAAAACGCGTGAGTAGCTCTTTGGCGATCGACTTTGTGTCGCCGTTGCCGCCGGTTCGTTCAGGCATTGCGGACTACAGTGCCGACTTGCTGCCACACTTGGCGGAGCTGTGCGACTTGCGTCTCGTGCGGCTGCAAGGGCAGGAAGTGGCACCGGATACCGAGGCGCGCTGGCCATGGGTGGAGCCTGATCGCTTGGGCGAGAACGGTCGCCTGCCGGTTTACCAGATGGGAAACAATCAGTACCACGGCGAAGTGTATGACTTGGCCATGCATCGACCCGGTATTTTGACGTTACATGATCTGGTGCTGCATCACTTCCTGATCGAGCGTACAGTCAAGCTCGGAGACTTCGACGCTTACCGTGGGCAGCTGCTACGGGACCATGGTTGGATCGGCGAGGCGGCAGCCATGCCGATGCGTTGGCCTGGTGGGTCGGGAATGGCGTCACAGTTTGCTTTGCCAGCCCACCGTACCTTGGTCACCCGCCAGCATGGGATTTTGTTGCATAGCGATTGGGCGGCGGAATGGTTGTCGGAAGAGATTCCCGAGTTACGCGTGCGATCGATTCCCATGGGTGTGCCGCTCGGCTCGCAGGCTGACGCGGCCGCTGGCCGTGAGTTTCGCCGCCAGCATGGATTGCCGCTCGACAAACCGTTGCTCGGCTCATTTGGTTTCCAGACCCCGATGAAGCGCACGGACGTGGTGATTTCGACCTTGGCGTCGCCTGAATTGGCAGGGGTTCATCTGATGGTAGCGGGTGAGGTAGCGTCGATTCTCGAACTCGAGAAGAAAGCTGCCGAGGCCGGGGTGAGTGATCGGGTTCACCTTCTAGGCTTTTTACCCTTTGATCAATTCGAAGCGGCGATTGCTGCTGCTGATGTTTGCCTAAATTTGCGGTATCCCACTGCCGGTGAGACCTCAGCTTCGTTGCTGCGTATTCTGGCGATCGGGCGACCAGCGGTAGTATCTGACTATGCACAGTCGGCAGAGCTTCCGGACCATGGAGTGGTCAAGGTCCCGGTGGGAGAAGGCGAATCCGAAGTGTTGATCCGCGAGTTGGCTGGCTTATTGAGTGACCCTGCCCGTTTGATCGAGCTCGGTGAAGCCGCTCGCCGTCATGTCGCTGAGAACCACCGCCCTGAAGCCGCCGCGCAGGCGGTCGTCGATGCGTGTGAGCAATGGCGTGATCAACCGGTGCGACGGCTCGGCGCAGCGGACCCGGCTCCCCCGACCAGCATGGCCTGGAAAGACTTACCCGGAGAACTCGAAGTGCAGGGTGCCGAGGTACCCTGGGCGGCTGGCGAGCGACGAAAGCTCCGCATTCGTTTCGCTAATCGCAGTGTGGCCCGGTGGTTAGCGGGCGAACGCCTCAATGGTGGGGTTGCGATCGAAGTACAAGTCTTGGTGAACGGTCAGAACTTGAGGGCCGATCATCGTTGGATCGGCTTGCCGGTCGATCTTGATCCAGGGGAAGAATTCGTTTTCGATTTTGCGCTGCGTCGGCCGCTCGGGCCGGTGCGCCTGCGCGTTTTGCCGCATGTTTTGGGTTTTACTAGCTTTCCAGACCTCGGCGGACCGGTCTGGGACGCTGAGATTTAGGACCCGACGTTGGCGGCACCAACTGTAGACGGTTCGACCATACCGCGTGCGGCGATCGAACGTGGTGCTTGGGCCTTACTGGCGTCGTTACTAGCCGCCCTGCTGATCAGTTCGTTGTTTTACGATCGAGCTGGCTGGCCTGGATACCTGGCGGGCGAAGCCACCTATCTGATGCAGGCGAGAAGCCTGGCCGAGGATTTTGATCTCGCCTATACCCGAGTCGATTACGACAGGATGCTGCTGGACACCGGCAATCCCACCGATCTATCTCTGGTGTCCGCCAATGAAGGACGCCGGATCACCTTCGACCGGCCCTTTCCCTATGCTCTTTACCTGGCACCGTTCATCAAGGTCTGGCCAGGGCATGGCTTTGCGTTTGCCAATGCGCTGTTGTTGAGTTTGGTGAGTGCTTTTGCGGCGCGCACCTTCGCTCGGCAGATCGGGCCTTGGAGTGCGTTGTGGGTTGTTGTTTTGATTTTCGGTTCGGTACTTTTTGCCTACGTCTTTCTGGCGACGGGTGATCTTTTCCTGTTTGCTGTGACGCTGTGTGCTTTCTGCTTGATAGCGGGCGATTCTGATGGCGATGTGATGGCGGTGTCTCCTCGACGGAATCCAAAGAGCGGCACAGGCCATGCCAAAAGCAAACGCAGCCGTGAATCAACGGCGTTGTCGACAGCTTCGCAGCGATGGTTGATTGCTGGAATCTTATTGGCGATCCCTATTGCTACTGAGCCGCTTTATTTGGTGCTTCTTGGTGCTGCCTTGTTTGTTGGCGGGCACAGAGCGACGACGTTGCGCCCTGCGTTGGTCCTTGGTTTCCTACTGGGCTACGTGGCGCAGTTCATCGTCGGTTGGTGGGTTGGTGGTGGTCCAGAGATCCTTGGCGCTACCCACTTTCGGTTCACTCCCGAGACCGGTTTCCCGCTGGTCGATTTCACTGCCGGTGAGTGGCAGCAGACTGTGCGACGATTGAGTGCCATGTATTGGGACGAAGCTCCACGGTTTGCCTGGGGAGTGGATCTCAGGCTCTGGGGTTGGGACTTGATCTACCTGATCCTTGGGCGTTCAGTCGGCCTGTTGCCTTACTTCGCACCGTTACTGCTCCTCGCTGCAACGTCGCGGGCCGGTCAGCGTCGACCGTTGGTCCTCGCCGCGATCGGCTGGGGCATCGGAATTGTGGTGTTACATCCGTTCAACATTTATGGCGGTGAGGGTGCGGTTGCCAATCGATGGTTTTTGCCGGTCTACGGCGCGATGTGGACTCTGATGGCGGCAACCGGTCGGAAGGCACAGCTAGCTGCGGTAGCGACGTTGCTCTTAGCGGCGCCATTTCTGTGGCGACTGTGGTTTTCCCCATGGCAGTACCCGATCACGGGCGACCAGGGATATCGCCACGTCACCTCAGTGGCACAACACCTGCTGCCCTACGAAACCAGTCAACGTTGGATGCCCGCTGGTGATATGGCCGATCACAACGGCTTGATGGTCAAGTTTCTCAATCCCCATGGTTGGGCTGAGACTCTGCGTGGGCGCCTGTTTTTTGATGCTTCGGGGTCGCTGGATCTGTTGATCGGCTCGATGCAACCCTTGGATGTGCTGCGTTTCGATTTCGGACAAGATGCCCCAGGAGAGATCCGA
Organism: Acidobacteriota bacterium; assembly: GCA_029263395.1. GTDB lineage: Bacteria > Acidobacteriota > Thermoanaerobaculia > Multivoradales > J023 > JAAELT01. The sequence continues at coordinate 78,513 of JAJCXO010000229.1, read as the reverse complement.
GTGTCGGGGGGGCAGCTTGCGGAGCGTGTGCTGCAGGCTTCAGGAGGCATCTCGTTCCGTATTGAGCCTCACAACTGGTGGCGGCGTCATCCCATGTGGTGGAGCCCACAGCCCCAGTGGTTGTATCGCCTGACCCTCGACATCGCCCCTGATAGTCAACAGACTGACACATCGAAGAACGGCGCGGGGCGATCTCTCGGCTTTCAGTTGGTCGGCGAGCAGTTCGAGGCTCCGTAACCCGAGAGACCTGTAGACCCGAGACCTGTAGATCCAAGAGCTGTACATCCAAAACCTGTAGATCCAAGATATCGCGAGCACGATCCGTTGGGCTTTTAGAGAAGCTATTTCGTGCGCCAGCACTGGGAGAACCCATGACAGACCAGCAACTAACCAGTTGGATCATTGAAGTCAGAGGCCGCTTGAACTCACCGCCTGGCCGCCGCTTGCCGCCGACCGATGCTCGCCAAGCAGCGGTGCTGGTACCGCTTTATGTCGATGCCGGTGAGCTGTGGACAATCTTGACTCTACGCACCGAGAACTTACCGCATCACAAGGGGCAGATCGCGTTTCCCGGCGGCAGTCTCGATCCTGGCGAAGAGCCCTGGGATGCCGCGGTCCGCGAAACCGAAGAAGAGATTGGTATCGATCGCGGGAAGATTCTGCAACTCGGGGCTCTCGACGAAGCGCAGACGCCGAGCGGCTTTCGTATTGTGCCTTGTGTAGGTGCGGTACCTTTCCCCGCCGAGACGCGTCCCAACGAAGATGAAATCGAGGATATTTTTGCCGTGCCGCTCAGCGTCATCGCCAATCCGACGGCGGTCGAAGACCGTGTCGTGCTGTTTGACGGTCAGGAACGGGAGTTGCGGATTTATCACTTCGGGAGCCGGCAGGTCTGGGGTTTGACTGCCCGTATCTTGCAGAATCTCCTACAGCGGCTTGGAATGGAGCAGGTGGAGGGACCTCCCAACTAGCTATAACGTCGGTCGGACGGTCGCCCCTGTGGACTGCACTCGCAGCTGCATAACTCGCCTCAGCGTCTTAGGCGCGGCTCGACAACCTTCCGATCCCAAGGTGAAACAGCTGAGTTGAGATCCGCCATCCGATGTCTCCAGAGGTTCCTTGTCCGCCGTAACTTGGAGTTGTACCTGGCGGTTTTGGCGGTTGCGATTTGCGCTCCATCGCTGTGGCTTGGTTTGCAGGTGGACGACCATGTCCATCGTGCTGCGATCCTGGGTGTTGATGCTTTTCCAGAGGTCGAACGTTCGGCGCTCGAGATGTTTTCGTTCGTCAACGGTAATCCGGACGAGAACTTTCCTGCGGTTGATGCCGGCTTGTGGCCTTGGTGGTCAGCGCCTGATTTACGACTGAATCTGTGGCGGCCGCTGACCGGCCTTACCCATGGATTGGACTATTTGCTGTGGCCCGATGCGCCGTTCATGATGCATGTCCACTCCATGGCTTGGCTCGCGCTCGGAGTGGTGGCGGCCACAGGTTTTTATCGCCGTCTGTTGCCGAACCCGGTCTTGGCCGGGTTGGCCGCGCTGCTTTTTGCTCTCGATGACGTACACGGCTGGGCCTCTATTTGGGTGGCTAATCGCAACGCGATGATTGCGGCAGTGTTTGCCATACTGGCGATCAGCAGCTACGACCGCTGGCGCAGCGACGGTTGGCGTCCCGGTGCAGTATGGACCCCGGTGTTGATGGTATGCGGGCTTTTGTCCAACGAAGGTGCTGTCTCCATCGGAGCCTACCTGTTGGCTTATGCTCTATTCCTCGATCGAGGGCCACTACGTCGCCGCTTGTTGGCTTTGGTTCCCGCCGCGGCGACCGGTATCGTCTGGTGGCTGACGTACAAGTTGCTCGGCCATGGTGCTGCCGGTTCTGGGGTCTATATCGACCCTGGTACTTCGCCTCTAGCTTTCGCCGCCGCTGCGATCGATCGGGTGCCGTCCTTGCTGCGGGGCCTGCTTGCTTGGCCGCCGGCCGAGATCAACTTGATGTTCGTCCGTTCAATGCAACCCGTGGTCTGGTGGTTGTCGGTCGCCTTGGCAAGCTTGTTCGCCCTTGCCGTCTGGGCCAGGCTGAGGACTTCGAACACCGCCCGCTTCTTCGCTCTCGGCATGGTGCTGTCGTTGCTCCCGGCCTGTGCAACATTTCCGGCGAATCGGTTGTTATTGATGGCCAGTATCGGCGGTATCGGGTTGATCGCTCAACTGATGATCGACCTCTGGAGTATCGCCCGTGAAACGAGTTGTTGGCGTTGGCCGGCACGTGGCGCGGTCGCCTTCCTTCTGCTGGTACATGTCGGTATCGCACCACTCAGTATTTGGGGGGCAGTGATCAATATTCGGGCGATCGGCTCGATCATCGAGCAGGCGGCGGACAGCTTGCCGCGGGACGAACAGGTCGCCGATCAGCGTCTGGTGATCGTCAATACGCCAACGGCGTTCGTGTCGTCCTTTGGTCCAGTATTACAAGCCCTAAAGGGTGTCCGTGTGCCAGCTAGGTGTTTGATCTTGGGCTCCAGCATCTTCTCGATCACCGTTGAACGGGTCGACGAGCACACCCTTTCCTTACATCCCTTGGTCGGTTACCTACCTCCTGTCGGCACCCCGCCTCCTGGTGTGAGTGTTCCCAAGGCTTCTCCCGCCTACGCCTTCCAGATGCTCGATCATCTTTTTCGCGACGTCGAGTCGGATCCTTTCGAGGTTGGTGACCGGATCGAGCTCACCGATCTAACGATCGAGATACTCACCGTCGAAGAGGGCAGACCGATGGCGGTGAGTTTTCGCTTTGCCCAGTTGCTCGAAGATCCCAGCCTGCGATGGGTGCGATGGCTCGACGGGGTCTACGTTCTTTTCGACCTGCCCGCAGTGGGCGAGTCGGTGGTATTGAAGTCCCGTATCGTTCTGCCCAGTGCTTAATGACCGAAGCTGGCTCGTTGTTGCTTCAGCTTGGCGCTGACCCGACTCCGTCCTTGGCAAGCTGATGGACGGTTCGCTCGCTGGCTTCGAGGGCGCCTTCCAGGTAGCCGGTGTTGCGGAGTCCGCCTTCGGCGGTTTCGGATCCAGACCACATCAGGCGTCCTTCCCAAGAAATCTCGGGTGCTGCGCCCGACCAAGGGGCCGGATGAGTGATTTGTGGTTCTTGATCGGCCGCAGTCGCAGTCAAGTTGTCGAAGGCCCAATCTTTGACGTAGACGTCACGGGGGTGCGCAGCTTGGTGACCGAACAACTTTTCAAGCTGCGCAAGAGCGGCCTCTTTGAGTGCGTCCTCTTGATTCCTCCGAATATCCGGCGGCACACTAACAAAACCGAACAAAGCTGCTGGCCCATTGGTGCGCGGTGACGCGTCGTGGATCTCGCCGAGCGGTCCGCGGTAACTGATGGCATCGCCGGAGAGCCCATCCTTGCGCCAGAAAGGCTCGTCGTAAAGAGCCACTAGTTTTGCACTCCCGGCCATCCAAGTTGCGGTGTGTTGTAGTAGGTCGCGGGCCTGGGTTGGCAGGTCGGGCGACAGCGAAATCGAATTGACCGCCAGGCGAGGGGGTAGTGCGATCACAATCCGGGCGCTATTGATGATCGAGTCGTGCCCGTCACGATGGATCGTCGTGTGCAATCGATCGCCATGTTGGGTGATGTGGGTGGCCCTGGTTCGAAGCTGTACCGTGTCATCAGGAAGCTGTTCGGCGAGGGCGCGGATGATCTTGGCGAGACCGCCGTCGAGTCGGTAGGAGCCGGCCATCGAGGCGCCGCCCAACCCACGGAGGACCGCTCCACTATCATTTTCATAGAGCGCTTCACCAGCACTCGGTTGTTCGAAGATCTCGCGTTCGAGTTCCAAAGTGCGGACCAGGGCTTCCATTCGATGTTGGCCAGGCCAGAACCAAGTTGGCCCAAGATCGTACGCAGAACCGTCGGAGTTCGGGCCGGACCGAGACAGGATACGGCCGCCGAGTCGATTCCGAGCTTCGATCAGCGTGACGTGAGTGCCGGTATCTGGCGAGGTGTCACGGTGTAGAGAATAGGCTGTATGCAGCCCGCTGAGACCGCCGCCAATGATCAAAACATCTGTTTTCATAGTGGAAGCCTAGCAGCTCAGTGAGACACGCCCGATCGACAGAATAGGGAACATTCGAGGGTGTTGCCAGCTCCATCCGCGTTGGCCATGCATTCGTAGCTCCGAAGCCGCAAGCCTTGTATCTCCAGCCATCCAAGGACCTCTCGCAACGGAGTTGGTGAGAAGTCTGGGCTAGGCCGGGCTCGAGACGAGCATACGATCTTCTCGTCCCTGAAGATGTCGTTGACAAATCTCGATAGAAAGTTGGCACTCGGTGCGCTGGGTGCCGCTCTCTTGAAATTCAAACCCAATAGGAACAGAAGCTAGAAGTAGCGGGCGATCTTAACTGACAGATGGTCGTCCGAGCGGATCGCGGCGGCAGGGTCCATGGGCGGTATGCCACTGAAACCGCGCCACTCGAGCTCCAGCTTCCAGGATGCGCCGAGGCGTCGACTGGCTTCGACGAGCATGAAGGCGGCATCCGACTCCACGTCGAAGATGGCGCCAGCCAGGATCTCGGTTGACTGGGTATCGTTCAAGGCCCATCTCGAGCCGACGAAAACATCCTCCTCAAAGGGGGTGGGGGAGTCGCTACCGCGCTCGTCCCATAGGTATTCGACCAGGACACCGACGTCGTAACCGGTGTGGAGGGTGAAGGTGTATTCGAAACCGCCGGTGATGGCGGTGAAGTCGTCGACTAGGCCTTGCCGTTGGATCGTCTCGAGCTTCCACAACCACCCGCCGACGGTCGCTTGTAGATCGAGCCCAAATTGATCGATCTGTTCGTAGAAGGGGATGAGCTTGGGGCCGGCCGATGTAGTGGAAACACGGAGCAAGGGTTCGCGCCCGGTGCCCTTGAAGTAGGACACCCCAACATCGACCGGGCCCAGGACGTGGGACCAGCGCAAGGCAAGGTCGATGTGGCCGTCCTCAGCAGCAGATTCGTATTGGGCTTCCTCGGTGTCGACAGCCAGGCTCGGACGCAGGCGGCCGTCGCGACCTGGGAAGGTACGTTCGCGGAATCCGGGTAGTGAGAAGAATTCGAGCGTACCCCAGGGTTGAAACCAGGCCACCCGGATCATCTGCTGACCGAGCTTATCCTCACCATCGAAATTTTCGACCAAGTCGGTTTGATTGACGATGTCGACTAAATGTTGGGATTCGGTGACTCCCCAGAAAACCTTGCTCCACCCGATTCGAAGCTCCCAGTCACCCCGGACCCTTTGCCAGCTGAGCTCGCGCAAGTCGAGGTGAGTGCGTTCCGAGTCACGGCTGTCGAAGCGCAGATAGGGCGTGAAGGTGAAGCTGTCTCGACCTTCGTTCCACTCGTGGTAGAACTCGGGCTCAAACGCCAGGGAGAGATCGTTGTTTCCCTGGTTCTCGTAGGCTGCCGAAGATAAAAAGAAGCGCGACTCTAGAGCGACGAAGCCGGACCACTCTCCGGCACAAGCCGCCACCGGAAAAATCGACGTGATGATCAAAAGGAGTAATACGGCTCGGCCCGCAAGCCGCAGTGGACGAATCATGGCGCCTGCCGCTATCGTGCCCGGGCCAGGCTGGCGCGGTCGAATTCGCGATCACCAAAGCCGTTACCGAAGGTGTAATCCGACCACAGAAGATCGGTCGATTTGCCGGTCTGGTGATTGATCATCGACATGCGATCTGGACGCCAATAACGGCCGAGGTACTGCTGATAGTCGTGGAAGGTGAGGGTCTTGAGCAGTGCGTCTTTGCGGTCGTAGTAGTCGATCTTCCAGGCTCGGTATTCGTCTTGATCGATCCATACTACTTGTCGGGTATAACCGGACTTGGGATCGACCGGATACCGCTCGACGACAAAACTCTGTCGGTTATCGAGCGTCTCATCGCGTAAATATTTGTAGGTGTACTCCTCAACTTCCTGGGAGGAGATGTCCTCGTAGGCGAACTCGCTACCCATGAAGGGACCGGACTTGTTGTTGGCGGAAATCCGCTTGACACGCTTCAGGGCCGGGAGATATAGCCATTGGTCATCGTTGCCTTGTTTGCGACTGAAGGTCAAAAACGCGGTGCCTTTGACGTCAGCCGGCTGATCGAAGATCACCAGGCTCTTGTCGCCATCGTCGGTTTGTTCGAGCGTGCGGTTGCGCATTTCGCGCTGGCTTTCCTCGCCATGGCGGTTTCGCAAGATCATGTACAACTCTGCCTTGAAGTCGGCAAACCCGGTATCTCTGCGGTCGGCTTCGACGGCGATTTCGAGGCCGCGATCTTCGGGAGTCGCGGCTGCCGCCGACCAAGTGAAGGCGACGACAAGGGTTGTCAGGATCATTCGGCTCAATAACGAGGTTGGGGTTTGGAGGTTCATGAGGGTCCTTTCGTATTCAGTGGGTCGGGGCGAACGCCCGCTTGCCAACCGGCGGTTCGTCAACTGCGGGGTCGCTGGCAACTGGCGACCGATCGAAGCGGATGAGAAGTGCTGGCAGCAGGAGAAAATCGGCGATCAGCGCAAAGGCGATGGTGACCGCTGACAAGCTGCCCATCTGGGCGTTTTGAAGGAATGTCGACTGTGCCAGCACCACAAAACCAGCAACCAGCACCAGCGAAGTCACCACCAAGGCGGTGCCTGCCGAGTTGAAGGCGTAACGAACCGCTTGGCTGGCATCCAAGTTCCTCTCGCGACGAGCTCGCAGGTACTTGGTCAGGAAGTGGACGGTGTCGTCTACCACGATGCCCAGCGTCATCGCGACCACCACCGACACCGCGAAGCCCACTCGACCCACCATGAAACCCCAAGCCCCGAAAGCCATCGCCGCCGGCACCATATTGGGGATCAGGCTCAACAGACCGAGACGCCAGCTGCGGAGAGCAACCGCCAGGATGGCGGAAATCAGCAAGAAAGCGAAGGTTGTGCTGCGGATCATGCTCTGGATGTTGCGGTCCGAGATGTGGGCGAACATCACTCCAGGGCTGACAGCGTACGAGACCATGTGTGCCGGCGCGTTGGTCTGCAACCAAGACTCGGCACGGGCTGCGATGTCGCGTAGCTCGACCGAGGTCAAGTCCCGCAGCGTGACCACGAAGCGGGTAGCGCTCTTGTCGACATTGAGTTGATTGTTGAGATCCAAGCCGTAGGGCAAGGACATCTCGTACAGCAGCAGATATTGTGCCGCCAGCTCACGGTTCTCCGGTAGGCGATCATAGGCTGGGTCGTCACCGTGCATGTTCTTATTCAGACGACGCAGCGTCTCGGCAATATTCGAAACATGGACAGTTTCGTCTTGCTGCCGGAACCAGGTCTCGAACTCTTCCAGTTTGGCGAGGTAGGCAGGGTTACTGATACCACCGCTCTCGCCCGCACTGAGCGAAAACTCGATCTGATAAACCCCAGTCAGGTGCTCGGTCATGAAATCCGTGTCCTCACGGAAAGCCGTCGATTTGTCGAAGTATTGGACAAATTGATCGTTGAGTTCGCTCATCGGGATGAAGCTCGTCAGTAGGACTACTACTGCGGTCATACCCCACAACAAACGGCGGTGATGCTGGACCACCCATTGCCCAAGATGGTCGAAGCCAGGGACCGCTCCCGAGGGACTAGATGATGACTGTGTGACTCGCACTTTGACCGGCAGCACCGCCATCAGCGCCGGTAAGAACAGCACTGAGAATACAAACGCCGCCACTACGCCGACCGCGGTGATGTTGCCGAGATGATTGAGCGGTGGCACGTCACTGGCGTTCATGCTGAGGAAGCCGATCGCTGTTGTGATGGTGGTGAGGGTGACCGGCGTCAAGTTGACCCGCAACGATTCCACCAGGGCGTCGTGTTTTGCCGTGCCGCGGCGCATGGCCTGCAACGCTGGTACCAAGATGTGGACGCTATCGGCGATTGCCAAGGTGAGAATCATGGTGGGTGCCAGGGCTGAAATGGGTGTCAGCAATACGCCCCACCAACCGGCTAGTCCCATCGCCGTGGCGGCAGAGAAGCCGATCACCAGGACGGTAGCGAAGGTGCCGGCAACCGAGCGCAGCAACAGCGCCATCACCGTCAGCAGCACCAGATACATCAGTGGAATCAACGTTGTCATATCGTTCATCGCTGATTCGAAGAAGGCATTGTTGAGCATCACCAAGCCTGAAAGATGCACTTCGATTTCAGGATGATCGGCCTCGATCTGTGACGCCAACTGCCGGGCATAAGCTACCGGTTCGCGGACCTCGGCCGGATCCTTGCCGGGCACCTGCAGGATCACGCTGACGCCGGTGACATCAGCGAGCGGCGAGATCAGTCGGTTGATCAGCGCCGGTTCCCGCAGCGCGGCATTCTGAACACGCGCCAGCTCGCCCGCTCCCAAGTTGGCGGCACCAGTCACCAGATCTTCGACGATCAAGTCGTCCTCTTCAGCATACGAATACTGGTAATTGGTCACCGAATCGACTCGAATAGCAAAGGGGATCTGCCAGGCGTCCTCGGTCAGCTTCTCGATCACGGCGAGAGTTTTGGCTTCGAAGATGCGCCCTTCTGCCGGTGCCAGCACAAATAGGATGTTGTCGTTCTTGGTGTAGATATTCTGCACCGTGTCGAAGGCCGCCAGCTGCGGATTGTCTTCGCTGAAGAACACCCGGTAGTCGCTGGCGAATCCCAACCGACTAGCACCGCTGGCGGCCCACGTGCCGAGCAAAAGCACGACCGCCATGATCGGCCACCGCCAACGAATCACCCAGCGTCCATACGTGCTGGCAGCCTTATCGAATGAAGAGCTCTTGGCCATCAATCAGATCTCCTGGTCTGGGACAAATACAGTCTGGATACATACTGGTAGGTATGTTGAGAGATAGAGGTGCTACGGATGCGCGGTTCGCATCGTTGTTATTCAGGCTTGGGCCGCTGCCGACCGCGACAGCTCGGCAACCGATGCGAGCGTCGCGCCGGGGCGCAGAGTCTCGAGATATTGGACAATGCCGCGGACGCAGGTCTCGAGCAGATTGCCGTCCTGGGATCCCTTGGCGAGACCCATCGAGCCCTCGCAGGATGCGACCAGAAAGGCGGCGGTGTCCTCAGGGTCGATTTCCGGGCGAACGGTACCTTCGCGTTGTCCACGAGCCAGATGTTTGGCCAATCCCTGTCGCCAGAGTTTGTAGATGCTACTGATCCGCTGGCGGAACTCGTCATCAACCGACGACAATTCTTGGGCGAGATTGTTGAGCGGGCAACCACAGGCTGCGAGCTCGTCACTGTTCTCGAGGCCTTCGGTGAGGGTTGATATCAAGGCATCGATCGGATTCTTTTGGCTTAGCGGTCGAATCCACTCGTCGAGCACCATCTCACGGACGACTTCGTCGATCACTGCAAAACCCAGGCCCTTCTTGCTGCCAAAGTGATGGTACAGCGCACCTTTGGTGACCCCTGCTGCCGCGAGAATCTTGGGCACATCAGCGGCTCGGAAGCCACTGTGGTGGATTTCTTCGAAACCTGCCTGCAGCAGGTCTTCACGGGTTTTGTCGGGATTGCGTCGGGTGGTCATGTCGATCCTTCGGTCACTCGGTGACGACTACATACCAACTAGTATGTATGTTGCTCGAGATGACTGTCAAGCCCTGCGTCCAGCCCGCCCTGTGTCCAGATAGCTCTGCGTCCAGACAGCCGTGAGACCAGGCTTGCGCTCATACCAAAACGGGCTCTCACTCAATCGCTGAGTGAGAGCCCGAAGCTCGACCGAAGTCTATGTCTGCTGAGAACGAGAGCTATCGCCCGCCGCCCGAGAGCCTTTCGCAGTAGGTACCGGTATACGGGAAATCGCAAGTGCAGACGGGTTGGTCACCGAATTCGCTCGGTACCAAGTCACAGGTGCCGCCGTTCTGGCAGGGATTGGGATTACAAGGGTCGGTTGGGGTTGTGGTGCCGGTGCACACGCCGGCGTTACAGGCATCACCGGACGTTGCGCTATCGCCGTCGTCGCATGGCGTGCCGTCCAAGGCGATCGGATCATCGCAGTAACCGTCAGTGCAGATACCGGCGACATGGCATTGGTCGAGGGGAGCACACATCACGTCCGCACACGGATCGACGCAGATGCCGGTGCCCGAGTCGCACACCCCATCGAGGCCACAGTCTTTGTCGACGCTCTCGCAGGTATCGAGCAAATCATTACACGCGTCGATGGTGCAGAGGTCGCCGTCCGAACAGTCACGCGGTTGATAGACGCAGCCACCAGCGACGCTGTCGCAGCTATCGAGCGTACAGTACAGACTGTCGTCACAGTCGACTGCGGGATGGTCGACCAAACACTGCTCGGTGTCCGGATCACAGGCATCGATCGAACAAGCGTCACCGTCGTCGCAGAGCACGTCGCAGTTGGCGAAGCACGAGCCTAGCAGGTCGCCGTGCGCCAAGTGAGCCGGCACCGCAGGCTCACCGACAGTGATGGTGTGCCAGTTGGCGGGATTGCCTGGCGGAATGTGGCAGACTTTGACTTTGGTCACCCCCCCCGCCTCGGCGAGTGCTGGTCCCAGGATCAACAGGCTCAGAGCCATCAGTAGGATTGTTGCTGGGCGACGGGCGGATACAGGCAAATGTAGTGTTTTCATGGCAGCTCCTCAACGATAAATACGTTCCAAAGAGCCCGACCAGGGGGGCGCAACCCTCCACTATGGAGGTTCTGGGCCTCCGTTTGACGTCGGTTAGTTGACGTCTGTCGGGCAACGTCAATTTGGGTGACGTCGTCAGTCGAGCCTGTTGGCAGTTAGCAGCTCGATGGGCAGCCGGGTCGGCCACCGCTAATAGACATAAGGTACCTACCCGGCATTACAGCGGGTATTTAGCGCAGTTGACGTTTAGTTGACGCTCCGTATGACGAGAGGATGACGCGCGGCATGACGGTTCTCGACCACTGGCGGTAGTCGCTCCTCGCGAGGCTTACCGCGAGCTGCTCGACCAACCCGACAAGTCGCCGGACTCGAAGTCGTCGGCGAAGATTGGGCCCGGCCCTTCGAGTCGGTAGAGGGTGGAGCTGGTGGCGAGGTAAATTTCGCCGTCCACGTCTTCGCCGAAGGTGGTGATCGCGGACAGAGAGATCTGCAGCAGCTCACTGGTCCACACCCCTACATCCTGGCTTGCTGCCCATAGCCTGCCGCTGCACCAATCGCCGTAGACGTAATAGCCCTGCAAACCCGAGATGCGGGTACCACGGTAGACGTAGCCGCCGGTGATCGAGCACTCGCCACCGCTGTGGTCGTATTCGATGATCGGGGGCGTGTAACCCGGGTCGGAACAGGATTGGGTGCCGGCGGGGCAGTCGGGGTCGAGTGGATCGGGATCGAAACAGAAGGTCCCTTCCATCACCTTCCAGCCATAGTTCTCGCCACCGGTGCTGGCGGCGGGCTGGAAGCTGACTTCTTCCCGTTGGAATTGGCCAACATCGGAGATGAAGAGATCGCCGGTCAAGCGATCGAACGAAAAGCGCCAGGGGTTGCGGAAGCCGACCGCCCACACTTCGTCTGGCGGATCACCGGGGCCGAAGAAGGGGTTGTCGATCGGAATGCCGTGGTAAGGCGGCGTGTCGACGTTCTGGTTGACGTCGATACGCATCATCTTGCCTTGCAGCAACGATAGATTCTGGGCGCGACAGGCGGGATCTTCCTGCTGGCCGCCGTCACCGATGGCGAAGTAGAGATAGCCATCGGGGCCAAATTGCAGCTGGCCGCCATAATGCCCGCCGAAGTGGGGGATGTTCATAAGAGTCACGCCGCTGCTCGGATCGGCCTGATTCGGATTGCCATCCATCACCTCGTAACGTGCGATCACCGGATCGGTCGCGTTGTCTGAGTAGTAGACGTAGAAGAAGCCGTTGGTAGCGTAGTCCGGATGGAAAGCGATGCTCAGCAGGCCCTGTTCCAGGCTGAAGCTGGTGAGTGCACTGATATCGAGAAACGGCGTCGGTAGTACCTGCGCACCGTCGTAGATTCGCACGATGCCTGCCTTGTCGGTCAAGAACAATCGTTCGTCACCGGCGTGAGTGACGGCTACCAAATCGCTGAGTCCGGGGATCACCTCCACCAGCGCGAGTTCGGTGAGGTCGATGGTGCCTGCCGAGACGGGGCTCGGGCTGCTACAGACAATGGCGAGACCGAGTGCCAGGGGACCGGCAGTGTTCTGAACAAGGGTTCTAATCAGGGGCATCTCACACCTCGGATGTGCAGCGATTGTGGGTTTGTCTGGTGAGAACGCCAGTGAGTGTAACAGGCCCTGTTGCTGCCACGCAGTCCCTGTAGCTGCAACTCTAGAACTCGATTTGCCTCTAGCTTCGAGGGATCGGATCCAGGATCTCACCTTCGGCCCCGATGCGTGGGTAGGGCACCTGCTTGCGCCGGCAGTAGTCGGCCAGGCGTTTGTAGCCCCACTCGAACAGCAGCCGCTGGCAGGTGGCGTCGTCGAGGCGCGGCATGTCATAGAGGCCAGCAGCCTCGCGTTGACGCTGGGCCTCGTAGAGGATCACCGCCGCAGCGACGGAGACATTGAGTGACGGCACGGCACCGAGCACGGGAATGATCACTGAGCCATCAACCAGCGATTCGGCCTCGGCGCTGACACCATCTTTTTCGGTGCCGAGCAAAATCGCCGTCGGCAAGGTGTAGTCGACGGCACGGAAGTCGCGGGCGTTGGGGGTCAAATGTGCGGCGAGGATGCGGAAACCCTGGCTCCGTAAGGCGCCCACCGCCTCTTTGGTGGAGGCATGCAGGCGAATCGGGACGTAACGCCCAGTACCGCCGGCACTCGATCGGCGCGCCTTGAACGATTCGGTAGGGGTGACCCCATGGACCTCGAAGACGCCGACCGCATCACACGTTCGGATCACCGCCGACACGTTGTGGGGCTTGCGCAGATCGTCCATCAACACCGTCAGGTCGGGCTGTCGGTGATCGAGAATCGTGCGCAGGCGCGCATAACGGGCGGGCGTCATGGCGGCGATCCTAGCAGGCCGTGGCGTCTCTCGCGGCAGGGCAGAATCGCTCGAAACAGGGCCAAAACCCAACGGACTCAGGTTTTCGCTAGTCGATTGTCCTCTGTGGGGGACACTTTGGCCCTGGAACCCAGCAGATCAGCCCCGAAACCGCTCAAATAGCGCTTGGCCGCGTCTGGCACAGCCCTTGCTCTAATGATGGGTGGACAAACGCAAAGGAGGTCCGAGATGAACAGATCCCAAGTGAAAACCTACACCCTAGCAAGCATGGCAGCCGCACTCCTACTGACCGCTTCGGCAGCCTCCGCCGAGCGCAGGGCGATCGTCGAGAAGCTCCGCGAGGTACCCGATCATGCCGTCGAGGTGGAGATCTGGACCGACCGCGGTTACGAGGCCCGGTACTGCGCAGGCGAGTCGATCGAAGTCTACTTTCGTACCAACGTCGACGCTTACGTGGCGATCTACGACATCGATACCACCGGTCGCATGCACAAGCTCTTTCCTACCCGTCACGCCACCGACAACTTCGTGCGCGGTGGTGAAGTGCATCGGGTGCCGGCCCGTTACGGTTTTCACTTCGAGGTCGAGGGGCCGAGTGGCTGGGAGACCCTGAGAGCCGTCGCCTCCACCGACCGGCGGGATCTCTTCGGTCCGCGCGAGCCACGCCCCGGCTACGGTCGGTACGACGACTATCGCAGTCGCAAGCCTGCCAGCTACGGTGACGAGCCACGGGCCTTGCCGAACAAGATTCGCGAAGTGCCAGATAGGCCGCCCACCGAGTCGACCGTAGCAGTGGCCGAGACCCGGCACTACGTCCGCGATGGCTACCGCTGCCGGCCACGCGCCCCCCGGCCCTGGTGGGATCGGTATTGAGTCGACAGCGAACGCAAGATGCGCACGCAAAGCGCAATCAAGGCCGCCGATTTCGGCGGCCTTTTCTCATGGCACGAGCGCACCGGTGGCATGAGCGTGTCAGCAATGACTGGAATCGATGTTAAGCTTTCTGTTGGCGGTGGCAAGAAGAAAACGCGGCAAGGAGGCAGCGATGCAGTGGTCAGAAATTCGTCATCACTACCCGAATGAATGGCTGCTCATAGAGGCAATCGAGGCACGCTCCGAGGATAGCCATCGGTTGCTGGACGATATCGCAGTCGTCGCATCATTCCCTGACTCGGTTGCTGCGATGCAGCGTTACACACTCCTGCACCGCGAGGCCCCACAGCGCGAGCTTTACGTTTGCCATACCGAGCGCCAGGAGCTTGAAATCCGCGAGCGTCGTTGGCTCGGGATCCGGTGTGCCTGAGATTCGGATCCACGAGGGCTTGCCTCACGTCTCAATGACTCTGGTTTACCGAGACCGAAGCCTCGATCTTGAGAATGTCCTGCTCGACACTGGCTCCGCCGGAACGATCTTTTTCAGCAGACCGCTTGTTGGACATCGACCTTCGTTGCGATCCTACCGATACCTTGAATCGGATAAGGGGTGTCGGTGGCACCGAGTTTGTCTTCTCTAAGACGATTGATCGACTTTCTCTCGGAGATCTGACAGTCGCCAATTTCGAGATCGAGGTCGGCGCGATGGACTGTGGTTTTCGATTCGAACTCGACGGGATCGTCGGGATGGATTTCCTGGAGCAAGTAGGAGCTGTTATCGACTTGCGCCGTCATCTGGTAGTGGTGTTGGCTGGATAGCACGTGGCCGGGTCACATGACCGCACATGACCGAGTTGGCTGGCACCGGGCGTCTTCGGAGGTGGCTTGTAGAACCATCGTGACCGAGGTGGCTAGCACCAAGCCCGTCGGTTAACTGCGGTAAGATGACCTATGGAGGAGAATCTATGCTGAGTATGCGCCGCGCCTTCGGGCAAACAGTTGTCATCGCAGTCTTTTGGATCGTCTGGGGCGGAACGGCGAAAGCCGATGACGTCCAGGTCAACACCTACACCACCGACAATCAAAGTGTTCCCTCGATCGGGATGAACGCCGCGGGCGACTTTGTTGTCGTCTGGGCTAGTGACGGCTCGAGTGGTACAGACTCGTCGAGCGTCAGCGTTCAAGGCCAGCGGTATGCGCCGACTGGATCCGCGATCGGCGGAGAATTCCAAGTCAACAGCTACACCACGGGTGCTCAGCGCTCTGCATCCGTGGCCGTTGACGTTGACGGCAGCTTCATCGTCGTATGGTCGAGTGCGGGCTCGAACGGCACGGACACCTCGAGCTTGAGTATCCAAGGCCAGCGCTACGCATCGGATGGGTCCACTCTGGGCGGAGAGTTCCAAGTCAACACGGCCACTTATGACGTCCAGAGTTCCCCTTCTGTGGGTCTTGCACCCGATGGCGGATTTGTCGTGGCTTGGGAGAGTGGTGGTTACCCCGACATCCAACTGCAGCGTTTCGCTTCGGATGGCAGTCTATTGGGGGGTGAGATCCAGGCCAACACTTTTGCCTCGGGTTACCAGACCTTTCCGTCGGTGGCGGTTGCCGCGAGCGGCAATTTTGTGGTCGCGTGGAGCAGCAGAGACTACGGTGAGTATTACGACACCAGCGCCCGTGCACAGCGTTATGCTGCGGACGGCTCTCCCCTGGGAGGAGAGTTCGAGATCAATACCTACACTACAGGCGGCCAGTCTGGGCCCTCGGTGGGATTCGACGGCGATGATAATTTTGTCGCTGTGTGGTCTGGTATGGGCGGTGGGGACGACACTTCGAGTTCCGGTGTCCACGGCCAGCGTTTCGCCACGGATGGCTCTCTTGTTGGGGGTGAATTCCAGGTCAACTCGTACACTACGAACTCCCAGTACAGGGCTGCGATCGGGATGCAGGTAGACGGCAGTTTTGTCGTCGTATGGCAGGGCCTGGCTTCGAACGGGTCGGACTCGTCGAGTAGCAGTATCCAGGGCCGGCGTTTCGCCTCGGACGCCTCCCCCTTGGGAGACGACTTCCAGATCAACACCTATACGACGGATGGGCAGCGCTTACCCGCCATCGGGATGGATGGTGACGGCGAGTTTGTTGCTGTGTGGTCCAGTTATGGCTCGGGCGGTACCGATGTTTCTAGCTCGAGCATCCAGAGAACACGGGTGAGTAAAATTTTTGCCGACGGCTTCGAGTCGGGCAACCTCTTGGAGTGGAGCGTGGCGCCGTAGGTTGGCCTCGCCTCGACCAGTCTCAGCCTAATCCGCCCGCAAGCTCGACGCCGGGTCGACGGCAGCGGCGCGACGGGCGGGCAGTAGCAGGGCCGGGAGTGCCACCAACACCAGCAGCAGGACGGCGGTGCCGAGGGCGATGGGCTCGAACGCCCCGATCGGTAACCAGCCGATGAGTTTTGAGTTGAACGCGCATCGTCGACCTCTTCAGTAGTACGAGTCTAGGATACCGAAGTCAACGAAGACCTATCGAGAGCGCTGAGAAAGTACTCGCACTTACTCGCATCTGTTGTGGAATCAGAGTTTTAAGGACTGAATGATGGTGTTCGTCTCGACGAATCGTCGAGGTGACGAATTGCCTTCGACAGCCGGTCGTGGGAGGTTCGGGTGCTCCTGTCAAAGTCGCAATACCAGAAGGACCAGCAGCGTAGCGGTCAGGCATGCGAAGGCCGTCCTGATCGTATTCCACCGAGTCCAGCGTGTTTCGAAGTTGCTTCTGGCGTCAACCAGTGCCTGCCCGTCAAGCGCTGAGAGGTCCAGAGTCTGCAACTGGTTGTTCAAGGGTACGTTCACAGCGAGGGTCGGCAACTGGACGCCCACAAGATAAACGACAGCCGCGGCGATGAGGATCTTCTGCTCGGCTCCAGCCAACTGTCGGACTCCGATCAGGCCGGACAGTACGAGGGTGACGATGGAACCGACCCACACCAGCATGAAGGCGGGCTGATTGTTCTGAATCACCCGATCTATGGCTTGGAAGGCCTGGAGAAACTCGCGGTCGTTGAGCTCGCCGATGCCTGGCATGACGACGGCGGCGAATGCGAAGACGAAGCCGGCCACCAGGGAGCACAACAATGTGGTCAGGGTTAGTCCGGTTTGAAAAGTATCCATCAGAGATCTCCTGATCTGTCGAATCGGTTAGTGCCCGAATCAAACACTTGGCGCGTCATGATGCAGTCCCCCAAGCGCAGGTGCTTCGTGTTGAGGTTTATGCATGGTTTGTTCCTTCCCAGTGGTGCTTGCGTGATTGCATGGTGAAACTATCGGTCGCATCAGGAAGCGTCTTGGCCGGAGCCGCCAAAAATTTGACGCGACGCGCCAAACCGCGAAGCCGCACGATTCACCGCGACGAATCGAAGGGCCGCGTGACGCTCAGGCCGAGGAGGACTGCGAGTTGATGCGGTAGGAGCGCGGCGTCTGTCCGGCCCAGCGCTTGAAGGCACGGGAGAACGAGCTCTGCTCGGAGAAGCCCGTCATGAATGCAACCTCGGCCAGCTCATAGTCTGTCTGCTGGAGGAGACGCTTGGACAGTTGGCGCCGAGACTCGTCGACCAGCGCCTGATAGGAAAAACCTCGATCCGACAGCCTACGTTGTAGCGTTCGGCCGCTCATGGCGAAGTGCCTCGCCACCTCGGAGACGGCCGGCACGCCCTCGCTCAGGGACTGTGAGATCCGGATCTGAACCCTACGCTGCAGCGAGCTGTCGTCTTCCAGCTTCGACAGCTCCTGCTCGAGATGCGTGTCGAAGAATCTGGAAATGCTCTCGTCGCCTAGCTTGTTCGGCGTCTGGAGGGTCTTATTGGAGAGATAGACCGCGTCTCGGTCCGATTCGAAGTGCAGTCGACAGCCGAAAAAAGCCTCGTGGTCCACCAAGGAATCCGGTGCCGCGTGCTTGAAGTGCACGGCAAGCGGAGTGACCTCTTCGGTCGAAACCTGTCGACTGATCGAAACGATACTGGCGATAGTGGCTTCGTTGGAGAGCCGCATGCCGAGGCGTCGCTCGCCCTCCCGATGCAAGAGCATGAACGCACCGCCTTCGTCCCACTCGACTTCGTAGGTCGAGACGCTGGTCAGAACGCGCCCATAACGCTCCGCCCGTTCGTAAGAACCCCTGAGATTGGTCGCCGACTTCCAGGCGAGACCAAAAGCACCGTAGTCATCGCAACACATCGCGGCGCCGGCTCGCAGTGGAATTGTCGTGGGATTCCCGTCAACTGCGGCAAGTCTCTCGAGGAAGGCGTAATACTCGGTGGCCGATACCATGAACGAGGGATCCACCGGACTATCCGGCTCGATGCCCAGCGAACTCAACAAGGCAGCCTTGTCGACGTGCTCGTCGGCCTCGCCGACCACTTTCCTTACAAAGAGTGACGTGATTTGTCCCATGCCATGCGCCGTCAAGGCCGAAGGATAGCCGGAATCCGTGGGGAAAGTCACGGTTCGGACTAGCTAGCTAGATCCCGTCTAAGAACGCATCAAGAGCTCGGTCGGCCTTGTGGGCTGCGCAGCAGCTCCGGGAACTCGCCGGATCTCTTGCAGTTGCCTAAGCTCTTTTGGTGCCAACGGATACGAGATGCGATCAGGTGCGAAGCTCAAACACGCTCGCTGCTTGCTCGCTCCACAAGACCTCCCTCACCGAGCCGAAATGGCAAAACTGGACGGGATCTGGTTAGTGCCCCTGCTTGACTATTTATTGTAACCAATAGGGTTGACGGATAATAAAGCACCGAGGCGAGGTACGCAGCCGCGCGCGCAGTCCACAGGGGGCGACCGGGCAACCGGGCGTTGCGCCTGCCCTGAAGAGCCCCACGGGTTATGGACTGCGTCAGTCAGCGAGCGGCGCTGTGGCGGTCTTGCGAAGCACCGCTGCCGAAATTTGCGACAGGTTGACAACCTCGTCGACGGCGCCGCGGGCAATCGCCTCTTTTGGCATGCCGAAGACGACACAGCTGGCTTCGTCTTGAGCAATGGTTGCCGCCCCGGTCTGTTTCATCTCTTCGAGGCCGCGAGCACCGTCGTCACCCATCCCGGTCAGGATCACGCCGACAGCATAGGGGCCAACCGTTTGAGCGACCGAGCGAAAGAGAACGTCCACGCTCGGTCGGTGGCGAGAGACCAGCGGTCCATCAGCCACCCGCACCGTGTGGTCATTACCGTTGCGGTCCACCATGAGGTGCTTGTTGCCGGGTGCAATCAACGCCTGGCCCTCGACGATCGGGTCACCATCAACGGCCTCCCTGACCGATATCCGACAACTCTTGTTTAGCCGCTGGGCGAAGGCGGCGGTGAACAACTCGGGCATGTGCTGAACGACCACAATCCCCGGAGCATCGATCGGCAGCGCTTCTAGAATTTGCGCCAACGCGTCGGTACCGCCGGTTGAGGCACCGATCGCTACGATGCGGTCGGATGGCTGCCGTCGTGGCTGGCCTGACCGACGGGGCAACACGGCGTCGGCGGTGAGCCTTGGCGCGGACACCAGGCGGCGACGGCGGTGCGGGCGGGCCAAAGCGGCTGCTCGGATGGTGTCGAGCAGGATGACGGAGGTTTCTTGAAGGAAGTCGCGCACCCCCAGTTTGGGTTTGGCCAAAACTTCCACCGCACCTTCGTCGAGGGCTCGCAAGGCGGTTTCTGTCCCGGCCCCGGCATACCCTGAGCAGACCACAACCGGCAGCGGACTCTCCCGCATGACCCGTCGCAGGAAGGTCATGCCATCCATACGCGGCATTTCGAGATCGAGCAGGATGACGTCGGGCCGCTGCTGGTTCATTTTTCGCAGCGCGATCAGCGGATCCGCCGCTACCGTGACCGACATACCTGGTTGTTGCGACAACAAGCCGGACATGAACTGCCGGACGACTGCGGAGTCGTCGACCACCATGACATGGATGGGCGGAGTGTCGACCGATTGCCGTCGGGGCATCATGGGATGTCCGTCCTCGCTGTTGATCCGAGGTTAGTCGAATGGGTGTAAATGTTGGGCCCGACACTGCGTACCAGGGTGGTCAAGCCGCTCAAGCTTTCGGCGTGGCCCAGGAACAGTGTGCCACCCGGAGTCAGATGACTGAGCAGCCGGCGGATCACCCGCTCCCTGGACTCGGCGTTGAAGTAGATCAACACGTTGCGGCAGAAGATCAGATCGAACAGCCCGAGTTGTGGGTAGGTCTCGTCGTTGAGGTTGAGACGCGCGAAATGCACCACAGAACGGATCTCGGGCCCGGCCTTCATCTTGCCGTCTTGCTGACGGGTGCCCTTCAGCATGAACCGTTTGCGGTAGACGGTGGGAATCTCCTCAGCCTTCTCGATCGGCCATACCGCGGCCCGCGCCTTGGCGAGGACTCGGGTGGACAGGTCGGTGGCGAGAATCTCGATCGGCCAGCCCGGGAAGTGGTCAAGCAACGTCATCGCCAGGGAGTAGGGCTCTTCACCGGTGGAGCAGCCGGCGCTCCACAAGCGCAGCCCGGGACGTCGATTGTGTTGCACGTCGGGAAATATTCGGTGCTCGAGAAATTCGAATTGGCGCGGTTCGCGGAAGAAGTGGGTCTCGTTGGTGGAGATGCAGTCGAGCATCTTTACCCGTTCCTCGGGATCGCACTTCACCAGTCGGTAGTAGGCTAAGAAAGAGTGCAACTGCAGTGCCCGCAGCCGCCGTCGCAGTCGTGCGACCAGCAACTCTTGCTTCGACGGGCCGAGGAAGATTCCGGCTTCTTGATGGATCAGGCGCTGGAATAGGCGGAACTCATCCCCACTGAGTGGCCGTACTTCGGGCAGCGCTCTGGCCGGATCGAGGATGGGTGCCGCCTTCACGACATCGACTCGTGCTCGGTGCCTGGGGAGGTTTTGCTTCCGGCAGCATCGTCAGCCGCAGTGTCGTCAGCCGCAGTGTCGTCAGTCGCAGTGTCGGCCGCCGCGGCGTCGGGTGTTGCGGCCACTTCCAACAACTCGTCGATCGACAAAACGCGGTTGATGTCGAGTACCAGCACGAGTTGGTCATCAACTTTACCGACTCCCAGCAGGTAGTCGACGTGGACCCGGGTGCCGAAGGTAGGGGGCTCCTCGATGTTTTCGGGTGACAGGTCGAGCACCCGCACGACGGTGTCGACCATCACTCCCATCGGTGTCGACTCGCCGTCGAGATCAGCCTCGACGATGACGATGCAGGTGCGTGCCGCGATTTCGGTTTCGGGTAAGCCGAACTTGGCGGCGAGGTCGACCACCGGTACCACGGTGCCGCGTAAGTTCATTACGCCGCGAATCCACGGCGGGGTGGACGGCACCTTGGTGAGGGTTTCGTATTCGACGATCTCTCGGAGCTGCAGGATACCGACGCCATACTCGTCACCGCCCAGAGTGAAGGTGAGGCATTGTTCGGGCACTGCCATGTTGTGCCTCGGCGCGACGGCTCGAGCTGGTTTGTTGTTTGCGGGCGCCTTCACTTGGGCTGGCACGGTCTCGGCTGGCACGGTCTCCTCGGGCGCCGTCTCCTCGGGCGCCGTGTCTTCGGACGCCGTGTCTTCGGGCGCCGTGTCTTCGGACGCCGTGTCTTCGGACGCCGTGCTTTCAGACGCCGCGGTTTCGGACGTTGGCTCTTCGGACGCCGGCTCTTCCGGCGCTACCTTCTCCGGTGGTTCTGGTTTGGCGTTGGCCACCGCTCAAAACCTCTTGAAGTCCGGATCCGAGACATACGATGCTGCGTAGTCTTCCGAGGCCGCATACTGCGCAGGTTGCGGCGCAAAGGTCTCGGCGCTGGCCCGCGGCTTTGGGCTGCCGCTTGTTGCGTCGTCTTGTTCGATGAATTGGCTCGCAATTCGGAAGAAGGCCATACGCTGTTGCAGCTGATTGGCTTGCGCTGCGAGCTGCTCGGCGGTGCCGGAGAGCTCTTCGGCAGCCGAGGCGTTCTGTTGCGTCACCTGATCGACCCGAGCGATCGCACGGTTGATCTGTGACACCCCCGAGGCTTGTTCGTCCGAGGCGGCTGCCACCTCTTGCACCAGCTCGGCGGTTTTGCGGATCGCCGGTACCAGATCGGTGAGGGCACGGGCTGAACGTTCGGCAACCTGGACGCTGGTCGCCGCCAGACTACCGATCTCCTTCGCCGCCTGCTGGCTGCGTTCCGCCAGCTTGCGCACCTCGGTAGCAACCACCGCAAACCCGCGACCATGGTCGCCGGCTCGTGCGGCCTCGATGGCGGCGTTGAGCGCCAGCAGATTGGTCTGGTAGGCGATTTCTTCGATGATGGTGATCTTTTCGGCGATCGCTTTCATCGCTACTGTCGTTTCGCCAACCGCCTGGCTACTCTCTTCGGCTTCGGACGCCCCTTGTACCGCCATGCGTTCCATCTCACGGCTGTTGGACGCATTCTGGGTGATCGAGGCGGTCATTTCCTCGAGACTCGAGGTTGTCTCTTCCACCGACGCCGCCTGTTCGCTGGTGCCGCGGGAGACGCTTTGGGCGGTTGACGAGACCTGGCTCGAGGCTGACGACAAGGTGGTGACGCCGGACAAGACCTCGCCGATGGTCTGCGAAAGCCGTTCGACCATCCGTTGCATGGAGTGCAACAACTGGCCGATCTCATCTGTAGAGTCGACGTTGACCACCGCCGTTAGATCACCGCCCGCCAATTGGTCGGCGACTTCGACCGCCCGTCGCAACGGCTTGGTCAAGGTTCGAATCACAAAAGTCGAGAGCCCGATGAGCAAAACGGAACAGAAGATGCTGATCAGCACGATGTTACGAATCGAGGCGCGGTGTTTGGTCCGAACTGCGCCAAACGCCGCCGCCATGTTGGCCTGGTCCCGGGCCGTGGAGGCGGCGAGCGTCTCTTGGATGGCCTTGAGACTTTCGGTCATCGACTCGATCGCGGTGGCGAAGTCTAATCCGGCATCTTGCGAGATCATTCGCGAGCTGACCTCTGTCGCCCGGTCATAGTAGGTCTCGAAGCTGGCTCCGAGGCTCTCGAGCTCGGCCTGATCGAGGATCGGGTTGACCCTAGCGGACTCGAGCTTCTCAAGGAAGGTATCGCGCAGCTGCTCGGTCTCCTGCAACATCTCGAGGTCGCTGGCAGCCACCGCGTTTTGCAGTCCTTTCTGGACCGCCGTCAACGTCTCGCTGAGGTCCCGATTGAGCTCCGAAGCCGGGAAGTGGCCGGTCTCGATGCGTGAGGTGAGGGTTTCTGTGCTCTGCATCGTCGAAACAGTCGCCCAGACGATGAGGCCGAGGGCAATTGCCGCGACAATCGGCATCAGGATGATCTTGCGTGAAAAACTCAGATTTTCGAACATGGCGTTCTCCGCGGCGTCGAAGGCGATTGGCCTAGCCGGAAATTTTTACGACCTTGACGCCGTCGCCGACCGTGGCGTTTTGCGAAACGTAGCCGATCGCGCCGGCGTTGGAGCGGACGTAGTCCAGCACTTCGGCGTCGGATGCAAGTTCCGGCGGCGGCGTGGCGCGACCCGCGAAGATCTGGGTCTGCCAATAACTCTCGATCGACCGCACGTCCTTGCCGTGAACCGCTTGCGAGAACGTTTCACGCAGCGAAGATTTTTTCAGTTGGTCCACCGGCAGCACTTTGTCGCCAGAGTCCCAGCGCGTTGTCTTCTTGAGGAACAGGCGTGACGTTTTGTCCTGGGTCAGCGACGAGACGGAGTTCGTCGAGTGGACCACCAACTTGAACGAGTCGGCTGCTTGGGCCTGGCCAGTGTCGGCCAGGAGCAGGAAACCTGCGGCGAGCAGGATGGTGAGTTGTTTCATCGTGTGCCGTTCCTAGAAGCTGAATTGGACGCCGAGTTGGATCAGCTGGGTCTCGGTTTCGAGCTCGTCGCCCTCGTCGAGGTCTTCGGGGACGGCGAAGAGGTTACCCTCCACCAAGTGGTACGAAAGCTTGAAGACCAGATTGGCGTTGAACCAATAGTTCAAGCTGATCGCCCGGTCCTCATGCTCGAGCAGCGAGTCGATGATGTCGCTGTTGTCAGCTTCCAGCTCGGCCCAGTCGTAACGGGCGGCGATCTGCCATTTGTCTTTGAAATAACGCGCTACCTCCAGGTAGGCGCCTCTGCCTTCGACGTTTTCGTCGCCACCTTCGCGGTGGGCGTATTCCAATCGCATCACCCAATCAGAGGTCAGGTATTCGAGGTTGAGGGCGTAGGTCTCATGGGTGGGCCCAACTTCATCCTCGTCGCCCTCGCCTGCTTCTTCTTCTTCCTCGGGCGTGCCGAAGTAGGCCGAGACGCCGAAGCTCAGCTTGTCTCCCGGGACGGTGAACTTCAAGCGGCCGCCAAGGACATCTTTCAGCTTCTCTTTGGCTCCACCTTCGTCCTCATCTTCGTCCTCTTCCCCCGCTTCGTCTTCGAAGTCCAGGAAGGGGTTGGATGCCTCGGTGGAGTCCAAGCCAATCTCCCCACCATACACGTCGTACTGCAGTCCCCAACCACCGCCGAGCTCTTTGCGTCCGGTCAGGCCGAGCCCTTGATAGGCCTGGGCCTGGAATTCCGTCGGGCCGTAGATGCCTTGCGGCAAGTCAAAGAATGGGCGGATGGTGCCGACGTCGAAGACTTCGGTGTAGATGCCGAACGGCTGTTTGACCAGGCCTGCTCGTAACTTGAGTTGGTCCGAAAACGTCCATTCGGCAAAGGCGTACTCGAGTTCGGTCTTGATCTCCTCGTCCTCACCTTCCGAAAAGATCTGGGCGCTGATGGTGAGTTGCTCACTGACCTGCGCCGTCGCCGCCAGCGCGAAGGTGATGGTGTCGTATTCCCGTCCTTCTTCACCCCCGAGGTAACTGTTGCCATCGGTGTCCCCGGCAGCCCAACCGCCAAAACCATGGAGTTGAACGCGGTCGCCGAGGGTTTGAGCCGCTGCCGGGTTGGTGGCCATCAAGAAGGCGCCCGTCAGGAAGGCGGCTACGGCCAGCAGGTGCATCAGCGTGGATCGGAAGGCAGCCCTGCCTTGACGGTGGTTGTCTAGTGGAATCATGGGTATCTCCTCGGCCACACGGGGCTCGATGATTGACGTTGGGTTGAAGAAAGGTAGGTTGAAGAAGGTAGGTTGAAGACGGTGGGTTGAAGACGGTGGGTTGAAAGAGGGTCTTGGGCCGAGTCGACGGGGGTCACCTGAGCTCGAGGGTGGCGGTTGGCGTGCTTTCGGCCAGTTGCAACAGGCTCGGCAAATCGAGGATCAAGGCCACACGCCCGCTGCCCAGGATGGTCGAACCGGAGATCCCGGGCAGGCCGCGGAACAGCCTGGCTAAGGGTTTGATCACCGCTTGGCTCTGACCGAGCAGAGCGTCGACCACCAGACCGGCGAGCTGCTGGCGCGGCCGTTCGACGACGATCACGTTTTCACGGGCTGGCGGTGCCCCTTCGAGACCGAAGAGGTGTCGTAAGCGAACGTAGGGTAAGGCGGTGTCCCGCAGGCTGAGCACGCCGCGTCCGTCGGCCCGCTGTGGCTCGTCCGCGGGCAGCTCTACCGACTCGACCACCGTTTCCAGGGGAATAAAAAAGATCTCGCTGGCAACCCGAACGGTCAGCCCATCGATGATCGCCAGGGTCAGAGGAAGCCTGAGGGTAATGGCGGTGCCTTTGCCGCGTTGGCTGGTGACTGCGACCGAGCCACGGAGGGTCTCGATGTTGCGTCGCACGACGTCCATCCCGACGCCGCGCCCTGAGAGGTCGGTCACCGTCTCGGCGGTGGTGAAACCGGGTTCGAAGATGAGTTGTTCGATTTGTTGGTCGGTCAACGACCCGCCATCCGGCACGATGCCAGCGCTGCGGGCACGCTGCAGAACTCGCTCCCGGTCGAGCCCCGCGCCATCGTCCGCCAGCTCGATGACAATCGATCCGGCCTCGTGCCAGGCCCGCAGGGTCAGCACTCCGCAGGGGTCCTTGCCAGCAGCGGTGCGCACGGCCGGCGGCTCGATCCCATGATCGAGGGCGTTGCGTACCATGTGGGTGAGGGGGTCGCGCAGATGCTCGATCACGGTGGCGTCAACTTCGACCTCCTCGCCTTCGGTCACCAAACGGGCCACCTTGCCGTGGGCTCGTGCGAGATCGCGGACCGTCCGCCGGTAACGCCGGAACGCTGGGCCGACCGGTACCATGCGCAGTTTCATCACCAGCTCTTGCAGCTCCAGATGGATGAAATCGGCCTCGTGCAAGGTCTCGAGGACGGCTGCTCGGCTGTGTTCGGGCTCTTCCAGTTTCTGAGCCAGCTGGCTGCGGGCGATACCGATCTCGCCGGTCAAGTTGAGCAACCGGTCGAGCCTCTCAAGATCAACCCGCAGGCTGGTTGAGGCCCGGGTTGTGAACCTAGCGGCAGACTCGCTGCTTTTGGCGTCAGCACCTGCGGGGAGTCGATTGACGACCGTGTCGGCTGCGACGTCTCCGTTCGCTGCGTGCCGCAACTGCTCGAGGATAGCGGGCGCCGGCATCATCGGTTGATCACCGACGCTGGCCTCGGAGATGTTCTCCTTCAGACCATCAACGGCGCGCAAGAGCAGTGAGACGAGCTCGCCGGTCACCTCGATGGAGCCGGTCCGCAGTTGCGCCAGCACCTCCTCGATTGCGTGAGCGTAGTGCTCGATGTCAGCGAGTCTGAAGAAGGCCGAGTTACCCTTGATCGTGTGGGCGATCCGCAGGCTAGCGGCGACGGCCTCCTGGTCTTGAGGTTGGCGTTCGAGAACGATCAGCGCCTCCTCCATCCGAGCGAGGCTTTCCTCCGATTCAGCCTGGAACAAGGGCAGCAGCGCTGCGATCTCGACGTCTGTGGTGTCTTTGGCATTCACCGTCAGAGCAGGGGCCTGACCCGGTGATGCTGTGGCGAGCTCTGTGCTGGCGAGCGCACCATCGGTGATGGGATCAGTGACGGGCTCGGTGGTGCCAGCCGAGTCGGTCTCGGGTGCAGTTGTAGCCGGCGAGGCGTGGTGGTGCAGCTGATCGAGGACCGATTGGCTGGTTGCCCCCATCGCCTCGCGGCCAGCGGCGGCGGCGGGAATCAACTCCCGCAGGGCGTCCACCGCTCGAAGCAGTAGGGAAACGAGATCACTAGTGACCGGCAGGGAGCCGTCCCGCAGCCGATCCAACAGCTCTTCCAGGCCGTGGGCGAGCTGTTCGACGGTGGCGAAGTCGAACATCGCGGCCGTTCCCTTGATGGTGTGGGCGACGCGAAACACCGTGCCCAGGGCCTCGGCGTCGTGCGGCTGGCGCTCGAGCACCATCAAGGCTTCTTCCATCAGCACCAGCCCTTCCTCCGACTCGGTCAGGAAGGACTGAAGCAGGGCTTCGTAGTCAATGTCCATGAAGTCAGAGTTTCCTCACCCAGACCGAGCCGTCGTGGGTGTGGAAAATCAGCTTGCGACCCCCCTGACCTCCAACATCCTCGGCGACGAGCGGGATGTTCTCGCGCTGCAACAGTTCGCGGGCGACCCGCACATTGCGGGCGCCGAGGTGAGTGGACTCGTCGGGCGCTGCTGCGAGGATGTGAGCACCACCAAAAATTTTGGCCTGGAGGTCGCGGCGATGGCCTCCCAATGCCAACATTTCCGCAATCAGTCGTTCGATAGCGAGGTTGCCGAAGCGGGCCGAGGCTTGGTGCGATCCGGCCCGGTGGGGGAGAAGATAGTGGTTGACTCCTCCCGTTCGCAGGATCGGGTTCCACAAACACACGGCAACACAGGATCCCAGAATGGTGGTCACGGCACAGGGCTCAGCTGCAACTACGAGGCGGCCGGGAAAGAGATAAACCTTCCGCGGCTCAACGCGTTTTTTGGCCTCAATCGGTTTTGCAGCCTCACCAGCGCCATCGTCCCCACCCGCGGGTGGGGTCGCAAGATTGCCCTTCATACGGTGCCTAAGGAGCGGTCTTAGATTCGGAGCGAGTGTGGAGTGCGGAGCAGTACAGCGCCGCGCCGGCCTGGGCGGACAGCAGATCGAGCAACTCGTGGTCGAGAGCGCCGAGGCCATCTTCCTTTTGCGGCAGCAGTCTGAAGATCGATATCGCGCCAGTGACCCGATCTTCCACCTTGAGCGGAATACAAGCCGTGAGATGCTCGTCCAACGGCATGCTGCCAGCGTCGTCGGACGTCTCAGCGTAATATGCCTCGCCGCTTTTGGCGACGTCGCCGATCAAGCCCTCGCCAACCGCCAGCTGACGGTAGGTGTCGGTGTCGACACCAAACGAAGCTGCCAACCGCAGCTCCGCGGCCTCGGGGTCGAGCTCGAACACCGCCAGCTCCTCGCAACCCAATAGGTTGATGATGATCTCCTGGATAGCATCCAGCACCTCATGCCGGTCCAGCGTGGCGTGTAGGCGATAGGTCGCTACGTAGAGATTCGCCAGGTCCGTATTCTGCTGTTCGACGTGGACGTAACGCTCGGAAAAGGTGCGGTTTTCACCCTCGATCTCTTCTAATCGGCGGCGCAGCGCGGCGTGCTCTTGCTGCTCGTTGCGAAGCTCCTCATGCAGCACCTGAACGGCGTCCTCAGAGCGTGCCGCGGTCCGTTTCAGGGCTGCTATTTCGTCTTCGAGGCCGGCGCTCAGGCGGCGCAGCTTCTCGTTCTCTGCCAGCAAGTCTTCGAAATATCGTTGGGTGTTCTGACGGACTGTCTCGACGTACGCACCCGGACCCTTGACCTCATGTTTCATGGGTCGTCCCCCTCTCTATTGACGTAACAGCTCCCCGCTCAGGCGGCGAGATAGTTGCGGACTTTGGCCAGCAGTTCCAAGCCGTTGATCGGTTTGGTGACGTAGTCGGTACAGCCGTTCTCGAAGCCGACCTCGACGTGTCGTTGCTCGCCGCGGGTTGTCACCATGATGATCGGCGTGGAACGCGTCTCTTCGCTGGCTCGCAGTTGTTTGCAGGCTTCGAAGCCGTCCATCACCGGCATGATGACGTCGAGTAGGACAAGATCCGGCCGTTCTTTGCGCGCCAGCTCAACGGCTTGTTGTCCGTTTTTGGCGATGACTAGCTTGTAAGGCTCAGCCTTGAGGATCATCTTTTCCATCATCAACGTTGTCGCGGAATCGTCGACGAGCAAGATTTTCTTGGGCTCCATGATTTCTCCTCCGGCGGCGCAGTTGTTAAGTGTCGATTGGGATATCGACGCGGCCCCCGGGTCACATCTTGGCGGTGAACATTCACCTCAGGATGAGCCAATAGTAGACCCCAAGGATAACACTCAGTATTACGAATCTTTCGCAGAGATGACATTATCTCTGTGAGAAAGACGTGATCTCTCCGCTTTATCGATGCCTTGACCGAGGCCGAAGCTGGATTGGCCTAATGAATCGCCAGGTTGGGCATCTGAACGTAGAAGCTCGAGCCTTGCCCCAGCCCGTCGGACTCGACCCAGACGCGTCCGCGGTGGACCTCGACGATCCGTTTCACCAGGGTCAGGCCAACCCCGGTACCGCCGCGGGTCGGATCGAGCTGGTCGAACAGTCCGAACACTCGATCGTGGTATTCGGGCGCGATACCGATGCCGTTGTCACGGACGTACCACAACGTTTCGTCGTGACGTCGACAAGTACCGACCTCGATCCTGGGTGTGCCCTGATCTCCCATGAACTTGGCGGCGTTCTCGATCAGGTTCTGGAGCACCTCGAGTAGGCGTAGACGGTCGCCGCGCACGGTGGGTAAGTCATCGGCGATCCGCACTTCCACAACCTTTTCCTGGAGTGTGTGCGACAACAGCTCGACCACTTCCTGAGCCAGCGTCCGCAGAGCGACGTCCTCCGGCGGGTTGACCATACGTCCGACCCGCGACAGGGCCAGCAGCTCGTCGAGTAGCAGTGCCATCTGATCGGCGGCGGCGGCGATGCGAGCCATGTCCGACTTCAGCTGTTCCATATCGCCAGTCAGAAGATCCCTCTCGACCAACCCGAGGAAACCCTTGATGGTCACCAATGGGCTCTTGAGATCATGGGAGACAGTGTAGGTGTAACGTTCGAGCTCGGCGTTCTTGTCTTCCATCTGCCGAAGCAAGGCCTCACGCTCCGCCTCGGCGATGTCGCGGTCGGTGACGTCGCGTAGGATGTAGATCGTGCCGGACTCGCCGTCGAGCTCGACCGGCTGGCAGATCACCTCGAAGACGCCCGGAATTGCAAGATTTCGCCACTCGTCGACAAACGGACCCTCGGCGGACGGTAAGCAGTTCTGCACCGTGTTGCTGTTCTGCACCGTGTTGCTGTTCGGCACCGAGTTGCTGTCCATCTCCGAGTCGAAGATCAGGCTCGCAGCATCGACGCCAAGGACGTCCTCTTGGGTGCTCTCGAACCGTTGGCAGAACGCTTGATTGACCCGTCGAACCAAGCCGTCGACGCCGACAATCACGATCGGATCCGGGATGGCGTGGAAGGCACTTTCCAAGTCTCGGCTCACGTCGTTCCTTTCTCCAGCCGGCGGCGGCTCACCGACGACGGCGGCGGCGATAGATCGCCGCCCGCGCCCGGTCACCACATTGGGGAGAACACCACCTGCCGGTCAAGCTCTGCGCGCTGTCGAAGAAAACTTGCCCACAGTTTTGCTCTTGACAGACCTTGAGCCGTGACCAGTGGCCTTCGAGCTGAGCCGTGACGACGACTGCGGCGAGAGCCGCGAGGGCGTCGTCGAAGCTGTTGGAAGCGGGGCCGAAGCCGGCCGGGACGCCAGCTTCGAAGCGCAGCACAAACCGGCCGGCCGCTGTGGCAACCGCCAGCCGTTGGAGCGTTTCCGGGTTGGGCTCGAGACCGGTGTTGGCGAGGATCAGAGCGCGCAGCCCTTGGCGCAGATCGAGTCCACGTTGTTGTTCCACCGCATTGAGAGTGGTTCCGGTGGCGAGTAATCCTTGGTGCTCGAACCAGCGTCCGAGCTGTGCCGGAGTGGCTAGTTCGTCGACATGTTTACCCCGGACCACGGCTTTTCCCCGCATCGTGTTGACGAACTTCCGGACCGTTTCGAGCGCTCCCGGCGCCTGCTTCACCTTCTTCCGTGCTGCTTTGCGCTGGCGCGAACGTTTGGCTTCGCGAATCCTGAAGTCTTGCATCCTGCGAAGGTACCGGATGTGGGGTGAGGTGGCAAGACACCTGGATCAATCATGGCCGCTAGCCATGCGGCTAGGATTGTTGGCCAGTTGTCCTGGTCACGGATGATATGACCAGGATGGGAGCTGGTGAGATCACTGTTATAGGCATGGGATCAAGAAATACATCTAGTGGTCACGGGCAAAGACAGTATGACCGTGATGTTTAATTCAACAGTCACGGTTACAGGTCACGTGGCCAGTGTTATGTATCAAGGAATAACGGTCATAAGATAAGTGGCCAGTATTTCGTTCTGAAAATAACGGCCACAATCTCCGTGGCCGTTATTCTTGATCTGTAGATAACGGTCACAGACCCCGTGACCCGTATTTTCACCTGTAGATAACGGTCACGGATCGGATGACCCGTATTTTTACCTAATAGATCACGGTCACAGGCCGAGTGACCCGTATTTACCGCTCGTGGATCACGGTCATGGACTCTGTGGACCGGATTTTCTGGGCTCTTGTTCGGTCCTGACGTCTGGCAGCGTCGGATCTCGCGACATTGTTGCGATTCCTTTGAGGGAGTCGAGCGTCACTTGCCGCCAATCAGGGTGATCGCGATTTCAGGGTGACTTGGGCGCTGAGTTTTGAGTGACACACGCTATCTAGCCCTTGGAACGGATCCTGCCCTTCGTTCGACATCCAACCTTGGAGGCTTTTATGTCTAAGTTCGACTCATTGTTCCGCACCTGTTATATCAACCGCCGTGCCGTGCTGGGCGTGGTGGCCTGCTGCTGGATGGCAGGCTCTGCTCTGGCCGACGACGGCCGGCCCGTTGTGATGTCCGACGACCGTGCCGCCGACCGTGCCGCCGACCGTGCTGAGAGCGTGCGCGTCGAAGCCAGCAGCACTTGGACTTCCATCAGCTCGAGCACGATGACTTCCGAAGCGTTTGCCGGGAGCGAGGCCTACGACCCGATCGGTGAACGTTTCTTCCTGCTGGATGCAAACGGCGAGTTGCTCACCCTCCTGCCGGCAGGTGACATGACCCGCGTGCAGCCCGAAAAACCCTTGGTGGCGCTCACCTACGACGCCGTCGCAGCGGAGTTGCTGGCGGTTGTATCCGTCGAGGGTGAAGCCTGGATCGCGACGGTGTATCCCGAGACCGGTGAATTGACCCATCTGGTCCCCACCGGTTCGACAGTCGACGAATTTCTGCCAGCAGGTTCGACGATCGACACCATCCCCTACGAGCTACCCGAGGAGACGTGTGGCACGTCTCGAGCCGAGTGGGTCGACCGTTTCAATTGCCCGATGAAGCCGGTGGGGCGCGACGGCCTGCCCGACAAAGGGCTACAACCAATGTTGAAGACCATGAACTGCGGTGGTTTTATTCTCGATTTTGAGGATGAGCTCAACAACACCGGCACCGGTTTCGACGATCAAACCTCCGGCGCCACCCGTCGCGGCACCGCCTGTCAGGTGTTCATCGACCTGGCGGCGGTGATCAATCTCGGCTCGAGCAGCCCCGATATCCTGATCCGCGAGGCCGAATTTGATGGCCAAGGGCCGCTAGCGAGCGCCTCGCCGAGGATTCCCAACAATGCCAGCGGCTGTGTTGGCGGTTCGTTGCACGAGCACATCACCACGGCCATCGATCCCACCCCGGGAGCGGGGGTTTATGATGCTGAAATTCGCCAAGTGGATTTCGGCTCGCGGGTGATTGGCGGGACCACGGTCAACGTCAACGACGATTGGCTGATCGTGCCGATCAACGATCTCGACCTCTACTCGGTGATCCTGCACGAAGCCACCCATGCGCTGGGATTCTTCTCGCTGATCGGGCCAACCGGTGCCAGCAATCTCGCCAGCGGTGCCTACAGTCTCTACGACGAATTCCTGGTCGACAATGGAACGTCCAGCTCCAAGCTGATCAGCAACCTCTGTGCGTTTCAGGCGACCGCTGCTGACCTGGTGACCGATGCAGTGCTTTACAACACCCCGGCAACGCACAACAGCCTGCCGCAACCGGCCTATTCACCAAATCCCTACAACTCCGGTTCGAGCCTCAGCCATTTTGACGACATTAGGAGCCAGCTGCCTTACGTCATGCGTTGGTCGACCAGCGGTGGCGCCGATCGTCAGCTCACTCAGCCGGAGCTCGATGTGTTGTGTGATCTTGGCTACACCCTCTTCGGCACCACCTGCAGCAATCAGTGGCCGATCGGCGTCGACGACACCAATCTTGCGGTCAACGTCACCAACCCCGGCAACCAGATCTGCGTCAATGTGTTGGCCAACGACAGTGATCCTGACTTGGACCCGCTGTCGATTGCGTCGGGCTCGGTGCTGGTGGCCAACGGCGGCGGCAGCGCGACGGCGAATGGCAGCAACATCTGCTACACACCGTCATTCGGTTTCTGCGGCACCGCGGTCATCCAATACCAACCCTACGATGGCCAGCGTGCGGGCAACGTCACCGAACTGTGGGTCGACGTGCAATGTCTGACCTGTCCCGGCGACGCCTGCAACTTGGTGTGTAACGGCGGTTTTGAGGATGGCATTGCAGCCATACCTCAGTCCGGCTTCTCGACGTTCACGCCTCTCGCCACAACTTGGCCATTGCCACCTTGCAGCAGCCCGACGACGGGCTGGTGTGGGCAACGCGATACGGCGGACTATTTCATCCGCGGCACGGCTCAGGCGAATTGGAGCCTACCAACCAATTTCTTTTCCACCTATGCCACCGGTGGGCAGGTGGAGACCCACAATGGAACTCCCAACGACCGCTACGTCGGCATGATGCGGACGTCGTTCAACGGAGGAAATTACGAAGGTATCTTCACCCAGACGATCCAGCCTTTGGACGGCTCTGGCGGGACCACCTACGAGCTCGACTTTTGGGCTTTTGCGATCAACAACTGTTCCTTCTGCACACCAATTGATGGGGTGTTCGAGGTTTACCTTGACGATGTGGCACCGCTCAATGGGTCCAATCCGAGCGCCAACGCCCTGCAACTCGGTAGCTTCACGTTTCCGCAGGATCAGTGGACCCACATCACGATGCCGCAGTTCACAACCAACACCAACTACGAATTCCTGGTGATCCGTGCGGCCGATCCAGCGCCGTCCTCGAGCAACACCTACCTCTACGCCGACGATGTGTCGTTGCGGGAGATTTCGGCGGTTAATGTCGACATCAT
Organism: Acidobacteriota bacterium; assembly: GCA_029263395.1. GTDB lineage: Bacteria > Acidobacteriota > Thermoanaerobaculia > Multivoradales > J023 > JAAELT01. The sequence goes on along the minus strand of JAJCXO010000229.1, from coordinate 44,392 downwards.
CAAGTGGGTCAACGACCCGACGCCACAACTCGGGCAGGCGATCACCTACACCATCGCGGTGTGCAACCTGGATACGACGCCAATTACCAATGTCACGATCCAAGACGTGTTGCCGAACGGGGTGACGTATGTCAGTGGTTTCAGCGCCTACCCGCAGCACACCTTCGCGTCGATTGCCGGCCAGACCTGTAATACGGTCAACGTCCAGGCGACGGTCGACCTGTCGGCGCCGGTCAATACACCGATCACCAACTGTGCCTTCTTGTCCAGCGCTGGCAGCATGTGTTCCAGCTTGGGCAGCAACAGCCAATGTACGGACATCGTGATCGAGGCGACGGATCTCGGCGTCACCAAAACGGTGTCGAACAGCAACCCGACGACGGGTACCGTGGTGACGTACACCATCACCGTCAGCAACTTCGGCCCAACCGATGCTACCGGCGTGGTGGTCAACGATCTGCTGCCCGGGGGAGTCACCTACCAAAACCACGCCATCAGCGGTGGCGTCGCCAGCTACAGCAACGTGTCGGGAGATCTCGATATCCCGTCATTGCCAGTCGGGGCAACCGTCACCCTCGATATTGATGTGCTGGTTGGGGCGAACGGATGTGGCGCCGTCAACGTCGCAACCCTCACCGCGGTTGACCAGACCGACCTCAACCTCACCAACAACCAAGACTCGGCGACGTTTGCCCCTTGCATCACGAGTGGTGGTGGCAGCGGGCTGTTCGTCGACAGCGGCCAGACCCTAGGGGGTGCTGCCAGCATCACCGTCGATCTCGGAGATATCGACAACGACGGTGATCTCGACGCGGTGGTCGGCAACTTCCGGCAGCCGACGCAGCTGTGGATCAACAACGGCAGCGGCGTCTTCAGTGCCGGGCAGAGTATGACCTCAACCTGGGAAGACGTTGCGGTGCGGCTCGGTGACTTCAATGGCAACAACACCCTGGACTTGTTCCTGGCCGACAACACCGGGCCGGCAACCGTGTGGTTCGGCAATGGCACGGCGGTCAACACTTTTGGACCGAGTGCCAACCAGAGCCTGGGGGGCTCCTCCAATAGCCTCGACGCTGCCATTGCCGATATCGACAACGATGGCGACCTCGATGCCGTCATCGCCAACAACGGTGGCAACACCGTGTGGTTCAACACCGGTGGCAACTTCTCTTTGGGCCAAAGTCTGGGCAGCGTGTCCAGCTGGGGCATGGCTCTTGGCGACCTCGATGGTGACGCCTGGCCGGATGCGTTGTTCGCCAATGCCGGCAGCGGCATGAACAGCGTCGGCGACACGGTGTGGCGGCACACCAATGCCACGACGTTCTTCAACACCGGCCAGAGTCTGGGCAGCCAGGCGAGTCGCAAGGTGGTGTTGGCCGATCTCGACGGCGACAACGATCTCGACGCCGTTGTCCGGTCGATCCCGGGTCAGCCCAACAACGCGTGGGAAAATCTCGGTAATGCCGTCTTTGCTCCGGTTGGGCAAACCCTGGGCTTTGCCGGTAACGCCCTCGATCTCGGTGACGTGGATGGTGATGGTGATGAGGACTCCTTCTTCGCCCATCCCGGCGGCAACCGGGTGTTGCTCAACGATGGTGCCGGCAATTTGACCTTCACCGACAGTGGCCAGAGCCTGGGCAGCTCGAACAGTCGTGACGTCCAACTCGGCGATCTCGATGGTGATGGCGACCTCGACGCCTTCGTCGTCAACTACAACCAGCCCAACAAGGTTTGGTTCAACGAGGGTAGTGCGTATTGCATCACCGGCACCGCCACCGGAAACGATTACGTCTGGCAACTACTTGGCAACGGCGTCAACCTCAGCCAGCCGAATGCCCCCGGAGTGACGCCTGGCGGCAGTGCCGCGGCGCTGGCGGCGGCGTTTGTCGCTAGCATCAATGCCATCGGTAACCCAAATGTGACCGCGGCAGTGACCCTGGGCAACAGCAGTTGTTTCACCGTCAGTGCGGTCAACAGTCCCAGCCTGCAGCTTTATGTTGGACCGGCTGGTGGTCTGCCGACCTGTCAGGTCACTGGCAACGGCTGCACCTACAATCCGACCATCCGTGCCGGGTTCCCCAAGCCTGCAGCGACAGCGAGCCTCGAATTCGTCAGCCCTGACGTTTTTGGCGCCACCTCGGCCGGTGAAGTGACCCTCCTGTGGTGGGCTCAGAACGTCAGTGATGAGGCCACCGTCGATCTCTACATCGACTTGGATCGGGACGGTCGTGAAGGCGAGCTACTGGTCGAAGGCTTAGCGGCTGGCGAAGGGGCTTATACCTGGGACACTCGGGGCGTTAATGTCGGCGACTACTTCGTCTACGGCGTCCTGCGGGATACCGGGGCCGAATCGGTGATCGGCGTCAGCGACGGCACGGTGTCGGTGCTGCGCAAAGTTGGCCTGGTGGTCGACTGAGCCGGCTTTTCAAGAAACAGCACGGGCCTTAAGGCCCGTGCTACGAAATACGCCGGCTAAAGCCGGCTTCAGCCGGCGTCGCTTATAGCCCGGGGATTTATCCCCGGGCTTGCTGCGCAAGCTCGACGTTTTGATCCTGTTCCTAAACAAGCCATAATCTCAGGCATCACGAACTAGACGGTATCTCAGGGCAGCTGGTATCTCGAGCCAGACGGATCTCGAGCCAGACAGGAGGAGTAGAAGTATGGAAGCGTTTCTCGAGGCGACGTATTACGGCAACACCATTCTCGAGTGGTTAACCGCCCTCAGCATGATGGTTGGCGCATTGATCATCGGTAAAACGGTGTATTGGATCTTTCAGAATGTGGCCCGTCGGCTGACGGCGAAAACCGAGACCAAACTGGACGACATCGTTCTCGACATGATCGAAGAGCCGATTGTGGTCATCGTGACGGTGATGGGCTTTTGGGCCGGTTTCAACACCCTGACCGTCGACAGCGAACGAGTCTTCGGGTTTGTAGCCAACGCCATGCAAGCGGCGATCACGTTGAGCGTCGCCTGGTTGTTAGCGCGGTTGATCGATTCGTTGATCCAAGAATACTTGGTTCCGTTGACCGAGAAGAGCGAAACAGATCTCGACGATCAGCTCCTGCCGATTCTGCGCAAAGGCGCCAAGATGGCGATTTGGGTGCTTGCCATCATCGTTTCCCTCAAGAATGCCGGCTACGATGTTGGCGCGGTGCTCGCCGGCCTCGGCGTGGGTGGTTTGGCACTGGCGATTGCGGCGCAAGATACGGTGGCCAATATCTTCGGCAGCGCGACCATTTTTGCTGACCGGCCGTTTACCATCAACGATCGCATCCGGATCCAGGGCTACGACGGCGTGATTCGCGACATCGGTCTGCGCAGCACCCGACTCGAAACCCGCGACGGTCCGATGGTGACGATTCCCAACTCGATTTTCACCGGCTCGCCGGTGGAGAACGTCACCACTGGTGAGAAGGGGCGGCGGGTCGTGCTAAACCTGGGCTTGACCTACGACACCACCGTCGAACAGATGCAGCGCGGGATCGACATCTTGCGCGAGATCACGAGCGGTACCGCAGGTGTTGGCGACGACATCAACATCAGCTTCTCGAGTTACGGTGATTCGGCGATGGTCATCCGCTGTGCCTACTTCGTCAACCCTGATGCCAGCTTCCGGGGCGTACAGTCCAACGTCAACATGGACGTGTTGACGCGTTTCGGCGCCGAAGGGCTCAACTTCGCCTACCCGACGCGGACGATCTACAACATTGATGCTGGGCAAGGCTAACGCCTGGCGGGGCGCCTGCTGGTTTGCTGCCAAACCAGGGCCGCCACAAGGCGGCCCCTACGGCAGGATGATTTTGTAGGGGCGGGCCTTGTGTCCGCCCTCCCCACATCCGGCACATCTTCGGGGAGCTTGTGAAAAATTTCACAAGGGGTCTTGGCACTGGCCGCCAAGGGTGCAAGAATGCGAAAGCCGATGCTTGAAGGGGTCGTCAAGTCAACCCAAGGATCGGGTGAAGGACGGGCCCCGCTGAATGACGTGGCCCGGAATTGGCTGGCGGAGGACGATTTGGTCTACAATCTGATCAAACCTCCATTTTTGCGTCCAGCGAGCCACGCCGGTGGCTAACTTGGCCGCGCAAAGGCACCGCGTACCCACGATAGCGCCCCACGTCGCTCCGACCGGTATCAGCTCGTAGATCAAAAAGAGCGGGCAAACCACGGAGCTGCCCTGCGGGCACGAGGGAAGGATCCAACTCAGACAATGGCTGTTCACAAGATCAAGAAGGGGCTGAGGCTGCCCATCGATGGCGAGCCGGAGCAGACCATCGACGATGCCAGGCCACCGTCGCATGTCGCTTTGATTGCCGCGGATTACCACGGCATGAAGCCGACCATGCAGGTCAACGTCGGTGACGATGTTCGTCGAGGTCAACTCCTGTTCGACGACAAGAAGACACCGGGAGTGCGTTATACGGCACTCGCCAGTGGCAAGGTCTCGGCGATCAACCGCGGCGCCCGGCGGGCGCTGCAGTCGGTGGTCATCGAGCTCGGTGACGACGAACGTGCCGGCAAAGCCGAGACGGTCTCGTTTGACGCCTACACCGGCAAACATCCCACCGAGCTCTCGGGCGATCAAGTCCAGGAGCTGTTGGTGGAATCTGGCCTGTGGACCGCCCTGCGGGTGCGTCCGTTCAGCAAAGTCGCCGATCCGGCGACCCGACCATCCTCAATTTTTGTCACGGCGATCGACAGCAACCCGCTGGCTCCCGACCTATCGGTGATCTTGCGTGGCAACGAGGACCCGTTTCAGCGTGGCCTGACGGCGCTCTCCAGGCTGACCGAGGGTAAAGTCTACGTTTGCACCGCGCCGGGTGCTGGACTATCGCTCCAGGCCGATGGCGACATCCGCGTCGAAGAATTTGCTGGTCCGCACCCCGCCGGCACCCCGGGTCTGCATATTCATACGCTCGATCCGGTAGATGGCAACAAGCGGGTTTGGTACGTCGGGCTGCAAGACGTCATCGCGATCGGCAAGCTGTTCCATCGTGGTGAGCTCGATGTCAGTCGTGTGGTTTCGTTGGCGGGACCACCGGTCAAACGTCCGCGGTTGCTGCGGACCCGTCTGGGCGCTACCACCGAGTCGCTGACCGCCGGTGAGATCAACGGTGATGACGTACGGTTGATCTCGGGTTCGGTGTTCTCCGGTCGCATCGCTCAGGGTGACCTCGAGGGTTACCTCGGTCGCTACCACCAGCAGATCTCGGTGCTGGCCGAAGGCCGGGAGCGAGAGTTCCTGGGCTGGCTGGCTCCCGGTACCGATCGGTTTTCGTTGACCCGTACGTTTCTCTCGGGCTTTTTGCCGAGTAAGAAGCTGGCGTTCACCACTTCCACCAACGGCTCCGACCGTGCGATTGTGCCGATCGGGTTGTACGAGCAGGTGTTTCCGCTGGATATCCTGCCCTCGTTCTTGTTACGGGCGCTGGCGATGGGTGACCTCGAGCAGGCCCAGGCGTTGGGAGCACTCGAGCTCGACGAGGAAGATGTGGCGCTGCTCAGCTTTGTGTGCCCCAGCAAAAGCGACTATGGAGTCCAGCTGCGGGACGTCCTGACCACGATCGAGAAGGAAGGTTGAGATGAAGTTCCTGCGAAAGATTCTCGACCGCCAGGCCGAGCACTTCGAGAAGGGCGGCAAGCTCGAGAAGTTGTTTCCGTTGTGGGAAGCGCAAGATACGTTTCTCTACACCCCCGGCGCGGTAACCCGCGCCGCTTCCCATGTGCGCGATGCCGCCGATCTCAAACGCATCATGATCACGGTGGTGGTGGCACTGATCCCCTGTATCTACATGGCGATGTACAACACCGGGCTGCAAGCCCACCGTGCGATCGCCAAAGGGGCGCTGCCGTTAGAGAACTGGCAGACCGATGCCATGCAATGGTTGGGGCTGGCGTTTGATCCTGCCAACCTGTGGGCCTGCATCGTTCACGGTTCGCTCTATTATCTGCCGGTCTTGATCGTCACGTTGGCAGCGGGCGGTGGTATCGAGGCCGTGTTTGCCATCACCCGGAAACACGACATCAACGAGGGGTTTCTAGTTACCTGGATGCTGATGCCGCTGGTGTTGCCGCCGACCATTCCTCTCTGGCAGGTGGCGGTGGGTACAATCTTTGGCGTGGTCTTCGGTAAGGAGATCTTCGGCGGCACCGGGATGAACATCCTCAATCCGGCGCTAACCGCCCGCGCCTTCCTGTTCTTCGCCTATCCCGCCCAAATTTCCGGCGACATGGTGTGGACAGCGGCTCAGACTTCACCAGACGGAGTCAGCGGCGCAACCTGGCTGTCCGAGGCCGCCGTCTCCGGTCCTCAGGCCTTCACCGACAACATCACCTGGATGGATGCCTTTCTCGGGTTGATGCCAGGATCGATGGGTGAAACCTCGGCCCTGGCCTGCCTGATCGGCGCCGCCATCTTGTTGCTGACCGGCATCGGCTCTTGGCGCGTCCTGCTGAGCCTGGTGGCTGGGTCCTTTGTTGCGACCCAGCTGTTGAACGCGATCGGGTCGGAAACCAACCTGTTGCTCAACGTACCGTTTCACTGGCAGATCGTGCTCGGTGGCTGGGCTTTCGGCGCGGTGTACATGGCGACGGAACCGGTGACCTCGGCGCACTCGCAACGAGGCCAGTTGATCTACGGCTTCCTGATCGGCGTGTTGGCCATCTTCATCCGGGTGCTCAACCCGGCGTTCCCAGAGGGCATGATGCTGGCCATTCTGTTCATGAACGTTTTTGCTGCGACGATCGATCATTTCGTCGTCCAAGCCAATATCCGCAGAAGGAAGGCACGTTATGTCGCGACAGTTTAGCGTCTCGTACAACTTCCTCTTCTCGGCTGCCGTATGTGGCGTCTGCGCGATTTTCGTGTCTTCGTCTGCAGTGACCCTGGCCGAGCGCCAGGACGTCAACAAGCTGTTGGACAAGAAGAAAAACGTGCTGCAGGCAGCCGGACTGATGCAGCCGGACGAGAAGATTGCGGCCGCCGAAGTCGAAGAACGTTTTTCGCGTTTTCGGCCGGTGGTCATCGACCTGAAGACCGGCGAAGAAGCACCGGACGTTGATCCCGACACCTTCGACCAACAAAAGGCGAAAAAGGATCCGGCACGGAGCAGCGTCGCGCCAAAGAACTCGTCCTTGGTCAAGCGCTTGCCGGACCATGCGCTGGTGTATGAGGTCGAAGACGAGGCCGGTAACCTCGAGATGGTGGTGGTACCGGTCGAAGGGTATGGCCTGTGGTCGACTCTGCTGGGTTTTCTGGCACTTGAGGCCGACACCCGCAGCGTGGTTGGCCTGGCCTATTACGATCATAAAGAGACGCCGGGGCTCGGCGGTGAGGTGGACAACGCACGCTGGAAGGCACTGTGGCCAGGCCGCAAGGCGTTGGACGAAAGCTTCGAGCCCAAAATCGAAGTGATCAAAGGCTCCGCTGGACCGGCCAATGACGATCCTTATCGGGTGGACGGTCTCTCCGGCGCCACGATCACCAGTCGAGGGGTTACCAACATGATGCATTTTTGGCTCGGAGATGAGGGCCTCGGCCCGTATCTCGAGAGAGTTCGTCAGAGGAAGGGAGCTGCCTGATGTCAGACAAGAAGGACGTTCTTCTAGACCCTCTGTTCAACAACAATCCGATCGCCTTGCAGGTCCTCGGGATTTGTTCGGCGCTGGCCGTAACCACCAAGCTCGAGACTTCGGGCGTGATGTGTCTGGCGGTGATTTTTGTGCTGTTGGGCTCAAACTTTTCTGTCAGCCTGCTGCGGAATAAAATTCCACCGAACATTCGAATCATCGTGCAGCTGACGATCATCGCTTCCTTGGTGATCATCGCCGACCAGGTGATGAAGGCCTACCTCTTCGATGTTTCGAAGCAGTTGTCGGTGTTCGTCGGGTTGATCATTACCAATTGCATCATCATGGGGCGGGCGGAAGCCTTCGCCATGCAGAATGCGCCCGGCCTGAGTGCCATCGACGCGATGGGTAATGCCACCGGTTACAGCATCATCCTGATGGCGACCGCCTTCATCCGCGAGCTGTTTGGCTCTGGCAAATTGTTCGGTGTCGAGGTTTTGCCCCTCGTCACCGAAGGTGGCTGGTACAACCCGAATGGCCTGATGGTGTTGTCGCCTGGAGCGTTCTTCATCATCGGGATCTTCATTTGGATGCTCCGGGCTTGGAAGCCTGAGCAAGTCGAAGAGGAGGGTTGAGATGCTCGAGCATTACATGAGTCTCGGCGTCAAGGCGATTTTCGTCGAAAATATGGCGCTGGCCTACTTCCTGGGTATGTGTTCGTTCCTCGCTTGTTCGAAGAAAGTCGAAACCGCTATCGGTCTCGGCATGGCGGTGGTGTTTGTGTTGACGGTCACGGTGCCGGTCAACAACTTGCTCTACTTCTACTTCCTGCGGGATGGAGCGATGGCCTGGATCCATCCGAGCATGGGGCAGTACGATCTGTCGTTTGTCGGATTCTTGAGCTACATCGGGACCATTGCTGCGATGGTGCAGATTGTCGAGATGACCCTCGATCGATTTGTCCCCAAGCTGTACTCGGCCCTCGGCGTGTTTCTTCCCTTGATCGCGGTCAACTGCGCGATCCTCGGAGCCTCGCTGTTCATGGTCGAGCGCGAATACAACTTCGGCGAGAGCGTCGTTTTCGGCTTCGGCTCGGGTATCGGCTGGCTGTTGGCGATTGTTGCTCTGGCGGCGATTCGCGAGCGTCTGCGGTATTCGAATGTGCCTCTCGGGCTGCGCGGTCTGGGCATGACCTTCATCTTGACCGGCCTGATGGCGATTGGCTTCATGGCCTTCTCCGGCATCCAACTCTAGGAGAATATGATGGGTGCAACGATCCTGCTCGGCGTGATCATGTTCCTGGTCATGATGTTGTCGCTGGTCAGCCTGCTGATGGTGGCGCGGAATTTCCTTGTCGCTTCCGGCGAAGTGACGGTGACCATCAACGACGACCCGGACAAGGCGTTGAAGGTGGCTTCCGGCAGTACACTCCTCGGCACGTTGGCGGCCAACAACATCTTCATACCTTCCGCCTGTGGCGGCAAAGGCAGCTGTGGGGTGTGTAAGGTCAACGTCACCGAAGGCGGCGGTGCGATGTTACCGACCGAGGTGGGCTTCATCAGTCGCGGCGAAGCCCGTGAAGGCTGCCGCCTGTCGTGCCAGGTGAAGGTCAAGGACGACCTCAAAATCGAGGTCCCAGCGGAGATCTTCGACGTCCGACAATGGAAGTGCAAGGTGCGCTCGAACCACAACGTGGCCACCTTCATCAAAGAATTGGTGCTCGAGTTGCCGGAAGGTGACGCCGTGCCTTTTCGGGCGGGTGGCTACATCCAGATCGAGTGCCCGCCCCACGTCGCCAAGTACGAAGACTTCGACATCGAAGAGGAGTACCGCGAAGACTGGGACAAATTCAAGGTGTGGCGCTACGTGTCGAAGGTCGACGAGGAGGTCTCCCGCGCCTACTCGATGGCGAACTATCCCGAAGAAGCTGGCATCATCATGCTCAACGTGCGGATCGCGTCGCCGCCACCGCGTGCCCCCGAAGGTACACCCCCGGGCAAGATGTCGTCCTACATCTTCAATCTGAAGCCGGGCGACGAGGTGACGATCTCTGGACCGTTTGGCGAATTCTTCGCCCGCGAGACCCAAAACGAGATGTTGTTCATCGGCGGTGGTGCCGGCATGGCGCCGATGCGGTCGCATATTTTCGATCAATTCCGGCGGTTGTCGTCGGAACGGAAAGTGAGTTTCTGGTATGGCGCTCGCAGCATGCGTGAAGCCTTCTACCAAGAAGACTTCGACGGCATCCAGGACGAATTCGACAACTTCAAGTGGTACTTGGCGCTGTCCGAGCCTCAGCCTGAGGACAATTGGGAAGGTTACACCGGCTTCATCCATCAGGTGGTCTACGACAACTACCTGAAAGATCATCCGGCGCCGGAGGATGTCGAGTACTACCTGTGTGGCCCGCCGATGATGTTGCAGGCCTGCATGAAGATGCTCGATGATCTCGGCGTAGAGCCCGAGAACATCCTGTTCGACGACTTCGGATAGTCGCCTGAACAACGGTGAGGTCGAGAGCGCGGTCGAACGGTGGTTCGACCGCGTTTTTGCGTTGCGGCGGCGGTGGCTCTGGCCTGTTAAACTCGAACCCAGCGCCAAAACAGCGGTAGGTGAAAGAGAAACCGATTGGCAGCGATCGGGCGGTCTCCCATCGCGATGACGTCGGGCGCAGCGAGGAGTCCGTTGAGCCTTCTACTGCCGGATATCGGGGACAAATACGAGGTCCTTCACAAGATTGGTGAAGGCGGTATGGGAGCGGTCTACAAGGTCCGTCACCGGCTGCTCGACGAGTTGCGGGTGATCAAGGTCATTCAGCCGCAGCATGCCCGCAGCTCGAATCTACGTGAACGCTTCCAGCGTGAGGCGCAGGCGGCGATTCGGCTGCGACACCCCAACATCGCACAGGTTCACGACTTCTCGATCGACGACCAGGGCACGGCCTACACCGTGATGGAGTACATCGAAGGGTTGACCCTGAAGCAGCTGCTGGCCCACGGTGGCCCGCCGACGGTGGACTTGGCGGTCGAGATTGCGATGCAGGCTTTAGGCGCTTTGAGCTACCTCCATCAACAGGGGTATCTGCACCGGGATATCTCCCCCGACAACCTGATGCTCAGCCGTAATTTTGACGGCGGTCTACTGGTCAAGTTGATCGATCTGGGGTTGGCCAAGCGCCTGGCTGGTGACCTCGATCTGACGTCTTCCGGGATGTTCATGGGTAAGGTGCGGTATGCCAGTCCAGAGCAGTTCAGCGGCGCTTCGAAGGAACCGGATGCGCGGAGTGATCTTTATTCCTTCAGCGTGGTGCTGTATGAGTTGTTGAGCGGCGAATGCCCGATCGAAGGTGCAAGCTTCGAGGAGATAGTGGCGTCCCACTTGATCCGACCGGTGCCAGACCTTTCAGGGACGGGTATCGGCAGCCGGGTGCCCGAGGATCTCAGGTTGGTGGTGATGGCGGCCCTGGCTAAGGATCCGAACCAGCGCGTGGCCACCGCGGCTGATTACGCGTCGTCGTTGATGCCGTTTCGAGGCGACGCAGTACCGTCCTTCGACGAGTTGGCGGTGCTTTATCGATCGGTCCTGGATGAACTGGAAGAGTCTGCCCCCACCGTGCAACTCCATGAAGTTCCGGAGACCTTCGTCAGCACGATGCCTCTGGAGGAGCACAATCGGCGCCTGGAAGTGGCGGAACCGGAGGGCACGACTCCTGATGCGAAACCGTCCCGCCCGCGGGTTTGGCGTTGGGTCGCCGCAGGGCTGGTGACCGCGGCGGTGGCATGGCTCGGTCTGACGGGTTGGCAGAGTCTGACGGGTTGGCAGAGTCCGGGGCCAGCGACGCCGGTACCGGTTGTCATCGAGGCTGTGCCTTGGGCTGAGGTCCAGTCGTTGACGGATGCTGACGGTTTGTCGGTATCGGCAGCGGTGGGAACGTTCACCCCGACAGTGTTGTCGTTGGTGCCGGGAACCTACCAGCTGACGGTGGCACATCCAGGGGCTCCGGAACCACGGTCAATGGTTTTGGAGGTGCCGGCTTCGCGACCGATGAGAGTCGACTTTGGAACCGTCTCAACCGACGAATATTTCACCGAGATTGGCTTGGCGGCGGTCTTGGAACAGGCAGGGACCTGAAGTGAGGCGTGGGGCTCGATCGATCGCCGTCGGGGCGATGATGACCTGGCTGGCGCTGCCGGCCGCGGCGGATCCCGAGGAGTCTTTCAAGAAGGGCATCGCGGCGCTGGATCTCGAAAAGTGGGGAGAGTCCGCCAGCCATCTCCGGGCAGCGGTGACTGAGAATCCGCAGGAGTCCGAGGACCGGGTGTTCCTTTCCGGGGTGTTCTCGCGCCCATACTTGCCTCAGTACTATCTCGGCTGGGCTCTTTTCAACGGCGGATTGACCAACTGTCGTGAGGCGTTGAAGGCCTTCGAGGCGTCGGAACAACAGGCGGTCGTCAAGAGTTTCAAACGCCAGTATCAGAACTTGCTGACCGCCCGGGATCGTTGTAATGAGGTGGTTTTGCCTGATGCGCTGGCGGCTGCAACCGCCGAGCTCGAGCGTGCGACGCAACTTGCGGAGGGGCTCGAAGAACCGTTGGCCGATGTGGCGCTCGAACGCGATAGGCGCGCCGCGTTCGACAAGCTCGCCGCGTCACGAGCAAGCCTGGCGAGTGACCGACAGACCCTCCAGCTCAGCGATCTGCAAGCTGCTGAACGTACGGCTGCTGATGCTGCAACCTTGTTTGGCACCATCACAAGCCGCACCTCCGCGGCAACTTCCGAACGCTTGGCCCTGGCCAAGGCCAGTGCACGGCAAGCGATCGCAGGGGCGGTCAACGCGCAGCAGGATCTCGAACGGATGTTGGCCGATCCCGGGCGAGTGGCAGCTTGGAGCGACGAAGACGGACTGGTGGTACCGGCCGATGCGTTGGCGCTGCTCAAATCGGCGCGAGCGATGCAAAGTGAACGCTCCACTCTGGCTGAGATAGAGCAGGCGAGGGCCGACGCCGAGGAGGCGTCGTCGAGCTTCGAACGGATGCAAACTCGAGCCGAACAAGCCTATCGTCGTTATGTGAAAGGCTTAGAACGGCAAGCGGAGGACGGCGTCGCCGCAGCGAGCGTGCGGCCGCCGGCGGTGGTGGGTACAGAGACCAGGCTGTCGGCGTCTAATCCGGCCTCGGCTCGCCCTGGAGCGTCTCGTTCGGACGTACCGAACGCTGACCAGCGAGCACTGGTGAGCGAGATCCTGCGTTTGCGGACCGCCGGTAGCCAGCTCTTGAGCTCGCTTGGTACCGAAGAGACCGCCAGTGAGCTACTCGAGACCCAGAAGTCGCGCTTGACTTTGTTGATTCTGGAAGCCCGCGAGCGCAGCACAGGCGCTGACGCGGCAGGGCTCGACAACCTGCGATCACGGTTGGCATCGTCGCTGGCTGCGCTACAGCTGATCGCTGGTGCGCGGGCTTTCCTGGGCGGTGATCCCCAGCAGACGATCGATATTCTCGACGGCACCCAGCAGACCGACCCAGGTTTGGCTGCCCAAGCAAATCTTTTCGTCGCCGCCGCGTTCCATGCCTTACATCGCATCGGCGGTGAAGTTGACAACAGCCTCGGTGCCCGAGCTAGCGCCGCGGTGCGCGAGTGTCGGACCCTCGCTCCCGAGCTGGCCCCAGATCCCCGGATCTTCTCGCCGCTCTTCCGAGCCTTCTTCGAGACTGATGGCTCGATCTAGCTCAGAAGCGATACACCAGGGATAGGATCCCGGCGTCAACCGAGCCGCCCCACTGTGCCGCCAGATCGATCTGGAAGTTCTCCATCAACACGGTGCCGAGTCCGGCGGTGGTGATGGTTTCGTCTTCGCCGAGCTCGCGGAAGCCGTCATGGTCGGGGTCTGTGTAAACCCCGGCGCGGACGGTGAGGGGTTGGCGTTTGGATCCCACGAGGAAAATGTATTCGAGTCCAAAGTGGATCTCCACGGCATCTTCGACGTCCTCGAATTGATCACGCACCGCCTGGGTGACGTCCGGATTGTTGGCCGGTGCGAGCGTCAGGTCGGAGTAGGTGATGTGGTTGATGTCGAGTGCTGCTTTGAAGCGGTCCGTGGGGCGCCAAGCGAAACCCAGGCCTAGGAAGTCTGGGACTTTGATGCGGGTGGTCGCCGCGTTACGATCCTGCGGTTCGCAGGAGGTGACCCCCATCGGCATCGCAAACAGGCAATCGGTTTGCTCTTCGCGGCCTTTGAGCTCGTAGTCTCCGCCGTCTTTGTAGACCAGCCCGAGGGACCATTTGCCCTGGGGGTTGTAGAGTAGGCCGACGTTGAAGGTCAGTTCGTGGGCCTCGCTATCGAAAATTTCAGCGGTGATGCGTTGGTCGATGATGCCGAGCGCCTGGACTTCTTCGAGGCTGGCACCGGGGCTCAAGTGGTCGAGTTCGAGATCGCTCAGATAGTCGAGTCGCGTCTCCTGCAACGCATCCAACTGCAACAGGCTGTACCGCAGCGAAAAGCCCACCGAGACGTTGGTGCTGGCTTTGAAGGCGGCGGAAACGCCTAGATTCTCGAGCGATAGGTCGACCCGCTGTCGGGCCTGGTAGAGGTCGAGCAACGAGTCGTCGAAGGCGACGAAGGTGTTGGTACTGGAGAAGTCCGCCGACCGTTGGAAGTAGATCGAGTAGGTAGACTCTCCCATAGGCTTGACGAAGCTGGCGAAGGCAACCTCGTCGACCGAATGATCAATTTTCGCTTTGTTGTCATTGGCAAACGCGTTGCCGATCCGAGTGTTCGGTTCGAGTCTGGGTTGGAACTGACGAAAGCGATTCAGCGTGTCGAGATTGACCACCGCATTGAGATCGAGGATTTCGCCATCGATCGACGAGGACCGGCCGTGCACCGAGATCTCCGGCCGTGAGAGTTTGATCAGACCCGCCGGGTTGGCTTCCGCCGCGGTGGCGTCGTCGGCGATCGCGATGAAGGTGCCACCCATGCCCAACGAGCGGGCGCCGGGGGGACCGAAGTTGAAGGGAATGCCCGGAAATCCACTGAGCGGCGGCAGTTCGCGATCGGGGGCCATCGGTCCGGGTCCTGTTCCCGGTTGTGGGTCCTGGGCGACAACTGGCAGACCGGCCAACGACCAGACGATGACCAACGCGGCTGCGGCAACTCGGCGGACCATTGTGTCCCCTACTAGCTGGACCTGATTCATGACGATTCCGATTCCCTTCGCTTGGCTTTGGACGATAACATGCGACAGTAGGTGTCAATATCGTTATCGTCTGTTTGGCAGGATGTTTATGCAACCCACGAGTCGTTCGAGACGCGGCCTTTGGCGGAGTCACCGCTCGGTGATGGCCAAGTCTTGGGCGACGCTTGGGATCGGTTGCGCTCTAGCGTTTAGCGCTTGCAGTCCCGCGACCGAAGACCAGGGGCCCTCCACTTATACTTTCCGTGGCCCTACGATGGGCACCTACTTCATGGTGAAGGTGGTGGCGGAGGGGCTGTCCTCGGACCGTCTGGAGGCGCTGCAAGACCTGATTGAAGGGGAGCTGGCCGATGTCAACGCCAAGATGTCGACCTACATCGAAGAGTCTGAACTCAGTCTGTTCAATCGTCACCGAGAGACCTCGCCGTTTTCGATCTCGCCGTCCGTCATCGAAGTCATGACCGAGGCCCGAGCGGTTTGGCAAACAACCAGCGGGGCTTATGACATTACGGTCGGGCCGTTGGTGAATGCCTGGGGATTCGGTTCTGAGGGCAGCCGTCCCGATCTCGACCCGGCGGTTGTCCGTGGGCTGCTGGATCAGGTTGGGTTCGCCAAGATCGAGATCGATGCGGACCAGCAGACGTTGCAGAAACAGCAACCCGATCTCTATTGTGATCTGTCGTCGATCGCCAAAGGTTACGCGGTGGATCGCATCACCGACGCGTTGGCTGCCGAGCAGCTGGCCAACCTCTGGGTCGAAGTGGGCGGCGAAGTACGGGCCACTGGACACGGTGGCGAGGGTCGGAGCTGGCGGTTGGGTATCGAGCGTCCGGAGTTGGAACCGGGTGCGTTGCAGCGGATCGTGCCCCTAGGCGACGCGTCGGTGGCGACGTCGGGCGACTACCGGAACTATCGCGAGCGCGACGGGGCACGATTCTCGCATATCATCGACCCACGGACAGGTTGGCCGATCCGTCATCGGTTGGCGTCGGTGAGCGTTGTTCACCCGCGCTGCATGGTGGCTGATGCGCTTGCGACCGCCTTGATGGTGATGGGGCCGGAGGAAGGTTGGGAATTGGCACTGCGTGAAGACTTAGCAGTGTTGTTCTTGATTCGAGACGGCAGCAACTTCATCGAACGTATGACGCCGAAATTCGAAGCGCTGATCAAAGTTTGACCAGGCAGGGAGCCTAGCGATGGGAATAGTGCTACTCACAGTCGCCGTATTTGCGATCGCGATGCTGGTGATGGCGATTGGCGTCATCATGCGTCGTCCTTGCCTTCGTGGCTCCTGTGGCGGGCCCGAGGTGATGACGGCTGGCGGAGAGTCGTTGAGTTGTGCCACCTGCCCGAACCGCAAGAAGCGGAAAGAGACCGCCCGTGCCTCTTTGCCGGTGGTGTGAGCGGCCTGCGCCAAAATGACAGCCGGATCGGCGAGACTCTGGGTAGTTCCCGTCCAGTTTTTCGGCTCAGTGAGGGAGGTCTTGTGGAGCGAGCAAGCAGCGAGCATGTTTGAGCTTCGCACCCGTTGGCATCTCGTATCCGATGGCACCACAATGACTTAGGCGTACTGCAGGAGAGCCGGCGAGTTCTGGAGCTGCTGCGCAGCCCACAAGACCGACCGAGTTCTCGAGGTGCTCTTGGATGAGATCTAGGTAGGGGCGCGCGGCTGTGCGCCCTGCTGCTAGGTTGCCGCGAACACTGTTTGAACGCACGGCGGGGCCACCCCCTGACTCCAGGGTGGCCGTATAGGTTAGCTAGTGTGGGTGGGCAATTAAGGTAGGCCGTATTGAAGGATGGCAACTGTGCCGCCATCTTTAGTTGGCAGGATTTTGGGCCGTGAGGCCCGCGATCGTTTCCGACCACATTACTCTGAAGCTATAAGCAAAGCCTGTGCCAGCTTCTTCTGTGGGCATGGTTTGAGGGTTGCTAGCGAGGTCTAGAAGTTGTGGAAGTCCTCTCCGGAGCGCCCTTCATTGATCCGTAAACCCTGTAGAAGAAGGGTTTAACCACTTGCCTCTGAACGGCATTCGGAGCCGAGAGCTTTGGCGAACCGTAATGCAGGACCCCGATCCAGCGAGTGTTGCGGCGCCGAACCGGCTCTAGGCGCTAATTCCTCACCCGATCCGCTAGGTGCAGATTAGGCACATTTCCACGGCGAGAGGTCCAAATGGCACACTGCGGCAAGAGCAGCGGCTGAGTGCCGCTTTGCGGCGAACGCTCAGAGATTCTCTTCGATCTCACGTGACATGACGATGAGATCGTGGGTGCGACCGTTGCGGTCGATTGTCCAATCGTTGAGCAGGGCTTCCGGGATGAAGCCGAGGCCGTGGAACAAGGCTTGGGCGTCTTTTTGCGAAGACATCATGCGGACCACTAGCTTCAGCAACCCACGAGGTTTGGCCAACTCGAAAACCTGCCGGGCCAACTCGCCACCTATGCCCTTGCCTCGGTGATCCGAGTTGACCAGCAAGCGGATTTCTCCGAGATGGCGGGTCCAAAGGCTGGCGCTTTGATGCAGGCTGCAGTATCCCACCAACTTGCCGTCATACTCGGCGAGAACGGAGACCGTTTTGCCACTTTTGATATTGCTGAGCCAAAAGTCAACGACGCTTTCTTGCGTAATGTCGAGTCGCAGAAACAGCAGATCGCGTTCCGGCAGCGAGCGTGTGAACGCCAGCATACGATCACGATCGTCGGCATCCATCAGCCGAAACTGCAAATCAATATCACCGAGCCTCAGGCTCGTCGGATACGTAGGCGGCGTCGTGAGGTCGGTCACCTTGGGCTCTCAATCGTCAGCAGCTAGGCTCTCGTTGTGTGGGCTCAGCATAACTGTTTGGTCGAGGGGTCGCAATGCTCCTCAGGTGCCGCGATGACGCTCCAGCGCTGGGACCGTGTGCTGTAGGGCATCTCGTGACCTTGCCAGTGCGGTATCATCGCTACATCGGAAAGTTTGATCACCTGAGAGACCCTTCGAGGGCACGCAAGGTTCGTCCGTGCAAGGTGACAGCCTGAGATAACAAATTGGCGAGGCCGCAAAGCATGCCTAACACTGTCCTGATTATTGACGATGAGCCGGCGATTCTCGGCACCGTCGCTGCTGTGCTGTCCGACGAAGGTTATGAGCCGCTGCTCGCCAGCAGTGGTCTCGAGGGATTGGCACTATTCGAGGAGAAAAGGCCCGACGTGGTGTTTCTCGACATCTGGTTGGCAGATCGGGATGGGCTGGAGGTGCTCCATGCATTACGCGAGCTCGATCCGAATGCCGCAGTCATCATGATTTCTGGTCACGGCACGGTATCAACGGCGGTCAAGGCGATTCGGATGGGAGCTTACGACTATCTCGAGAAGCCGCTGTCTTACAATCAGGTGCTAGAAGCGGTGGCGGACGCCTTGGAGCAGAAGAAAGTCCGGCGACGGTCACATCAGACGCCAGTCGAAGGGCGCCGCAACCGGATCGAGATCGAGAAAGAAATTGTCGCCCCGCCGCTGCTGCCGATCGTCAAGAACGCCCGCAAACATCAGAAGACGATCAAACGCAGCACAGTTATTTATGGATTGGGTCTCCATTCGGGCACGCGCACCGGAATGGTCATGCAACCGTTGCCGCCCAACAGCGGCATCCACTTCCTGACCCTGCCGGCGGAGAAAGTCATCGCCGCCCATGTCGGGCAGGTTGAGGACACCGAATACGCCACGACGTTGTCACGCGACGGCGAGAGCATTCGTACCGTCGAGCATTTACTTTCGGCCTTGCATGCGCGAGGCATCACCAATCTCTTCATCAAAGTCCATGGCGAGATTCCAGTGCTCGATGGTTCGGCTTTGGAGTTGTGCAAGGTGATTGAAGAGGCTGGCCTCGAGAGCCAGCGTGTGGCGCGCAAAGAGCTGGTGATCGATCGCAAGTACGAAGTGGTCAAGGACGGCGACGAGAGTCTTTCGATCGAACCCTACGATGGCTTCTGTATTTCCTATTTGCTGCGTTATCCGGCGCCGATCGGTGAGCAGTATTACGAATTCGAACTGAGCTCGTTCGAGGCCTATAAGACCGAAATTGCACCGGCCCGGACCTTCGGTTTCATGCGCGATCTCAAAATGATGGCCGAACTTGGTCTGGGTTCTGGCGGTCGTCTCGACAACTGCATCATGGTGGGCGAGGACAATGTCGTCAACACCGAATTGCGGTTCGAGGATGAGTTTGTACGCCACAAGATTTTGGACATCATCGGCGATCTATATCTGCTGGGTTTTGCGATCCGTGGCAAAGTGACAGCGCGTCTCACCGGCCATCGCGACAACATCGATCTGCTCAAAGAGATCCAGCGATTGAGTCGGGTGGCTGAGCCGGTCCTGTCTTAGCCGGCCCTGTCTTAGCCGGTCCTGCCTTAGCCGGTCCTGTCTTAGCCCGTCATCGTCCCGTTTTGTCGTTGACGGACGGACCGACCTCGATGCGTTTTCGGACGGGATCTAGCTAGCCCGGAGATTTGTTAAGACTGGGTAAAAGATGTTAATTTGGCCGGGTGCTAACCACAGATTCTCCCTTGCAAACAGCAGTCAGTGACCCGCCGGCCCGGCGCAGCCCACCTGTCTTTTCTGTGACTGAGGCAGAGGCGATGGCATGGCGTCTTTTTGGCCTCGACGTCACCGCGAGTGTTTTGCCGAGCTATTACGATCAGAACTTCCGGCTCGAGCAGGCGGGGCAGAGGTGGGTGCTGAAGATCTCTCGAACGGGTGCTGACTCGGGGGTTCTGGATATGCAGAACCGCGTCATGTCAGAGGTTGGCAGCCGCGTCGAGATGTTTGCCGTCTCCAGCATTTGGCCGACCTTGAACGGCGACCCCATGGCCACCGTTTCCGATCGATGTGACGGGCACCATCAAGTCCGGCTACTGACCTATGTCGAAGGCACACCCTGGTCCGCTGCCGCCAACCGGTCCGTCGAGCTACTGCGCAGTCTAGGGCGTGCAGTTGGTGAGTTCGAGTGTGCCCTCGAGGGTTTTTCTCACCCTGCGATGTATTGCGACGATGATTGGGATTTGAAGAACTTTCCGCGGGTTCGTTGTTATCTGGATGCGATTCGAACCCCTGAACGTCAGCAGAGAGTGCTGGCCTTGCTCGATCGATTCGAACACACGGTGATCCCCCAACTCGGAGCCCTGCCCAAAGCGGTGATTCACGGCGACATCAACAACGACAACGTGTTGGTCGACGGTGACAGGGTTGTCGGGCTGATCGATTTTGGAGATGTTGTTTACAGCACCAGAGTATTCGAGATCGCGATCGCCATGGCTTATGGCCTGCTGGGCAGCGACGATCCGTTGAGGGTCGGCAACTTGGTTTTGGCGGGCTACGAAGAAGTCACCCCTCTGACGGCCGCCGAGCGGGAGATTGTGTTTCATCTGGCGTGCTGCAGACTCGCAACCAGCGCCGCCTTCGGTACGTACTTTGGCCGGCGAGATCCCCAGAACACCTATGTCGGGGCCAATGTGGCAGCAAGCTGGGAAGCACTCGACCAGCTCGAAAGCGCTTCGTCCTGAAGATCGGTTGATGGTCGCGCCATGAACGAATCGCTTCCTGGCCCCGACGCCCCGCCGGAATCTCCGGTGACACGTTTGCTGATCTCATGGCAATCCGGCAATCCGGAGGCTCTCGATCAGTTGACGCCGATGGTTTACAGTGAGCTGCGGCGGCTGGCCCATAGCTACATGAGCCGGGAAGGCCCGGACCATGTACTGCAACCGACGGCGCTGGTGCACGAGGCCTATCTACGGCTTGTCGGCCTCGATGTGCGATGGCATGGTCGGCAGCACTTTTTTGCCGTGGCAGCGCGTTTGATGCGCCGGATCTTGATCGATTTTGCTCGTCAGCAGGCGGCCGCCAAGCGTGGTGGTCCGGAGCGTCCGATCGCGTTGGACGGTTTGGAGATCGCCATCGAGCAGGCCACCGATCTGCTGGCGCTGGACGATGCCCTGAAGCGGTTGGCAGCAATGGATGAACGCAAGGCGAGAGTGGTGGAGCTGCGGTTTTTTGCGGGTTTGACCATCGACGAAACGGCCGAGGTGTTGACGTTGTCCCATGCTACCGTCGAGCGCGATCTCAAGCTGGCCAAAGCTTGGCTGGCTCGGGAGATGGACGACTGATGGATTCAGCGCGCTGGCGACAGGTCGAGGAGCTGTTTCACGATGCCCTCGAACAGTCCCTGGCCACCCGAGATGAGTGGCTCACGACCGCCTGTGAAGGCGATGCTGAGCTGCAGCTGGAAGTTGAATCGTTGTTGTCCGCGGGAGAACGCAGTCACCGGGTAGAGCGTGTGGTCCGCGGTGGATTCGAGCTTGCGGCTTCGGCACCGCGGGAAGAGGCGGTGGTGAATATCGGCCCGTATCGAGTCGTGCGCGAGGTTGGACGCGGTGGCACTGGAGTTGTGTATCTGGCGGAGCGAGAAGGGGAGGTTCGCCAGAGAGTTGCGGTCAAGGTCATCAAACGCGGCATGGATACGGATGAGATCCTCGACCGCTTGCGACGTGAGCGCCAGATCTTGGCGGATCTCGAACATCCCAACATCGCTCGCTTGATCGACGGTGGCTCGACCCAGGATGGACGTCCCTATTTTGCGATGGAGCTGGTCGAGGGAGAAACCCTCGAAGCCTACTGCGACCGCAGGCAGCTCTCGATCGAGGATCGCCTGCGGCTTTTCATGAGCGTTTGTGGCGCGGTCCAATACGCCCATCAAAAGCTGATCATCCATCGGGATCTCAAACCGTCGAACATTCTGGTCACGGCGGATGGACTGCCCAAACTTTTGGACTTCGGTATCGCCAAGCTACTGGCGCCGAGTGAACACCCTCGAACGATGACCGGCGTTCAGATGCTGACCCCTGAATACGCCAGCCCAGAGCAACTCCGTGGCCAAGTGTTGACCACCGCAACGGACGTCTACTCGCTGGGAGTCATCCTCTATCGCCTGCTGACGGGCAGACCGCCCTATCGTCTAGACGACAAGGCTTACAGCGAGATGGAGCAGCTGGTGTGTACCGCTGAAGCGACCCGTCCGAGCGCTGTGGTTGCAAGTCCCGACTTGCTGTCCGCCGCCGACCTCGCGGCTCAGCGTGGCATCCGGCCATCGTCTCTGCACCGACGGCTGCGAGGGGATCTCGACAACATTGTGTTGATGGCGATGCGCAAGGAGCCCGAGCGTCGTTATCCGACGGTCGGCCAGTTGGCGGATGATCTTGGGCGTCACCTCGAGCTACGGCCGGTGCGGGCGCGTCCTTCGAGCTTCGGCTATCGAATGAGTAAATGGGTCCGGCGGTATCGGGCGGTGGTGGTGGCGGGAGGCCTGGCGACCGCTTCTCTGGTGGGAGGATTGATCGCGACCACCCATCAGGCGCGGGTTGCCGACCGCCATCGCCAGCGTGCCGAAGAGCAGACGGTACGGGCGGAGACCGTCAGCTCGTTTTTGATCGAGCTGTTTCGCTTGGCGGATCCGGGGGAGGCGCGCGGCAACGAGGTACGAGCTCGCGAGATCCTCGATCGTGGCGCAACCAAGATCGAGCAGCTCGCGGGGCAGGAAGCCGTACAGTCCCAATTGCTTTCGACGATGGGGCAGGTCTACAAGAACTTGGGGCTGTATCAACCCTCCGCGGACCTTTACGAGCGGTCGGTTGAAGTGCGGCGTGAGACGTTGGGTGATGAACACGTCGAAGTGGCGCGAGGGCTGGCCGAACACGCCGATGTTTTGATTGAGCTCGGTGACTTGGATGATGCCGAGGAACAACTCGAACAAGCGCTGGTGGTGCAGCGACGGGAGCTCGGCGAGCGCCATCCTGATGTTGCGATGAGTTTGGATATTCTCGGTGTCGTGAGGTTCAGCCGTGGTGATCTCGAGGCCGCTGGGGCGCTTTTCGAGCAGGCGGTCGAGATGCGAGAAGAACTGCTTGGGAGCCGCGATGTTGCAACTGCCCGTTCGCTCAACAACCTCGCTTCAGTGCGCTTCCAGGAGGGCAAGCTGGAGGAGGCCGAAACGTTGTTCCGTCGTGCGGCGGGGATCCGTCGCGAACTTCTGAGTGAAGAGCATCCTGATACGATCTACAATCTCTCCAACTTGGCGACAGTATTGTTTGCTCGCGGCGATTTACAGGCTGCTGAAACGCTACATCGACAGGTGTTGGTGGCCCGCCAGCGACTATTGGGTGATGACCATCCTGACGTCGCGTTTAGTCTCAACAACCTTGCGGACGTCGCTCGTGCCCGCGGAGACTATGTGGCCGCGGTCGCTGATTTTGAGCAAGCGGCCGCGCTCCTGGCTCAGGCCTTGGGTTCTGAGCATCCGCGGCGGGGAGCTGTGTTGTTGAACCTCGGGGATACCTTGGTTGAAGCGGATCTCGGGGCGCAGGCCGAGTCGACCTACCGTGAAGCCCTGGCAGTTTTCAGTGCTGCTTATCCCGACGGACATTGGCGAACCGGCCATGCCTTGATGCGGCTCGGCTCACGGGTCGCTGGGAACGGCGACTGTGCCGGTGCGAGGCCATTCCTCGAGCACGCAGTGGAGATTCGGAGCGGAAGTTACGCTGCCGGGCACTGGCGTATCGCCGAGGCGCAGAGCGCTCTGGGAGAGTGTCTGGGGATCCTAGGGTTGTACCAGCAAGCGGAGGCTGTTTTGTTGGACAGCCTCCGGGCTTTGGACAGTCTTCCCAGTTTGGACAACGAGCCGGATGCAGCCGAGATCACAGCCGTGACGCAAGACCGGCTGGACCAGCTTTACCGGATTTGGGACCGTCAGCCATCGAGCTCCGATTGATATTGATCCTGCAGTCTTGGTGAGGACAGCCGACCGATATTTGTCAGGGACGGTCACCTGACAGTAAACCGATCTCTTTGTCTCGGCAGAACAGGGAAGTGTGGACGTCAGCCGTTTGTTGCAGGGCACATTCGGCGAAACCGGAGGCGGCCAGCCCGACCGTATGGAAGCTGCCGAGAGCAATGGCACTTGTGTAGAGGTTGAGGCGTTGGGCGAAGGCATCCGCATGGATGTTTGCCGAAGCGTTAGAGGGCGCAGGGCGGTAAACAAGCGGCGGAGAAAATTGAACACTGTTGTCGCCTTGGCCGACGGCCGCCAAGGGGATTGCCAAGCTCAGCCGTTCCGCTGCCGTGAGTTGTCCATCGATCTCCCAATCGAGGGTCAAGTCGATCTCGGCCAAGGCGTTGAAACCAGCTTCAGCAATCACCCTCGCACCACCGGTCAACCCATGGGCCACGGTGCCGATACAAGGTGCGGCACAAGGCACGAGGCTGGGGGGAGAGATGACGATGCGACCGGCAGGCGTTGATACCGCAATTCGGTTCGGGATCTCGATCTGGTTGCAGCGTAACTCGAGTCTGAGGTCGAGATCGGCATCGGCGATGCTCGAGCGACTCCAAGCGTTGTCCTCCAGGGTAGCGTAGGCGCCACAACTGGTTTCGTAGCTGTCGGTCACCGAGGTCCAGGCACAGGTGCAGCCAGCAGTACTGGCTTCGGTTGTGCCGCTGTGTTCGAGGTCAAAGGCATAACTGTAGGCTTCCCCACGCAACTCGGGCCGCTGTTTGGTGAGTGCCATTAGGTTGACGGCCTGGTCTGGGTTGGCGTCGATGGCTTCGGCGAGTTCCGGCGCCAAATCGATGGTATCCGTCAGTCGGAGGCCAGGCTGGACTTCGAAGTGACAGAGATCCGGTTTCGGACAGTCGAACCGAATACGAAACGGTAGTGGTGCCGCCAGCTTGTCTGAATCCGTGAGAATTGCCAAGGAGAATTGCAGATTGCCGTCCGCCACCGCCGACAGTACATCGGGTATTTCGACCATGACCGTCTCACCCAGCGGAGCCTCGATCGGCAGGCTGGTGAGTTCGGTACCCTTGGCATCACGGACCGCCAGCCGGGCCGCCGTGACTTCGTGGATCTCGGACCAAGCCAGGGTTACGTGCAAGTCAGCGTCGGCGGCTTCGAGGCCGACAACCTGGACGGTTGTGGCGGCGGCAAGTGTCGGCGACAGGATCACTAGAGCTAATAAACACAGGATGAGTCGGGCAGAATGGAAAATCATCGGAGGCTCCTCGCACTATTGGTGAAAAATCGTTTTGTTGACCGGGCCCTCGATACTAGAGCGCAGAACATCACCAGACTCCCTCATCGGGGAGGATGACAAAGCGATTTGTGACAGGTCAGAGGATTCGCCGACGCTTGAGCTGCAGGTCGAAACATTGCAGTTCGAAAGGATTGCCAGGGTAGGTGTCGAAACGCTTGACGCTGTGGGTCGAAAGCGTTGTATCCTCCGTCATGCCTGTACAAATGACGACTGCCCCGACTGAGGGGACTGTAGCCGACGACCGCGAGTCCGGTCTCAGGTTCGACGGCTTTCGCTACCACGAGGGCCAATTGTTTGCCGAGGATGTTCCCGTCGAGGTGATCGCGGATGCGGTCGACACGCCGGTCTACATCTACTCGAAAGCGGCGGCAACCCGGGCCTTCGAACGCCTGCGCAAGGCTTTTGCACCGCTCGACGCACGGCTTCATTATGCGGTCAAGTCGAGTCCGAATCTCCATATCTGCCGCTTGATTCGTGAGCTCGGTGGACGAATGGACGTGGTGTCCATCGGTGAGCTCGAGCGTGCCTGGCTGGCAGGTACCCCGATGGCCGACATCGTGTTTGCCGGCGTCGCCAAGACCGAGGACGAGGTGCGGGCCGCCCTCGACGGACGTTTCAGTCCACTCGCTGGTCGAGCGGAGGCGTTTGGTCGCGATGATCTATTGACCCGTGGCCCGGTCGGTTTATTCAATGTCGAATCTGCCAGCGAGCTCGAGCGCATCGCAGCTATCGCCGCCCAGCTCGGAGTCCCGGCTCGAGCCTGCTTGCGGGTCAACCCAGACGTCGACGCTCGTACCCATGAGTACACGACCACAGGCCTCGAAGAGAACAAGTTTGGCGTCTACGCCGATCAAGTACCGGGGTTGTTCGACGCCTACCGCGACCATCCCGCGGTCGAGTTGGTGGGACTTCAAGTCCACATCGGCTCACCGGTGCGCGAGGTGCAGCCCTACGTCGAGACGGTGAGGGTTTTGCTCGGGCTGCTCGACCGTTTGGAGGCTGGTGGACATCGACCGTCGGTTCTCGATCTCGGGGGCGGTTGGGGAGTCGACTACCGTCAGGACGAGTCGTCGACGCCGGAAGATTACGCTGCACAAATTGTGCCGTTGCTTGCTGAGCGCGCCGCCGGTGGGCTCGAGATTCTGCTCGAGCCCGGGCGCTCGATCATCGGCAATGCTGGGGTGTTGGTCACCCGGGTCCAATACCTCAAACAGGGGCGTCAGAAGCGCTTCGTGATTTGTGATGCCGGCATGCACACGTTGATCCGCCCGGCGTTGTATCGAGCCTTCCACTTCCTCTGGCCGGTGCGGCCGCCCGCTCAGCACCTCGCTCCGTCGCGGGTCGAACGCCCGGATTTGCCGGGGCTGGTGGAGTGTGATGTGGTCGGACCTATTTGCGAGACTGGTGATTTTTTGGCCCGCAGTCGGCCGTTGCCGGAAATGGCGCAGGGGGACCTGTTGGCAGTGTTCTCGGCCGGTGCTTATGGCGTCTCGATGGCATCGAACTACAACGACCATGGGCGGCCGGCGGAAGTATTGGTGGATGGCGCCAACGCGACGGTGATCGCCGAACGGCAACTGCTCGCCGACCTGCTCGAAACCGAGCGTTCACCGCGTGCGTTGACCGTCGGCGCTCCTGAGGCCGGCGACGAGTGAGCGGCTGTGCGGTGATCCGTCACCGCCGCCCGATGACTGGCCGAGCCGTTGTGCTGGCTGGTTTGATGTTGGCCCTGGTTGCGGCGTCGCGATCCTGGGCTGAGGAGTTGATGAAGACGATGCCATCGATCGAGGACATTCTGCGGAGCGACGAGCGGTTGTCACCGATTGTGGCGGATGCCAAACGTTACCGGTTGCAAGTTGTGCTCGGGTTGATCGAGTCGCCGTCAGAAGGCCGCCCGCGGCTTGTGCAACATGGTTTTCGCCTCGAAGCGGAGTACTTTTATCCGGCGAGTAGTATCAAATTGTGTGCCGCGATCGCGGCCCTCGAAGGGCTTGCCGAACTGGCGGCTAGCGCTGGCTTGAAACTCGACGAGACGACACCTCTGGTTTACCACCCGCTATTCGCCGACGAGGTGGTGGAGTCTCGCGATCCGTCAAACGTCGAGACTGGGCAGATCACGGTTGCACATGAGCTGCGCAAGCTGTTTTTGGTATCGGATAACGTTGCTTTCAATCGCCTCTACGAGTTGGTGGGCCCAGACGGGATCCAGCGTTCGATGCTGCGTGCCGGTCTGGCCTCCAGTCGTATCGTGCATCGTTTGTCAGAGGCTCGATCCGCGGCGGAGAACCGGAGGACGCCGCGCATCGTGTTCCAAGGGGCTGATTTTGAGCACGAGCTTCCAGCTCGCAACGTTGTGCTGGATCTACCACCGATGACGGTCGGTGGGTTGACTCTGGGTCGGGGCTTCCTGCGTCACGGTGAGATGGTTGAGAAACCTTTCGACTTCCAGCGCAAGAACCGGATGGCATTGGCGGACTTGCAGCGCGCCCTAGCTAAAGCTGTGCGCCCTGATATCGATTCGGGAGGACCTGGTTTTCGTCTCGATGATCGGCAGCGTTCGCTGCTATTACCGCCGATGCGGCAATATCCCAGGGAGTCCAGTAATCCGGTTTATGACCGTGCTCAATATCCCGATGACTGGGTCAAGTTCCTGCTGCCTGGACTGGAGAGAGTCATACCGAAAGAAAGGTTGAGGATCTACAATAAAATCGGCCAGGCTTACGGTTTCAGTACCGAGAATGCCTATGTCACCGATACCGAGACGGGGCGCGTTTTTTTCCTCGCTGCTGTGATCTACACCAACAACAACGAGATCTTGAACGATGATCGGTACGAGTACGAAGAAGTGGCCACTCCTTTCTTCGCCGCGTTGGGGGAAACAGTAGCTCGTAGGTTGTGGGAAAAGCCCGACGAAGTGGCGGCACAGTAGGTCAGTAGTCAGCTATCAGGCACGGCCAGCAGGCATCACCTGTGGCGGGTCGAGTGCATGTTAGGCTGGCATTACAATATCTCTTCAAGACGCCGTGCCCGCGAGGAACCGATTTGCCCAGGAGCCGATTTACCTGCAAGGAGCCAAGTGATGGAACAGAGGAATCAACCTGAGACGCTGCGCCTACGGTCGGTGATGCCCGCTCTGACCGCCAACGATCTAACGAAGAGCCTCGCCTGGTACCGCGACGTCCTCGGCTTTTTGGTGGTCGAGGAGATGCGCCGAGAAGGCAACCTCCACGGAGCTGTCATTCAGGCTGGTCAGCAGCGTTTTTTGCTCGCCCAGGACGATTTTCAACAGGGGCGAGACCGCTCCAAGGGTGTCGGATTCCGTCTCTATTGCACGACGGCCCAGGACATCGACGAGTTGGCCCGTAGCATTCAGGTGCGCGGTGGCGAGTTGGACCAAGAGCCAACAGATCAACCGTGGGGAGCCCGAGACTTCGCGGTCGTTGATCCGGACGGTTTCAAGATTTCGATTTCTACCGGTTTGTCGGAATGACGTTGCGGGCGGCTACCTGCAGCCGCTAGAAGCTGTTTGAGCATGGTTGATGACGAAACATCGTCCGAGTCGACGACTATTGGACACGAAGAGCGCAAGCCGGTTGGACGCCTGCTGAATCGAAACTTTGTGCTCTTGTGGCAAGGGCAGATGGTCAGCCGAATAGGCAACCAAGCTTTTGCCGTCGCGATGATGTCTTGGACGATGGAGGTGACTGGCTCGGCCAGCATCATGGCTGGATTGATGTTAGCCAGTAGTCTGCCAGGGATTGTGCTGGGCCCGGTGGCTGGCACCCTCGCCGACCGAGTCTCTCGTAAGTGGATATTGGTCGCCTGCGACACCCTCAGTGGGTTGTCGATTTTGGGTCTTGCGCTGCCGTTTTTTGTGCCGAACGTAGACCAACAAGTGCTGATCTATTGTGTCGCTGCGATGGCGTTTATTCTCGGCGTTTTACAAGCTTTTTTTCAGCCTGCAGCGATGGCAGCAATTCCCGACCTGGTACCCCGCGAGAAAGTGGCCGCCGCCAACTCGTTGGACCAGAGCTCGCTCCAGGTTTCAGGTTTGTTGGGTTTCAGCTTGAGCGGCGTGCTTTATGGAGTTCTCGGGGCTCCCGTCCTGTTCGTGATCGACGGTGTGACATATTTGTTGTCCGCGCTGAGCGAAAGTTTCATCAGTCTTCCGCAGACGAAAAAGAGTGCCGGAGACCAGCCGTCGCAGCGAACAGGGTACCGCCAAGATCTGATCGAAGGGTTGCGGTACGTTTGGGGCAACCTTGGTATGCGCAGCTTTCTTTTCCTGGCTGCGATGGTCAATTTTTTTGCGATGCCGATGTTTGTTCTGCTGCCCTTTCTCGTCTCCAAGAACCTTGGCAAGGGTCCGGATTGGTATGGTTTTCTGCTCGCTGGTTGGGGCTTCGGGGCGCTGATGGGTTACATACTGGCCGGCAGCATCAAGCTGTCGCCAAAACCCAAGAGCCATGTTTTGCTCACCGCGCTGCTGCTCATGGGTTTTTTGATGGGGAGCCTGGGCTCGGTCAGTAGCACCTGGGTCGCCCTGGGACTGACAATTTTGATTGGGCTGGTCATCGGTTTCTTCAACATCGTCCTAGTGACCGCCTTCCAGATGAGTGCCAAAAAAGAGTTGCGTGGCCGGGTCATGGGGGTGGTGACGACAGTCGCCATGGCCGTTGCCCCCTTGGGGATCGCCTTGGGGGGTGTCCTAGGGGATGCCACCGACAAGAATCTGCCCTTGTTGTATGGCCTGTGCGGTGCCTCGATTGGCCTCGCGACGCTGATCCTGGGGTTCAGGAAACACGTCCGCGACTTCCTGGCTTTCCCGTCCGGGATCGAGGCTGATAGCTAGCTTGATTCGGCGCCGGTAGCCAGGGACTGGCTCGATCGGGTCGACTCTACTGGAGCCGTCTTGAGTGACGGCCCGAAGCTGCTGGTAGCCCCCATCAGCACCGCGATCGGTCGGGTGGACTCGTAGGCTTGCAGGGCGATCTTCATTGAGGCGGTCAAGGGTACGGAGATCAACATACCGACGGGACCGAGGAGCCAGCCCCACAGGATCAACGACAGGAAGACGACTAAGGTCGACAGCCCGAGGCCTTCGCCCATGATGCGAGGCTCGAGTAAGTTGCCGATCGAAACGTTGATCGCCAGATAACCCGCGGCAACCAGCAACGCCCACCCCGGCCCTTGCTGCAACAACGCCAGCAGTACGGCAGGCACCGAGGCGATCAGTGAGCCGATGTTCGGGATGTAATTGAGCAGGAACGCCAGTAGTCCCCACAGGACGGCGAAATCGATCTCCATGAGCACCAGGAAGGTTCCGACCAACAAGCCGGTGACCAGACTGGTCATCGATTTGATCGCCAGGTATCTGCGAACACTCTCTGCAATCGACTTCCAGGTACCGCTGGTCGAGCCTCCCAGATACTCGAGCTTGGAGCCCAGACTAGGGATTTCGAAGAGAATGAAAATCACCAGGAACAGAATGAGGAAGGCGCGACGAAAGACGTTGCTGACCCCGTTCAACAGCCCAGCCGCAAGTCCCCATGCCTCATCCGCCGACACATCGCCTAGGAAGCTGGACGTGTCGACCCGAACGGGCGAGCCGCTGTTGAGACCAACCGTCTGGTCCAGCCATTGGCGAAGCCGTTCTTGATAGGTTGGAGCGCGGTCCGAAAGCTCCTGAATCGAGGAGCCAGCAAGAGCGCCAAACGCCATCATCATCAGCACGATGCCCGTGATTACAGTCACGATAGCCAAGATGCGATGAAGACCCTTACGCTGCAACCA
Source organism: Acidobacteriota bacterium (assembly GCA_029263395.1). Lineage (GTDB taxonomy): Bacteria > Acidobacteriota > Thermoanaerobaculia > Multivoradales > J023 > JAAELT01. The sequence continues at coordinate 13,718 of JAJCXO010000229.1, read as the reverse complement.
GGACACCGGCGAATCGGCAACGACTGCGATGAACACCGCGAATAGCGTCGGAATGACGATCGTCTGAGCTTCCCGCATGGCGAACAAAACCGCCACAATAGCCAAGATCACAATCGCTATCGTGACTGGGCCAGATGGTGCTGGGGGCTTCAAGGGGCGCTCTCGACTGCTATTTTTCCGTCTGCCATCTTCTCGACTGCCATCTTGTTCTGTTCTGGGATCCATTCTGGACCACAAGATTGATCATAACCTTATCCGAGTTCATCACAGAGATCCTGACCCTACCAATGTCTTGACCGCAGCCAGAAAATCGCTTCGGGGAATGGGCTTCTGAAAGCTGTATTGGGCACCGAGCTTGCGGGCGGCGTGCAACATATTGCCAGGCTCTCCGAAGCCTCCGCCGCCGGACATGACGATGATTTTGATACCAGCAAATTCTCGTCGTAGCTCCAAGATCGTCTCGAGCCCTTCTTTCTCCGGCATCAAGAGATCGGTGACAACAAGATCCACCGGGTTGTCCAGGTTGGACTCTTGGCGAAAACGCTGAATCCCCTCGTTGCCATTGTTGGCGACGAGGACTTCGTAACCCCTCTTGGTCAGCATACGACTGAGGATGTCTTGAACATTCTCGTCGTCGTCGATTACGAGGATGCGTGGCATCATGACTCTCCCAGAAACTCGCCGGTTCTCGAAGTCCGATTGTATTCTGTTTGCCAGTGTCGACTAAACGTTTGATCGTTCGGAGTAAGATTGCCCGCGTCCAACATGTGATTGTGACAAAATCAAACCATGGCTGAACCTGCTTCCGACGTAACTCGCCTCCTACATGCCTGGCGAGAAGGGGATCCTGCTGCCCTCGAACGTTTGACGCCGATGGTCTATCAGGAGTTACGGCGTTTGGCCCGTCGCCACATGCGTGGCGAACGAGCTGGGCATCTGCTGCAGACCACAGCCCTGGTGCACGAAGCCTACATGCGGATGGTCGAGCTGGAATTAGGCTTCCAAGATCGTGTGCATTTCTTCGCGATGGCGGCTCGCTTGATGCGTCGAGTGCTGGTCGACTTGGCCCGGGAGCACAACGCTGCCAAGCGGGGTGGAGACGCGGTGGTGTTGTCTCTCGACGAGGAGTTGGTGCCAGCGATTGCGGCGGGTGGCGACCTTGTTGCGGGTGGCGACATCGTTGCGCTGGATCTAGCGCTCGAAGAGCTGGCGGGATTCGACCCAAGGAAGGCACGGGTGGTGGAGCTGCGACTGTTCGGTGGGTTGACGATTCAAGAAGCTGGAGAAGTGCTCAAGGTTTCGCACGCTACCGTCGAGCGCGACTTGAAGATGGCCAAGGCCTGGCTGGCCCGTCGTCTGTCGGCTGGAGCCAGCTGACTTGGACGCGGAGCGTTGGCGACAGGTCGAGTTGCTGTTTCATGCCGCGTTGGAGCGGCCTCCCGTCGACTATGCGGCCTTTCTCGAAACCGCTTGCGACGACCCTGAAATCCGGCGCGAAGTAGTCACTCTGTTGGCTGCCAGTGAAGATGCGGACGAGCAGCTGGACCGTGCGGTGACCGGAGCGTTGAAGCTGGCGGTCAACGAGCCGATACCGCAAGCGATTGGCCCTTACCGTGTCCTGAAGCGCCTCGGCGACGGCGGGCTGGCCACGGTGTATCTGGCAGAGCGCGCCGAGTCACAGGTGCGGGTGCGGGTTGCGATCAAGGTCGTCAAGCGCGGCATGGATACCACCGAAATTTTGCGTCGGCTGCGGCTCGAGCGGCAGATCCTCGCCGGCCTGGACCATCCGAACATCGCCCGCCTGATCGATGGTGGCTCAACTGACGATGGCCTGCCTTACGTTGTCATGGAAGCGATCGACGGCGAAGCGATCGACAGCCATTGTGATCGTCACCAGCTCGATCTCAGGCAGCGGTTGGAGTTGTTCCGCAAGGTCTGTGCTGCCGTCCACGCTGCCCATCGCAGTTTGGTGATCCACCGTGATCTCAAACCCTCCAACATCTTGGTAACCAAGGGAGGGGACCCGAAGCTGCTCGACTTCGGCATCGCCAAGTTACTCGGGCCGACACCGGTTGATCAGACCGAAGTCCGGACGGTTACCGGGATGCGTTGGATGACGCCGGAGTTTGCCAGCCCCGAACAGGTGCGCGGTGAGCCGTTGACTACCGCAGCCGACGTGTATGCCCTCGGTGTGCTGCTGTATGAGTTGTTATGTGGTCGTCGAGCGTTCCGCTTCGAGACCCGCAGCCAGCGTGAAGTCGAACGGCTGGTTTGTGAAGTCGAGCCGCCGACACTCGCTGATCGTTTGTCGATTCCGGCAGTCGGAGAACCCTCAGTCGAGGAGATTGCCGCGGCGCGATGTGAGTCACCGTCGCGCCTGCGCAACCGGCTGGCTGGCGACCTCGGAACTATCGTGCGTGTCGCCATGCACAAAGAGCCTGAGCGGCGGTATCCATCAGCGCAGGCTTTGGAAGATGACATCCGCCGTTATCTCGAGTCGCGCCCCCTGATGGCCCGCCCGGATACTGCGTTGTATCGGTTGCGGAAGTTTGCCCGCCGAAACCGCATCGCGGTAGTAGCGGCGTCTTTGGTCCTGGTGTCGTTGCTCAGCGGTTTTGGAGGCACCTTCCGGGCGCTGCAGATTGCCGACGGTGAACGCCGTCGTGCCGAACAGCATCTCCAGGAGCTCGAGGAAGTGGTGAACTTCAATGTCGGCATGTTCGAGCTGGCGGATCCAGGGGAAGCTCGCGGCAACAGCATCACGGTGCGCGAGGTCCTCGACCGCGCCACGGACCGGGTTCCGAAGGAACTCGGCAATCGACCAGCGGTTGCGGCGCGACTACTCTCGACCCTCGGCCTCGTCCACCAGGCGCTGGGACTTTATGCGCCGGCTGGCCGGTTGTTGGAGAACGCGCTCGAATTGCGGCGCGAGGCTTTCGGCTCAGACAGCGCAGAGGTTGCCCGTGGTCTCTTTGAGCTTGCCGGTGTCCGCCGCGACGAGCGACGTTTTGACGAAGCCCTGGAGCTGGCTCAGCAAACCCTCGAGCGCAATCGCGATCTTTATGGCGAGCCGCATGTCGAGACCGCAGCAGCTCGCCATGGATTGGCCAAAGTGCATTTCTCCCGTGGAGACTGGCAGGAGGCGGAAGACCTGTTTCGCCGAGCCCTCGAAGTCCGTCGCGAGCAGCTCGGACGATCGCATGTCGACACCGCGGAAAGTGCCAACGATCTAGCGGAGGTGTTGTTCTATCGCGACCAATATCCGGCCGCCGAGGCTCTCTTTCGCGAGGCCCTGGCCATTCGGCGGCTCAACCTAGGCAACAATCACCCAGCGGTCGCCGAGACGCTGCACAATCTAGCGGCAATTACCCAGAAACAAGATCGGTCCGCTGAGGCGGAGATGCTTGGACTCGAGGTTTTGGAGCTGCGACGAAAACTCTACCGTGGGCCGCATCGTGATTTGGTGAAGACACTTCACAATGTGGCGATTGCGATAGGTAAGCAGGGTCGCCGAGTCGAGGCTGAAGCCTATTTCCGCCAGGCATTGAGCATGGCGGAGGAAGTCCAGCAAGATGACCCGGTCGAGGTCGGGCGAGAATTACGGGCTCTGAGCCACAACCTCGAAGGGCAGGGGCGTCTCGGCGAGGCGGAGACCTTTATTCGGCGAGCCTTGGATCTCGAGTTGAGCACCCTCGGTGAGTCCAATCCATCGGTTGCGATGACCCGTTATGCCGTCGCTCGGATCTTGGCCAAACGTCAACGTCACCGGCAAGCGATCGAGGTGCTTGAGCAGCAGATCCAATCACAGCGCACTATTCAGGGCATGCCGCCAGAAAGGCTCGCGTACCCATTGACGCTGCTGGCTGAGCAGCACGCCCGCCTGAACGACTGCGGTCCGGCGCGGCGTGTTTTGGGCGAAGCGTTGGAGCTTTATCCCGGTTTGGCTGAGAGTCCGTCCTTGGCACCGCGGCAAGTGACCGTGAACGCCGCCTGCCCGTGATTTCAGGGATCCTCCCATTGCTCGATGGCAACGCCACCTTCATGGGTTCCGTCATGCAGGTTGCCGACCGAGGCTTCATCCTGCGGTATACCTTCGCAGCTGGCTGACCCTACAAATTTCATCTTGTACTTGGTCGACATCGAGGTCAGGGCGTAGCTCGTGCGGGCGCCACCGAGAGCCTCGACCGCGATCGACTGTTCACCTCCTGCAACCATTGTCGCAACGGCACCTTCCGTGTAGAGCTCGGCCGAAGACTGTTTCCACAGGCTTTCGAGGTCGCGTACGGTTTGGCCGCTCGCAACGTCAGCTTCGACCAGGGCCGCCCAGGCGATTAGAGACTGAGAGCCCAGGGCCAGAGAGACGTCGATTTCAGCGGCAGCTTCGGCATCGTTGCCATTGCGGCTGGTAGCGGTGGCTTGAGCGCAGCCCCACACCGTGGAGGTGTACTCGATCATCGGCGTACAGGGAGCGGGGCAGGTTTCTAGTTGACGCTGAGCTATCTCGAGCTCAGGTAGCGAAGGCCAGGAGGTTGGGAAGCGAGCGGCGCTTTCGCCCAGGTCACGGGTGCACAGTAGCTGGAGCCCAAACGTTGTCTGACCGACAAGCTGCGGGCGGGACATCGTGACCGTGCCAGCGGTACCTTGCAGCAAACCGTAAAAAGCGGCGCCCTCGAGGTTTTCGCCATAGTCCTGCAAGGGTGGCGTGGTGTTCAGGTTGCCGATCTCGAGGGGCTTCTTGGGGGCCAAACCTTCGACGGTCAGCCACCGACAGCGGCAGTCTGCATTAGCTACTGGCTCAGCGGTCTGAAGCTGCCAACCGAAACCTGGGACCTCCGGCGCGAGCTCTGGATGTTGTGCCTGAACGTCTGCGAGGAGATCTGTCGAGCCGGCGACTCTAGCTTCGTCGAGAGCACTCCACAAGGCGTGGGAGACGGTCAAGCTGCCCTCCAGTCCAGGTAACAACTGATAAGTGCAGAGTCCGTCTGGCGGGCAGTCGGCAGCAACTCTGAAGCTGACGCCCGAGGTGGTGCCGTCCGGGTTTGCGAGATGGAGCCGGTATTGGAAGCCCAAGTTGGTGATCTGACTCAGGGCTTTAGATAGCCGATGTTCAGAGACCTCGCCGGGGGTTCTAGGGACCATCCACGACATGAGCTCTTCCCCCGTTGGAGTCGACAGTACGAAGGTTGCTAGACGGCGAGCCGCAAGTGACCACTGGACGGTCACCCACAGATCTTCGCGGTCCGGCGCGATCCGCAGTACGAGGCCGTCTCCCGGGTCGACGTCACCCTGCTCTCCGTACGGTGGTCTGATGTGTAGGCAATTGGCAGCAGCCGGTGTGGGTAGGAACAAGGTTGAGAGGACCATGAGGACAAGACAGAGGCTGGCGCAAGGGCGGTAGCAGAAAAGGTTTCTAAACAGAACGGAAAACATGATGAACTCCTCGGTGAACCAGGAACGAAATGCGGACGGTTCGTCCGCTGACTGCGGTGTCGTTAGAGAATGCGGGATCGTCGCAACGTTCCCCTCATGAGTCTCCTGACCAACCGATCTCGACAGAAGCCCTGGCGCCATCAATGGATATATTTGAGGCTGGAGTGGTACGTTGCCCGGAACAAATCATTCAGATGTTGGACTGGTGTCTGCCTGCTGAACTCACCGACGATCCCTATCGGCAGCAGCGAGGCCGCGTCTTGATTACCGTGGCGGTTTTTTGGGCCCTGGTGATTCTGGTTGGCATCGAGGGCGGCTGAACATCGCGAGTGTTCTGCGTCGCATTGCCTGCCGAGGCGACGGTCGAAGGTTGAAACTGCAACCTCTTTGCGGGTCCGGGCGTACTTTGGGCTTATAGGCTAACGACGTGACCGACAGCAAGGAGAATGATCGATGCGGTGGATGGGAATCAGCATGCTGTTGCTGGCGGTTCAGCCTGTCTCCGCGGTTGCACAGTCTGCTGCTGCACCGTCGGTCGAGCCCGCGACGATCGAGCCCACGACGATCGAGCCCGTCCCGAAGCGGGTCTACGAGAGTCTCAGGGTTGTCGGCGACGAGCCGGTCCTCGATGGCCGGTTGGACGATCCGGTGTGGCAGACGGTGGGGTGGTCGGGTGACTTCTTACAGCGCGAGCCTGCCGAGGGGTTGGCACCGTCACAGCAGACCCGGTTCAAGGTCGTTTATGACGACGACGCGCTCTATTTTGCGTTTCAGTTGACCGATGATCCGCAAGCGGTCTCGCGGCAGCTGGCGCGGCGCGATGCGTTTCCTGGCGACTGGGTCGAAGTCAACATCGACAGCTACTTCGATCGCCGAACGGCGTTCTCCTTTACCCTGAGTTGCTCAGGTACCCAAGGTGATGAGCTGATCTCCAATGATGGTGATCGCTGGGACTCCAATTGGGATCCGGTGTGGGATGGTGCAGCCCAGCTCGATCCCCAGGGCTGGACTGCGGAGATGCGAATTCCGCTCAGTCAATTGCGCTTCAGTGCCGCGTCTGCCCAGGTCTGGGGGTTGCAGATCAATCGTCGTGTTCACCGACTCGAGGAACGTTCCAGTTGGCAACGGATCCCGAACGACGTTTCCGGCTGGGTTAGCCACTTCGGTGAGTTGCGTGGTCTCGAAAACCTTTCCCCCAAGCGCCGTATCGAGCTTGTGCCTTATGCCGTCGCCAGTGCCGAGAAGTTCAAGGCCGAGGCTAGGAACCCCTTCCGTGATGGCAGCGCCTCAACTCTTGATGGTGGGCTCGACGGCAAGGTCGGTATCACCAACAATCTGACCGTCGACTTTACGATCAACCCAGACTTTGGGCAGGTCGAAGCCGACCCTTCGCAGGTCAACTTGACTGCCTTCGAGGTCTTCTTCGACGAGGGGCGTCCGTTTTTCATCGAGGGTAACGACATCTTCGATCTGCGGGTCGCTCCGGCGCAGACCGGGGGAGCTTTTGCCGGAGATCGGCTGTTCTACTCACGGCGTATCGGTCGGTCTCCGAGCCTCGATGCCGACGTTCCCGAGGATGGTTTTGCCGATGCGCCGGACAACAGCACCATTCTGGGCGCCTTCAAGCTCAGTGGCAAAACTGCTGGCGGGCTGTCGATCGGCCTGCTGGGCACCGTCACCGACGAAGAAGCCGCCATCATCGACGTCTTAGGTGAGCGTACTCGCCAAGTTGTCGAACCTGAAACCCGTGCCTTCGCCGGACGACTTCGGCAGGATTTTCGCGGCGGTGACACCCAGATTGGTGGCATGGTTACAGCTATCGATCGTCCGCTCGACGACGACCGACTCATCGGGCTGAGGAGTGGTGCTACCAGTGGTGGCTTGGATCTCAGCCACTACTTCCATCAGCGGGACTACCGGCTCGAGGCCAGCGTTTTCGGCAGCGAGATACGAGGTAGTACCGAGGCGATCCAGGAGGCTCAGGAGTCGTCAGCACGCTACTACCAGCGACCCGATAACAACTATGTCACCCTGGACCCATCCCGCTCGTCGCTCAGTGGCCACGGCGGTTCGGTGCGCTTGACCCGGACGCGGAATCACCAGCTGATGTTCCAAACCGGGGTAGCTTGGCGGTCCCCAGGCTTCGATATCAATGATCTCGGCTTCATGCGCGCAGCCGACGGCATCAACCAGTTTACCTGGGTTGGCTATCAAAAACGTGAACCCTTCAGTATCTTCGATCGCTTCAACATCAACGGCAACCAGTGGCTCGATTGGGACTATGGCGGTAATTTTCTGCGGGCTCGTTTCAACGTCAATGGCAATGCCCAATTCCGGAACAAATACGGCGCCGGTTTTGCCTTGGGGCGTAACGGCGAGCAAGTCTCCAACACTCGACTACGCGGCGGCCCGTCATCGAAGTGGCCGGGTAGCTGGTTTACCGAAGTCTGGGGCAACACCGATCGCCGCAAACGGCTGTTCGGCAGGGTTTCAGCCTCCTGGATCGAAGGTGACTCTAGGAGTTTGCGTGAGTGGAGCGCTCGCGGGTCGATTCAATGGCGGCCATCCGACGCCATCAGCCTATCGCTCAGTCCGTCCTTCCGTCGCAGCGAGCGCGAGATGCAGTACATATCGACTGAGGGCTTCGGCGCCGACGACCGATTTGTTTTTGGCACTATCGAGCAGGAGACTACCAATCTCACCTTACGTCTCGATTATTCGATCACGCCTGACCTCACCGTCCAACTTTACGCCTCGCCGTTCGTGTCCACTGGACGTTATCGGGAGCACAAACGCATTACCGTGCCGCGAGCGGCTGCCTACAGTGATCGGTTCGCGGTCTTCTCCGCCGAACAGCTCACCTTCGACTCCGGCGGCGATCTCTTCCGTATCGACGAAAACCGTGACGGCGTGGTCGACTACAGCTTCGACAATCCCGACTTCGATGTCCGTGAGTTCAACTCCAACCTCGTCATCCGTTGGGAATATCAGCCCGGCTCTTCAATTTTCCTCGTCTGGTCGCAGCTTCGGGACGAGTCGATCCGTGACCATGCCGGACTCGGGTTTACCGATCAGCTCAATCGCCTGTTCTCGGCGCCAGCCCAAGATGTCGTGCTGCTGAAAGTGAGCAAATGGCTCAGTCTGTAGTGAGACTCAAACTATAGCCGGTTGTCCGTTCGCCCCCTGTGGGCTGCGGTCGGCCTGCAGAGACGGGACGGAATCTAGTGGCAAATCTCGGGTCGAGTCACAAAATCTGCGCTAATTCATTCCATAGTGAAGTCGTGTTACATTATGGGCAATTCGATCCAACCTAGCCGTGCTCGCCTCTCAGTGCTCGGATTGTCGGAAGGAGAGCCGGCTCACCATTCTAGAAGGAGGTAGGGAATGGTCTCTTTGACGGCTCTTTGGCTGCCGATCGTTCTGTCCGCCGTGGGTGTATTTGTCGCCAGCTCGATTGTCCACATGGTGCTCAAGTACCACAACAGCGATTACCGCAAGCTGCCCGACGAAGACAAAGCTGCTGATGCAATACGCGGTGCTGCTCCCGGCTACTACTCGATGCCGCATTGCCTCGACATGAAGGAAATGGGCTCGCCCGAGATGATGAAGAAGTACAAGGACGGGCCGATCGCCTTCGTCACAGTGGCTCCCAACGGACCCCCGAACATGGGCAAGTTGCTCGGAACGTGGTTCGTGTTCTGCCTGGTGATCAGCGTCTTCGTCGCTTATCTGACTGGCCGTCACCTCGGCGCAGGAGCCGACTATATGACGGTGTTCCGGATGGCTAGCACGGTTGCGTTTCTCGGCTATGGAGCCTCTGAGCCGGTGGCTGCGATCTGGAAGGCTCAGCCCTGGGGTATGACGATGAAGCACGTCTTGGACGGCTTGATCTACGCACTCGTCACCGCTGCCATCTTTGCCCAATTGTGGCCGGCTGCGGCCTGAATCCTACACATCTAGGATCTATCTAATACCTAGAACTGGCACGCTGGTCTTCGGTCTCCAATGTGGCGAGAACGGCTGTGGCTACCTCGTGCGCCATGCCGGGGGCGCTAGTGGTTCTCCAGACTGTTCTCGTCGTCCGTCTGGCGCGACCGGCGCCGGCTCGCAGCGCTGGCCAGCTCCTGTGAGCTGACCGGGACGGTCAGGAACAAAAAGAGGATGATCACCAGGTCCTCCAGCCAGACCAGGTTGCCCTCGCCTAGGCTGCGTAGCACTGAGCTGAGCCCCAGCAGGATTACCCCCAGGGTAGCCGCTTTGGTCGGTGCGTGAATCCGGCAAAAAATGTCCGGCAGGCGCAGGAGACCGATGGCAGAGATCAGGAAAAAAACCGCGCCAGCCAGTGCCAGAACGTCAGCGCTCACTTCCAGAGCCTGGATCACCACCTCACTCATCGTCGGCTCCACGCCCGAGATACCGGGCCAGGACCACCGCGCCGACGAAGGAGAACAGGGCCAGACCGAGGGCGGCGTCGACATAGAAACGATCGTCGGAAGTGCTCGCCCGCAGCATGAGCAGCCCGATCAGGCCTAGGGTTAGAGTCTCCGCGGCGAGCAGGCGATCGAAATCGCTCGGGCCTTGCACCAGACGAATAAGAATCAACAGCAGGGCCAGCATCATGGTCACGATACTGAGCATACCGAGGGCGCTCATCGGACCGCCTCCATCGCCTCGAGGAGCGATTCAAAGCGTTCCCGAATGTGCTCGACCACATCGGTGTCCGAGTCCAGGCCCAGCACGTGGATCTCCAACCGGTCGTCTTCGAGGTCGCAAGTGAGGGTGCCCGGAGTCATCGAGACCAGGGCCCCCAGCATGGTGCGGGCGGTCGGCGTGTGAAGCCGGGTCCGAAAGCCGACACGGTGTGGATGCACCCGCAGGGGCTGGCTCAGCACCAGTCGCGCCTGGGCCAGATTGGATACGAACATCTCGATCGCGAAACGGCTGAGCAGACGCGCCCCGATCGCCACCCACATGGCCCAGCGACGGATCCTGGAAGTGCGGCGCAACAGGGTCATCGCATCACCCCCTCGTGAGACCCGGTGCCCGGCGAGAGCAGCACGCCGCGATAGCCTTCGAGGTCGAGGAGCTGCCTGGCGGTCGCTTCCGCGAATTGGAAAAACGGCCCGGCGTAGATTGCCAGAAGGACAGAGACCACAACTAGCAGCCAGAGGGGGAGCAACATCGAGGCGTCCGGTCTTTCCGAAGGCGGTTTTTCCGGGGACGGTTTTTCCGATGGCACAGTAGCCGTGCCCGAGAAGGCGAGTCGCCAGATCTTGAGCATGCTGGCGAGGGTCAACACAGAGGCCACCGCCAGCGCTGCGAGCGGAGCCCAGGCTGCGGCCTCGAAGGTAGCGCGAAGAAGCCCCAGTTTGGCGAAGAAGCCCGATAGCGGCGGCAGCCCGGCGAGGGAGAAAGCCGCAGCCAGGAAGACGACGGCGAGCCCTCCTCGCACGGCGCGCATGCGTCGCAAGTCGCGGGTTCCGTTGCGCCTCTCGAGCTCGTCGGCAACGAAGAACAGCGTCGCTTTGACCAGGATGTGGTGCGCCAGGTAGAAGATCGACGCGGCCAGCGCGCCGATGCTCAGGAGTCCGAGCCCTAGCACCATGTATCCGACCTGCGACACGATATGGAAGCCGAGTAGCCGTCGTAGCTCGACCTCGGAGAGTGCCGCTAGGCCCCCGAGCAGAGCGGAGACGGCACCGACCCAGACCAGAGTCTCGGCAACCACCGGCGCCGCCGTCAACAGAGGCGCCATCCGCAGCAGCGCGAAAACTCCCAGTTTAGTCATCATGCCGGCGAAGAACGCCGCCAGCGGACCGGAGGTGGCGGGATAGGTCGCAGGCAACCAGAAAAGAAGCGGCACCAGGCCGGCCTTGATGGCGAATGCGACAGCCAGCAAGTAGACCGCGAAGATCTTCGCAGGCGAAGGCTCGCTGCTGATGCTGACGGCCAGATCGGCCAGGTTGACCGTACCGAGCAGTCCGTACAGCAGCCCGATGCCGAGGAAGAAGAACAGCGACGCCAGCAGGTTGATCGCCACGTTGGGGAAGGCGCCGAGCGTCGATCGGTCGCTCCCTGGCACCTGCAGCAGGGCATAAGAGGCCAGGAGCACGACCTCGAAAGCCACGAAGAGATGGAATAGATCGCCGGTCTGGAACGCGCCGACGAGGCCGCAGGAAAGGAGGAAGAGTAGTGGCAGGCCGCGCTCGACGGTGCTGTGGCCGTAAACTCGCGGTCGCAGCACCCAGACGGTGACCAGTAGGAGGAGGGCGCACAGCAACACCAAGAGCGCCGACAAGCGATCGGCCACGAAGACGATGCCGAAGGGCGGCTGCCAGTCGCCGAAGGCATGTACCAGGGTGGTCCCAGTGGCTGCGAGGCGAAACAGGATCGTTGCCAGTCCCAGCTCGATCAGGGCAAAGGTCAGCGCCAGGGTGCGAAACCAGGGAGCGCGCCCGGGCACTAGCCATAGGGTCAGGCCGGCGAGCCCCGGCAGCAGCCAAATGGCGACGGGAAGCCAGGTCATCCGACACGTCCTTCGCCACCGCGGAGCTCCGCCGCGACCTCATCGTCGTCTCTATCGGCGTCGTTGACGAGGGGCTGCGCGATCACGTCGTCGCCGAGCAGACGACTGTTCTTGATCAGGACCGCAAGCAGATAGAGGGTGAGCGTCATCGAGATCACGATAGCGGTGAGGACAAACGCCTGGGGCACCGGATCCGCCAGCAGCTGCCGGTCTGTGCCCGCGGTTACGATCGGAGCTTTCGCCCCCCAGCCACCGGCAGCCAGCATGACCAGGTTGGCGGCGTGAGCCAGCAGCGACAGGCCCAGGATCGCGGAGAAGATCTTACGATCGAGCACTAGGTAGACCCCGGCGCCGGTCAGCAGGGCCACGGCCAGCGTCAGCGTCAGAGTCATCGGCCCACCGCCCGCGCGCCGTTCATCGCCGCGCCGTTCATCGCCGCGCCGTCCATAGCGTGACTCCGGCACCACCAATGGCGCCCGCCACCGCCAACATGACGCCGACGTCGAAGAGCAGCGTGCTGTGCCAGGCGACCGAGCTTCCAAGCAGCGGTAGCTGGCCGTGGAACTGGGTCAGAAAAGGCCGCCCAGCGAGCAGGCCGGCGGTGCCGGTGGCCAGCATCGTGAGTATGCCCAAGATCCCCAGGCCGGTGAACGACGCCGGCAGTCGGCGCTGCACCGACCGCGACCCAAAGGCGACCAGACCCAGCATCGCCGTCACGCCGAGGCTCAGCCCGGCGACAAATCCGCCACCGGGCTCGTTGTGGCCTTTGGCCAGGAGCACGATCGCGAACACGACGCCGACCGGCAAGATCACTTTCGCCATCCCGGGGAGCAGCCCGCCGGAGACGCTCTCGCTGTGGCGTTGCGTCGATCGCTCACGATCGGCTCGTTCCCGTCCGCGCAGCAGGCCGACCGCTCCCAGAGCACCCAGCACCACCACCAGGGTCTCCATCAGCGTGTCGAGAGACCTCATGTCGGTCAGTACGACGTTGACCAGATTGTCGCCTTTGGCGATGTCCGGCGCGACCTCACGCGCGAACGTTGCGACGTGATCTGATCGGGGGGCATGGATCACGGTCGGTACCAATGCCCCGACGGCTAGGGCCGAGCCGCCGGCGAGCAGGATGCGACCCCACCGCCATCGGTCCCGGCGTTCCGTGACCCGCGGCCTACGCGGAAGGGCTCCGAGAGCGAGGGCGAAGAAGATCGTCACCAGAATCTCGACCAGCAACTGGGTCAGCATCAGATCGGGCCCGTTCATCAGGCGGAAAAGCATCGCTACCGCAAAGCCGACGGCGGTGAGTAGCAGCACCCGCGGCAGCCGGCGCCGTGCGGCGAGGAGCGCCGCGAGGAGCACTGCCAGGATGGCGACCACCACCAAGCCGGCGAGAGAGGCGGTTTCCCATCTCGCGGCATCCTTCCCCGGGATCAGCGACAGCCCGGGTAGCAGCCCGCAGGCCAGAGCCAGAGCCAGATAGGCCCGAGGAGGCGCCGCCGTCAGGGTGCGCGCGATCACGTTCCCCAACCGTTGCAAGCCGGCCATGAGCCGCTCGAACATCACCGGTCCGCTCGGCCAGGGCTCGGAACGGGGGCCGAGGAAGCGCAGACCCATCAGGCGATCGGCCAGGTATCCGAAGGAGGCGATCGAGACGCTGAGTAGGAAAGCCGTATTGACGCCGTACCACAGTGAGAGCGGCTTGACCTCGAGTGGTGTGCCGACGATCGACAACGCCACCGGCTCCAGGAACCACAGGTCGACCCAG
>JAJCXO010000228.1 GCA_029263395.1 Acidobacteriota bacterium | reverse complement strand
CTGGTGATCGGCGCCTCATTCGAAGACGGCGGCTCACCTTGTGAGCTGAACGCCGACGGCACCGGTTTCGACACCAACCCGCTGTTTTGTGGCGGACTGAATTTTGGTGTTTACCAAAGCCTCGGAACGGCACTACAGAACCGGCTGCTGGTTCAGGGGCAGGTGATCAACGAGGCGATCGGCGGCGCCACCACGTTTCCCCGCGGCGGCTATCCCACCCGTCTACCCGACGGCACCGTGCCCGGCGAAGCCTTCCGCACCCCCGTCGGCTGGGAACAATACGGCTTCAACCAGCAATATGTACGCGCCTTCACCCAAGTCTTCAATCCCCTGACCACGCCGCCGGAAGTCAACGCCCGCTACATCGTGATCGGTATTCCCAACGACTGCCTGCATGCCAACGCCTTTGACGTGGCGCCGGCCAACACCGTTCCAGACGAATGTTCCGCGATCAACCCCGGGACTGGCAAAACCGGCCTCGAGGAAATGGTCGACCGTCTGATCGCTCTCGGCCAAGCCGCCATCGATTCGGGTATCACGCCGATCTACACCGGCTACCCGCCTTACGTCACCGGCGCCAGCACCGACGGCATCAACCTCGCCGTCTCGCAAGCCCTCTTCGGCTTTTCCTGGGTGATCTCAGAAGGCGAATACAACACCATGCTCGCCGACTACCAGGCCCGCATCCCAGCCACTCTCGGCGCTGGCAACGTCATCATGGCGAATGTCTGGAACCAGTTCGAGAACCTCGGCGACGGTCTTCATCCCGACTTCGATACCAGTCGCAATGCCGCGATCAAGATCGTGTTGAAGATCAAACAGTTCGAGAACTAGCTCGGCGGGGAAATCCCCCCTAACCCCCCTTTTTCAAAGGGGGGAACCAGATCCGGATCTGGATTCAGACCGCCCCCTTTGAAAAAGGGGGACTGAGGGGGATTTTCTGGGTGAACTAAGAACCCGGTGTGATCCGCTCCAGCCGACTGACAGCGATCTGTCGACCGTCTTGGCGGGCCTCGACCCAGGCGTAAATCTCACCGCCGTAAAGGTGGTGCATGGAGTTGATCACCGGCTCGGGCAGCGGGACATGGGTCCAGCCGTCCGGGCCGGCGGGCTCGCGAATCGGGTAGGTGCTGGCGCTGCCGCGGGTGAGCAGCACAAGATAGTGGCCACCCGCGGCGGCTTGGAACCTCAAACCACCGCCGGCGTCGCGCTCGACAGCGAGGCGGGTGGGGCTCGCCGCCGCCACCGCCGCCGAACGGGGCACTCGCTCGAGTTGCTGAGTCTCGGAGTGCCATCGCCAAGTGGCTGCCAAGTCGGTGCGTTCCAGCACCGGCAGGAGCTCACCATCGTCGACTCGTGGCAGGGGATAGACGATCGGCCCTCGAGCCACAAATGGAGACGCCAGCGCGTCATTCAGGCCCCAAGAATAAACCTGGGCGATCGGCACTTGTCGCAGGCCGCGGAGAAAGTCGGGAACGCCCGCGACAAAAACCGCCTGGCCGGCGGGTAGTTCCGCCAGCTGCTTCTGGATCTCGTGGGTGGTGCGTCCAGCCTCGGCATAAATCCTCACATAATGCCGCAGCTGTGCGAGGTAGACGAGAGCAAAAACCACCAGCAAGATCGCCGACACAGATTCGGTAAGGGCGGGTCGGACTCGATCCCGGCCTCCGGAATGCAACCATGGCAGACGGACCACCAGGGACGCCAGCAACCGTCCACTGGCGACGATCACCAACCCCAGCCCAATCGAAGTGAGGTACCAATAGCGGCCGTTGCCCGGCACCACCAGCGCGAAGGCGAAGGGCGCTTGAGAGGCCAGAATCCACAGCCAGCCGAGAATCCACAAACGCCGCTCAACGGCGCCAGACTTGACAACCCAAAGACTGCCGACCAGCAGAACCAGCCCGACGCTCCACAGCATCGCCGCCCCGATCTCGTGACCGTATTGCGGATAGACCAGGCGGGCGATGCCACTGAGCATACTGTGTGCGAGCTTCATAGCTTCTTCACTCAGCAGCCGCTCCCGGAAACCGTCGTAGCCAGCGACCATCTGGTCGAGAGCCGCTTGCCGGACCACAAAATAGAGCGCTAGCAACACGAAGAAGGGTCCGGTGGGCGCCAGCTGTCGTATCAGCTTACGCCAGCGACCGAGATCGCGGCGATCCCAGGCGGCGAGCAACTCGCGAGCGGCCAACAGGCCCGGCAAGATCACGGTCTGCTCGTAGGAGCCCAAAGCCAGCATGAAGCAGCCAGCGGCGGCCCACAAAGTCCGCACGTTGCCAATGGCTCGATAACGCTCATAGAGCACCAGGGTCGTGAGCAGAAACAGCGCGCTGTAGATCGTCGCAAAGCCGGCGACGAACAGCACCGCGTTCGGATGCAGCGGGTAGAGGGCGAAGATCGCGCTGACCCCGAGCGCCGTTCTACCTGTGGGGGCTGTGCCCGCGCTGCCCGCGTCAGCCCCTGAGTCGTCTCTCGAGGCTGTGCCCTGCGAGCTCCAGATCTTGGCCAGTTGATACACCAGAGCAACGTTGAGCAGATGGATCAACAGATGGGTGATCAGATAGCCGCTGGGTGCCGCGCCCCACAGCAGACTCTCGACGTGCAGCAGGAAGCCGGCGACCGGCCGATAGAATTTGACGAAGGAAATCTCTAGCAGGGGGCCGGTGAGGTGGGTCCACGTCGTGTCCCACAGCGAGCTTGCCGCCAACCGTCGCAAGACAAAAAAATCTTCACTGACGAAGTAGCGGGATAGTGCCGGGCCGTAGCTCAGGAAGCAGAGCAGCGCCAGGATCGCCCCATGGCAGGCGGGGTGTTTGAATAGGCTTCGCATGGCGAAAGCAGAGGTTATCCGAGTTCCCGGGTCGAGCGCGCCACCGCCCTGTCATGCTTGGCGCGCGCATGCTTGGCGTACGGCCGTGCCCTGTCATGCTTGGCGCTCGGTCGCGCCGTCGCTACAATCGACCCATGCCGAGATACACCCTACGCGTTCGTGAACGCTTCGAAGCGGCCCATCATCTGCGTTCGTACCAAGGGTCGCCAGAGCCGGTCCATGGCCATAGCTGGCAAGTGGAAGCGGTGCTCCGCACCACCGAGCTCGACGACGAAGGCATGGGTTTCGACTTCGTAGCGGTGAAGGCGACGCTTGGTGATCTCACCGCCCGCTTCCACCACGGTGATATCAATGCCACCCCGCCTTTCGATCGCATCACTCCCACCACCGAACATCTGGCGCGTTGGTTCTATCAAGAGATGCAAGCGCGCCTCCCCGGCTCCGGGATCTCCGAAGTCACGGTGTGGGAAGGCCCCGATTGCTCAGCGACCTATCAGGAAGCGTGAGGTCGCCCTAAACAGATCTCGAGACCGTCCTTTGGCGGGCGACAGGCCACTTACGACCAAGGCTCGGCGCGAACCGTCATCGTCTTCATCCCTGGCTTGAACATCAGCGTGTAAATGCGGGCGCGGAACGGCAGCTCGCCGGTTTCGAGGACGGACTTTAGCGCGCTCAGGGCGAGAGGGTGAGCACGTCGGAAGCGACGATAGGTTGTGGTCTTGTGGGGGAAACGGTCGTGGGTCAGGACCACGTGGCAGCCGAGGTCGGTCTCGCTCAACTCGACGGTGATGCGGCTCGCCGGATCGTCGAGGTCGGCGGCTTGGAAGCTTTGTTCGAAGCGCCGTGTCGGGTCGATCGCGAGGATCTCGCCGCCAGCGAGGAAACGCTCGAGGTCGTCGGTCAGGAACCGCCAGCGGCCGCCGGGAACCATCTCGGCTTCGAGCACGGCGTCGAAGTAGTAGGGGCGCGGCTCGTCGGTGCGAGTCATCGCCTCCCACACCTCGGTCGGAGGCGCCGCGACGTCAAAGGCGCAACGCAGTCGCGGTCCGCTGGCGTCCTCGATCTCGTCGCAGCTCACATCCGAGCCAGAAAACAGCCACGCACCGCTCAGGACGACGACTCCCGTCAAGATGAGGCAGGCGACGAGCAGGCGCTTCCAGAACGGCGATTGCGGTCGATCAGGTATTTCGTGTCTCATCGTACGAGCAGTCTACCGTCTAGAATCGTTGGTCATCAGCTAACATTCTTGACACCGAAGGTGACAGCCAAGACACCTATGGTGCAGGAATAATTGGTTGTGATCACTTTCGGCTCATTGAAATTGAGGAGGTCTCGAAATGCACACTCGACATCAACGCAGAATTCATCATGATTTAGGCCGTTTTGCTATCATTGCTTTGGCCTTTGCCTTGCTGGCGCCAGCTCCCACTCTTGCCGAGGCCACCGTTGGACAACCGGTGATTGACGCGCTGGCGGAGAAGCCGATGGTGCGGGTGATGATTGCGTTCGATGTGGCCGTGCCTTCCGAGCTCGAGCGTGGCGCCTTCTTGACCTCTGATGCCGGTCGGGAAGCCATAACAATGGCACGAGGGCAGGTGTTGCGGGCGATCCCCTCCGGTGAGTTCGTGCTGCGTCGCCAGTTCGAGTCGGTGCATGCGGTGGCTGGCGAGATGGTGACCGACGCCACCAACGGACTGAGCTTCCCGCGATTGGATTGCCAAGACGCCCTCGATCGCACCTTCGGGTCCATCTTCGCTGATGGATTCGAGTCGGGAGACACGACAGCTTGGTAGGCCTGCTGGGCGGAGCATTTGATCGAAGGCCGAGGTGCCGCCCACTTCGGGCGTAAGGTTCGGGCTTAAGGCCGGTTGAGTCTGGAATCTGCGGCGCAAGAGAGGTCGCATCGAAAGTCGATTGTGGTCTCCCCACCGTCAGGAGACCACGATTCACCCTCGATCGCGGTCTCGGCAACGTCAAGAGACCAGGAATGACGCTCGATCGCGGTCTCGGCAACGCCAAGAGACCAGGAATGACGCTCGATCGCGGCTTTATCTCGCATGTGCCTCTAGCCGATCTAATAAGGCCTTTATTCTCTGACGTTTAAGGAACTACTGAGTCCGGATCTTGGATGTTTAGAACTGGCTGAGCAAACACAGAGCAAACAGCTAGGATGATGTCCTAGCGTAGGTTGTCGTGCTTCGGGGTCGGCGTCAATTTCTGACTACCTGTCGCATCCCCGAGACTCCCTGCCTCCGGCATGTTGATTCGGGATCAGATATCTCGGCCTTCGGCGCGGCGAGTTCGCTTTGCCTCAACGTCAACAACTTCGAGCCTGGCACCGGCCCCAATAGTCGTCCACAGGACGCGTAGTCAGCCGGCCAGTTCGATCGTGAACGAGGCGATATCTGGCCTCTTGTACGCACCAGCCGGAAATTGACCCTTTCACCAATCGGAATCTGACCCACTTGAGGCGGTCGGCGTTTTTCAAGCAAAGCCTCCAACTTATTCTGTGAGAGGCGTTTGCCAGAAAAACGCAGTTGAAAGAGGCTTCGCTAGGTGGGTCACGGTTCTGACTGTTGGATGGGTCAAACTCCGAGTTTTGCAAACACCAGGCTTTCTAGGTACGGAGTTGGTGAGGATGGCAGCGTCGCCTACCACGATCCAGGCAACACTCCATCCCAAACAGGCGAAAGCAAGACGGCATAGGTTAGACTTCCATCATGTCCACGCAGAAGTTCACTCTTGAGGCCCACGAAGACTTTATGGAGTGGCTAACCAAGGCAAAGCCCATTCGGGCTGTGGCTAGGGCATTCGACACGAAGAGACCAGAGGCCTCTTTCTGCGCCTCGGAGGTTCTTGGAAGAGCCCTGGCGGTCGTTCTAGACAGAGGGGGCGGGCTCTCCATGGTTACGAAGGACGCGGGCGCTTGAAGCGCTCTCGCGTTCGGCAGAGTAGCGGACTGATACGTTACGTATGACGCGGAGGATGGTCATACAAAATAAGCTAGATTTAAGCTCGATGGCCTCTAAACCTGGAGATTTCTAGAAATGCAACAGGCGTACTCTCTCGAATTCTTACTGGAGCGCACAGCCAGCATGAGGTCCGAAATGCGCTTTTTGAGGACCAGGATGTTGGCTGAGTTGATTATCTCAACTCTTGCTTTAGGGTACTTTTTAGAGTATTCCTCCAAAGCACAACTCTACTCTGAAATTTTCTCTGTCGCTATCATGGTCAACATCTTCGCTTGGGTAGCCTGGACTTCCAATAGATTCAACCAGTGGAGGCGCTTGCGTTACTCGGAATCCAGTGGCATTGAAGAGGCTCGGGACGAGTATCGTGCCTATGAAGTGCGACTCCAGGCACTAAAGCGCACAGCCGCGTTCTTTGCTGCACTCCTGGGTGTCCAATTTACTATCTTGGCCTCTTGGTTTCTTACTATCACACTCAGAGACTTCCGGTGACAGATTGTGGCTCAAGCCGCGTTTCGCGCCTAAGTTCGAAGGTTGTTGTTCTTCTGGCGTTTGTTGCGGCAACTCAAGCTCAGGCCGCATCGTTACTGCTTGAGACCGACAGCAGGGGAATGACATCCGCCAAGATCACGTTGGACGCACAAGTATCTAGTGTTCCGGCGACAAATGTCACGATCGCGGTCTTGCCATTTAGTCTGAATTCTTCGTTTTCTATTGAAAAGCCTGATGATATTGAAATATCGCTGATATTCACAGGTGACAAGTATTCCGCCTTTGTACTTGTGGTGTCCGGGACCAACAAAACTCCGACGTTTACAATCAAGAATGCCTTTAGTCCAATCGACCAGGATCGACTGGAGTATAAATTCGACTTTTCTTACGTCTATCTTCAGAAACACCGGAGCATCCTTTCCCTTCCTACGACAGCTTCCGTCTTCGATGTTACGATCGTGCTTCCGAAGCAGGCTGACACTGATGGCCTTAGTTTTGAACCGCCAAAAAATATGTGGCAACAGGAAATTCCAGGAAAGAAATATAGGCTGCTCGCAGCTGAACTAAAAGGCAAAGAGGTCTACCTCACGTCCCCCAATCCTTTTAAGGCAAGTTTTGATCTCGCAGTGTTGGTCGTTAATCTGGCCGTGAGCCTTATCGGTCTAGCTATTGAGCGCAAGTATGCTGTCGACAGGCGCTTGGGCAAACCAACAATAAAATTGATCCTGGCGCTCTCAGTCGGTATTTTGACCGCAATTCTGTATTTTTATTTTAATATACCGAATAAACTACAGTTTTTGTCGACAATTGGAGGACTCATCCCACCACTTGTGGTCGCCCCGTTCGCCTGCTCATGGCTTCTCTATGTCATGGATCGAGAGGCGGAAGTCAGTGGCTCTATAAAAATTGATGGACAAAAAGCCGAGTACCTTACTGTGTATGTACACGACGTGAACACAAAAGCCCAGGAACAGAAGGCGACTGTAAAGAAGGGCTCCTATCGCTTTTTCGTAAGGTGTGGTAAGTCGCCAAAAAGTGTCTACATTAGAACGTCTGGGGCTGGCGTGAAGGCTGTGCAGAGTGAAGACTACGAGCTTGTAGCTGGAAAACCACAGCAAATCAAGCCGATCGTTGTTGAGTACGAGCAGCAGGTTTGAATGCGACATCTAAAACTACCTTGCACACCTCCGCTCTCATCGGTTGCCGACGTCGAATCGTGACTTAGCCATAGGGTTAAATTGAGCCTGCGCTCAGAGATTTAGTGGATGCTTCCTGATCTGCAATAGACACTGCATGGCTGGCTTGTCGATAGCCTGCATAGGATTAGACGGTTCTGCATAACCCTTGGATTTGAGCCTTCCGTGAATTTCTGATCATCTCTTGAGCTCTTCTACTCCAGGTTGGAATTGCTGCGTAGCAGCTCCACTAGGCTTCCCGGAAGCCTAGACCGATTCATTTTTAGGAATTCTCATCCATCTTCGGAGTTCATCGGCTACTAAGTTCGAGATCTGGCGTAGGAGTTTCCACCAGGCTTGCGGGCATCCTAGACCGGATGCCTCTTGAGGCTTTTCGTCCATCTTTCTAACTCTTCGGCTACCGGGTTCAAGTTCTGACGCAGGAGGTCCACCGAACTGGACCTGCGATAATCCGAGTCGTCATGTGGAACCCTTCAAGGAAAAGAAGCGCGAACGCTACATGTCCTCAGAGGAGCTTGCCAGACTCACCCAGACCATCGCGGAAGTCGAAGAGGCTGGGAGCGAGAGTGTCCATGCCATTGCTGCCTTGCGTCTGCTAATCCTCACAGGCTGTCGGCTGCGCGAAATCCTGCGCCTGCGATGGGAGGATGTGGACTTCGAGCATGGACGACTCAATCTACCGGATTCCAAGACCGGCGCCAAAACGGTTTTCCTCGGTGCAGTGGGTCAAGGAGTACTGGCTGCGATTCCCCGCACCTATGGCAACCCATGGGTCATCGAGGGGCGGCTGCCGAAGTCGCACCTGAGCGACCTGAAGGGGCCATGGCGAAGGATCTGCGATCAGGCGAAGCTACAAGATCTGCGGATTCATGATCTTCGTCAAAGTCTTGCCGCTGTCGGTGCCGGTCTCGGCCTCTCACTGCCGATGATCGGCAAGTTGCTTGGGCATACACAGCCACGGACGACGGCTCGGTATGCGCATCTGGCGGCCGATCCGATGCATGAGGCGGCGAATAGGATTGAGGAGCAGTTGGCGGCGGTGATGAGTGCGAGGCTCCATCCCGCATAGCAGAGGTGTTGATAGGAAACGTGTGTCAAAGCGAAACATCTGCATTCGGATGTTTCGCAGCCCCTAGTAACTGCGCAGAGCTCCTAGTCTGAGCGGTACACCTTTGCTAGGGCCTCGTGAAGCATGTGGATGCTATCGATCTCTTGCCGCCCCGCGAGGCTGGCAAGGTCGAAGCGGAGACAGAAACCAATGTCTTCCTGCGAGAGATAGTTGTCGTGAATCAGCACTTCACGAGTTCGGTCAGCGGCTGAGAAATACTCGCGCCCGTCGGGGTCGTGGCTCTCGACTAGGAAGTCCCGGCAGCAGTGCTCGATGACCGGCTTGGAGTGCTCCTGGATCTCGACTACCACACGGAGGATTTCCCGAATCTTGATGTCGAGCGCCGCCCCGCTGCTGTAGAAGATGTTGCCGTTGGTGTGGATATGGGCGTTGCGCTCCTTCATTCTGCGGGCGCTTGGTTCGCCGCAATCCACAATCCCCGCATTATTGAAAACAGCTCCTTGATGAGTGGAGACTGAACCGCTCGGACGAAACGAAACTTGCCTGGAATCATTTCGTATTTTCGCAGGAAAACCTTCTTCCCGTCTTCCAGTGAGACGAAGAAATCCAAGGCTGAATAATCAATCGTATGCCAGTCAGCTTCTGCCTCATTGGGGATTGTGGCGTTATCAAAATAGGTCTTGGTCGCGACATCATAGGAATACCCGAAGCGGCTCATGATAGTCTTCAACTCCAGCGCGACTTTGTAACATACCACACCGTATAGCGGGACTCGCTGACCTTGGAGGTTCTGAATCATCACGGCTTTCGCCGCCGCCTTCTTCAAATCACGGCCTGTGCAGTTTCCTTTCACTTCAATCACGCAGAGTGCATCGTTCTTTTCCACGAAGCATTGCGTTCCGATGTGGCGAAGGTGAGCAAATGGGCGGCAAAGAATGATATCCAACTGCCCCGCGTCTTCCTGCCCGTCGGAAATTGTCCCCTTCACCAGTTTCGGTTTGGGGTCGGAGCATGACTCCAGTGTGGTGATCAGAAAGTCTTCCCGAACCTCTCCCTTCATCAGCTCGTGAGTTATGATCTCCGAGACGTCATACTGCGCCATCAGGAGGTCTTCTGAGTATTGATCGAACTCGGCGAACTTCATGGCTTTTCGTCCTCCTCCCAGATGCGGGCAAGGGTGGCCTGGATCTTCTGCTCGAAGCAGGTGATCAGTTCGCGGTTGGCGGCCACCAACGCTTGCTCGGCTTCGATCTCCGCTACGATCGCTTTCTGTGTGGTGAGGGATGGGAGAGCAATAGCTCTCTCGTAGACTGTCGTCTGCGAGATGGAAGGTTGGCCACCAACCTTGGCGAATTGATTCAGGTTTAACTGTGCCAAGACCTGGGCCAAATATCGCAAATCAATCTCTTGCTTGAATTTCGTAATGTAGAGCGCGTTATCTGTTATCCAGGCTTTTGGCTCTGTGATATGGACAGCTCCGCAATAAGCACCGACACGCCCAATGACAATAGTGGCAGTGTCCAAGAAGTATTCGGAGTGAGTGCCCGTCTTCCCGTTTCCGCCGTAAACGGGATAGCGGCCTTCCTTCATGTTTTTTTGTGTGAGTCCGCGTCCACTTGAGAGTTTAAAAACGTCGCCAAGTTGCACCATTAGCCAATCAGGATCGATGGGGATGTGGGGCCGGTAGTGGTCGAGGACAGCGCGGGCGCCGTTGATGACTCTCTGGTAGCCCTCGATCTCCGCCACGATCTCCTTCTGCACCGCAAGCGGTGGCAGGGTAATTTGGTGCTCTTTGAGTTTTGAATAGTGTCGCTGATAGCCGTCACTCTCCAAAGGTCTGGCGCGAAGGACTTGGAACAGGAACCGCGGGTCGAGCGTGTCTATCGTTTGCAGAATCTTGATGCCGTCAGCGCCCTGCGCGAATGGCCTTTCGACGAGTTTAATCGCGCAGGTGTGGTCACCGAAAATAACCAGTGGCTTGAAAGGGCGAATCAATGCGACCTCATCGTCGGTCCAGCCGGCTATGGCGTCCTGCGATTGGTCGATGATTGGATATCGCCCGGCGACACCGAATGCTGTTTTCTGAATCTTGGCGGGGGGAGTGAGTGTCTCTACGAGAGATTCGATAGTTCTCCACGGAAAGTGAGCGGATAGGACTGCCCTCTCCCGGTACCGCTCGCCGCTGAGGTTGTAGTCACCATTCACCGCGATTTGTTCTTTCGGCACAATCAAGCCGCAGGTGGGCTGGAGGTCGGCAGTGGACTGCTGGCTTCGCAGTAATTGGAGGTAGGCGGCCAGTTCGACCTGCACTTGCGGGAGGTCGTTCTTCTCGATGGCGCGGCGCTGGGCGCCGAGGCCGAAGCCGTCGTTCTCCACTTTGAAGAAGGCGATGGTATCGCTCTGCCGGGCGAGAGATTTGTCGAGGAGGAGGATGCTGGTCTTCACCCCAGAGTAGGGATTGAAACAGCCGGCCGGGAGGGAGACGACGGCGACGAGAGAGTCTCCGACGAGCATCTTCCGCAATTCTTTGTAGGCGTTCTGGCTCTGGAAGATGATGCCCTCGGGGACGATGATGCCGGCGCGGCCGGTGGAGGTGAGGTGCCCGGCCATGTAGTCCACGAAAAGGACTTCGCTCCGTTTGGCTATGATCGAGAAACGCTTGTGGGGCTTGATGCCCCCTTTCGGAGACATGAAGGGAGGGTTTGCGAGGATGACGTCGGCGAATTCGTTCCAGCGTTCCTCGGAGGTGACGGTGTCGTATTCGTAGATGAGTGGATCGATGAAACCATGGACATATAGATTCACCAGAGAGAGACGGACCATGTCGGGCGAGATGTCGTAGCCCTTGAAGTTTTTGGCGAGGCGACCTTTGTCGTCGGGAGTGAGGGTGCTGTGGCCCTTGGTGTCGGTGTTGGTGCGGAGGATGTGCTTGTAGGCGGAAATGAGAAAGCCCGCCGTGCCGCACGCGGGGTCGAGGATAGTCTCGTTCTTCTGCGGGGCGATAACCTCGACCATGAAATCAATGATGTGACGCGGGGTGCGGAACTGGCCAGCATCGCCCTGCGAGCCGAGGACGCTGAGCAAATACTCGAAGGCGTCTCCGAGGCTCTCGCTGTGGTCGTAGCTGAACTCGTCAATGATTTTGAGGAATGCCTTGAGCGTTTCGGGGTCGCGGTACGGTAGGTAAGCGTTCTTGAAAATGTCGCGGAAAAGAGCGGGGATGCCGGGGTTCTCCGGCATCTTGGTAATGCCTTCGCCATAGAGGCCGAGCATCTCGTGACCGCCTAACGAAGGAGCCATGAGCTTGGCCCAGCCGTAGCGGGCGTAATCCCCGGTGAAGAACTTCCGCTTGCCACCGAGTTCCTCAGACTCGGCGTCCATGTCATCCATGAACTTGTAGATCAGGGCAATCGTGATCTGTTCGACCTGAGACTTCGGGTCCGGGACTTTGCCAACGAGAATATCGCGGGCGGTGTCGATGCGGCGTTTTGTATCGGTGTCGAGCATGCTGTCTCCTTCAGGCGGCGAACTGATTCAAGGAGACGTAATCCTTGATGTATTCAGGCACGAGTAGGCGATACTTCTTCGGCACAGCCCGGAAGTCACGAGTGGAGAATACCGGGTTGGTGGCCAAGTCAGTGAACTGCTTGCTCTCGATGATGTGGCGCACATGATCGTTGGTTACGTAGGCCTTGAAGTAGGTCTTGATTGCCGGAATGCCCTTGGCTTCGTCGGGTTTGTAGTCGGCGACAAATTTCGAGAACTCCTCCTCCAGCAGTTCATCCTTGGATTTGAAGCGCGGGATGAGTCCAAAGACCTTTTCCAGGATCTCACGCAGCGTCAAGCGGCGATCAATGGCGGCGGCTTTGCGCAGCTTGTCGAGAGTGTAGTACTCCTCGGGTCTGTCGAAGACTTCACGGTTCACGTAGTCGATGACGCGGTCCCACTGCCCGGCTTCGACCGCGGAAGCGACTGTGTCATCGGCGCGGATCGTGTCTTCGAACTTCTCGAAGAACATCCGGTCGATCTTCATGCCTCCGTAGCCGATGGCCTCTTCCTTGACCATCGAGAGGATGTCGTCGCCGAGGTGCTCATACGTGCCGCCCACGACCACAGGGCCTTGCCCCCCCCCTTTGCTGCTGCCTTTTGCTTTGGGCGGAGGGAGCTTCAGCACTTCGTCGTAGTTGAACTTCTCCTCGAAGTACTCGCAGTTGGCAAAGAAGTCGAAGAGCTTGAAGGACGTTTTCGCCGGGTGGCGGACGCCATCCTTGAGGTCGTCGTCGAAGAGCACCTCGAGGAAATCGTGCATCCGGGTGCCACGTCCCTTGATCTGGATGAAGTCGGTCGGTGAAAAAATAGGACGAAAGAGGCCGAGATTGAGGATGTCGGGGCAGTCGTAGCCGGTGGTCATCATGCCGACGGTGACGCAGATGCGGGCTTTGCTGGTCTTGTAGGCGTCGATGAAGTTGGCCGAGCCGAGCAGGTTGTTGTTAGTGAAGTTGATGGACAACTGCTGGGCGCCGGAAATCTGGGAAGTGACCTGAACGGCGAAATCGGACTGGTATTTGCCGGGGAACATCTTGTCCGCCATGACATTGAGTATCTGAGCTAGCTTGGCGGCGTGTGCCTGGCTGACGGAAAATATGATCGATTTGCCGATCTCGCCGCTGACTGGGTCGCGCAGGGCGTGTTCCAGAAACGTCTTGCACAGAAGCTGGTTGGTGGCGTCCGCGAAGAAACGCCTCTCGAATTCGCGCTGCTTGAAGGCCTGCTGCTGATCCTCGCCGGCGTCGTCCGTGAAGGAGACGACGAAGCCCTCTTCGGAAAGCAACGTGGTGGTGACCTGGGTCCGAGCGTCGACGACGGTGGGATTTATGAGGTAGGGGCCATCAGGATCGTTTGCGCCATCGATAAGTGAATACCGGTAGGTGGGCTGGCTATTCTCGCAGCCGAAGGTACGATAGGTGTCGAGCAACAGGCGGCGTTCGGCCTCACGCGGGTCGCGGGTGCCCGGCTTTGAGCTGTCGAACCTGCGGAGGTAATCGCGCGGCGTAGCGGTAAGACCCAGCTTGTAGCCGATGAAATAGTCGAACACGGCCCGAGCGTTGCCACCGATGGAACGGTGCGCTTCGTCGGAGATGACGAGATCGAAGTCGGTCGGCGAGAAGAGCTTCTGGTACTTGTTATTGAAGAGCAGGGATTGCACGGTGGTGACGACAATCTCTGCGCGTTGCCAGTCGTCCCGGTTCTCTTTATAGATGACCGTCTGGTAGTCGGCGGAGAGTACGGTTGCGAACGCCTTCTTCGCTTGGTCCTCCAACTCAAGGCGATCCACCAGAAACAGGACACGCCTGACGTTGCCGGAACGGAGGAACAACTTGATGACCGCGGCAGCGGTCAGCGTCTTGCCGGTGCCCGTAGCCATCTCGAACAGGAAACGATCCTTACCCTCGCCGACGGCAACTTGAAGGCTGTGGATGGCCTTGAGTTGATAAGGCCGCAGAAAGCGTAACTTATTGGCCTGAATGTATCCGGGGCGTTCGGCTTCGTCGCGCCAGCCGGCTTCTGATTGGTAATTCGGGCGCTGAGTGCGGGCGATGTAGTCCTTGCCCACCTGGTCTTCGATCAGACGCTGCGGATCAGGTGTGGTCGTCTCATAGCCGGTGACCGAATCCGGCGTTGGGAACGAGGTGATGACGTACGGGTTACCGCGTTCAAGGTCCCAGAAGTAGTGCAGGTTGCCGTTGGAGAGAATGGCGAAGCGGCAGTTCTGGGACTTCGCGTACCTGCGGGCCTGCTCTTTGGCGACGAGCGGACTCTTGTCCTCGGCTTTGGCTTCGAGAACGAGCAGCGGGAAGCCCTTCGCATCGAGCAAGAGATAGTCGACAAAGCCCCGTGAGCTCTTCTCGAAGTTGTCGCCGAGCGCGTCGAGGTCAGCTGCCTTGATCGCGACGCTGGGTTCGAGACGAATGTTCGCGGGAGCGTTGCCATCCTGAAAGAAACGCCAGCCGGCCTCTTCGAGCAGCTTGTTGAGCTTGATACGAGCTACGGCTTCTTTGCCAGACATAATCTTTTTCCCTGTCTATCTTTAGATAATTCTACTGATTCAGTAGAAAACACACAAAATCAGTTGTTAAGTGCATGCCGCTGCAAGATAAAGGTCTGTTTTCAAACTTGAGGCTCGACGAGTCGGTTCGCTCTCTATTTGTAGGCTGTACGCCATCTTATTATCGCCGCTACTATCGAGGGTAATATGTAAGACTCAAAGGTCGTCCGTTTGATGGAGATCCTTACGATGAGAAGAGCGATCTCGGCGCAATCCATCGACTGCGTCAGACGCGACCCATGGAGCAAGACACGAGCCTGTCTCTGGGAGACCGACAACCGCGTCGTCCGGCAAGCGAGACCTCGTCCTCGGGTAGTCCGCCGAGATTCCGCAGCCTCTGTTCTCTGGACTAGCTTGAACCAGACGGCACTGCATCATGGCAAACTCACCCCCTGGCTCTCTCTGTACGCTTCATCCATGTCCAAGAGAACATTGCTTAGAAGCTCAGAGGATTGCTGGCGGTTTGGGTCGTCGTTCTCTGCGAAGCTCGCGATGACCGCGACCCTCAAATGCAAGTAGAGTTCCAGTCGAGCTGACGAGATGTGATCGTCAAGCTCAGCCAACTTGAACATCGACTTGCGGGAAACAACTTGTGCTTCCCGTAGATTTTTTCTAGAGTTCATGGTACCCGGAGGTTAAAGATTTCAAAGTTGTTGTTCTGTCTCTTTCCTGAGACAGTTTTTCTTTCCTCCGGGTCTATGGTGCACGGATCCAATTATTGAGCGGGTGTTTGTTGATCTGTTCTTGCAAGTGAGCGGTCGAAGCGGAAAGGTAGATCGTTGTCGTCTTTATATCAGAGTGCCCCATCATCTTCGACAGGGCGTAGATGTCGCAGCCTCCTTCCACCATCAATGTAGCGAAGGTGTGCCGTAGATCGTGATTCGTAAAGTGAATTCCGGACTGTTCTCGCACTCGCTCAATGACTTTCTTTATCCCATGGTAAGTCATGTGCCGATCTCCGTGACCAGACGTAAAGAGGTACGGTGTTTCCCGGCGCAATCTGCGCCGCTCTTGCAGGTACTCTTGAATGTAGATCTTTAGCTTGAGGCACAATGGGATCATCCGATCCTTCGCGCCCTTGCCGCATCGAACAAAGATGCTGTCGTTTTCTATGTCAATATCGTGGAGTTTCAAGCTCAGAACCTCCCGCACTCGTAGACCAGCGAAGATCATCGCTGCGAATAGTGCTCGGTTTCGGAAGCGCATGAATCGGTAACACGTTCTCTGGTGGAATGAGTGATCGAGAATCAACAACGCTTGTTCCCTTGTTACCGACTTTGGCAGAGTCTTCTCGAGCTTAGGCTTCTCGATCTTCTTCATTGGATTCTCGTCTAAGAATCCTCGCTTGACGCACCAGCCAGCGAAGCCGTTGAACGCTGCGTAGTAGCCCAGCATAGTCTTCGCTTTCCAAGCTCGATTGAGTCGTCCATCGTAGAGAAAGTCGCGAACGTTCTGCTCGCTGAAGTCGTCAGACTCCTGCACATGCAGACTTCTCTTTAAGAACGTGCCAATGCACCGCTTGTACCAATCGATGGTAGCAGGGCGTCGATTGCCGAACACTCTCGCGTCGGAGCAGAATTGATGAAGTAGGTAGGAGATTTTCATAGCCAATGACCAGACGGTAACGCCGAGTGGTCACTGGATCAGGGTGAGAAGTGGCGTTTTTGGCTAACTGAAGCGGCTCTGGTCGGGGCGACTGGACTCGAACCAGCGACCACACGACCCCCAGCCCGCTCCCAGAGCGGGTTTCCGGCATTTTGCCTTCCTAAAACGCTTCCTCAGAAATCCCTCCACTTTGCACCTCAAAATCCAACGACCTGTCGGCAAGTTCATAGTACAGATTCACCAGAATCGTTCAAGTCAAAATTAGAACAAGTCCATTTTCAGAAAGTTTGACTTCGCTTTCGTTGGCGTCAAGCTTAGATATCTCTCGGTCGTTTCGAAACTGGAGTGCCCCATGATCTGCTGCAACTCGTACGGATTGCAGCCGTTCTCAATGCAAGAGCTGGCAAACGTATGCCGGAGCTGATGGCAGGATGCCTTCACTTGAGCGTGGCGACAGGCTCTACGAAGCATGTTCCACAAGTTCTTATACGTCAGCTTGTTTCCGCGCACTGAACAGAAGAAGTGTCTGTTGTTGAAACGCTGATCGCGTAGATTCTGCATGTAGCCTCTCAGAATCCGACCAAGCTTGGCGTTGATGAAAACAACCCGATCCTTACCCCCTTTCCCTTCTCGAATGAGAATCTCTCGACTCGGGAGGTCAACGTCGGCCGCCTCCAGGCCCAGCAACTCTCTGGCTCTTAGACCGCAGTTCAGAAAAGTGGCGATGATGGCGTAGTTGCGAAAGCCTTCATGCTGGTACTTCCAGGTCATATTGAAAGCAGTATAGAGAAGCTTCTCGGCGTCTTCTTTCGAGATCCTGCGCGGGAGCCTCTTATCTCTCTTGGGTCTCTCAATTGAATCCAGTGGATTGGTCTTCTTGAACCCACGGCTGATGCACCAGTCGAAAAACTGCTTGAGGTAGATCCAGCAATTTCGATAGTGGCTCGCGCTCCATTCATACGTCTCCCGACCTTCATAGAACCAGTCCCGCAGGGCTTGCTCGTCAATCTCGCGCAGATCTCGAAGGCCTGTTCGATTGAGGAAGCAAATGATTGTGGCCTTATGGCCTTTGATTGTCACTGGAGACCAGCCCTTTTCCAGAGCGCAGTACTGCCGAAACCGCCGATGGAGTTCTTGAATGTCCATAGTAAGGAGTAGTTTGAGAAGCGCTAGATCAACCCCTCCTTCCGCAGCCACCTCAACTGCTCCACCGAAAACTCGGCTGGATCAGCGATCTCCTCTGGTATCGGGACGACTGGACGTCGAGGAGTCGAGAAACTCCGATTCCAATCGAAGGTCTCGACGTAGTAGCCACGCCTGGCGAGTCGGTCGCCAGCCTGCAAGGCACCTTGCGAATACGGAGCTTTGCCATCCTGATCACGGTCGTACCAGAGCAGGAAGCGTTCAACCCTGAGCGGACGAGCAATGAAGTCGAGTAGCGTTGCTTGCGGCTCGGAGAAATGGGCTCCGAGGGTAGCTACGACGTTGTAGATCCCTGCTGCTCGCAGCTTGGCGACATCGAAGCAGCCTTCGACGATGATTACGTGGCCGGTTGCAGCCGCCTGGCGGATTGCTTCCCTCTCGAGGACAGCCAGATCAGCATTGTAGAGCTCCAGGCGTTTCTTGAACCCAGCATACGTCCACCACTTACCGTCTGCCTGCTCTTGATCTGGTGTTGTTGCCCGACCGATATGCCCAAGAATGATCGAATGCAGCCCCCACTCGGTTGGTTCTTGAGCGAGTCCACGAATCTGGAAGACCAAGCGCTTGTTCATCGGATCAGGTCGGCCGTTGTTTCGGGGTGGGCGCTCAAGGTAGCCAGCTCCTAGCTCCCGTAGTACTTGTGCAGGAATACCCCTCGCCGCGAAGACAGGAAAATCAGGGTCTAGCTGTGGACGAAGATCCTGCCTGATGGGCTGGTTCTGATCGACCTTCGCTTCTTCGCTGTCGACCCCAGCCGTGCTTTCCTGAACATTGGTTCGGGTCTCGGACACGATCTGGCTGACACCATGCTTGATCAGCCAACGCCCAGCTTCGTAGCAGTCGACGCCATGTACTCGCTGAACGAGTTCTATGGCGCCCCCACCTTGACCGGTGGAGTGGCAGTACCAGCCGCGATCGTTGATATGGAATGAGGCGGTGCGTTCATCTGGACTGAATGGACTCTTCCCCCACCAATCGTGATCTCGAGATTTCTTCGGATCTTTCGTAATCTGGAGGGTGTCGAAGAGGCGGCGCCAATCGGTGTTTTGGCGAATTTGTGTGAGGTGGTCGCTGCTGAGTTTCGGAAAGCTGGTCATCAAGAAACATGAGAGTTCTCACAGGATGACCACCGCGCCCAAATCTGTCGAGCTTTCGCGAGGCCAGTCAGGATGCCTGGATGCCGAGCAGTTATCTTTTGGCTATGTCTCGGAGTGAGCCGAGGTGCTCTCGTTCTGATGAGAGAGGAACTGATCGACCAGGGACTTGTTGAGCCAAATACCAGAGAGTTTCGGCCTGTCATCCCATGGCGTATCAATGGTCCATATCGACGCAGTAGACCAGCACTCTGGATCTTCTGGATCCCGAGGATTTCTGATGCGCCAAGCTGCAAAGAGCTGATCCACGTACTCCGTTTTACTAGCGCTTCCTTCAGAATGAACTGAAATATGTACGCAGCATCTTCTGATACGCGATCTCAAACTGTCGCGATTACCTCCTTTGGCTAGTTCTTGTTCTAGCAAAATTCCTTCTGGCACGAATTCCGATTCTGTGGCGGCTAGCTCCCGGAGCCATTCAATCTCGCTTCGGCTCGGTAGCTCATCGCTAGAGAGCCTCACGCGGACAGTTACACCCTCAGCCTCAATAGTTCGAGTCTTACTTCGGCGTGGTAGCCCATGGGGAATCTGTAGAAGGTGATTGTCCTCAATGATCTTTCGGGTCATTAGCTCAACCGAGCCGAGGTCTCGTGGAACTCCTCTCTCTGGGGGACAAGAGTTGTGAGGAGACCTGCCGATGAGCTTCGGCAACGGTATCCAAGCTTCCGGCTCATGCCAGTATCTACTGTCATAGTATTCCTCAGCTGCATCACGCCAACGAGCGTACCAAGCGAAGTCCGCTTCGAGATGGAAATCGTCTGGGTCGTAAAACACGCCTTCGTAATCGAGGCCGACAGTTGTGCGCCGATACGTCAGTACCCTAAAGGGGCCAAAGGTCTCTATTTCCCTTGGCTCCTTTAGCCGAACAAGAACCGGGTCACTCTCTTCAATGATTCCTTCTGACTGGTTGTCGAGTGGATCGACAGACACTTCGCAATGACTGAACGGTGGGAGCTCATTAACAACCAAAATCCAACCTCCATCTATAGTTCCCTGGATTGGATGCACCGCTCGTTGTCCCTCAATCCTAGACTTACGCTCTTCAGCGAACTGTTCCCAATCCATATCCAGATCCTCCCGGCTACAACCTCTTCTGGGTTATCCGACGATTCTAGTGCAGAGGGTACGACACTTTCCTCACAGCGTCGTCCCAGCAAGACCGACAAGTCCCGCAGTTCACAGGTTCAGACTCGCGAGCTACACAAACGGTGCTCTCCGGCGGAGCAATAGCGCGATGAACTGTGCTGGTCGGCAGACCGAGTGAATGAGCAGGCTGACCATCAATCAGCGCAGCAGAGATCCGAACAACAAGATTCGCTGGAAGCGACTCGTTTTCGAGGAACGCTTCGACCATCCGATACTCCCGCGTCGGTAGCCAGTGTCGGATCTCCGGAGTACCGACAGCCACAGCACAGATGTTGCGCAGCATCTCGACACTCTGAAGATCACCACTGTCGAACCAGCGGAAGTAGGGTGTCCCGGTTTCGGCTGTCTGCCAGTACACCAGCTTGACCATTGCCTCGACCCACCTGGGATCACCGCTGCGATCGAGACGGCGTTGGTAAGCCTGCTGCACCTTGGGATAGCGATAGAAGCCCTTTAGCGCGTAGCACCGCTGACACACGCTCCCTTCGACCTGAGCGAGTTTGCTGCCAGTGATGCAACTCTGTGCCGGGATACCCCAGGAGTAGCAAGGCATCTTCGATGGGCGGGAGAGCCCGCCGACAATCTCCCAGGCTCGCGCCCGCGAAAGCCCGACTATCTTCTGTAGGACACTGTCATCAAAGTCGTGACGTTCGTCTTCTCGATTGTCTTGAGGGGCATCGTGTGGAGTCTCGGGACGAGACCAGAGTAGGGGAAGAGACTTCATGCAGGAGGGGTAAAAGTTCACTCATCCTGCTGCGCTCTCCTCAGGCTGTCGAGCATTCGGGGTCCGGTTCAGGCAGCCAGTATGCCGGAACTCTCAGTCGAACTCGGTGTCGATGTTGTCTTCGTGCCTGTCGAATTTGTCGCCACGGCAGAGCCGTAGCGGCGGCAGCCGATTCGCAAGGCGGAATCGGCAGCCGGCCTCGCAAAGCGAGGCTGCTGGCCAGCGTATGAGCAGTGCGCCACCCTACAAAGCAGGGTGAGCAAGATTGGAATTCGGCGGCCGAGCAAAGCTCGCCTCGAATTCCATCGTCTCGCACAGCGAGACTTCTTGTCCCTCCAAAGTCGGGAGCGCTGACAAGGGGGACACCCCTTTGATCCCCGTACAGCGAAGCTGTCTGTTTGTCGATACGACACTTCGCTGCCAATTGTTAAACAGGTATTTAAAATCGGTAGAGGATATTTGACGAGGGCCGCACCTGAAGAGTAAAAAGATCGGCTCTCTTGAGCAGCTCTCAAACATCGGTTGATGTTCAACTTTCGATTTTTCCTGCCCCCGGCTGCCGGGGGCCTTTCTTTGCTCGGAGTGAAATTGCTAGCGTGTCTCTCCGAGCGAAAGACTCGCTTCACTCTTCTTGTTTCCTTTGCGTTCCGCAGTATGCACGGCTCCTATAAACACCGCATCACCTGCAACCTCCATCCGCACCAGTACCACCCACTGGTGCAAGCTGCGCGACGCCTCAATATGCCCAAAGCTCTTTTCTTACGGGATGCGGCTCTGGCCTATACGCAGAAGAAGACAGTGCTCCCAACCGGCATCGACAGCAAACTGAAGGCTATCCAGCACGAGATCCAGAGCATTGGGATGTACCTCAATCCAATCATCGCTGAAGCGGATCAGCTCCAGCGAGTCACACCGGGGAACATCCGTCGAGCGGCCAAGCTGATCAGGTCGCTCAATCACCAGCTGACAGATTTAGAAAACACTCTTTCATCTATTCCACATGATCATTAAATCGATGCCCCGAAAGACACCAAGCTTCGGACAACTCCTCGCCTACATAGCAATGACGGAGCAACCAGGCACAACTCTCGGCCACAATCTTGCAGCCGACACGGACGATTTTGGAGCTGTTCATCGTGAATTCCTCGATAACTACCGCTACTTACCAGTTCGCAAGAACGGCAATGTGCTCTACCACGAGATCCTCTCTTTCTCCGATCTGGATCAACCCAAGGTAACGCCAGAAGTGCTCGAAGATCTCACGCGTCGATACCTCGATCTCCGGGCTCCCTATGCACTGGCCTATGCCAAAGCCCATTTGGAGACAGAGTGCCCCCATATGCACATCATGATTTCGGCAAACCTTCGCGACAGCCATCGGCGCTTGTCGTTGAGCAAGAAGGAATTCTCGAAGGTAAAGCGCGATCTGGAACAGTATCAGCGAGATCGCTTCCCGTTCCTGGAGCATTCAGTTGTGTTCGAGCGCGTTCTTCCCGGTCGACCTGAGAAAGGCACTGGACTTCGCAAGGGTCGTAATGAAAGCGAGCGAGACCGCCGCCTCACCAACCAAGGTCTGCGCGAGCCATCTCAGAAAGAGCAAGTGCGTGATCTGGTTGCGCAACAGCTCACCGTCGCCCGTTCTGGCAAGGCATTCTTCCTCCGGCTCAAGACCTTTGGCTTGCAGCTGTACCGCCGCGGAAAGACGGTCGCTGTCCAAGATCTGGTAGGACGCCAAGGATCAGGAGTCGGTCGACGCTATCGCTTGAAGACCCTCGGACTGAAGGATGCTTTCCAGAAGGCTCTCCAGCAGTGGAGAGCAGCTCCGAAACGCCTGATGGCATTGCAGGAGCAGGAGCTTGAGCACGCGCAGCAGCTCTGGAACGAGCAGGGCTATCGCGCCCAGGTCTTGGATGTACTCGCTTTACATCAAAGTGAACTGTCGCCGCAGGAACGCGATCGACTGGAGCACATCCGGTCTCTTCGTACCAATCGACACCAGGACGAACGCGAGTCACCAGAGCAAAGTCTGTAGCACTGGCGCCCGTCAGTTTTTCTCCCTTTTTCTCACTCCACCTGAAACCAGAACGAACGCAATCATGGGTTACTCTCGAGATTCTCCCGAACACGGCCTGGGCTTGGCATTGGCTGTCTCCTGCCGATTCGTTCAAGTGTCCAAGACTCCATGAAGCACGCTGGAAAGTCCGGCAGCGCTTCATCACATGGCTACGGCTTGGAAATTCCTTGCCGGTGGCGTACCCGTCTTGTGATCTTTCATCCTGCCCCTATGCCTGCTGATGTCCTCCGATCAAAAAATAAGTCATCCGAGTTTCGTGCAGCACCAGTTGAATCTGGCCAAACGGTTCGGGTTCTCATCGAAAACAACCGCCAGGCGGCACAATGGACGCTTGCTTTTTTGGCTGAGGAAGCTGACATGGAACGCTGCACTGTTTTTAACCAGCAACCCTACCGCGTCCACTTTGGTCGCCCCGAGGAGGCGATCACGGTGCCGGCTGATCGAGTGGAGTTTTTTACTACTCGTTCCAAACAAACTCCAACGCAGGATTCCCTAACGAATGATGTAGTTGGCGAGGTCTCCTCACGGTACGGCTTGGAAGAGCAGCCAGCCGAACGAATGTGGGCTCGTGGTCCCGAGGCTCTCTCCGACGCCGAGCTGCTGTCCGCCTTGCTCGGCAATGGAGATCAAAAACGATCACTCCAACCGGACAAAACCGCGCTAGAGCTCGCTCACGAGATGCTCCATGAGACGAATGGACTCGCGAGTTTGACGCAGTTGGATCGCTTCTGCGCGCAACGACTCGGGAAGGCACAAGCCACCACGCTCCTGGCTGCCGTTGAGCTCAGTCGGCGGTTGGCTCAAGCCAAGATTCCGCGTCGAGAACTCCTCGATCGCCCAGATCTCGTCGCGAACTACCTGACGCTGCGCTATGCGCAGAGCGATCAGGAGGTGATGGGGGCGCTCTACCTCGACGTGCGCAACCGGCTCATCGCCGAACGGGAGATTTTTCGAGGAACACTCGGTCGGGCTGCAGTCGAGCCCCGCACCATTCTGAAAGAAGGACTGCTGCGCTCGGCCGCTGGTTTCATCCTCTGGCATACACACCCGTCGGGGGATCCTTCGCCCAGCGAAGAGGACCGTTGCTTTACCCGGCGCATTTCTGAAGCTGCGGATCTCCTTGGAGTGCGCCTCTTCGATCACATGATCCTCGGGAGCGGTGGGCGCTGGGTGTCGCTGGGGCGACGAAGTGCATGAAGGGGCGAAGCTCGTCACAGTTCCAGATACTTCACAACCTCATCCGAATCATTGATGCCGAGCGCCACCGGAGGTTTCTGAATAAGCCGGCGTTGTTGTTCAACGCGGAAGCACGGAGGCATCACAAACTTCGCCGGTCGCTCCCGACCGGAGATGAGAATGCCTTCATCCTCTCGCAGCATCCTGATCTGATCGGCACTCATCAGCGGCACGCCGATCGTGCGGGCATGCTCACTGATGCCGCCGAAGGTCGTGTCGTACTCGGTATTCTGGCCGAGCATCTGTTCGACGTAGCGAGCTGTCTCGAGATCGAGACCCGAGTAGAAGAGCTTGTTCGCACAGCCGCCTGAAGAGATGGTTCGTGCCTCAGCTCGCCCGTAGATCGTCTCCAGTTGGGAGAGCGCCTGAAGAATGATGCTCACTGAGCAGCGACGTTTGCGCAGTGTGGTGATGATCGAGGCGAAGTTCTGAATCCGTCCGAGATTCCCGAACTCGTCGAGGAAGAAGAAGACGGGCAGGAGCTCGGTGGCGTCGCTTCGCAGGCAATGGGCAAAGCAGGCGGAGTAGAACAGATTCAGCAGCAGCGAGAAGTACGTCACTTGATGTTCAGGCACGATGATGTAAATCGCGGTGTGCCGATGCCGCAACGGCTCCAAGTCGATCGTATTGCTGGCGGTGAAGCGACAGACTTCTGGATCCGACCACAATTCCAAAGCAGCTCGAGCACTGGCAATAATTGATGCTCGCACCTTCGGCTCGGTGGCACAGAACGCCAGATACTCCGAAAAGACTCGCGAGTCCTGCTGCTCGAGATGCCGGCTCATGAAAGAGTGCATGCCCGAATCTTCACGAGCACCAAGGTGATTCAAGAGCCAGCGCAGGTTCGCCAGGTTGATGTAGCTCCGTTCCGGCACATTGACCAGGGCTGACAGCACCAAGTACAGTACGTTCACTGCTGAAACCGTCCAGAACGGATCAGAGCGGCCGTTGGAGCCGCTCAATGCCAGGATTGAGGCGAGCTGCCGCAGCTCTTGTGGTGTACGCCAATAGTGGAGGGGGTTAAAGCGCAGGCTATGTTTGAGGTCGGCTGGCTGGAGGACTTGAATACGGAAGCCTCGTTCCCGCAGATGCCCCGAAGTTTGCGCGAAGATCTCGCCCGAAGGATCGGTGACGAGCACAGAACCCTCGGCTGCCAGCACATTGGGAATGACATAGCGGGTTGTTTTACCCGAGCCGGTTGGTGCCACCAGAGCGAGGTTGGTGAAGGAGTCGCGCTGGGTCAGGCGGCAGCGAGGCGACAAAATCAGCCCGCTCTTCTGTGAATTCAGGAATCTCCGTTCCTCGCGGCGGCTCATCCAGCGGGCATCGCCGTGTACTCGCGAACGGAAGAGTCCGATGAGCCAGCGGAAGAGAGTGCGGAGGAAGCGAGCCAGTGAGGGAAGGAATGAGATCAGGCGAAGAGAGAAATGATGTGTCCTCTTAGCCTAGAGATTTCCCGGGTGCCGGTAAACTTGGATCAAGTGTGAATCGATCCGAGCGTTGAAGGCGGACTTCAACGTCAGTCTATTTTCAGATGGGCAGAGGTTTCGCCAACACGACCACCTGGTGGTGTTGAGAAACCTGGCGCTGGCCACTGAAATCTGAGGTCCCTGTTGATACTGTGCAAAAGCCTTATAAGAAGTATTTTATGTTGCTTCACACTCCAGAAACCGACCCGCAGCATGCGTAGCTGGGTTAAATTATACTGCAACCGTTCTTCTGCGCTTGGCTCAGAAGAGGCCGAAAATGGGCCAAAGAGAGAGCGGCATCTGATCTCCGCGTCTCTCTGATGGGTCGACAAGAGAATGATATGCCGAATCCAGTCAAAGTCTCGCTTCGATCGGCGCCAGCCACTGCGCCAGTCTAATTCTTTAGAGAAAACCTCCTCTGCACCAAGCTGAATGGTCAGGCTCGCTAGGCGACGGACATTGGGGTCTGAAAATGAAAAACCATAAAAGAACCCACGAAGATTACGGAGAGCCTGCAACTGCAATAGGCCGACGCCCCCAAGAGTGTTATTGGCTAAGTATTCATAGTCACTGAGTCTCATCATCGGCTTTATATAGCACTGCTCCCTCCCTAAAGCTCGCGCCTTAGAAGCTCGCAGTACCAAGCCATGGGGATGAAACACCCTAATATCGGCCCTTTGTCCGACATGCATACTCGGTCTTTCCGTGACGAGTGGTTCACTACCGCTTGGCTCACAGACCGGTTCCCAGACCGCCTCGTGTTCATCGGTTATAGCAATTGCCCGATGACCTAGTGCTGCAATCTTCTCTTCTAACAGGGTATCTAGATTGTAAGTCATCACATGAAACGCCCTCTCAGGAAAAAGGAGGGCATTCAGGATACAGAGCGCTGCTAGATACTGAAGCGAGCTATCGTGCGTGCATTTTTCACTCGCCCACAACTCACCTGTCTTGAGCGTTGACGGATCCGCATCTTCAAAATACGTCCCTTCTTCCGTTGAAGAGAAGAGCTGATCCCGCAGATCATCCCAAAATAACTCTCCCTTCTGGCTCATCAACTCGAATGCTAGCAACAGATCCCTGGTAGTGAGATCGCCCGGATCCCGAACGTAACCGGTAGCCATACTCTTGGCAAGCGCACCCCACAGTGGGACACCGAGATCTTTGCTTGCCCCTGCCCCGATGACGGGCACAAGCTTCCCCTCAAAGAACCAACTAGTAAGTGATCGGAGAGCTCGCCCAGCGGTATTACGTTTTAGTGCTCGCCTCTGTCTCTTCATCCCTTTTTCCACATATTCCTGCCATCGCATTAGCCTGCTCAAGAATAGACAATCGCCAGGCAGGAATCATCTGTATTGCCCTAACGAGGAAGGTTGAATTCGCATCGCTCCAAACCTTCACGTAGTCTCCACACGGAAGAATATTCCCACGCTGAAAAATGATACTCTTGTAGATAATCTTATGCCTGGTCTTTAGTACCGTCATAGGCTGCAGGAGAGGCACCCAGGGCTCCCGACCTGAAGCAAGGCTTCCGGACGAACGGAACTGGGCCTTCTCTTTGTTTGAGAGCCAGAAGCGCACATGCAGGCTCGGAAGATAATTTGCTAAAAGAACCTTACGCAGTTCAGAAAAAGCATCTTGCACACATGGCAAGAATCGACCGGGAGACCTGAAGTCATCTGGCGGTCTCCAGCTAACATGCCTATGCAGTGTATAGAAGGTCTCCGCAGCCAGATTGAGTGCGGCTTGATTTGCAAACCACGGTCGACGGTAGAAGACTTTGTACCGTAAGAAATCTCTCCAGAGTGCTGCATCGCAGACAATCGTGGCCGCCTCACCGGCCTTCCCTATAATACAAGCGCGCTCAATCGTCTGGCGGATCTTCTCTAGGTCTACGCGAATCAGCTTTTCTCTAAAGTCCTCTAAGTCCGGCGCCAGTAGTTCGCCGTCTTCTTCACGCGTCTGCCGTTGCAGTTGATCTGCAATCACGGTTAGTACAGCACGCTGGATTGCGGAGACAACTAGATCGTTTCCCATGTATGGGACGTCTTCATGGTTCAAAGACCGCTCCTTGTCCGGGTCATAGTCGTCGGGCAGACTGGCCAGTGCTGTACGCAGCAGAAAACTGACCACCCATGTCCCTAGATCCGTGTACGCAAGAAGTCTCGTTTCGATGAAATCGCTCGCTGATTCGATGAAAGCAACGGCGTCGGGTGCTTCGCTGTCTAAGGAAGAATCAAAGATCGTGTGATTCAGCTCCATGACGGAGTTCTTCAGACGTCGGAAGTTCTTCTTTCGAGGCACATCCTCACAGTGATCATCAAACCAGCTATTCCATGGATGAGCCCGCCACTTTGAGTCGACACTGTCTTTCACTAGCTCTCGAAGAAACTGGTGACCAACCTCATGAGCTAGCGATTCAAGCAGAATCGGAATATTAAAAGTGTGAGTATTCAATCGAACGACCGTAATATCACAAAGTCGCTCAACTTCTGGAGAAGCACTATCGCCAATATTCGCCATGCAGGCACGCGGGCCCAGGACAGTGTCAGCAAACGTGTCGAGAATCAGGTTTCCAACACTCAGCAGTTGATGCAGTGATCCGCGAAAACGCAAATTCGTATCTGGCATCTCATCCGTCAGATAACTGGAAAGATGCCGATTGTAAAAGTAGGCACGAAAAGAGCTCAGCAGCTCTGGCAACTCTCTGTCGACATATCCACGGAGGCGCCTCCGTACTCTGTCAACAAGTATCTTCCGGCGCTCGGCCTCTGAACTCTGCACCCACGGTTCGCTGAAGACTCGCGGCTTGCCGGAATTCCACCACCTTGCATGGGCCAGAATATTTTCCGACAGAGCAAGGATTACTGGAATAAGCTCTGCGCTTTCG
The DNA here is from genome assembly GCA_029263395.1 of Acidobacteriota bacterium. Taxonomy (GTDB): domain Bacteria; phylum Acidobacteriota; class Thermoanaerobaculia; order Multivoradales; family J023; genus JAAELT01. Next base: position 57,168 of record JAJCXO010000228.1, on the reverse strand, counting down.
TCCCAGATCACCTCTCTGTTGTGAACCCAATGAAACGTACTGATTAAGTTTAAAACTTGCTCCGCAAGATAGTAAGGGATCTGGACAGACCGCATACTCTCCCTGAGAGTAGCCAGGGAAGTTTTGGGTGCCGAAGACAGTTCAAGTCGAGCTGCCAGAGCAGGTCGACCGATCATGAAATACGCTGCTGGCGTGCCTCTTATATGAACATCTTCGTTGTAGTCCTTCAGAGTGCTAGTCCCATTGCGCGCGGCGGAATATCCGGTTCGCGTGTGGAAGTCGAAAGCATGAGGTATTCTCTCTTCAGCGTCTTGCGAAGATGCGCTCGAGCCCCCACCAAAACGTATCCAAATATGAAGCAATTCAACCAAGGCGACAGCTTCGCGCGGGCTCAGGCGACCCGGACCGATCAGAAATCGTGAGCTGAGCAAGTCTCTCTTGCCGCTATCGACGGTGACCATCCCGGTCGTTTTTTCTGAACCCAGCGTATCGTCGATCTCGGAGAGAAGCCTGACTACTCGCAGCTCGTGACCCGGATAAACGTGGCAACCTAAAAGATAGAAAGAGTCTTCGACCTCTCCCTTTTCAAGGGGCCGAATCTCTCCAGCCACCTCACGCATGAAGGAGTTTACGATGGAGTCTGCCGTGATTTGCTTACCATCGTCTAGATCAGCGATGATTCGCTCCTTCGCCTTCTCACGGATCGCATAATCGTAACCCACAGAGCTAATCGTCGTGGCAAAGATATGGGAAGTCCACTCTTTGCTTTTATCCTTTATCTTCAGAAGAAACGGGTCGACAGAAAGGGTTAGTGACCGCAAGTTCACTGAGAGCTGCAGGAGCTTGCCAGGGCTATCGGCATGTGCGACCACAAGACACTCGCTCCACCCGAAGGTAAGCCCAAACGCCACCAGTGGCCTTGGACGACCCACAACTTCCGTATTCTCCCTCCAACTTTCGATTGTCTTCCAGACAGCCTTGAAGATTTCCGGAAAGCGACCTTTCTCATCTGTTGCCTGACTTTCTCTCTTAGGCCAGTGGGCAGCGTTCAATTTCAGTTTTGTTATAGCTACGAAGTCGTGGTCACCGCGCGTAGAGGACTGCCCCCTTTTAAGGTACTCTTCACGAAATTCGTGGTTAAAATCAGGGAGTTTGCTCTTCAAGCCGAGACTGGCTTTTGTTGGCAAGAGCGACAGGTTGGCGTCTTGCCCAGATTCTCGAAGCTCATCTCGATGGCTCCACGAAGCGAGTTCTATTTCTGGCGAGAAGAACACTGTCGCTACATCGAATGTGCCAGACAGGATGTAGACCCGAGGCCGGTAGAATTTCCTACCGTCTTTCCTGGCAGTAGCTTCAGCCGGTCCCGCAATGTCACGGGGAAACCACGGCAGCTCTCGATCGAGTTCGCGGAGCTTGCCAAGTTTGTCTACACGCCGCCTGCTCTCGAGAGCGACATCCAAAATCCTCTCAGGAGTCGATTCAAAGAGGACTACATTAAGATAACCAGAGTGTACTTCTATGCCGGAATCGGTTCGCCCTTTTTTCGACAATTAGGCAGTCCCCTTTGAGGGTAAAATATAATACGATTTAGAATGCCCGCGAACACACTGATACACCCGAAAGCAGTAAGCTGCCGGGTGCAACAACTGACAAGTTCTAGCAACGAAGCAACTAGCCTGTCATTCTTGCCCGCATGCGCTTAATTATATCATCTGCGCTAACGGAGTAGCTACCTAATTCTTCGTGATCTGGAATCGGCCGTGAGAAACCATGGGTAGCTTGAGGGATATACGGGTCGTCGCTCCCGGGGGTTGGACGCCGTATCCCCTCAGCAGGAGGTCGAGGATTGCCAAGCACTTCCCTTAGCTCAGCGTCGTCCCTCGCTGCCTCTTGGAGCCCCGCTTCATCCACACCAGGAATACACGGCGTCCCGTCGTCGTTGAAGCCGTTGAAGTCGTAGACCTCCCTAGCGCTTCCTCTACTTTGTTCAGGAGAGCTCATAAACATCCTTTGTTAGATTTTGGGGTCATTGTACTCTCCTAAGCTTGAAGGTCAAGCCGAGTTCGCTACGCGAGAACGCGGAGCGGCTGCCGCAGCTATTGGAGCCGCGATATCACTCGCTGCTCGCCAGCGCTTGCATAGTACCTGTTCAGTGATGTCGGTGTAGGATCTTCTGAGATGAGCAGCTCGTACTGAGCCGAGACCCAAGGCAAGCCGCCCGCGAAGAATTTGCTCTGATTCGGCTGACCGCGCCCCAGGCAGCCACCGGTTCGAGCGTCGCAACCATATCCTACAACGATCGGGTGAGCGCACGTATTCCAAAGCCTTGTATAAAAAAGCTTGCCGCGAGAGAAATCTCGCCGCCCTCTGTAGAATTCGCCATATCCACAAAAACCGAGGAGCCTGATGAAGTCCTGACGGGACACACGGCGATTGTGAGATAGACTCAACGAAGATGCAGAGGCTGAAAGCCTCTAAGTTGTAACGCGAGAATCGGCCACAAAGGCGGACATAGTTCCAGCGAAAATCTGTCGAAGCGTGTCAAGCAGGGGGATTACCCGCCCTTGTTGAGGGTGGATCGAGGCAGGCATGTCGAAACCAGGCGGAGACCAAGGGGGTGATACCCCGGTCACAACTCTTCTGGCAGACTGGTCCAACGGCAACGAGCGAGCGCTGGAGGCTCTGATCCCTATAGTCTTTGACGACCTCCGAGCCATGGCTGCGCGCATTTTTCAAAAGGAGTCTCCTGCCCACACTCTTCAGCCGACTGCGCTCGTCAGCGAGGTCTATTTTCGGCTCAACAGCTCCCGCAAGGCCACTTGGAAATCAAGCGACGAGTTCTTCCAGTTCGCGGCAACCATCATGCGACGAGTGCTTGTTGACTACGCACGCATGAAGCAAACCGAGAAAAGGGGAGCTGGCCACGAGATCTTATCAGCATCTAGTGAGCTGATTCACCACCCCGTATTTCCAGCCTATTTTTCTCCAAACATCCTTGATGTTGACAGAGCTATCAAGAAGCTCAGTCGGCTAGATTCTCGTGCGGCAAAAATCGTCCGATACCGGTACTTCCTAGGACTGACGGTGCGAGAAATCGCTGAAGTAACAGGGGTTACCGAACGGACGGTAAGGCGAGACTGGTCGATTTCGAGGCGCTTCCTAGAGGCACAGTTAAAAAAATGAAACCTGCATATTGGAAACGAGTCAAGGAGCTCGCGGCTGATACTCTTGAGCTCCCCGGCCACCAGAGGCAGGCCTTCTTGCAAGAGCGCTGTGGAAAGGACCGAAAGCTCTACAAAGCGGTATTAGATCTCACTAGAGTCGACCACAGATCAATTGAACCATTGGTGACGCTTCGCCCGACGGCTGAAATCCCTGGGCAGGTAGGCCAGTATCGCCCCAAGCGGCTACTGGGAAGGGGTGGCATGGGCGTGGTCTATTTGGCATCGCACGAAGCCACGCCCGACGAGAACGTCGCGCTGAAGCTGTTCCCGAGAGGCGTTGGACTCGGCCGCAATATTTTATTCTTCCACCACGAAAAACGATTTCTCGCCGACTTGTACCACCCATGCATAGCCAAGTATTACGACGCGGGCATGACCAAGTCTCAGACTGCGTATATTGTAATGGAGCATGTAGACGGCCTCCCCATCGGCAGCCATTGCGTTCAGCATAAACTCAGTTTGCCTCTTAGGCTGGAGCTATTTATCCAGGTTTGCGGCGCCGTCCACTATGCACACGAGGAACTGGTTGTCCACTCCGATCTAAAGCCATCCAACATCTTGGTGAGAAGTGACAACGCGCCGAAGTTGCTGGATTTCGGTATTTCATGTAATGCCACTGGCTTCTTCGAATCAGAAGTAGCTAGACGAGCTTGCACCCCAGAGTTCGCGAGTCCAGAGCAAGTCAGTAACGGGGTCGCAACAATAGCATCAGATATCTATTCGTTGGGGCGGATATTGCAGTTACTCTTCGTCCTTGATGACGATGACTCTGAGGAAAACGAAACTCCCCTGAGAGACAGGTTCAGAAACAGCCTGGATTTGCATGCACTCCGCGCCGCCATTGAGTCTATTGTTGTTAAGGCGACCAATCCAGACCCATCGGCTCGTTATTCATCTGCCAAGGAACTCTCTGACGAGGTCGAGTCCTGCTTGCAGTCATTGTCCCGAAGGAGGCTATCCCATGTTGGAAGAGCGGCTTGGGGCACTTTTTTTCGCAAGAGTAAATACTGACTGACTCGCTCTAGGTAGAGCCCAAGAGCTTCGATCCAAGATGTGGATGCTAGCTAGCTCACATCTTCATACGAGATCGCGCACTTATGGAGTCGTTTTCCGTGCTCTGGCCAAGCACTGATCTTACGGTGCCATCTTGAGGCTGAGTGACGTATTCTCCTTGCGCTTCGCACAATCGAGCTTGTGATAGGTACAGCAATTCACCTTGCTAGATCGACCAGGCAAGTCTACTATGAGGAGGCTTTCATCCTCACTCATATGACCAAAATCCCAGTCCTCACCGACGCCATCCAAACTAAACACGCTGGAGAACAAGGCGCCGTAGTCAACGGTAAGTTCGTTGCCTTTGGCAAGTCACTACAAGAGCTCTACGCCAAGGCGAAGGCCAAAGGATACAAACGCGATCAGGTGATGATTGTCCCTATACCTCGACCCAATGTCTCCTACATTTAGTTTTCCGTATTATCAGAATCGGCCACATGTGCCCATCGTGCTGGAGTACGGTAATCGGCGACAGCGCGCACTCCCGCTGCTCGACAGTGGCGCAGACTACAGCCTGTTCCACAAGCAGTTCGCTCTCGATTTGGGGCTCACCTGGAGCGAAGGCGAACAGCGTTCTTTCGACACTGCCTATACGACCAATCTAGCTGTGAGAGAGTTTCAGCTTTCGCTCGACTTGGAAGGCAGTCGCTTTCCGGCACCTGTTTGCTTCGCTGAGATACCAGATCTTTTTCATCGACCGCTCCTCGGCAGAGCAGGCATCTTCGACAAGTTCCGCATCACGTTTTCTGAACAAGAACAGCTCGTCGAGATTGAGCCGATCAACTAGATTCCAGCTTATCGTTGGGGATCATAGGCGAAGAATCGGAGGGGCGTCCCCGAGCACGTAAATTGGGGCTTACATTCAAACAACCCTGCACTCAGGATTTTCCTCGAGGACGCCCCCCTAAACCAGAACTTATCAAACGCGAGTCAGTGCGTCGTGTCAGTGCCTTTTTCCTCACCGCTGCCGAGCAGTTCATCAACATCGATCCCCTCGGGCGCCAACTGCTCGAACTTGGCCCCCAGGTGGCGTAAGTAGCGCAGCAGCCCAACTGGTCTGTACGACCACCTGTCTTCGGCTACCCGTTGATAGAGCCGAGCATAGGTAGCGAGCGCTCCAGTGGCTACGTCCATATCCTCATCGCACTCGCTATCGATCGCTCCCATCTCGCGCATCACGTTGACCGCCAGCAGCATCGAGCCTAGGCTCCAGGCTTTCTCGAGCATGCAGCCATCGCAAACTGCGCCAGTTCCACGCTGCCAGCCGACTGGCCCCTGACTGACCTCAGCCTCGCAAATCGTGCATGAGCCCGGAGAGGTTTCGACCCACTCAATGCTGAATACAGCGGCAGGTTGATCATCGAGCCACTCTCCAGGTCGCTCTTCTTGCTGAAGGTAGACCGCTGTCACTCCCAGTACCTCAAGCTGTGCCAGTGCGCCAGCAATCATGTCGTGAGCTCCAGGCGATTGCCGCAGGTCAGGCAAGATCTCCCTGTACGCTCGCAGCAAGGCAGAAAGCCCCGACGCCAATTGCCGGTACGCTCCCAACAATTCACGTTTCCGCCAGTCATTCATGATCGAAGCCAGACAAAAAAGAGGCCCTGGAGACACCCTCTGAGAAAGCGGGCTCTGAGGGGGAGCCGATCTGCCGTTGGGAGAGCATCTCCAGGAACCTGTGCGACCTATCCCACCCGAGTTCCAAAGTCCCGATACAACGTCAGGAGATCTGGCACTATTGCGTCACGGATTTGTGCCAAGCGTTCGATCTCAGCTTCCCGTTCCTGGCGTTCTTGTTCAGATGCCTGGAAGAGCCGTACCCGAATATCCCGATAGCGCCGAAACGTCGCCGAATCATCCTGCCGATTGACGATCCGTTCAGCACAGAGATGCAGCAGTGCTTGGCAACGCGGACTCTCAACAACTTTGGAGGGATCGCGCCAGCTACGAGCTGTGCAGAGGTGCTCGAGTTGCGCAGCCGTCCGCAAGGCGTCTTGACAAGTTTGATCCACCGGCGCCAGCGGATCTTCGACCTGTCCAGCAACGAGAGTGATCACCTTCGCGGTTTGTCGTTCTTCAGATCGCCACAGCACATCGAGCAGAGTTGGTAACTCTGCCGGAGCGTGTGCTGAGACAGCATCGAGCAGACGAGCGATCTTGCCGAAGTCCACGTACGCTTCTGTGCTGCTGTCTTTCATTCGTGTCTTCCCTCCAAACCCCTAAGCACATTGGCAGCGTTTACTCGCACCGTTTCTGTCCAAGACTGGAAGGGATTCTCCGAGCAAGCCATCGACCTGAATTCTCAACCGGTCGACGCTTTCTAGCCAGCTGGTTCCGTACTCCACCCACTGCGCGACGAGAGTAAGGGCAAGCGCCAGAATCGGCACAGCTTGGCGACCGCAGCTGTGTAGCGTTTCGGGACTGAACAGGAGACGGAGTTGGAGGCGTTTCGGCAGCTGTCCCATTTCGCGAACCTCTCGCCGAGCATCGGTGACGAAGGATTCCGGTAACGGGTACTTCTGAGTCCGTGCCAGAGTGACCATGTCATCGAGGAAGACGCCCATCTCGCGACGCAAGTCATCAACGATACGCAGGTCTTCTGCCAGTACGGTTGCGGCTACGAGGTAGGGATCAGCACACTGATCGAGCAGCCGAATCAGGTCGAGAAACTGGTCGCGATTGGGTCTCGTTGAAGAATGCATTGTCTGAATCCGAATCGCTGCGGCAAGGTCTCTCATAGATGCCGAAATTTCCGTCGGACAAATGGACGATTCGCCTACGGTTCAGGAGCCCCGGCGTGTCGGGGGGAGGGGCCGGGAGAGCTTGCAACCAATAGCTGCATCTCTGCCGAAATCCCCGGCACGCCGAGGGTTAACGAAACTTTTCGACGATGACCACGCATGGCGTTCTTGAGGTCAACCAGCAGCGTAGCAGCGGTCTGCGACGTTGCTGTCATCCCGCCTGGGCGAGAAAGCGCGGCTTTCGGAAACGGCGACTGAGAAAAAGGGCGCCATTTTCAAAAAGCGCCTTTTGCTGACCACTCGTTCGATAATGGAGTCTGGAGGCGAGCAGACAGCGGCACTTTCGCCAGCCTGCTCCGACTCGCCTGTAAGGAGATCCCCATGACTCGTAGAGCAACCGTCGTCCTTCTCCTGGCGCTCATACTCGCGCCCCCTACCTTGGCCGCACCCTACGAACAATCGGTGTCTAGCGAGAATTGGTTGGCGCCACTCCGAGCCTTTGGGCAATGGCTCAGTACAACTGTCATGGGCTGGCTCAGTCCAGAAGTAGCCACCGCAAACCTGGGCACCCATATCGTTCCAGATGGGCTCAATGGGCAGCCAGATCCGCCGAGCACAGACGACTCAAGCCGGAGGACTCCACGCGAGCAGAGGCCAGTATCACCCTAGATCGGCGCTCGAGGCTCTGGATCGAGTTTCGGCACTCAGAACAAATGCGCAGATCGAAAAGTTCAGAAGAGGCCACGGTGGCGTTCAGCCACCGTGCGCTTTCCTCTTGATAGAATGCCCTCGCATCTTCAGCAGATTCAAGTTCGAGCGGGAGGCATTGAATGGTTAGTCCCTACAGTAGTTATGCTCGACAGCTGCTTGGCAGCGTCGATCTCAATCAAGGTGCCCAGGAACTTCTTGAGGCAGAGAAGTTCTGGAAGCTCGACGTCTTCAGTCTGTTCCTCGAGAAGTGTGACGAAGAAATCTTTGATGACTGCTCCGCCGGTCTGCGGTTGGCCAAGTTTGCCCCGCCATTCGCCGACAAGATCATTACGTACGACTCGACTCTGAATGCACCGACGCTTCACGTACGCGCCTACTGTCGACTCGGTAGTGCGTATCGAGCGGTCGGCGACTATGCGGCCGCACACCGCACGTATGACCTGGCGCTAGCTGAGCAGAATCTTCCGCCGGTTGAAGCGGCAGATCTGTATCGTAGGTTGGCCTATCTCCGCCTCTATCAAGGAAACGGCGATGAGGCTGCACGCCTGATCGAGGACGCCATCCGCATCCAGCGACTGGAATCTGACCTAATCGATCGTCACGAGCTGGGTCGGTGCCTGGTCGCCCGGGCGACTATCCAACGAGAAGCGGGTAACCTCGGTGCATCAATCCTCGATCTCACTGCCGCGCTCAATCACCTCGAGGTCAATCGCGGGCCGCGACCCTACTTCGCTGCTGTACATAACCTCGCCGTCGATCTGGTCAATGGTGGCTCGCCTGATCAGCTCGCTACAGCTGTACAGTGGCTGAGTGTTGCACGGAAAAAGCTGCGATGGTTCAAGAAGCGACACTACGGCAAATACAAACTCAAGTGGCTTCAGGGAATCATTCAGGCTCGTTTCGGAGCAACTGCACAAGCTGAACTCAGCTACAAAGCATCGCGGCGCGGACTCATAGAAATGGTAGCGCCGTACGAAGTCGCGATGATCTCGCTCGACCTGGCAGCGCTCTATCTGCCGCAAGGACGCCTCGGCGAGCTCAGGGAACTTGCTTCCGAAACCTGGAAACTGTGCTCCGGCCTCTCGTTGCAAAAGCAGGCTATCAGTGCCCTGCAACTCTGGCACGACGCAGTCGAACAGCGGCAGCTCACACTCGAGCTGCTGACTTCAACCCGGACGACCGTTGCTGCGCACACGATACCTGCTGGCTCTCGCCCGACAGCTACCATCCCAGCCGGAAAACGCAGCGACGTTTGAAAATGGACGTGCCACTCAGGGGCGTACTACTCGACTCGGCCTGCTCTCCAGTCATTCTTTCGCGCTGACACAACTTGCCATTGTGCAAGGAGTTTCCGCTGCGCTTCAACTTTGCACGAATGCAGAGTTGTGTTCAGCGTTTCTCAGGTTCAGGCAGCGTCTCTGTTGGAGTCTCTGTTGGAGACGGTGGCATGAGATCGTCGGCCTCCACAACCACCACCGCCACCCTACTGCCCCCCGTTACAGTCGAAACGCCTTTTCAGGATACCGGCACGAACCGCGCCGCATCAAGGAGCTTCCCGCGATGCGGGACTCCTCCTTGACCCGGCTCGCTTCGGCCGGTGCGAGAGAGGCGTTTTCATCCTTTGACCCCCTCCACCATGAAACAGCGACCTGCCCTGAGCTTCACCCATCACTGCCTCGGGTGTAACCGACGTTGGTTTACGAGCCACCACGAAGCTCGCTGCCCCAACTGTGGTTCCAATCGACGGCAGACATTCAAGCTCGTTCCCTATATGCCCGAGTACAAGTCGCATCGCGAGATCCTTATCTACCTGAAACTGATGCTGCTCGCGGCTGTCATTTTCGGGCTGGTGCAGTTGTAGGAGCGCAGCAGTATTCTTCCTGAGAACCTCCACCTCCCCACCACCAGCCAGCTGTACTCAGCCAAAGGAATACGCGACGAAGTGCTCTATTCTGGTATGCTCGTAGACGTCTACCTGAAAGACTCATCCTGGCCTTGTAAATCCTTATATTAAAACGATTTGGATCGACCAGGGGTATCCGGCTTAGGTGTCCGGTGTGCCTGTCCTCAGAACGGATAGGGCACCGGACAAGGGAACGGATAGGGCATGTCACAACGACTCACTCTCACGGACGGTGATCTTGAGGTCTTTCGGTGGCTCTGGATGCTGCGGGTGATGACGCTGGAGCAGATCCGACGGGCACGCTACTTCCAGCCGGCGACGGGTCGCTTGTCGGCGCTGGACAATGTCCGCAAGCGCATGAAGCGACTCGCTGATGCTGGGTATCTGCTACCTGACACGCTCTTAAGCAGCAGGGAGCGTATCTACTTCCTGGGCCAGAAGGCCTTGGCTCCACTCCGTGATCGCTACGGGATCGATCAACGCCGGCTTTACCAGTCACGAACGGACACGGCGCAGCAACTGCTCCATCCGTTGATGGTGACGGAGTGTGCGGTGCGATTCACTGAATCGTTGCGGGGAACGGCGGTCACGACGCCCGAGCTCGCTCCGCTGTGGGTACTCTTCTACCATACGCATGCTGTCGAGGATGCTTCGCGAAAGAAACATGTCGAACGTTTCGTGACGCAGCAGGATATTTCTTCGCCTAGCCACCTTGAGCCGTGGCGGATTCGGCCGGATCTCGTTTTCGCTTTGGCTCAGGGTACGGCCAGTCGGTTGTTCTTGCTTGAGGCGGATCGAGGGAGTGAGGGGCCGAAGGAGATCGCTGCGAAGCAGGTTGGCTACTCGCACTACCTACGGACACGTGATCCTCAGCACCCAGACCGGTATTTGTGGCAACGCTATGGCCAGGTTGATGACTTCCGGGTGCTCTTCGTTACCACGCATGCCCGGCGTATCGAGCTGCTGCGCCGTCATCTTCATGGAGAGCCGGGGTTTGAGCTGATGGCGTTTACGACGTTCGACGAACTGAAGGAGCGGGATCCGGTGTTCGAGGCGATTTGGGTGGTGGCGAGTGGGGAGAGAAGGGCGCTTCTCAGAGCAGAATTTCTATAGTAATCCTACTGGTTTCTCTCAATGAAGCTTCCAGTGCTGCCGAGAGGGGCTATGTGCTTGCTTTCAAGAAGGCGCGTCTTACTGCGCTGAAGAATCATTCGAGCTTCCTTCGATCTGTTGCTTCACCCAGCACACTCTCAGCATTAGCTATTTGCCAACCCCAGCTCACAAAAAGACGAGCCCCAAGTTATACTCGCTTTTTCGCTGGTTCATTCTCCTGTCATCTGCCTTCGCTCCGTGGTGGTCGGCGCCATGAAGCCGGATTGGGGCACTTGCCGCTTTTGTAGGGAGAGAGGAGAGATTCATCTAACTGCTGACGCCAACTGTCCGGGTGTCAGCACTCAGATCCGTGAGGCCAATGCACCCCGTTCCCTACCAACGCCGCTTCCTGTTCGCCAATGGGCCGGATTCGCTCTACCCGTCCGAACTTCCTGACCACCTCTTTCTTGGCCAGGCCCGCGAGAGTAATCGGCATGTAGTGCTTGAGGATGGAGATCGTGCTGCACACGTCTATATATGTGGTGTGACTGGTAGCGGTAAATCTCGCTTCCTGGAGAACATGCTCGTCCAGGACATCATCTGTCAGCGCCCGCTCTGTCTGCTCGATCCCACTGGGTCGCTCTACCGCAAAGCGCTGGAGTTCATCGCCCGCTGTCTCGAGATCGCCGAGCGCCGGAACCATGAGCTGGACAGCCTGCTTGAGCGCTACCTCTTTCTCGATCTCGACACGCCAGCCAATCCGCTGCGTCTCAATCCGCTGGAGCCACAAGGTGAAGAGACGACGGAAGAGCAGGTCGACGACTTCCTGAAAGCGGCCGAACGGCTGTTCGGGGACATCGACCAGACCCGGCGTATCCGCAACAACCTGCGCAACTGCCTATGGGTGATCGCGGAACTGAACCGGCTCCCTCAGGAAGAACGCCCTGCTATCGAGGGGTTCCAGTACCCGCTGAATCTCACTTTCGCGGCGGAATTCCTCGCTGCGGACGACGACACCCGCGTCCGGCTGGTTCGAGCCATCCCAGACTCACGGCTGAATTCCTATGTGAAGACCTATTGGACGAAGTTCTTCGCCCGTTTCACAGCAGGGCAGCAACAGGAACGGCTGGAATCGACTTGGAACGTTCTGCAGTACTTCCTTGGCGATTCTCTGGTCGCTCGGTTCTTCGATACTCGCGAGAGCACGATTCACGTGCCCGAGCTGCTGCGCCAGCGCCGCAGCTTGTTCTGTTCTCTGCCGCTCGGAAAGAACCTCAAGGGCTGCCAGCTGGTCGGCACGTTTCTGGCGACCAAGTTCCAGCGCGCTGCTTATCGGAGAAAACCCGAAGAGCGCTCGCCCTACTACCTCTACATCGACGAATTCCACGAATTCGCCGACATCGAGTTTGCCAAAGCGGCAACGACGCTGCGCCAATACAACCTGCGCATGATCAATGTCCATCAGTCACAGTCGCAACCGCCGTTCCACACCACTGAAGGACGTTCCATCCTGGAAACGATCAAGGCCAATGCCCAAGTGAAAATCCTGTTCCGCCTCAGTCGTGAGGATGCCGAGGGCATGACCAAGGAACTCTTCGAACTTTCTCAGCGGCGGCACAATTTCAGCTATTCCGAAGTGGCCCGTTCGCAAGGGAGCAGCCAGACCAAGACCCGCACGGTGTCTTTCCAGAAATCGCGCTCGACAGGGCTGAGCTGGTCGCGAGCCGATTCAATCGCCATTGCCGAAAGCGAGAACTATGGCATTGCCAAGACTGAAGGTGTGACCTTGGGGCAATCACTCACGGAGGGATTCGGAGAAAGCATTCAGGAGACCATTTCGGAGACGATTACCCGCTCGCAGTCGGAGACTCTGACCGAAATGCGCAGTAGAGCTCATGGCATCAGTGTCGTCATTGGTGACAACTGGAGCCACATGGTCAATCACAATACTGGCTTCACCTATACCCAGAGCCAGAACGAGAGCTTGGCAGTTCAGCGCGGCAGCTCTGAGCAACGGTCAGATTCCCTCCAGCGAGGCGAGACAGCCACGGCCGGGCGCGACTTCAAGGTGACTGATTCGCATGGCAATAACTTCGTGCGCACCAACGGCTCGACCGCCTTCCACCGGCGCTCTGGCCCCGACAGTGGATCGCATGATCGTTCCGACAGCCAATCGACGGCTCTCGGCGAAACGCATCAGCAAGCCACCGCACAAGGTCGCAGTTTTAGTCAGGCCATTCAGAACCTACGCGGTGTCGCCGCCTCAGTCGGCAGCAGTCTCAGCAGTACTGGTACCCGAGGTAACAGTTTGAGCAAGGCCCAGAACACGGGATCGACGACAGGAAAGACGCTCGGTGGCTCGCGGCAGCGCGGGATCACGCAAACAGACACAGTCTCGCAGTCACGGGCCAAGATGCAGGGGGTCTCCCAGGCTCGCGGCAAGAGTCTCGCTATCGGTAAATCCCATCAGATCTCTCTCGCCGAGTCCTTCCAGCAGCTGGAGCAACTCGCGCATTCGTACGGAGAGACCCTTTCGCAAACGGTGTCTCGTACCAGCACTGCCGGACAAAGCGTTGAGGAAGGAAGCACGGTGGGGACCGCTGAGGCTGCCGGGGAATCCGCGACTGCCGGCGAGACCACGACTGAGCACCGGGTCTACTTCACGCTGGAAGGCGAACGGGAGATCAGCATCAATGATCTCCAGAAGCTCCCGACCCGCCATTGTGTCGTCGCCAAGACGGCGCTCGCGGCGATTGAAGTAGAGACCTATTTCATCCCGGATGGTTACTACAGCTACTGGGACCGGAATCTGCCTGCTGAGGTTCTGCAACGCCAGCTCCGACGGTTGAGGCCCGAACAGGGGGTTACAGAGGAGGTCAGATTTGAGCCGCCTGCTGCCGTTGGTGAACTGCCGGAGAATAGTCCGTGGGAGTTTTAGTGCAGAGGGTCGTCGACTCTCATCTCATATGGCATTTGACTGTCGGGTATTGGCCGGCCCTTGATTCTTGCTGCCAGTCCTCGGAAATAGTCTGGACCTATCTTTTCAAAATACCTTTGAGCAATATCTTCAAATTGGTATCGGTCGAGAGATCTGGCCCAGGCATTGACCATCCAGTGCCGCAAGAACCAGACCTCGCGCTCGATGTCATCCGCTGCTTCTGGCGAGTAAGACTTTGCCAGGTTCGTTCTCAAGCTCTGCCTGAACGCATCATCGTCTCTGCCACAGTACCAGTCCAATAGCATCTTGGAGTCGAGATCGTATAGCGATGCCACCAGCTCCATCGCCTCCGGCACCCAAGCCACTCCGTAACCGAACGCTTTTTGATTCAAGAACTCTGTAACTATCTCGTCAAGAAGTTTTTGCCGATGATACGTCGGTCCGCCAACAAGAGCATGCACAAGCTCGTGAAAGAACACTGCCTTGAACTCCCTGTAACTCCCGAGGAGTTCATGGGTGGCATTAAAGTAAATAGCATTCGAATACCAGGCCGGGATGTCAGAGTCGTCGCCCAGCAGGCGATCAGTATTGGTCTCGGTTGCCACGCGAACAGGGGGCATACGCTGTCTTTCACCCAGCACATGGTCGAGGACGATCGGGCTCGACTTCAAGCCAATTGCCCGGAACAATCTAAGAAAATGCATGTCTCCAGTTCTATCGAATTCCTGATGCAGCCTTTGAGCATGGACCTCGATCTCCGTCCCCTTCGCATCTCTCACAAACTCATCCAGGCGGAAAAACAACTCAAGGCGCAGCTTTCTATATTTGATGAAGTACTGTTCTGGTAATCCTTCCAGATAAGATTTCATAGGATCAACGGCGTCATCGGATTCAGGAGCACGAACAGAAAGAATCGGCAGCTCAGGAGAACTAGACATGAAGAGATGGAGAAATAAATCTCTAAATTATAACACTTCGCAAGCCTGCAGACAAGTGCTTATATCACTCTGTCTTGCGCTCGCGGCTGGGAGAGCCCACTCCGGTCTTGTTGACCTCAAGACGGAGTACCTCGAAACTCATGAGATTAAGGATCTGACTGGATGCGAATGGCTCACGCCCTGCCCGCCGCTCTCTATTGACGTCAATCAATTTATATGCCACAGCAGTTCAACAAGAAAATACTTCGAGCGCTGGCACGAGCTCTATATGGCAGCACACGATAACTTGGGACAGAAACTACGCTGTGGTTACCGCAGAGAGTATTCGCCAGAAGCTCACTCGTGGATGCCGTCACCTGACAGCAACGACCAATATCATATTCGTATTCCCAGCGGCGCTGAACCTGAGGGGGCTGTTCTGATCTATACAGTAGGGCCTTCGAAGATTCTCGCCAGGGCCTACATGAAGCCAGAAGAAGGTCTTGAGATTGAGTATCGCATGCTCAACAGCATAACACCGGCCAATTACAAAGGGCGCGTCTTACAAAACGTCAGTAGCGGTCAAATACGCAAACTGACCAATTGCGAATGGAGTAGTCCGTGCGACCTCACCCAGGAGAGAGTAGACCTCAATAGATTTCTTCTTGGTCGTCATGATGACGCTTTCCCGCGTTGGGAGAGAATGTACAAACAGACGGACCCAGTCGATAGAGAACTCGTAAAAGACGAGGCGGTCGACAGGATTTGGCATGGCACTAAATACAAACCAGTTCCTGCTTACTCCTGGAGTTCATATGGTCGCCAGAAGTTTTTCATTATTCGACCACGCCCGAGAAGTTTCTTCTCCGCCCTCTTGATCGAGACGACCGAAGGTAAGCTTACTGGCGCCTTCCGGATGAGATCCAATCGGACCGAGCAGGAATTCCGGCCACTTCTAGGAAATGCCGAGCTGCCATTGGATCAGTATCTTTCTGTTGAGACGTGGCGAAGGAAGCGAAGCAGTCACCATGACGATCTTGCTGAGGTTCGCTATGAGTTTCCAGAGACAGGCTCACTTCACAAAGCCTATGGCGTGTCCTGGGGTTCCAGCTGGAGCGATGTACAGACTTCTCAACTGCTACGTGGTTATAAGGCAGTCGAACCGAGGCATTTATTCAAACCCCTAGCCGAGCTACAATCATCAGATTGGTACCTACCGGACTGGACCAGCGTTCGAGCATCAAACGCCGAGACATCCATATTCACGACCGATGACGAACAAGTATTCTTCTACCGCCGCTCTGATTCCAGGTTCCTCAGACTCCTCCTCTTTGCAGAATCCGGCGGCCAGAATCTTCAGCGAATCTATGAGTACTCGGCTGATGGCAAACTGAAGGTCATCAGCCCGCCGGAGCAGCAAGCTGTGGAGGTACGGAGTCGTAAGCTCCCAAGCTCGCTAGGGCTGCGAATAAAGCACATGTGGGGTTCATCGTTTGAGGATCTGTCATCTCTTCGAATCGATGAGCGTCCGGATCCAGGAGACTTCTTTCGCGTCCGTGGACAGGCGTTTCTAGCATGGAAGGGGAAATTCGATGCTGCTAGAGCGCAGCACGCCCCTGTTGGCGATGGCTCCTGGAGTGATGCTGAAGGGCATAGATACGCCATATTCGCCGATAGACACTGGCCAGATATTGTCGGCCAAAAACCAGCCTGGTACATCTTGGAATATCGCGAGAATCAGCTTGGTGCAATCCATCACTTTGATCGAACCTGGACCCCTAGGGTCTACGTTCCTTTCAGGCCACCGCCATTCAACGAGGCGTTCTTTGAGCGCACAGGCAAGAGCCTTGAAGAGGCTCGGCGCTGGGTCAAAAGCGCTGAACGTGAAGAGATTGCTGACCTCAGAAATGAGCTAACAATCCTCCTTACAGATTATGAAACTCAGCCCCCACCAGAGGGAAAGGCACTTTCGACGTATCTCAAGTTCGAGATTGCTATGGCTGATGATGAGCGCACACCACTGCCAGAAACCAGTGTCTTAGCGCTGTTCGAACTACCACACCCCCTACGTCTTTCATCGGGCGCTGTTGGTGTCCTGCTGCTCGTTCTGAGTCTGATGATGCTCATGCGACGACGGCGGACTCTGGAATTCGATATCGAAGGAGCAAGAAGGCGGCAACAGTCTTCCGGCGCTGGTAAGCGGGAGTCGGAGTGAATGAGTACCAGAAAGCGAGGATTCGGTTCGGTGCTGGCAAAAGCAATTGGCCGATTGGTGCTGGGAGGCCGCGTGATGCGTAGTGTTGCTCCCTCCGAGTTGTCGGCGTCACTTCTGGGCTGTGTTGGTCTGCTAATCATTCTGCTGGCGATCACATCGGTGACGTGGGCTCTCAATACAGGAGTGCATCTCGCGGAAAGCGGCTTTTTCGTCGCGGTGTTTAAGGCTTATGCTGTTCTCGCTGCAAGTAGTCTCTTGCTGGCTCTGGGCATTGATTCTCTGCGTGTGGGCTGGGGCGCCATCAGATCTCGCCGGCAACTCGCTGGATCGGTTCGGGGTTCGCTCTTCCCACGTCATGAGTACCTTCAGGATGAGGCGTGCCTTGATTCTGTCATCTGGCGCCTGATCGACTCGGATCTAGGACGGAGGACAGTCCGACTCCGGCGGAGTCTCGGCTCTTCTCGCAGGAAGAATCAGCGGATTTTGGCCTTGACTGAGTTGAGGGATCTGCTGCTCCGCGACGAAAAGCTCTTTCGAGCGTGGACGGCCAAGGAGCTGCCAGGGATCTTTCGCGATCTTCATCACGAGGCGATTCTCAACGGCGTGTACAACGAGATTCGGAGGAGACTCTTGCAGGAGGTAGATGGTCGGCCGACCGAGCTGCTGTTGATTGTCGGGAACACCATCGTCCATGATCCCGAGCCCGCGCTGCGCTGGCACGTGACCCAAGTGGTTCTGAGAGTCCTGACCCTGGGGAAGGTATTCGCACCGTTGGCTACCGAGCGTTCTCTGGTAAGACTCGATACCCCCGAGGCCAGGAAAACGAAACTCGACGCCTATCTCTCAGACAGCAAGCGCTTCCGCCGTTTCATGGCCCAGAATTTTTTCGAGATCATGGCCGAGCTGTGTCCGCTTCGTTTCGAGCTGCCGAATGTCCATCGGAGCTACGAATCCGAAAAGAAGGACGAGGAGCACTATTCCAAGGTTCCGGTGCGAGCCCTGCTCCCGTGGCGGACAGCTACCGCAACAGTGATTGCCAAGCGTGAAGCTGATCGACGAAGGACAGAAGAAGAGAGGCACCAAAAGCGACAGCAGCGCGAAGTCGATGTCCTGGAGGATCGCGATCGAGTTACAGCCGCAAGAGCAACCAAGCCTGACAAGATACATGAGCGCTGGATAGAGAATACGGTGAGCCATACATTACGGCTGCATCGCTCCGAGCTAGCGCGAGTGAGGAAAGAAGAACACGTTCACGTCGATCCGGCCTACGGATACTTCCTGGCAGCAGCCCGCGACCGTGTCCGTGACAACCTCCATGATCCTGATCAAGACGATCTGAACCACTACCTTGAAAGAGAACTGAGGAATGTACTCCTAGATGCTGGGCCGGATGCCCGAGAACATTTCTTCAATGATCGCGTTCGGCAAGCCCTCTATGACTGCGAGCAGCTCCGGCAGGGCACCTTGCCGTATGGGAAGAAGGTGCAGGAGCTCGGCTACGACCCGCAAGCTCATCGAGACTCCCTTACCCTGTCGTTCGTTGAGCATGCAGAGCGGTGGCGACAGACTCTTGGTAGGGACGAACCACTCACGGACGAGCGATCGGCGAGGCAGGACAACATACCGCCGACAGCATCCATCTCTGATCAAGACGAGGAGACGGGAGAGAATCCGAAGGCGGTGCAGCTCAAGAAAGCAGCACGAGATCTCAGAGCCGAGCGGCTCCTGCTGGCAGTCGATGAGTCTGAAGCCGAGAACCTCTTACTCAACACCAAGGATGCGGCCCAACTTCTCGATCTGACACCACGAAGCATGGAAGGATTTCGGTACAAGGGCGGTGGCCCCCCGTACACGAAGCTTTCACCACGAGCGATTCGCTACCGCCTCAGCGATCTCCAAACGTGGGTAAAGAACCGACTCAGATCCTCCACGTCGGATTCTGGTGAGCCTCCTGATAGCTCCAAACGCCCTCCCAGTGACGATACTGACGGCGAAAACTAGCGGAACCAGGCGTAGACAGGCCAACAAGCTGCTGACACATAGCTGACACGCCGCCTCCTGGAACGTCAAACGCCGCCCTGCAAGGCGGCGTTAACTTCTTGAGCCATAAGGCTTTAAAATGGTGGAGCCGAAGGGAATCGAACCCTCGACCTCTTGAATGCCATTCAAGCGCTCTCCCGACTGAGCTACGGCCCCACGGGTCGGGAAACGGACTGTAATCGAGGGAGGCGGCTCTGTCAACGGTTTTGGCGCTGTCGGTTGGTCAACACCACGCAGCGGTAGAGACGTTATAGTCTCTCGCCAACAAGGCCGACCGACCGAGAGATTGAGGGAGCTTGAAGATGAGCGACGAAGCCACCCCAGCCGTTGTACCCGAACCTGAGAAAACCGAGAGCACAGCCCCACCGGAGGCCAAGAGCTGGCAAACCAAAGCCGGCCTGGGAGCGGTTGCCGTGTGCGCCATGATCGCACTGTTCTGGCCAAGCTCACGAGGTCCGCGGCCGGCACCGCCAGGGATGCTGGTCGATGCGGGCGGGCGGCCGGTACCTTTGGCCACCCGTTCGGCGCCGGTGACGCTGGTACATTTCTGGGCTACGTGGTGCCCGCCTTGTATCGACGAGGTGCCCTCGATCCAACGACTGGAAGAGGACTTCGATGGCAACCACAACTTCTCGCTGATCATGATCGCGGTGGCTGATGACTCGGACAAGGTAAAGTCATTCCTCGGCGACAGTTTCCACAACTCTCTTTTCGACCACGAGTGGAAAGTGACCCATAGCTACGGTACCCGCAAGCTGCCGGAAACCTACTTAGTGGTCAACGGCGAGATCGTAGAGACTTATATCGGGGCCACCGACTGGGATCAGCCGAAGATCCGCCAGCAGATCGAAGAGGCAGTCGAAACAGCGCAAAACAGCGCGGGCTGACTCAGATCTCGAGAAGGCTCGCGGGCGATTCCACGATGTTCGATCTTGGCGGCGCCAGCGCGGCTGCCGCCGTTGTTAGGTCTCAGAAGTGGAACGCCAGGCCGGCGCTGCCAAGCACGAAGAATTGTGCGTAGTCCATATCAGCGTAGTTGGCCGAGAACTCGACCATCAAACTCAGTCGATCCGAGATTGTGAAGTCTCCCGTGGTACCGACGGTCACGCCAAGCCCCGTGTCGTTCTCAAAGATGCCTTGGCCATCAATCGAGAAATAGCCCAAACCAACGAAGAAGCCAGACTCGTAGAGGCCAGCGGGAATTCGGTACTCCCCAGCCAAGGTCGCATAGGTGAGTTCACTCTCGACTGGCAACGGCACTAGCCCGAGTAGCCCATTGTTGGAGAGTTCGACATCGAACTGTCCAACACGGACTCCGAACAATTTCCCGCGGTCGAGTTCCATATTGAAGTTGACCTGGTAACCGAACTCGAACTGGTCATCTCGCACGAAGGTCTCGGCAACCGTGGCACTGGCCGGCTCCGAGCCGAACGTGCCGCCAAGTCCTGCCATGAGACTGACAGAGTAACGATAGCTGCTCTGTGCGAAACTGCTGCCGGGGACAAGCAACGGAACCAGAATCGCCAGACTCAACAGTATAAGAGGACGTTGCTGACGCAAGAGCTTCTCCTTCGAAGACGGCGCATGCCGCAAAGTGTGGGTAAGAGTTGCCCAAGACTCGGATCAAAATGCCCTGGGAAAGATAGTTTGGCAGAAATCTGCGACAAAATCGTCTCCACACCGAGAAGACACTCGGCACGATTATGAATCACGATGACGAAGCCCACGCTGTAACCTCTACCTTGTACGCTCCTCCCACAGAAAACGTCACACGCAGACTCCTGCGGCGGGTGCTCGACGTCGTTCTACCTGCCGCGTGTGTTGCTTGCAACAAACTCGTCCGGGAGCCAGCGGATTCACTGGGCCTTTGCGACGACTGTCGCGGGCACTTGGTACGCTGGCCCAGTAGATGCTGCGCAACCTGTGGCAAGACTCTAGATGCATCACACCTCCCGGCTAGCTACCGCTGCGGCGAGTGTCGACGACAAGAGCCCCCTTGTGCTGTCGTACTCAGTGGCTGGAGTTACCAACCACCCATTGACGCGGTCCTGACCGGATTGAAATTCCGCCGTCTCGAATATCTCGGGGGGCAGTTGGCTCGCGAGCTGGCGCGGCTGTTCCGTGATCGATTGACAGACTGTGACCTCGTCGTGCCGGTGCCTCTCCACTGGCGACGCTACCTGAGCCGTGGATACAACCAAGCGGCAGCCATCGCTACGCCCCTTGCAGCCGAGCTGGATTTGCCCACGGCTTCGGTCTTGCGACGCCGGCTTTCGACTCCAGCTCAAAGCCAATTGCGTCGTGTCGAGCGGACCGGCAACTTGAAAGGCGCTTTCTCCGTCAAACGCCCCAGTCTCTGCGCCGGGCGTCACGTACTCTTGATCGACGACATCGTGACCACAGGAACCACGGTGAACACCGCGGCACGCTGCCTGTTGAACGCGGGCGTAGCCTCAGTGACCACATTAACCGCCGCACGGACCCCCTAGTTTCGTACTGATATCGCCTTCATTAACCGCTGCAAACGTGTTTCCACTAGACAGCCTTGACATCCGTGAGATTGCTCGGAACTGCTCACTAACTTGGCAGAAGCTCGCTCGACAAGTGCCATAGACTGTTGTCAGTGATCTTCTAGGTCGTTCGGTGTGCGGGTTTCAATAGCTCTAAGAGCTAGCGATGGCAGGGTAGCATCCTATGAGATCCAAGATAGCGACTGGTCACAGAAAAGCGGCAACTCATGAACCGCGCTTGGCGAATCGACGTATATTTCTCTATAGTGGATTCACCAGAACCGGCTTTCGGCTCACACACGACCTAATGCACGAGCTCAAACGCACCTCTCTCCGCACGTTGCTTCCTATCGCCATAGGGCTGATGGTCGCGCAATCTGTCGCTGCGATCGGCGGGGCGGTAGTCGAGACCAGCGGCGGTCGGGATGCAGGAACAATTGCGGAAGCCGAAAAGGCCGTCGTCGCCGGCAAGGTTGTAGGACAATCGGTACCCGTGGCTGACGCGACGGTTTACGCCTATGAAGTGGCGAATTACTCGTTGAAGAAGGTCCTCACCGATGGTTATGGTCGATTCCTGCTCGGGTCACTACCCGCCGGAATGTACAAGATCATCGCTTACAAGGAGGGCTTCGCGCCGACGATCGAACTACTGCTGCGCCGCCGGGAACAAGACCGTCAGTATCTCGAGATCGAGATGCAAGAAGAACAGGTCGGAGAAGTTCGCCAAAGCGAAGACTACTGGTCTGTTCGTAGCCGAGTGCCAGCGGACGTCCTGCGGGACATCCGCTACAGTTGGACGATCGCTGATGACGCAGTCAAGTCCGGCATCCAAATCGCTGGCTTGGGTCACTTCGAAGGCCAAATGTTGGCACAGAGTGGCTTCGAGCAACTAGGCGGCTCATTCGGCGAAGCTCAACTGACGGGCGCCGAGTTTGACTTGCAAGGCACGGTCGGCCAGATGCGGGTCGATATCGATGGCCAATACAAGTTGCTGGCGCCCGACAGCTCAGGGACAGGAGGTCACCTTCCCGATGCTGAGATGGCGGCCGTTTCGATCGCGATCGAGAACGCACAGAATTCAAAACTCAGTGTTGCGTCCTCCACCGGGCAACTCACCGACTTTCGCGGCAATGACATGGCTTCCGTCGACCTGGAACACCATCGGCTGCAGTGGTCCGGTAAAACAGGAGCGCGTGGCAAATCAGCAGTCACAGCGCAGTACACCGAAGAGGCCAACTATCACAGCACAGGCCGGGTTGATCCAATCGCGATCCCCGAGTCATCTCGCACCTGGGATCTCAAAGGCGCTTACACAGGGGATCTGACCGAACGGACTTCCCTGCAGGCCGGTGTCACCTATCAGCAACGCATCGGGCAAGGGCTTTTTGATGCTGCGATCTTCAGTCCCGAGCAACTGGCTGACGATCCCCTGAGCAATGAGACGCTCGGCATCTACGGCCTTGCGGGCTCACAGATCGTCCCCCGCGTGGTGGTCGAGTACGGGCTTTACTCTTCGGTTCGCGATGGCAGTTTGTCTTTGATGCCACACGGTGGCCTAGTTCTAGACCTGGGCTCGAAGTGGACGGCTCGAACGTCGTTCGCTCAACGGGTGGAAGACAAGGCTGCCGACGAGCCCTTCTATGGCTTCAGCACGGCGTTCTACAGTGATAGAACCACCTGCCACAAGGCTGGTGAGGCTTGTTATGAGGTCTTCTTCACTCGCAGCGAGGGTGAAAAGGACAACTCGATCTCGGTCGGCGCCGTTCACCGTGAATTTGCTGAGACCTTGAGGCTTTACTTCAGCCCAGATTTTTTCAATCGCCTGGAAAGCCTATTCGTTGTTCAGGGCGACGAGTTGCCAGAGCTCCAATTCAGCATGGTGAGGCGGATCGCCCCTAAAGTTCTGGCCAAGCTCGAGTCGAACATCGCCGCGGGTGGCGGCGGGATTTTCTACGCTACCGACGAACGGCCGTATGAGAATCAAGTGCGGTACCTCGTAACGTCTCTGGACACCCGCTTCCAACAGACGTCCACCGGCGTTTTCGTCGCATTCCACCATCTCGAGCAAGAGCTCAACCCTGTGTCTGATCAACCGTCCTCCGTTGCTAGTGAGCGTGAGATGCAACGGTTGCAGCTGATGCTGACCCAAGATCTCAACGTGTTGGCCGACTTCGCATCCAATTGGGCGGTTCGGTTTAATGTAGAGCTCAGTCGAGGCTCGACGCCGTACACGCTTGCGTCAGACGACGAGCTGCGTAAGAAGCTGACCGGCGGTATTTCGGTCAGCTTCTGAGACGTCCGTTCAGCCCGGCATCTCGGCCCGGCATCTCGGCCCGGCAACTCGGCCCGGCAACACAAGACCCTCCAAGAGTCTGGTAACAGCGCACCGCGCTCACACACAGCACAGGCAACCGGCTCCTTGCTCCTTTAGCCGGGATCCTCGCGAACCCTGATCGGCACCGACTGGACGAGCCGAGTTGCGCATTTGAAAGCTGCCGAAGTGCCGCTGGCTCAGTGATTTGAATCCAGAGGCTCGAATTCTATCCAAATTTTTGGATGAATCTCACCGTAGACCTGTCAAAAGGGCGATTCTTCAGCGATTCAAATTTCTGACGGATGGCATAGAAAATGCTTAATGGTGTTGTGGCAAGTCATGCGAATCATCAGGCGTCATCCCCACCTCCTCTTCCTCGGCTTTGCGTTGCTCTTGGCAACCGTGGTCGCGGCGCTTGGTGGAACCAGTTTTCAAAGACGCATCGAAGCCTTTCAGCCGATCGCATTCGAGGCTCTAGCTCAGCAGGGGGTATGGCGGGTGACATCCGTCAAGTCTCCAGAGACCGGCCTACTTCCCGGCGATGAGATCTTCACGGTCAATCAGCAAGAGCCGGAGAGCTTCAGTAGTTTGCAACGACTGCTACGCGGTCGCGACAGCAGCACCATTCTCCTGCTGCGTGACAAAGAACTCGAGACGGTCACCTATATGCGGCCCGGGTTGGACATTGATGTTTCCTACCTGATCCTCGCTGCAGTCGGTGGTATCTACCTCCTGATCGGCTTGTATACAGCTTTCAAAGATAGGCAGCTCCAGGCCAGGCTGTTCTACCTCTGGTGTGTCGCCTCTTTAGCTCTCTACGTGCTGAGCCCCCCGGTCAGCCCGGGCGACTTTACTGACGAGCTCATCTTCATCGTCGATCAGTTAGCGCGGACGCTACTCCCCGCCCTCACCTTGCATCTATTCTTGGTCTTTCCCACCAAACTCTTCAGTTCCCGCAGATGGTCACGGGCGATCCCTCTGATTTATCTACCATCAACTCTGCTGATCACGTTCCACATCGATCAGATTTATGGCGGGCAGAAGCTATTCGGCCCCTTGTCAGACCATCGACTCGCCTGGGTGGCCGAGTTCGAGATTTATCTCCTGATAGCCAGCGCAGTGCTGGCTGCCTTGATGCTCGTCAAGCGTCTTATCGATCGTCCAGAGTGGGAAGACCGCCGCCAGGTTCAGTGGATCGTGTTCGGCATGGTAGGGGGCTATTCGCCCTTCCTCTTGCTCTATGTTTTACCCTGGTCGTTCGAGCTGTCTTGGCCCTATTGGACAGAAATCCTAGGGGTTCTGCCGCTTGCCCTCGTGCCGCTGGCGTTCTCGTGGGCCATCCTGAAGTACAAGTTACTGGACATCGGTGTCATCCTGCGCGACAGCATCTCGTACTCTTTGACGATCCTGGTTGGCCTCTTTGGGTTCGGGATCATCAACATGGCGATCCGTCAAGGCGTGGCCGAAGACCTTTCTCTGGCTAGAAACCTGCTCACCTTTGCCGCGGGCGTGGTCATTGCTGGCGTACTGGCGCCAGCACGCAGCGCAATATCGTCGAGCGTCGAGCGCCTGCAATTTCGTGGCTCGCTGGGACCCCGGCGCGAATTGGCCCGCTTGGGCCAGGAGTTGGTACACGAGCGGGACTTGGACCAGCTGTGCGAAACCCTGCTGGATCGTTTGGCCGACGGCTTGGTGACTCGCGCCAATCTCTACCTGGCACAAGGCGGGGCCATGGTGCCGGTCGAGTTACAAGATGGGATCCCCAGAGAGTTGTCCTACGAGACGTTTGGGCCGGAATTCTGGGATCGCGATGTCGAGAGCATCTCCGCCATCAATTTACCCTCCGAGCGAGCGACAGCTCAGCAGCTGCTGTTCATGGCTGGCTATCGCTATGCCTTCCCGCTCGTAGTAAGAGATCAACGCATCGGTATCGCACTCGTGAGTTATAAATTCGACGACGAGCCGCTGACCAGTGAAGATCTCGATCTTGCACGCGGCCTGTTGAACCAAGTAGCGCTAGCGATCGAGAACGCCCAGCTCCTCGAGGAGGTCAATCGTAAACTCCTCGAAGTGACTCGCCTAGAAGAGGACAAACGAGGGATCTTCGAGTCCTCCCCGGCGGGTATCGCGGTGCTCGACACCTCACAGCGGGTAGTCTCTGCAAATCATGCGTTTGCCGCCATTGCCGCCACTCCGCGCCCTCAAGTCATCGGCAGCCGCCTGCAGGACCTGGTGCCGGTAGCCCCCTTACCGTCGCCCCAAGACGGCATGGTCGAGGTGAGTTTTTGTCGACTCTCCGGGGAGGAATGCCATCTCCAGTTGAGCGTGGCTAGCTACCAACAGGGCAATGACGCCAAGCAACAAGTTTTGGTTATTCAGGATGTCAGTGCACGGATTTCCATGGAGCATGAGCTGCAAGAGAAAGAGCGGCTCGCTTCCCTCGGGATGCTGGCAGCGGGAGTTGCTCACGAAGTCAACACCCCCCTGACCGGCATATCGAGTTATGCCCAGCTGCTGTTGTCAGATATCGACGAGGACGATCCTAGCTACGAGATCCTCAAAAAAATGGAGCGCCAGACCTTCCGGGCTGCGCAGATCGTCAACAACCTGCTCGAGTTCGCACGCAATCGGAGAGACGAGTTGGTGCCGGTCCATCTCGATGCCGTCCTGGACGAATGTGTCCATCTCCTGACGGATCGCGCCGCTGCCAGCAATATCGAGATCGTATGGCAACGCCCGCCAGAACCAATGGTTGTACTCGGCCACGAGGGAGAGCTGCATCAGGTATTCACCAATCTGATTGTGAACGCGCTCGACGCAATGGGACAGACCGGTGGTCAGATCACCGTTGGTGTCTCTTGCCAGGAACACCGCATCAAAATTCGTGTCTCGGATACTGGGCCGGGTATACCGACTGCGAGGTTGGATCGCATCTTCCAACCGTTCTTCTCTAGTAAGCTCACCAAAGGAGGTTCGGGGTTAGGCTTAGCGATCACCTCCAACATTGTCCGCCGCCACGCGGGGGAGCTTCACGTCGAGAACAATCAGGACGGCCCCGGCTGCACCTTTACGGTGGAGCTGAGGCAGCACGAAGCCTGAACGGCTACAACATCAACACTATGAACATATTGATCGTCGATGATGAAGAGGTGCTACAGGACGTCTTGACGGCCCTGATTCGACGCGAGGGCTGGAACCCTCTGAACGCACGGACCGGTGAAGAGGCACTCGTCCTGATCGAGCGAGAAGAAGTTGACCTGGTTTTGCTCGACCTGATGTTGCCCGGTATGTCGGGTATGGAGGTGATGAAGCAGATCCAGCAGCGAGATCCAGAACAGGTGGTCGTCATCATCACTGCCTTCTCGTCGATCGAAGGCGCGATCGACGCAATGCGCGAGGGTGCATTCCACTACATCCCGAAGCCGTTCAAGAACGAAGAGGTGTTGCTAACGCTCCACAAAGGCCTGGAGCAACGTCGACTGGCGACCGAGAACAAGTCCCTCCGCGAGCAACTCCGGCAGCGGTACGCCTTTGGCAACATCATCGGCAAGTCCAAGCCGATGCTCAAGGTTTTCGATCTCATTCGACTGGCAGCACCTTCGAAATCCAACATTCTGATTCTTGGGGAGAGCGGAACCGGCAAAGAACTGGCGGCCAAGGCGATTCATCATCAGTCGCGACGCGCCAAGGGACCGTTCATCACCGTGAACTCAGGTTCGATGCCGCATGATCTTCTAGAGAGTAATCTCTTCGGGCACGTCAAGGGAGCGTTCACCGGTGCCATAGCCAGCAAGAAGGGCCTCTTCGAACTAGCGTCTGGTGGCTCGATCTTCTTCGACGAAATTGGCAACATCCCGCCAGATACCCAAGCCAAACTCTTGAGAGTCATCCAGGAAAAGGAATTCATGCAATTGGGCGGTGTCGAGACATTGACCTCCGACGCTCGACTCATCGCCGCAACCAACGCTGACCTCGAATCATTGGTCGAACGCGGCGATTTCCGAGAGGATCTGTACTACCGCCTCAACGTGATTACGATCCAGTTGCCGCCACTGCGCAAACGGATCGAAGACATTCCGCTGCTCGCCCGACGTTTTCTCCAAAGTTACGCCGAAGAGAACGAAAAAGAGATTGCAGAAATCGCGCCGCAGGCCATGGAACTGTTGATGGACTATCACTGGCCGGGCAACGTTCGCGAACTCGAAAATGTAATCGAGCGGGCCACAGTCCTGTCGACCGGAGCGGTGCTCAACGTCGACCTACTGCCGCCGTCAGTGCGAGAGCCCAAGTCGTTCGAGGCACCGTCACCAGCGCTGCCGACAAACGGCCTGTCTTTCAAGCAAGCGGTCGCGTCCTACGAGCGTCAACTGATCACCAACGCGCTGAAACTCGCAGGTGGAGTCCAGAAGCGGGCAGCCGAAAAGCTGAAAGTCAAGCCGACGACGCTCCACGAAATGATGAAGCGGCTGAAAATCACCGCCGAATCACTCGATCTTTAAGATCCCCAGGCCCCTCAGGATCGATCTGGCCAAGTCAAGGCCGCGGCTCTTCTACCGCGGCCATGGATGGTCAGGCCTGCTTCTGCTCCTTGAGCTTCGCGAACGCTGCCGCCATCGCATTCAGTCCACTGGAGGAGGTGGAGGTCTTACGTTCGGCCTTCACATACTCACGGTAGTCTTGCTCATTGCCTTCGGCCTTCGAGCTCTCGGTACCCAAGGAGATCCGGCGCTTATCGCGATCGATCGACAACACGCGGACAGACACTTCCTTGCCAACATGATATTGGCGGCGAGGATTACCAGCCGTAGTACCGAGAACGGAGAACGGCAACAGGCCAGTCAACCCTGGCTCGAGCATGATGAAGACTCCAAAGCTTGCCAGCCTCTCGACTGTACCCTTCGTCACGTCGCCGACCGGATAACGATCGTGAATACCCTTCCAGGGATTGCCGCCAGCGACTTCACGCAACGACAGCGACAGGCGCCTGCGCTTCGCCTCGACTTCGTGGATCCAGCCCGCTACTTCTTTGCCGACCTCTAGGCTTTCGTCCGAAAGGTTCATTCCGAGCGCCAGCCGCGACGTATGTACTAAGCCCTCCAGGCCAGGCTCAACCTCGACAAAGACCCCAAAGTCGGTCTGTCGCAACACCTTACCGGTGAACTGCGAGCCTTCGGGGAAGCGCTCGGCTACACCTTTCCACGGGTCGGGCTCGAGGCGTTTCATAGAGAGCGAAATGCGCTGGCCGCCCTTCTCGATCTTCAAGACGGTGACCCGCACCTTCTGGGCGCTCTTCAACACCTCTTTCGGGTGCTCGACGCGGCGACGGCTGATCTCAGAGACGTGAACCAGACCCTCGATACCACCACCAAGGTCGACAAAGGCTCCGAAACTGGTCAGCGAGCTAATCTTCCCCTCGAGCTCAACCCCGGGTTGCAACAACTCTCGAACCAGTGCCGCTTTCTGCTCGCGCTCGTCTTTGATGGCCGCGGCACGCGAAAGAACAACTCTGCGGCCGCCGTTCTGAATCTCTATGATGCGAAATGAGAAGGTCTTATCGAGGTAACGCTTCGGGCTGCGAGGGTTACCAATCTCTATCTGAGAGACCGGGCAGAATGCAGCAATTTTTCCAATCGCGACGTGGTAGCCACCCTTGTTCCAGCCGATAACTTGACCCTTGACTGCTTGCTTCTGGGCCAATGCCTCTTCGAGATCAGGTATGCCTTCGTTCGAATCAGCCTTCGCCTCACCATCACCTGCCTCGTCGGAGGCTGAAGAAGCTTCACCCTCACCACCACTGGCTTCGACTTTCCCTTCGGCATCGTCGGCTGCGACAGCGGCTTCAGGCCCAGCTTCGGCTTCTGGCTCGGCGACCTCAGCGGCGGCCTCTGGTTCAGCTTCGTCAGCGGCGGCTTCCGGTTCGGCTTCGTCAGCGGCGGCCTCTGGCTCGGCTTCGTCAGCGGCGGCTTCTGGCTCGGCGACCTCAGCGGCGGCTTTTGGCTCAGCGTCCTCAGAAACGACCGCGGCCCCGGCATCCTCAGTCGCGGCTTCAGGCTCGGCATCCTCAGTCGCAGCTGTGACCTCAGCCTCAGAGACTGCCTCCGCGTCGACTTCTACCACCGGCTCGCTTTCAGCAGCCGCCGCCACCGTCGACTCGTCTTGCGGGTCGTCGGAAGCCGAGGTCTCAGAGTCCCCAGTCTCCTCGACGGCGGATTCAGGGGTGGCCTCGGCGGGCTCTTGCGGCGTAGCGTCTTCGAGTCGGTCGGACATGGTTGTCCTCCTGGTTTCTCAGATCCGAAAATGAGGTGGGTCAAAAAGCGTAGCTAGCGCAGGTGAGGCAAAAGTGGCCTCAGCGAAGACAGAAACGAGATAATTGGGGATGTGTCTTTTCAAAAAGAGACGATGCGGGGAGTGATGCCCAAAAGGCCCCTCAGATCGGACTGCCACTGCACTTGGCGGTGCCGACCCGTGCAAGGGCAAGTATACGTGAAACAGTGCGTCATGTCTCGATCTGGCGAACCCGCGGCAGATTTTTCTCCTGCCACTCTAAGGCGCAGCGGGGGCCTTCCCAACTCTAGCTCGAGCCTTGCACACCCCGACGGTGGCGAGCGACCAGAACACCGTAGATCAATAACACTATCACCGCAAGAGCCCAGGCTGCCCACCAAATGGGTCGGTGTGCGGTGACAGGCACCCGAGCACCATCCCCGATTACGACGATTCCAGCCCACGCTGTTGCTGGCTTGCCAGCATCGATCATCGCGACCTGAGCTCGTTGAAGAGCTTCTCGCACCGAACGGCCTTGGGTCAAATGACGGTAGAACTCGTCGAAAAGCTCCAGAGCCTCACGATCACCCAAAGGCCAGAGGCTGCCGATGACTGTGTTAGCGCCGGCTTGGAAAAAAGCTCGAGCCAGACTCATCACTCCCTCGCCCTTGAGTACGCTACCGGACGCGCTGCTGCAGGCCGAGAGCACAATCATGCGCCCCTCGAGCGCCAGATCGACGATCTCCCGGATCTGTAGGCTGCCATCCTCGCGATTGCTGCCTGCCAGGCGCTCGTTATCAGCTGCCAACAAAACTGCCGAGAGCTCTGGCTGGTTGCCATCGACCACGGCATGAGCGGCAAAGTGGACCAAGCCAAAATCGTTGTCCAAGCTTTGCAGCTGACGTTTGAGGCTGGCTTCGCTGGCACTCGCGCCACTCAGCAATTTGCTCGAGGAGCCCATGTAGGTCTTGACCGCTTCCCCCTCGGCCAGAGCATGCTGGAGCTGAGCCGGCCGATCGCGAGTGACCGTAGCACCCGGAACCTCGGTGACCTCGGGTAACTGAGGATCCGCAAGGATCAACGCTGAGGTCCGTTCAGGCGTTGCAGCGGATCTTGTCCAACGTAACCATAAAGTAGCCGAGGGAACCATCGAGATCTGATGGGTGATCGCCAAAGGTGGCGATTCCGGGCTTGCGCGCAAGGTGCCAAAAGGCAAAAGATGGAGGTCGCCGTCCGGAATGGTGATCAATTTGTCGACGCCAGTAGGCAAATCCGAAATGGCGTCTTCAAGCAGCTCTTCATAAAGCTTGGACGCGAGGTCGTCCGCTACCTTGCTTCTCTGCTTCAACAAGCCAAGGTGCGCTTTGACCTTGTGGGAGATCTGCCGTCGATCGGGGAGTTGGTAGGCACGCGAACCAGACCGGGTGGTGGCAATCAACCACGAGCCTCCACCGAAGCGGCCATAAACATCTTCCCAGGGAGCCACTTGAAACGACAGCATCGCCTCATCCGGCGCCAGGTGTGACTCGATATCAGCCAAAGAAGCAAAACGACGGTCCTTCAAATTGGGGAAAGCCGGTTGCGTCGATGCAAGATCTTGCTCATCCTGATCCCGGCCCGCGCTCGCTTCTGCGGCCTCCAGTTCGCTGGGCGCCGGTTCGTCGGATGCTGGTTCGCCGGACGCTGGAGCGACGTTGGCACTCTCCAGAGAATCGAAGAGAGAACGTGCCCGATAGCGCTCCTCGATGATGAAGGCCAGATGGATGTCTTTGCGGTCCGGTGAGTCGCCACCGAGGCTAAGCAGGCGACCCACCAACCAATGGTAGGCCTCCGCCCAGAGTGAGAAGAGACCGGCCTGGACGATCAAGTCTTTCTGCTTTCTGCGCAACTCTTCAATGTCCCGCAGGGCAGCCAGGGATTCCGTAACTGCCGAGGCTCTGGGCTGAGTCTCCCAGCTCACCAACATGCGATCGGGCCAACCATAAATGAGTGGCCATGGATCGCCATCTTTTGCCGCTTGCTCGGCGAGCTCCATCGCCTCGGTCATCAGCCGCTGCGCCTGCCCCGGATCTTCCGAGGCCCGCGCCACGGCTAAGGCACCCAGGCACCCTGTCTCGTCAACTGGAATTCTTGCCAACTCGCGACAGGTTTCCAGGTGCTGTACCGCCTCGAGGCCGTGCGAGAGCTTACCGAGCTCAAGGTGAACTTGCGCCTGAATCTCGAGATGTTTTGCTGCTTCAGCTGCTGCCAGAGCACGCCGTAGCTCCGAGATCGCTCGATCCCGCATGGGGTCATCCGGCGGGTCCGCCAGATAGGTGGTTGCAATGTTGTAGATGTCGGTCGCCATGTTGAACAAGTCACCACTCTGGCGATCCAAGATTTCGAGTTGCTGGTAGCTTTCTCGTGCCCGCCCGAACTGCCCCAGGTTGTAAGCCATCATGCCGACGTTGTGTAAGAGATCTGCTTCAAATCGTTTCGAATCCAGCGGCTCTTTTTGAATTCGATGCACCAATCGATCCGCGTCTGCGAGATTACCCTCCATGATCAAGATCTCGACCTCGCGAAGATCCAGCGCCACAGACAACTGTGGACAGTCGGCTACCGCGGGCATCGCCCGGGCCTTCCCAAGCTCCACACGCGCTCGAGTCACCTGACCACCCACCGTCAACTTACGAACTGTTCGCAACTGGTCCTCAACCGCTGGCCCGCACAAGACTTCATCACTTGCCTGGGCAGAGAAGGCCAAGCCCACGGACAGCGCCAGTAACGACACCCTCGAAACTCTCATGAACGCTCGACACCGAGGGTGCTAGCTATGTCGCATTCAGAAAGGCAATCACCGATCCCGAGATCGGTTTTTCGGAACGAGAATTCGGCCTGGCGAACCCATCGTAGAGTGACACGTACTTCGGCTGACGCGCCATCCATTCCAGCAAAATAAAGCATAACAATAGCCTATACCACTTGAGTGAATAACTCACGCCACTCGAGTCGGCTGCGACGACGAAAACAGCAGGACCGCAAGAACAGCAGGACCGCAAGAACAGCAGGGCTGCAAGAACAGCAGGGCTGCAAGAAACAGACGGGGGCCGCCCGGACCCCCCAATCTCAAGAACGTCGACGGCTAGTTCGGCGGATCTTGACGATGCCCCGGACGGGCAATAGGCTGACTATCGGAGTTCGAAGCCTCTTTCGTCGAGGTGGGAGTCTGGATCGGCTCCACTCGGGCTTTTTCCTTCGGTTTGGACATCGGACCTTTCTTCTGTACGCTCATTTCGCTCCTCCTTCAAAAAGCGCGTGCAGTTGGAATGTAGCGAGGAGTCCTCTCAATAAATTGACGCTATCGGGCAACA
This sequence comes from Acidobacteriota bacterium, assembly GCA_029263395.1. Taxonomy (GTDB): domain Bacteria; phylum Acidobacteriota; class Thermoanaerobaculia; order Multivoradales; family J023; genus JAAELT01. The sequence continues at coordinate 23,896 of JAJCXO010000228.1, read as the reverse complement.
AGCCCTTCAAATCAAGGCTCGGATTTTACTTGAGCTCTACTCTGAACGTAGACGACGAAACCGGCACCCCACCGGGCACGTTAGCGTCTACTTGCCAGAGAATGGTCGTTCCTGACGTTACCGCAGTCAGCATTCTTTCGGGCACCAAAAGCTCTGCTGTTTTCAGATCCGAATCGGTATAGAGCACCGATTCCAAGGTCAGCACACGCACGGCATACCGTGCATCCTCCGGCCCCTCCCATCGCAATAAGAAACGATCGCGCGACATTGTCGCTCCATCAGCGATCAAGGACGTCACCGTCACACTATTGCGGGCGGTCACGCTGGCCAAGTCCCGTGCGTCCGGGGCAACATTTCGTTGTTCCGTTTCGGGACCTCGAAGATCGTCTGTTCGCCGCATCTCTCCGCGATCGAAGAGGGAGCTCGTACTTTGGGCAATCGTGAGTCCCCTCGAATCCAGCGGCAGCCAGAAATTCACGGCGCCAACTACAAACAGCAATGTAGCTGCCAGCGGCAACAGAGAGAACCACAGCGGTCGCCGACGAACCGACGGCGCGGCACAGAATCGGTCCGATTCGGGGAGTCGGTCGTCGATGTCAGCCAGGCCCGAGACCGCCTGCGTGTCGCCCTCCTCGTTCGAATGGAGAGAGACATCTAACCCGAGATCTTGAACGCGTCGAGCTTCGCCTAGTTCACAGGCCAATAGCCGCGCCTGCACAAACTCATGGCTACACGTGGGGCAGAACGTCGCGTGGTCGAGAATCTCTCCGACTCGGTCTCGACTCAGGTGACCGCAGTGAACTTCCCAGATGCTCTCGGGAGGCGGACACTTCCCATAGTGAGGGTCGCCATCAGTGAGCAGCGGTGGAAGTAGCCGCAGTAGGTTGTCGAGTGTGGTGGAGGGTTGATGTGAGTTCATAGGTCAATTCCCTTGTTCTTCAAGCAGCCGCGGAGTTTTTTGCGGCCTCGAAGAGCCCAGTTCTCGACGTCTTTGGGAGAACAATCGAGAATCGAAGCCGCTTCACGGCTCCGGTATTCAAAGCGATAACGAAGAACAACCGCCCGACGGTGCTTGTCCAGCAAAGTCTCGAGGCACGCTCGGATCTTTTGCTGGTGGTCGTTGCCGATGGCTGTTCTCTCGGGATTTACTACCGAGAGCGTTTCGTAGGAGTCTGTGTCGCCCTCGTCTATTGCTTGATGATACTGGTGCTGCCGTCTACGATCGGCTCTCGTTTGGCGTACTATGCTGGTCGCAGTCATCCACAAATAGGTGGCATTGAATCGCCGCGGGTCGCCGTTGGGCTGATCACCCTGCTTCTGCAAACGTAGAAAAGCATCTTGAAACAGATCCTCTGCAACGTCCATCAAGTCGGGGCGACAGTTGGCAGTCACCATCTTGCGTAGCACGTTGTGAAGCTCGACCTCGTCGAGACTCCAAGTTTGACCGTGCTCCCGTCGCTCGCCAGGGCCATCGTCTTTCAATAGTCGAATACTCAACTTCTTGGCTCGGCCTGTTGCATCATCGATCGCGCCTGCAGTCGACGATTTTGTAGCATCATCGACATCGTTTCTTTTGGCTTGACTCGTCATTGCGGTATCCGTTGATCAGGCATCCCATCGACCCCTCGACATGTTGATCCAAGTCCTGCTTCGAGACCGCTTTGGCAAGCCAAATGCTAGGTCTTTCAGCTCCCTCTCCAAACGAGGGGGTACATCCAGGCAGCCGCGCGCCTTCGAGAGCACCATCTGCCGTTCGAATCGCCATAGACCGGTCGAAGCGAAAATTCAGCGTCTTTTTGCCGTCCTCTCGAAGGGGATAAACCCGTGAAGAGCAGGAATCCCTCACAACCGCTCAAAACTCTTATCAGCGGACACGTTTCAACAGAACCAGATTCGACGGTAATGAGCCAGATTCAGCGACTAGATCAATCGCCACCACCGGCCCACGGGTGAAGCCCTGGCTCACGAAGTAGTGGTCGATTGCTCCGGCATCGACGGCGAAGACCCCCTCTTCATCACAGTCGGCTCGAGCGCCGCGCAGCAAGAAGGACGCTCCCGGCTTCAACACTCGAGACAACTCTCGAGCATAGTCGGGCCGTTGGTCATCATCGAGGACATGGAAACAGCCCCGGTCGCTCGCGAAACTGATCGATTGATCGGCGAGTGGCAACTTGGTGGCATCGTCGGCTCGAAACACCACCTCGACACCCTCGTTCGCGGCGCGCTCCCGGGCAAGGGTGATGGCCCTGACGCTGGAATCGACACCGGTCACCTGGAAACCAAAACGGGCAAGAAAAATCGCCTCGCTTCCCGCGCCGCACCCCACATCGAGCACCTTGGCTGCCGGCGGAATGATGGAAGCTGCGACAATTGCAGCCAACTCGAGAGGTGGATGAGGGCTTTCCCAATGCTTCAGGTAGTCCCCGTTGTCGTATGCCAGATCCCAGAAGCTTGCGATGGACTCGGTCAAAAAACACCCCGGACAATCGTTGTTGACGACAATCGAGCCTTGCGTCCCTGCCGCAAGGCGATCTTCTACGCCAATTTACACCGATCTCGGGGCGAGCCGAGCAACTTACCCTCTTCGAGCCCTGAAAAGACGGCACCGTGCAGCTGACAGGAGCGTCCGCCTCACATGAAGCGCCGCCATTGACGCTGAACCCATCGCTGCACGATGTCGTCTTTCCAGGGCTCGAGAGAGTTGGTTAGGGGTGAAGGGTCAGTTCATACCGGTGCCGGTCAGACAAGGCTGGCGTCGAATCGACGTACATCGCCTTGTCGTCCCAGGTACGGCTGGTATCAACCGCAGGCGACTGGGTCGCGACGGAACGTTGGCGATAGAGGCGCCGGTACAGGTTGTTGTAGGCCTCGGGGTAGCGGTCTTCAAAACTCGCCTGCGCACTCTCCGAAATCAGCCTCGCGAAGCCATCGTGATAGCCCTTGCGGAAGCTCCACTCATAGGCAATGAGAGTGCCGTATTCCCAGCCGTGATCGAAACCTCGACCGTAGGCACGTTCCGCGCTCTGCGCAAACAAATCACTGAGCTGGTGATTATAGATTTGCCGAAAGATACGTGAAAAGTGTGACCTGTCGGATGGATCTAGCTGACGCCAAAGCGCACGCTCATGATGATGGCTCAACCAGACATCAAAAGCTTGATCGGCCTCGGCCCACCCGCCATCGTAAACGTCGGCAGCGCTGGCTTGACGAGAGAAGATCCACGGATCCGGCAACCTCAGGGAATCTTCGCACTGGATCACCTCGGTTACGGGATGGTCGTCGAAGACATCGAAGAGCCTCGGCTCACGAACCGCGGGTTTCAGATCGGCTGTTGTCGTCAACGGCACGGTGGGCCGAGGATTAGGCGACGGCAGACGCCCCGATTCGAGGAACAAAGCTGTGACATGACCTTCAGCCATCGCTCGCGCGACACGCTCCGCGTCCTGACGGCCCACTTCAGTTCCAGCTCCTGCGGCCTCCGGTGACCGTCCTCCGGCGCGATACCCCCGCTGATAGTCCCACTCTCCAATCAACGGATCGTCCAGAGCAAGCTTCATCGATTCATAAAAGCCGAGTTGGTAGAGTTGTCGTTGACCAGCAACGCGGAACTGCTGCCTCGCCGTCCATGTCGCTGCAACAGCGGCTTGGGTTTCGATAGCCCGGCTGACATCGGCAGCGCCTGACAGTCCCAAGGTCGAATCATCGGCGGCCGAAGCTGCAAGCTCAGCGAACCTGGGAAGGGTTCCGGCAGCGGGAGGTGAAACGGAAGGACGACCGACGGAGGCCTCAGCCTGTAAGCCCTGATAGATGGCTTGTCGAGGGAAATCCAGATCGATGGAGACAGAGCCTTCCGAGGCTCCAGAGACAGAGCCTTCCGAGGCTCCAGAAACACATTCCGAGGCTGCAACCGACTGCGACCCCAAAACTAAAACGGTCAAAAAGAGAAGATCTCTTATAGCTGGTTGTTTCATGAGACGACCTTTATCTTTGTTCAAATGGCTTTCGCATGAACTGCGTGTCGGTCGCCGAGAGGATCGGTAGCCGACAAACGCGGAGGAAGCCAACTGGAGAATCCAGCGTAAACGACAGGGAGAATGCCCGGCTCCCTCCGCCCAGAATAGACGTAGCAAAGCAGATGCCAGTTCGTGTAACCGAGTCGTCGAAGAGCCGACGACTGCCGCGACTCAGACCAGTGGATCGGACCCACCACCTCGAACCTGAACCCCTCCGACAGGGCCTGAATCCGAAATTCTCAATTACAATATAAAGGTAACGTAATCAACATTTAAGCCACTCTCGGACCGCCATCATCTAGTCGCGACCGAGCGCCTGCTTGGCCGTCTGTTGACGCAGCTTCCAGCTTATTTCCGCCATTCGTCGTCGCTCTTCTTCGAGAACATCGACTTTCCGCCAAATGGAGCTCCTCGCGACGCCAAACGACCGTCTTCATGGACCCTTCGGCCCCGCGAGAGGACATTCACGGCGACCATCGCCGTGGCTCCGGCACGGACACCGACACCGTGCTACCACTGACACTGTGCTACCACTGACACAGTGCTACCATGCACGGGTGACAGAGCTGCTCAAAAAGCTGGGTCCGCTGAGACTGATCGCCCTTTGCTCTCCGATCTATCTATGTGGATGTCAGCCGGCAGCTGAGGATCCTTGCTCCCAGTTCGCCCCTGGACCGCTGACGCCTTTCGAGATAGAAGTCGAGAGTGCTGAACTTTCTACTCTCAACCTCCGCGCCTGGGTTGCGGGTCTGACCTCGCCGGCACTCGAGGGACGCCACGCTGGCGAACCGGGGGCCCGAGCGGCGGCGGCATGGGTCGCCGGGCAGATGACGACCCTCGGTCTCGACTCGGGTGAATCGGGCTTCTGCCGAAGCTTCACTTTGTATGGAGACGGTGAGGACTACAACGTCATCGGACACCTCTCCAACGGACCGTCCGCGGGCGACCGACCGGTGATTCTCGTCGGAGCCCACTACGACGGCCAAGGCCGCCATCCCGCTGGCCAGATCTATCCCGGGGCCGACGACAATGCTTCCGGAGTCGCTGCCTTACTCGAGGTTGCCCGATTGGCAAAACGCCACCCGTCAGCCAGCGCCGACACGTCAGCCGCCGAGACGTCAAGCACCGAGACGTCAACCAGACCTATCGACTGGGTATTTGTGGCGTTCGGCGCGGAAGAAGTTGGACAGCTGGGCGCCCGAAACTTTCTCGCCGACACGTCGATCGAACTGTCGCGCATCGAGCTAGTCATCAATCTCGATATGGTCGGTCGCCCGCTGGGGCCAGACGCACGCGAAGCGATCGGGTATCTAACCTTCGGAGAACGCTCCCAGCTGATCATGCCTGATCTGGACCAGGCTGCTAGAGATGCCGGAGTCGAGATCGTTTCGCTCGAAGACTTCGGTGATTTAAAGCCGATGATCACAGACGCTGAGGTTCTAGCCCAGCGACTGCCTACCCTGTTGCTTTCTACCGCGCTTCACTCAGATCACCATCGGGTGAGTGATACACCAGATCGCGTCGACTATGCACAGATCCGACGTGCCAGCGCCTTGGTGTTGGCCCTCGCCAATATAATCGTCGACCACTCATGAACATATCGCGCTTTCAGTTCTACGGAGTTGTTGTCACTCCGGGTGCCGTACTCATGGCACTCGAGATCGTTTCGAGCCGTATCTTGGCCCCCCACTTCGGTAGCAGCGTCTACGTCTGGGGCTCGATCATAGGAGTTTTCCTGGCCGCCATGTCGATCGGCTACCTATGGGGCGGAAGGCTGGCGGATCGACGACCCAACCTAGCGACCCTAGGACGCCTGATTTTGGGCGCAGCATTGGCCCAGACGGTGGTGCTGCTCGCGGGCTCGCGGGTCGTGGCGTGGATTGGGGGTCTCACCCACGGCTCGCCAACCGGAACACTGATCGCAACGGCGGTCCTTTTCGGCCCGGTGACGATATGCCTAGCAGCTGTTTCACCCTATGCCGTTCGGTTGGCGACCCGAGATCTCGATCTCCTGGGAGGCACCGCGGGACATCTCTACGCTCTGTCAACCGGTGGCAGCCTGGTCGGTACGCTCGGTGCAACATTCGTGATGATCCCGCGTCTAGATCTCGAGTCGATCCTGCGTTTACTTCTGGCGATCACCGCGGTGACGGGCATCGTCGCGCTGGTCTCCGACGTGCGACAGGAGCGCCTCACGCTGCTTCTCGCGGTCAGCCTGTTGTTGTTGGCCCTAGTTCCCGGAACCGTGACTCAAGAGGCTGGCCTGGAGCTTTTGGCGGATCGCATGACGCCATACCAAACGCTGCGGGTCACTGAAAGTGACGGCGTCCGTTTCTTGCATAGCGACGGTATCGTTCACGCCGCGGTGATCGTGGAGAGCCGAGAGCCTTGGCTGGTATACCCTCGCCTGCAGAGCGCCGCCTTGTTGCTCAATCCCGACCTCTCGAGCTTTCTTGGCCTTGGCATGGGCGGCGGCAGCGCTGGCTCCTACCTGAAGAGACGGCTACCCGACCTCCACATCGATTACGTCGATATCGATCCAGCGGTGCCAGAGCTGGCCCGGGAACTGATGTTCTTCGAGGAAGGCGATCATTCGGTGGTTCACATCGACGACGGCCGACGTTTCCTTACCAGCCAACCCGCAACGCGCTGGGACTACATCTATGTCGACACCTATATCGGACACTCCATCCCGTTTCACCTTTCAACGGTCGAGTTCTTCAGCGAGATCAAAGCGCATCTGAATCCCGGCGGCGTGCTTGGCATCAATCTGATCTCCAACCTCGAGAACCCCTTCGCGCAAGGTGTTCTGCGCAGTGTCCACGTCGTCTTCAAGAAACTCTACTTGTTCTCCGTTCCGGCGGGCAACTACCTCCTCCTGGCGACCAACCTCGAAGAGCCGCCAGGGCAGCAACAACTTCTCGCCACTGCTCGACGCCTGGATCCACAATACACCTTCGAGCCCTCTTTGGAGAAAGTCGCAGGGTTATTGCGGGACGTCGATCTCGACCTCGTTGACGCACCACTTTTGACCGACAAATTCGCTCCAGTAAACCACCTTGTACGGATGGATAAAAACTGGGATGGCGGATCCGAGAATCGACCCACAGGAGATGGGGACCTATGAAACAGCTCGTCTTTGACGCACCCCACGAGCCGACGACCGATGTTGCCAGCGAGGCACGGACGATCGGAGACGTTCTCAGACTGCGTGCCGCGCGCACACCGGATGCGGCCGCCAGCTTTCAGAAGGATGGCGATGGGTGGCGCAGGGACTCCTGGCGCGATCTCTTCGATCAGGCCAGCAGAGTGGCGTCGGAACTGGTGGACCTTGGGCTTGAGGTCGGGGATCGGGTGTCCATTCTCGGGCCGACACACATCGACTGGGGCGTCTACGATTTCGGCGCTCACCTCGCCGGGCTCGTGACGGTGGGCGTTTACCCCCATCAGAGCGTCGAACAAGTGCGTTACCTGCTCGAGCACAGCGAAAGCCGAGTCGTCTTCGTCGCGGACGAGGCAGAGCTGGCCACTGTGATTGCGGCGGTCGCCGACAATGAGCGGATCGTGGCGATCGTGCCGTGGACCGACGCGTTGGCCCAAGGCCATCTGGCCGACGACAAACGCGTCATGTCACCGCAAGGATTTCGACGCACCGAGCTCGACGAAGAGACCATCGTCGCCCGCCAAGCCCAAATCGCGGGGGACGATACCGCCATCCTGATTTACACCTCTGGGACAACCGGCCCGCCCAAGGGAGCGATGATCTCCCACGCCAACATCCTCGCCCTGGTCGGGCATAGCGATCAGATCGTCCCCTACTATCGCGACGACCTGTTGCTGAGCTTCCTGCCGATGGCACACGCTACCGAGCGCGTTCTCGGTTTCTACGTGCGCGTCAACGGCGGCGTCGCAGCGGCCTACGCGTCGAGCGTCGGCGCGGTGCTGGCTGAGCTGCAGGAGGTCCGTCCGACAATCTTCGGCTCGGTTCCCCGACTGTTCGAGAAGGCCTATGCCAAGATCCATTCGGAAATCGAGCACAAGCCGGCACTGGTGCGATCCATTTTCGCTTGGGCGACGCAGGTCGCGCGTCGACGCTTGCGCCACATCCTGGCGCGGGAAAACGTGCCGACCAGCCTCGCCTTGCAATATCGCTTGGCCCAACGTTTGGTCTTCTCGAAAGTCCACAAAGCCTTTGGCGGTCGGGTGCGTCTATGCCTGACGGGAGCCGCTCCGATTTCATACGAGATCCTGGAATTCTTCTGGGCCGCCGGCCTGCCAATCTATGAAGCTTACGGGATGACCGAAGCGACGGTCTTGACCCACATCAATCGCGAGCATGCGATGAAACTGGGGACCGTCGGTCAAGTTGTCGCGCCCAACCGCTGCCGCATCGCGGACGACGGCGAGATCCTGCTTCACGGACCGTTCGTCTTCAAGGGTTATTACAAGAACGAAGCCGCAACCGAGGAGACGCTGATCGATGGATGGCTGCACTCGGGTGATATCGGCGAGCTCGACGACGAAGGTTATCTGAGGATCACCGATCGTAAGAAGCACTTGATCATAACCGCTGGCGGCAAGAACGTCGCCCCCGCCAACATAGAGCGCGCGATCAAATCCAAGAGTCCTCTGATCTCCCAAGTGCATGCCCACGGCGACCGTCGCAACTACATCTCCGCCTTGATCGCGCCGAGTCCCCTCGAGACCTTGGAGTGGGGCGCCGTGCACGGCTTGCTCTCACAAGACGAGCTCGACGAACGACGCGGCGAACTGATGCGGGACCCGATGGCCCGCTCCGAGGCGTTGGCCCAGGCGATGGGTAAGGTCGTCGCTGAGCGCGAGTTCTGCGAGCTCTTCCTGGAGCCGGTACGACAAGGAAATCGAGACCTGGCTCGCGTCGAACGGGTGCGGCGTTTCTTCGTCCTCGACCGAGACCTCAGCCAAGAAGGCGGCGAGCTCACACCGACGATGAAGATGAAGCGCAAGGTGATCGAAGAGAAGTATGCCGAGCTCTTCGAACGCGTGTACACCGACGACACGTTCGCGATCGATGCCGGGCGAAGCTGAGGCCCGATCGATGTTCAAGCCCACCACCATCCAACGCAAACTCTTGCTACCGGGTTTGCTGACAGGTACCGTCTTTACTGCCACCGTCTTCGTCGGTACCCTCTTCGCTGTAACCGTCTTCGCTGCCACCCTCTTCGCAGAGGCAGCGCACGCAGAGACCGGCGAGACATCACCTCGACCGATTTCACTCGAGTTACTCTCGGAGTACCACATCCCCGGCGGCGCACGTTTTGAAGGCGCCTGCATCGGTGGCTTGTCAGCACTCGCCTACGACCCAGAACAGCGGCTCTTCTTCGCCGTCTCGGACTCGCGACGGGACGCCCGCATCTTCACCTTACGAGTGACCATCAGCGAGGAAAGAAAAACCAACGCCGAACCCAAGCCACGAATTTCCGGCGTCGAGTTTGAAAGCGTCATCCGTCTGCAGACCCGCGAGGGACTACCCTATCCCGACGATCGGGTCGACCCAGAGGGTCTGGTGCTGGTCGGAGACGGCACCGCTTTTGTGTCGAGCGAAGGGGTAGCCGACGACGGTGTGCCGCCGTTCGTCGATCGGATCGACCTGGCGACCGGGGAGTGGCTGGGCACCGCACCGATCCCGTTCGCTTTCAAGCCGCGCCACCAAGGAACCGTTCAACTCCAGGGAGTTCGCTCGAATCTCGGCTTCGAGTCTTTGACCGCAAGTCCCGACGGCCGACACCTGGTCACTGCCACTGAGTCGGCCTTAGCCCAGGACGCCCGCGATCCCGACGCGACCCTGCAGCGTTTTGCCCGCGTGCTGCGCTTTGAAGACCGCCATGTCCCGGTGTTGGTGGGTGAGTTTCTCTATCCGCTACGGATTCCGGAAGGTAAGGTCGTCGCCCACGGCCTGGTCGAGCTGCTGGCGCTCGACAACGCCGGACGACTGCTCGCTATGGAGCGCACTTGGGGCCCAGAGATCGGTATGCTCATCAAGCTGTTCGAGGTCCATCTCGACGCCGCACGGTCAGACGCAACGCAGTCAGACGTCGACCGATCCGGGCTGAGTCCTGCGGCGCATACCCTGCCAGTGCTCGACAAACAGCTACTGCTCGATTTCAAGGAGTTGCCGATACTACTCGACAACCTGGAAGGTCTGGCTTTCGGGCCGCGCTTTGCTGACGGCAGCCAATCGCTGCTGGTCCTCGGAGACAACGACAACACCGCCTGTCAGCCTCCCCGACGGCTTACCCAAATGCGACCCACCAAATTCCTGTTGTTTCGATTGGTATACTGAGCCTTCGGCGACAATCCAGATCGCCTGGCGACAGCAGCTCGGGGTCCGAGTTCGCAGCCCTCGACCATGGACGGAGACGTGGGATGAAACTGACCACCAAAAAGAAGATCGGCCGAAATGACCCCTGCTGGTGCGGTAGCGGCAACAAATACAAGAAGTGCCATCTGGCCCAAGATCGCCAGGGCTCAACTGCCCCACCGCCCGTCAAGTCGAGCGGCTGGAAGCGATCCTTGGATCGGAAGCTGCGGATCGAGCTCAAATCCAAGGAGCAGATCGAAGGCATTCGGCGGGCGAGTCAACTGACCCGTGAGATCCTGACGCGCCTCGAGGACATCGCCGACGTTGGCGTGACGACCGGCGAAATCGACCAGTTTGTCTACGACTTCACCGTTGAGCGTGGGGCACGCCCTGCCACCCTCGGCTACAAGGGATATCCGAAGAGCTGCTGCACCTCGATCAATGAAGTCGTCTGCCATGGTATTCCGAGTGATCGCAAGCTGCTTTCTGGCGACATCATCAATATCGACGTGACGTCCTTACTTGATGGTTTCTTCGGGGATGCCAGTTGCATGTACCTCATCGGCGACGTCAGCGAGGACGCCCGGCAATTGGTCGAGATCACCAAGGAGTGTCTCGACCTTGGTATCGCCGCAGTCCGACCCGAAGGCCGAATCGGCGACATCGGACACGCCATCCAGACCCATGCCGAGACCCACGGCTACTCCGTCGTCCGCCAGTTTGTCGGCCACGGTATCGGCACCAAATTCCACGAGTCGGTTCAAGTGCCCCATTTCGGCAAACCGGGTGACGGTCCGTGGATGGTTCCCGGTATGGTCTTCACGGTTGAGCCGATGATCAATGCGGGCCGATACGGAGTGAAAATCCTCGACGACGACTGGACGGCTATCACCCGAGACGGCTCGCTTTCCGCCCAGTGGGAGCACACCGTCGCGGTAACCGAGACCGGAGTCGACATTCTGACCGCATGAGCGACCTCGAACGCGGCATTCGACCGGACTCCGTCCAGCTGCGCCGTGATCGGGTCGCCGCTGCCTGGAGCCTGGGCTCCGAAATTGTCCTGATATCCGCTGGAGATCTGCTGGGGATCCCGGGCCGCGGTGACCAGACTTACCCCTACAAATCCCATTCCGAATACTTCTATCTCACCGACCGCGATCGCCCGGGGGCGGTGCTGGCTTTTGATCCCCACGAGGGCTGGACAGATTTTGTCCCCGAGGTGACTCAGAAAGCTAGAGTCTGGACTGGCGAACGCCCGTCGAAAGGCACCACTCCAAGATCCCAGCTCGAAGCTTGGCTGAAAGATCGCGGCAAGCGGATGATCGCGCTGCTGGGCTGCACACTGCCCGATCTAGAGCTCAACCTCGAGATCGACACCGATCTGACCCAACAGCTACGAGACCAGCTGTTGGCGGTGCGGCGCCCCAAAGATCCCTACGAGCTCGACCTCATGCGTCAGGCAGCGCAAGCGACGCAAAAAGGTTATGCGGCGATTCAGGGTCTCCTCCGCCCCGGGGTCACCGAGCGCCAGATTCAGATCGAGCTCGAAACCGCGTTCCTTCGTGCCGGCGGCCATGGCACCGCCTACGACACCATCGTCGGATTCGGTTCGAACGCCGCCGTGCTTCACTTCTCCCCCACCGACCGCAAGCTGAAATCCGGGGAAATGATCTTGATTGATGCCGGGGCGGAGGTCAGGAACTACGCCTGCGACGTGAGTCGGACTTACCCCTGCCGTCGGTTGTCAGTGCAACGTTTTTCCCCTGAGCAACGAGATCTCTACAGCATCGTGCTAGAAGCCCAGAAGAACGCTGTCGACCGTTGCCTTCGCGGCAAGGAATACACCGAGATCCATCTCGAGACCGTGCACGATCTGACCCGCGGCTTGGTCGACTTCGGGCTGCTCCTCGGCGACCCCGATTCCTTGGTGGAGCAGGAGACTCACGAGCTATTCTTTCCCCATGGCGTCGGGCATATGGTCGGCCTTGGGGTCCGGGACTGCAGCGGCATGTTGCCCGGTCGGAGCCAGAGCAAACAGCCGGGGCTTCGCAAACTGAAGATGAACATGCCGTTGGATGTCGGCTACGTGGTGACCATCGAGCCTGGGATCTACATCATCCCAGCCCTGCTCGACGACTCCGAGAACCGCCAGAAACACCGCGACAACGTCGCCTGGGACCGGGTCGATCAGATGCGCGATTTTGGCGGCATTCGCATCGAAGACAACGTGCTAGTGACGGAAGGTGATCCCGAGATCCTGACCGCGGCGATTCCTAAAGATCTAAGCTAGATCTCGTCAAGCGGCACCCCCTTTCATCGCCCAGGAACAGGCATCCCTTCGAGGAGATAAAACCCCTCGCTCAGCCATAAAGTACCTGCGGCTTCGCCTCCGCCTGCCGGGACTCGAAGAAGCCACCTGCTGGGAGCGCTGGCGTCTCGCCGGCTCTTCTCCGAGAATTATGAGAGAGGACTGGGTTGACGCGCGATACGCGCTGGGGTCCCTCTGCTGTCAGAATAAGAGACGATCCATGAGCGCAATTTTCATTAGTCACAGCAGTCGCGATAACGACGTCTCGGTTGAGATTCGACGCCGGCTGCAGGAACAAGGCCACCGCTCGATCTTTCTCGATTTTGATCCCGCCGACGGCATCCCCGCCGGTCGAAGCTGGGAGCAGGAGCTCTACGCCCGATTGCGGGCCTGTCAGGCGATCATTGTCTTGTGCAGCGAGCATTCGATGGCCTCGGATTGGTGCTTCGCTGAGATCACCCACGCCAAGTCTCTCGGCAAACACGTCTTTCCGATCAAGGTGGCGCCCTGCGAGGTGCGACCGCTGCTGACCGAGTTCCAGGTGCTCGACTGGACTGCCGATCCCGAGGACACGTTTCGCCGACTGTGGCGGGGGCTGGAAGTCGCGGGTCTCGACCCCAAGAACATGTTCGACTGGGACGGCAGCCGGCCGCCCTATCCCGGCCTGCTGGCGTTTCAGGCCGAGGACGCGGCGGTTTTCTTCGGTCGTGACGACGAGATCCGTCGAGGTCTATCGCTGCTGCGTCGACTCGAACGTTTCGGCGGAGCTCGCTGGACGCTAGTGCTGGGAGCCTCCGGCAGCGGCAAGTCGTCGCTGGTTCGAGCCGGCATCCTGCCGCGCCTCGAGCGCGATCATGAAACATGGTTACCACTGTCGCCTTTTCGGCCGATAGATCAGCCATTTCAAGGACTCGCAAGGACCCTGGCAGACGCCTTCGACCACCATGGAGCGCCCCGAGACACCAACGATCTGCAGCATCAATTGGTTCCGTCGACCGGACGGCCGAACCCCGACGCCCTGGTGGAGTTGGCGGACGAATTACGACAGCTAGCAGGTCGTCCACGGGCCAGCGTGCTGCTGCCCATCGATCAACTCGAAGAGCTGCTGGCGCCGGACACTGCCGCAGATAGCTCACGTTTCTTCAGCTTCCTGCGGGCGGCAATCACATCCCGCGACAGCTCGCTGCGAATCCTCGCGACCTTGCGATCCGACTTTCTCGGCGGCTTTCAAGGCCACGCTGAGCTGCGGGAGCTCGCCTTCGAGAGCCTCACCGTCGGTCCAATGTCGGTCGACGGCTACGCCCAGGTCATCGAGAGCCCGGCGCAGCTCGCCGGCATCGAGCTCGAAACCGGTCTGGTCCAAGCGATGGTCGAGGACACCGAGACCGAAGACGCGCTGCCGCTTCTCGCTTTTGCCCTGCGCGAACTGTGGGAAGGGTTCGGCTCCGACGGACGACTCGAAACCGCGGAGTATCGCGACAAGCTTGGTGGACTCAGCGGTGCGGTCGCCTTGGCCGCCGAGACGGTCCTGACCTCGCGGTCCACGCAGATGTCCGCGACCGAACAGGCCGACCTGCAAACCGCTTTCATCGCGATGGTTCGAATCAACGACGAGGGCAAGTACGCACGACAGCCGGTGCTATGGTCGGAGACGCCAGCGAGCGTCCGCGATCTGCTGGAGCGTTTCGTCGAAGCGCGCTTGCTGGTAGCCCACGGCGACGGCCGGACGAGTCACCTGGAAGTCGCACACGAAGCCCTGTTGCGTTCCTGGGATCGCCTAGTGGCCTGGCTCGAGGAAGGTCGCGCCTTTCTGCTGTGGCGCAAACGCATCGAGGAAGCTCGCCGCGAATGGGAGCGGACGCAGCGTCACTCTCAGACACTGCTGCGGGGTCCTGCTCTGGCTGAGGCGGCGGGCTGGTCTGAGAAGCATCGCGACCTGCTGAGCCGCGAAGAGCAGGCGTTCATTGGTCACAGTCTGAGTGCGAGACGCCGCCGCAAACGGCGACGCGGCGGCTTGATTGGTCTGTTCATCTTCTCTCTCGCCGTTTTCGCGGCTTGGAGTCACGTGCAGCGTCGGATCACCGAGAAAGTCATGGTGGTGGCCCACGACCGCAGCATCTTGAGCCACAGCCGTGGACTGCGCAGCGAAGCGCCCAAGGTCGCTTCTCGGGTCTTACTGGACCTACACAATCCCAAGCTCTACCTGAAGAGCCTGGATATCGACCAACTGGCGGACGAAGGTCGCATACTCGGTAAAAGTGAGGATGGCATCCTGATCGCGGTCAGCGCCCCGGATGCGCCCGCCATCGGGGACGCGCCAACCACCTCCGACGAGGCGCCCTTCGACGGACCGCCGCGTCCTGGCGGCGACGTCGACATCAAGTTGCTCTTCGACACCCGTTGGTCGGTGCGTTTACGCCATGATGCACCGGTTTATTTGACGGTGATCGAAGGTGCCAAGGGCGCCAGCCTATTCGGTGAGCTGCGATCCCGCCGGGGCAGAAAGGTGCTGACCGCTTCGGAGGACCTGGTGGTACGGCTTTGGGAGCTGCCCGAAGTCGAGACCATCATCACCACCATGCGCGACGCCAAACTCCCCGGCGCCGAGCTGATCCATCGCAAGCTCGAGCCTAGACTATTGACCCAATACGATGGCCATCCCAACAAAATCTCGGTAGCGGCCATCAGCCCCGACGGCGCCTATGCCGCCACCGCCTGCGAAGACGATATCGGTCTCTGGCGAACCACCAGCGACGCCGAACCGGTGCTGCTGGGAGGGCACCATGGCCACATCACCTCGGTGAGCTTCGATCCCGAAAGCCAACGCCTCCTGACCACCTCACGAGACGGCACCGCTCGGATCTGGTACCTGGCAGATCTGTTTACCGCCCCGCAAGTACTCACCGGCCATCAGTCCAGCCTGATCTCCGGCGCGTTCAATCTCGAGGTCACTCAGATCCTGACCCTGGCGGACGATGGTGAAGTCTGGCTGTGGGCCATCGACACCGGGCAAGGAGCGAAGATCGCCACCTCGGATTGCGACGCCCTCGAAGTCGCCTTCGCCGACACCCATGATGTCGCGATCCTGGCTTGCGCCGACGGCACCGCTCGCATCTTTGAGGTCGACGGCACCGGCGGCATGAAGCTCCTCGAATAGCCGGCGTCGGATGAAGATCAACGCCCTTGGCCATCAACCCAGTAGGGCCAACATCGCTTGTGATCCACATGAGGCTTTGACAGCCGAACTCCAATTGGCTATTGTAGCTAAATGAGAACAGCTACTCTGACTGAGACCAAAAATAATCTCAGTGCTCTGATCGATCAGGTCCGTAACGGCGAGACCATTCTTGTGCTGGACCGAGGTCGCCCGGTCGCCCGGATCGAGTCGGCGGTCCAGGGAACGGTGGACGCCGAAGGGCGACTCGCCCGATTGGAGCGCAGCGGCGTGGCACGTCGAGCACAGGCACCTCTGCCGCGGGACATACTGACCCAGGAGCCATTGAGTCCACGATCGGGGGCTTCGGCCCTCGAGGCGCTGCTCGAGGAGAGAGACTCGGGTCGTTGAGGTTCTGGGATAGCTCTGCTCTCGTGCCTCTGGTCATCACGGAAGCGGTGAGCTATCGGCTTGCTGAGCTCTACCTCGAAGATGGAGCGATCTTGACTTGGTGGGGCAGCGAGGTCGAATGCGTTTCGGCGATTGCTCGTCTCGAACGTGAGAACAAGCTCTCACCGCGGGAAACGGGCTTCGCTCTGGAGAAGCTTGACGCTTTGGCTCGCAGTTGGCACCGCATCGAGCCGATCGAGACCATTCGACAGACTGCACGACGATTCTTGCGAGTTCACCCTCTCAGGGCAGCCGATGCGCTACAGCTGGCCGCTGCTTTTCTAGCTTCAGAGGGGCAGCCACCCTCGCTCGGTTTCGTTTGCCTGGACGATCGGCTCTGCACCGCGGCTCTAAGAGAAGGCTTTCCACTGGTCGATCGGTCGACCCTAGGTGATCTCGATCCCTGATCGCTAAGCACCTGCCGAGGCACCATTTTTTCGCAGACCAGACGTCCCTTGGGGTGACGTTCCTTTGGCAAGATTCGAGCGGAGGCTGGCGGAAGCACTCCACTCGTCGCGCCAGATATCCTGCGGTGACGCCGGCAGAGCTCATCCACGCAAGCCGAAATGAGAGTCGCCATGCGTCTCCTTCGAGCCCGGGAAGTCAGCGCCACCGAAACGGCGTTTGCGGTAGGTTATGCTTCCGTGTCGGCGTTCTACGACAGATTTCGCCGGACTACTGGCATGACCCCGAGAGAATACTCCCGGCACGCCTGGAATGCCTCCGTTTCGCCACGAGAGCAACTCGCGACCAACTTTTCGGTCGGGCAATCGTAAGAAACTTGTGCCGAGGTGATTCTTTTCGGGCCTGAAAAACGCCCTACAAGGATAGGGCCGGCGATTGGCCTCGGCCTTCACTCGAAACCGACCGACCCGAACGGCGGGTCGCGCCATCAACCTAGGAGACATGTTCATGGACAAGAAACAAATGAAGAAGGTGTACAACGTCCGCGTGAAGACTGGCATGAAGGCCGGATTCATCCTCAGCAAGTGAGTCGGACGTCCCTTTGACCGGTAGAGACAGCTGGAACGAAGGCGATGTTCTCTTCCAGCCTGTTCATTGAGCTCGAGCACGTATGAAGCTCAATCCCGAACAATGTCACCGCTACGGTCAGATGGTCGAGGGCGTGGAGAAGTGGTTGAAGGCCAACTTCCCAGATTCGTTGCTGGGGTTTGCCGACCGCTTCTTCACGCGCTCACTGTGGGCCAACTCGGACGCGGCCCAGGCTGATCTGGCCCGCCTGCGGGATACCTGCGACCTACTGGTTGACGTATGCCAGGTTCAGGCGGATGCGGACGAGCTGCAATATGATGTGACGGCCGTCCTCGCCCTGGCCTACAGCTGGCAACGGCTGGAGGTCGCGCAATTTGGCCGTCTGCTGGCCCTGATTGCCCCCGTCGCTCGCACCATCGCCGCGGAAGCGGCCACCTGGGAAGAACCTTCACGCAGCATGTTCCACTTCGCGATCGGCGAACTGGGCATCTTGCCCCCGCAGCCCTACGGCTCAACGCCTGCTGACCCCACCCCCGCCGCCTACCTCGACCTACATCTGATCATGTTTGCGACCGACTACGGCCGCAACCCTGCCCCACGAACCGAATTTCACGATGTGCTAAGCCGCATCGACAGCACCTTCACCGAGCCGGTGGTCAGGAACAATCCAGACCTGTGCGCCGAACGTTTACTGATCGAAAGCATGTTGTCTCCGACTGACTTCCCCACATGCCTGGACTACGCCGACCACTTGCACAGTCTTCAACAACCGGACGGCGGATTCGGCAAAACCAACATCGATGCCCACAACCACACCGTTGCGGTCGCCGCCGCGGCGCTGGGTTGGCTGATCGAAACGTCTTGTTGAAGGCTGAATCGCCTCCCGACGGCGCCGCGACAGCGTCGTGAAGCACCGTACGGAACCTCCACGGAAGCTAACGGCGCCTCTACGGCCCCCTGGTGCTAACAAATATAGGATGCAAGATCTGTGGGGCCTTGCACCGAGGTGCGGCCTCGAGAACAAGGAGCATCCCATGTTTGACCTAGCACACGACGCGAGGGTTTCGATCCGCGGCCTGCTACGCCGGCCGACTTATCCGATCGTGGCGGTGAGCATTTTGGCGCTCGGCCTGAGCGCCTGCATTGCTGTCGTCACCTACGTCAACGCTTTTTACCAACCGTTTCCGGGAGTTGACGCCGACCGGCTGGTCCGCGTCTTCGGGACTGAGGACGACGAGACCTACCAGAACATCTCCTACCTGGATTTTCTCGACTACGCCGCGCCGTTCACCGCCGCCGAGAACACCGCCTTCGAGGGCATTGCCGCGACGCAACCCTACTACCTCGCGTCCGTGCGCCTAGAGACCATGACCGAGTTCTGCCGCCTCGAAGCGGTCTCGGGCGAGTATTTTTCCGTGCTCGGCATCCGCACGACGATCGGCCGAGGCCTGACAGCGAACGACAACCGTCCCGGGGCGGATCCCGCGGCGGTGATCTCCCACGAATGGTGGCAACGCACCTTCGGTGGTGACGCATCGGTCCTAGGGCGCACGATCTATCTCAACTACCGGCCTTTCACCGTGGTGGGCGTGGCGACGCCGGAATTTCTAGGCACGATGTCCGACTTCCGCCCGAACGTCTGGATCCCATTCACGCCGTTCAAGGACCGGTACACCCGGTGGGCAAACCGTTCCGAGGACCGCGACCTGCCGCTGGTGCGGCTCTATGGACGCCTGCGCCCCGGCGTCAGCCAGGAACAGGGGCTCGCCGCGCTCACAGCGACGGCGGCGGGGCTGGACGAAACATATCCGCGACAAAACGGGTCCCGGCATCTCCGCCTCGAGGCTTCGACCTGGATCGATCCGCGTTCACGCCTCGACGAGTGGTCCACTGTCCGGATGATGACAGCAGCCGCCGGTGGGCTGCTCCTCCTGGTTTGCGCCAACGTAGCAAACCTACTCTTGTCGGTGGCTTTGAGGCGCCGGCGTGAGACGGCCGTGCGGGCGGCGCTGGGAGCCTCCCCAGGACGGCTCGTCCGGCAGGTGCTGCTCGAGAACATCCTGCTTTCTTCCCTGGCTGGCAGCATCGCGCTGCTCTTGGCCGGTCCGTTGAGCTTCCGGTTAGGGGCGTATTTCGCACGGCCCAGCGTGTGGGGGATCAACGTCGCCCGCCAAACGTCCATCGATCTTTCCGTGGTCGCCTTTGCCCTGCTCGCCTCGATCGCCACCGGCGTGGTCGCGGGCCTCCTGCCGGCAGCCCGAGTCTGGCGCCGGGACCTGTTGACGACCCTGCGGACGACCGGCGATGCCTCTATCAGCATCCCGCGGCGGGTTTGGGGGTGGCGCGTCCCGGGGGTACGCGATCTGCTGGTCTCGGCCCAGGTGGCGCTGTGTGTTGTGCTCCTCGTAGTCGCTGGACTCGTGCTCCGCACCCTCGCCACCGCCGGCAACCTCGATCCCGGGTTTTCCTACACTCCCCTCATCGAGGCCCAAATCTCGACCAGCAGCACCGACTTGGAAGTCACCGAGCGCGACGCGTTCCTACGTCAACTCGCCGAGCGGCTCGCCGAGGAACCATGGGTGCGTTCCGCCGCCGTGACGGACTATCCTCTGCTCGCCCCACATCCCGAAGCCGAGCTGGTTCCGGAAGGTGGCAGCGAGCCGGTTTCGCTGGTCCTCTCAAACGTGATTCCAGGGTTCTTCGAGGCCCTTGGAATCGATCTCCGGAAGGGACGCGTTTTCGAGGAGACAGACACCGCCGACGGGCGCGACGTGGCGGTGGTCAACGAAGCGTTGGCGCGACGCTTGTTCGCAGGCGAGAACCCCCTCGGCCGGCATCTCAGCTGGCCCGAAGCGGACCGCAGATTCGAGATCGTCGGCGTCGTCCGCGACACCAAAACCCAGGATTTCTTCGCCGAGCCCCCGCCGACGGTCTATTTCGCCTATCCGCAGCAGGGTTATGGCACCACCAGTGCGCTCATGGTCTCGGTGACCGGCAACCCTCTCCTTTCGGTACCCCGTCTACACCGCTGGCTACGCGACTTCGAGCCATATCTCGCCATCATCAACGTCGTGACCTACAAAGATATCGTGCGGGGATTTCTATATACCCACCGCATGAACGCCGAGATGTTTTCGATCGTGGCGTTTCTCGGCCTGGCCTTGTCTGTCGTCGGGATCTGGAGCGTCGTCAGCTTGGCGGTCAGCCGCAGGAAGCGGGAGATCGCCGTGCGGGTAGCCATCGGCGCCGAGCGTGTCGACATCAGCCGCCTCATCCTTAAGAAGGCGTTTACCTCGGTGACCCTCGGGCTCATCTTGGGCCTGACGCTCTCCTACCTGCTGGCAGGGCTGATCCAAAGCCTCCTCTTCGGCGTCGAGGCAACCGACCCGTTGACCCTAGCGGCTGGAGCAGGTGTGCTCGTTTTGGCGACCCTGTCGGCAGCATACCTGCCGGCCCGTCGCGCGGCGACGGTTGACCCCACCGTCGCTCTGCGCCAAGAGTGATGGATCCCATGCCGAGGTCGCTGGCACGTTATCCACCCGCCGAGCGTTCTCCGCGGGCATCGAAAGTGACTCGACTACAAGAGGCTCTCAGCCGACTCGCAGCCGATTTGAATAAGCTAGATCTCGATTGGGCCGTGGTCGGCGGCTTAGCCGTCTCAACTCGGGCAGAGCTATAAGAAGATTCCTTTGAAGAAGAAGAAAAAGAAGGCCGCCGTGGCAGCGCCGATCGGCAGGGTGACGATCCACGAAGTGACGATGCCCAACACGACGCGCAGGTCGATCGCCGCGATGCCCCGCGCCAGACCGACGCCAAGGACCGAACCGACGATGATGTGAGTGGTGGACACCGGCAGACCCAACCGCGAGGCGGTGACCACGGTGGCCGCGGCGGCCAACTCGGCGCAAAAACCACGGCTCGGCGTCAGCTCGGTGATCCGCTTGCCGATGGTCTTCATTACCCGATAACCCATGGTGGCCAGGCCGAGGACGATGCCGCCGCCGCCGAGGAAGAGAATCCAGATCGGCAGCTCGGCCGTCTGTGCCACCTCGCCGGTCTTGGCGATCGACACCACCGCCGCCAAGGGGCCGATGCCGTTAGCGACGTCGTTTGAGCCGTGGGCGAAAGCCATCGAGCAGGCGGTGAACACGCACAGCGGCGCGAAGACCTTCTCCACCGAGGCGTAGTGGAACTCTTTATCAGCCTTGGGATCGACTTCCACACGCTGAATCAAGCTTCTGCCGGCAATGGCGATGATGAAGCCGACGACAATCGACACTGCCAGGCTCTGGCTCGTGGTCAGTTCGAGCTTGAGGTGCTTTAGGCCCTTGAAGATGGTCACCAGCGAGATCAGGACGCCCATGAAGAAAACGTAGACCGGTCCGTAGCGTTTGGCAGCCGCCAGTGGCGAGTCGGCGTCGAGAATGAATTTACGCACCGAGAGTGCTAGCAGGAAGGCGAAGAACGCTCCCAGCATCGGCGAAACCAGCCAGCTGGCGACGATGCTGCCGACCTTGTCCCACTTCACCGCCTCCACGCCCAAGCCGACCACTCCGAAGCCGATCAGGGCGCCGACGATGGTGTGAGTGGTGGACACCGGCCAACCGAACCAGCTGGCCACCATCAGCCATAGGCCAGCGGCCAGTAGGGCCGAAAGCATCCCGAGAATCAGGATCTCGGGCGACGGCACGAAGTCCGCGTCGATGATTCCTTTGCGTATCGTCCCGGTGACGTGGCCACCGGCCAGGACAGCGCCGGTGAACTCGAAGATCGCGGCGATCAGGATCGCCTTCTTGACCGTGATTGCCCCGGATCCCACCGAGGTGCCCATGGCGTTTGCGACGTCGTTGGCACCCACGCCCCAGGTCATGTAGAGGCCGAAGATGACGGCAAGAATGATGAAGACCATTGCGAATTCCATGGTGGTTTCCTCTAATTAACGTGCCACTAGGAGACGCAGCCGATCGCCGACGTCCTCGGCGTAGTCGGCGAGGTCGCCCAATCCCTGGAACAGCTCGTGCCAAAGGAAAAAAGTCGGTGGTGTCATCTCATCTCCGTGCTCGAAGAGCAGTCGGGAGAGTTCCATGCCCTGATCGTCGGTCTCGCTCTCGATTTCGGAGAGCTTCTGAACCATCTCTTCGACCTGGTCGGCCTCACGGCCGCGAAAACCCATCTCGAGCAGCTCGTCAAGCAGGTTGATCACTTTCCTGCATTGCTCGACGGCGTCCACGTTGCGTTGGACAAAGGCTGGCAGGAGATCGCGGAAGAAGTCCGGGATCGCCAGGTTGCGTATAGTAACCAGGCCGGCGATGTCCTGGGCAGTGTCGGCGATCGAGTCCTGGGCATGCAGCAGGTCGAGCAGGTCGCGCCGGTCAATGGGCATAAACAGGCTCTTGGGAAGCTGAGAGCGGATCTGGTTCTTGATGTCGTCCGCCCGGTTTTCGAGCTTGAAGACGCGGTCTTTGTGGATCACGGCCTGCTGGCTGTCGCCGGCGAGCAAGGCTTCAAACAGTGGGACGCATTCTGCGGCGCATTCAGCGACCACCTCCATATGTTTCTGGGTCGGTTTGAACGGCGACTTGCCGAACAGACCGGCGATCGGATTGCTTCCGAACATAGCTTCCTCCTGTTGGGGCTGGAGCTCAGATTCAAGTGTGCTGCCGGCGATGCTAGCGGCTCTCTGCCTTTTAAGAACTACCCGAGCGGGTTGTTGTGGCCTGGATCACGCCACCTGCCGGGGCTGTTCCAGCTCTCTCTCGAGTAGCCTTATGATAGAGCCATGAAACGGTCTTTACTGGGGGCGCTCTGGGATCGCCTGGGGGGTGGGTGCGAGACCGTGACGCCTGGACCTGCGGAGCGACTGCGTCTCTCTGGCAAAGCGATCAGGATTCCGTTTCAGGGACTTGCCTCGCCGGGTCCTTGTTTCGAGGTGGAGATGGGGCGGCAACGGCTGCGGATCCATCCCGACCTGGCCCTGGATACCAGTCACCGAGAGGGAGCTCTAGCCTTCCTGGTCTTCGATCCGCAACGCTATCTCTCCGGTCTTGGCCACTTCCTCAGGCTGGCGTCGGGAGAGAGCCTGGCGATCAGCCACGGCGCCGAGGATCAGAGGCCGCTTTTCAGCCACCCACGCGATGCCTTCCGGCGGCATTTCCAAGTACGCCATGAGGGTGACGCCCTGGTGTTCCGCGACCCGATCTCCGAGCTCGGGACCTATCTGTCGATGCTCGAAGACGGAAGCGAGACCGAGGAGCTCGTCCACCGCCGCCGGCAATCGCTGGAGCGAGTCGCTGAGATCTTCGGTGGCCCTCTCGAGCCGCTCCCGGCCGAGACCGCACTGACGACTCTGCAAGAGGTGAATCACCGGCTTCGCGACGCTGCCTATCGGCCGAAGGACGGCGATGGCAACGCCGGTGGTCTGCTCGAGCTACCCGAGCGTTTGACTCCCGTCGTGGTGGGTGATCTCCATGCTGCGGTCGACAATCTGCTCAAGATTTTGAGCGAAAATCGCTTGCTCGAGAGGCTGGATCGGGGCGATGCCTGTCTGCTATTGCTCGGAGATGCGGTCCATCCGGAAGCCGAAGCGCAGGTCCACGAGATGGACAGCTCGGTCCTGATCATGGATCTGGTCTTCAAGC